>NZ_JAJEJT010000005.1 GCF_021390645.1 Paraburkholderia flagellata
ATTTCGCGGACGCGTTCTCCGTGGATCTGCCAGAAGGAGCATGCTACGACGTAGAGGCGCTGGCACGACACGTCTTTGCCAACCAGCCCGCATGGATTGCGATGCTGCTGGGAATCCGGGACACTCTCGTGCGGCCGCTCGGCTTGAAGACAACAGTTGACTTCAAGGAGAAAGGAGGGGACAGGATCAGCCTGTTTCATGTATTCGAACGATCGGATGACGAGATCGTTCTCGGCGAGGATGACACGCATCTGGATTTCCGCGTGTCGGTCCTCGTGCAGCCGTCATCACACAGTCGATCCCGCCTCACAGTGACGACGCTCGTTTTCTACAATCGTCCGCTGGGCCGAGCCTACATTACGCTCATCGCACCTTTTCATCGGGCTGTCGTCCGAGCCTCGCTTCATCGAGCGCAGCGGCTAGGTTGGCCCAATGCATAACGGCGGTCCGCGATGTTTTCGCCGCATCCGGCACCGACTGCCGTCGCTGTTGATATGAACTGCTTGAATTCCGAAGTATCGAAGAGGGCATCAACGGCTGAAACGACATGCGTAACCGACGTCAGAGCGACCGACTGATACCGTTGACGACCGACGCCTCTTGGCCGACTGTACTCATTCACAGAAGCCCTCCCCAGAAAGCTGCCTTCGGCGAAATCAACGTCCGCTTTTCTGAGACCGTCGAACTGGTGCTCTCGGCCACTTCAAGTCATCGGGCAGGGCCTTGGCCGAGTCATTCGAACGCCTGATTTGTACAGACTTCTTGACATCCGCTCATCGCGATTGCTATCAACGCCAGGTTCCCAAGACCATCGGCGGATTGCGAATTATTTCAATCGGGACGAAGCTCTCTGCGCATCTAGCCGCTGATCGAACTCCAAGGTCAAGTGCCTCAAGCGGAACGCTGTAAGTGCGTTTCAGAGCGAGTAATGCATAGATAATAAATGTGCCAATCGTTTGCCGATTTGGGATCCGACTTCACATTTTTTTGAGTTATTTTTCGCAAGGCTGAACGTTCTTGCGGAGAAGAGATGATATCAAAATGGAGACGGGCGCTGCTGACGGCGAGCGGTGCCACGATGTCGGCCCGCGCCCTCACAGTTGAAAGGGCTGAGGAGCCGACCATCGGAAAGATGTCATGTGGCGCTCTTGCAGACGAACGGAGCATCGTGACCGCGCAAACAGATCACTCTGGCTCGCGCACGTTGCGCCGGGCGACGAGCGGGGGCGCCCTCGACCGTTACGACGGCGTTGCGCGATTTTTCCATTGGACGTTTGCCGCCAGCATCATCTACGCTAGCATCGCTGGCTACACGCTCGCCCGGATCGGCAGTGGACCCGTCCATGACTTCCTGTCGCAACTGAATATGTCGATCGGGACGGTACTCCTCGTACTCTTTCCGTTTCGGGTGGGTTGGAAACTGATTCGACCCGAGCTACGCGAGTTGCCCGGTGTGTCCGTCTGGCAGCAATCGCTGGCGCGCTTCATACACGGCGTAATTTATGTCACGATCTTCGCTGTGCTTATAAGTGGCTTCTTCATGGTATCAAACGGATATTCTTTCTTCGGGCTGTTTGAGATCCGCACGCCGTTCCAGAAAGGCCAGCTAACGGACAAGTTGTTTGCTATGCATCGCGTAAGTTGTGCGACGCTGGCCGGGCTAGTGATGCTGCATGTACTCGCGGTAATCAAGCATCAATTGCTTGCGCGTAACGATGTGTTGCGACGGATGCTTTAAGGCTTGGATTAAAGGAGGGTCCGCGGGACTATTAAGAAAAGTCTTGTCGGCCAGATTGCAAACCATGTTGCGATATCGAGTACGGTCGACCGCATCGGACGGTAGTCGGCCAGAAAGCATCGTTCGCTCTCACAGTCGCTCGGACGCTCAGGCGTCCATTTCACTCCGTGGATTCAACCGGTCGATGCACAGATTGATGGAAGCGCTCGGCATGCGCGTCAAAGTTAAGCGTCTTACGCGGACGCTCGTTGAGTCGCCGTTCGAACTTGTCGCGTTCAATCGTCGCCGCGAGCCTTGAGGCCTTCAGGTCGACAGAGTTCTTCTCAATATCTTCGAGTGTGCGCACCGGATTTACCCTGGATTAGGATATTTCCCGCTGCCGCCGTGCATCTTTCGGTATTAGCATCCCAGAGTTTGCATAGAGCGTATGTTACCCAGTTAGTGCTAGGCAACGCTCCAGCGAAACGCGCGCCGTTCCTCGACAGGTCTGAAGCCTGCGCGCCTCTGTTGTAATGTCACTGACATGCGATAGGCCCGGCAGAATGGCGAACACAAAAAGAGCAGAAGACGCGGGGTCGTGGTGTGACCAGAAAACGCAAGGTACTGTTTCTCGGCCGAGGAAATTCAGTGTCCAGCATCATGGCCGAAGCCCTGGTGCGGGAACTGGGTGGCGACAGTTTCGAGGTATTCAGTGCGGGGGCAAAGCCGACAACCCGCGTTCATCCGCTCGCGATGGCGCAATTGCGCCCGGGCATTTCCAACCTCGACCTGCTCAGTCCCAAGAGCTGGCTGGAATTCACGGGTGAATGGGCTCCGCGGATGGACATCGTTATCGCGATGTGCGACCAGGTTGCCGACCATGCTCACGCGCTTCCTGGCCAGCCGGTGCTCTACCATTGGCATTTTGGGGACCCGCTCGCGGTGGGAATGACGGATGCCGAACGCGCCCGTTCGTTTGAGAAGACTTTCTGGCAGATCCTTCGTCGGGTCAATTTTTTCATCGCCGCGCAGCGGCACTCGATGACAATCGAGCAGACGCTGACTACCGTGGAGCGCGGAAGCTACGGAAACGCGATACTCATGTCGGGCTGACCAGCGCTTGCCGGTACTCCATGCCAATGTCCACGCCTCGTTGTCGGTGAATGTCGCATTGGCTCGGTTGTACGCATTCGCACCAACACGCCTAAGCGGGGGTTGAAAACCACAGTGGCTGCGCTGAAAAGCGCTCATCGAACTGGTGCTATCGGCCAGGAAGAGTCACTCAGCGCGACCACCGATTGGATATTCGTGCGACTCCTTCGCTCGGTCAACGGCCCTTCGACCACTGATGATGTACGTCGCGTCGTCGGCCTTTGCCGACATTGGGGCGTGGTGGGTTCTACGTCGGCAATGCGCGGGAATGCTGTCGGTGGCAGTATCGAGCGGCCCGGCGTCAGCTCCCTGCATCAGCGAACTCACACTTTCGACCCATACCAGACAAATTGACTCACAGCGAAGTGATGGCCGCTTTGGGGATGAGATCCGCCAACCGACCACGATATGACGCGGCGGCACATCGCACATCAATCATCCGAGTATTGCGTGTGTGCGCCGCGTTCAGATCCTATGCCGGTGAGCCTGGTCACGTGGGCACGGCGCCCCGCTTGCCAGGCCACCACCAGCCGTTCGCACCGTGCGTTTCAAGCTTCGGTGTTCTCAAAGAAATACGCCGGCACGTCCGGGCCCCACAGATACAGAGAGTCCTCGGGCGGATGATCTCCGCCGGGCCACGCGGTGCCGGCTCCGACGTAGTCGATATTGGCCGAGTATTCCCAGAACGAACCCCACGGATCACGCACGTACTGAAAGTAGTTCGATCCGAGCACATGGCGCCCCACACCCCATCCGTCGACGTAGCCCGCGCGCTGCATCTGCATCTTGCCGAGTCCGACCGCTTCGATATCCGGAACATCCCATGCGCTGTGGTGCCATCCCTTCGCCGCACCGTGCGCGAATGCAATCAGATGATGATCGCTGCCGTGGCGCGCATGCAGGAACGCGACGATACCCTCAGACCCGTCGGATAGCGTGAGGCCCAATGCGCGTTCGTAGAATGCGACCGCGCCCCGCACGTCTGGCGTGAACATCAGGACATGAGAAAGCCGCGAGGGTCGTGTAACCGGTGCGTCGGCGCGTGCGCATGCACCGCGCAACCGCAAGGGCGCCGATTTCCGGCCCAAGGCCGGCGTGCAGCCGGGCGACGTCTTTACGCCCGCCTTGAGTTGCAACAGGTTGCCATCCAGATCGTGGAACCAGAAGCCGTCGTCCGGCGCGAGCCGCGCGGGCGCGGCGGCGGTTGCACCGGCTGCCAGGATCTGCTCGCATAGCGGCACGAAGTCGTCGGCGTAACAGTTCAACGCGAGATACGCGAGTTGCTTGCGCGTGCCCTCGCGGACCTTCGCCCACACGTGATCGCTTTGCGGCGTGCGCAGCAGCAACTCGCCCGCCCGCGATTCCAGATCGAAGCCAAAGGTGTCGAGAAAGCGCGTGGCTTCCTGGAGGCCCGGCACATCGAGCGCGAAATGGTCGATCGAATGAACGCCGAAATGCGCGCGCTTTGCCGTTGTCGATGTCATAACGTCTACTCCCGTGTCACGCGGCCACGCCGCCTGCATGCTCCGCTGTACCATTCGTTGTGCGTGGTGCGGCGCCGAGCACCTGTGTCAGCACGCGCCGCAGTTCCATCGCGGGATCCGGCGCGCGTGTGCCGCAGCGCCAGGCGACGAAGCGGTCTGGCCTCACCAGCACGCAGCCATCGTCCTCGATCTCCCTCTGGGCGGCCCACTGGCCGTATGCGTCGAACGTACCGGTCGCGTGCGCGATCGACATCGCCTCGATCCTGATGCCAAACTCGTCGCCGATCTGCCGCGCCGCGTCCAGCCAGGCCTCGCCGCCGCGACCCGTAATCACCGTGAACACGCCGTTGCCGACCACATCGAGCGTCGATATCATCTTGCCCTCGCGCTCGATCCACGCGTGGGGAAGATACGCGCCGGGCGTCGTGGTGGGGTGGTAATACAGTTCGGGGTCGCGCCATGCGGCAGGGAAGGTGGCGCCATCGCGCACGATCGCAGCCGATTCGTAGCGCTGCCCCAACTCGACGCCATGACAGTTGAACTGATAGTTTTGCTGATCGACGGCCTGCGCAAGTGTCTTGCGGCGCGCCTTGCCGGTCTCGCTGTCCGAGAACAGTTCGGCGAGCGAGGCCCAGCCGTCCGCAGCGCTTTGCCCTTGCGAGAAGCCGAGGGCGCTCGCAATCGGCAGCATCTCGCCGACCGATTTGATCGCGCGGTTCACGACGCCCCTGGCAACCGGCTGCCGCTCGTCGGAGTAGGTTTGCAGGAGCGCGGGCGATGCCTCGCCCTTGACGATCATCGCGAGTTTCCAGGCCAGATTGAACGCGTCCTGCACGGAGGTATTCGAGCCAAGCCCGTTGGCCGGCGGATGCCGGTGCGCGGCGTCGCCCGCAATCGCCACGCGGCCCTTGACCATGGTGCGCGCGACCATCCGGTTGATGTTCCACTTCGAAACGGCTTTCACGCGCACGGGGATGTCCGCTTCGCCGATGGTGGCGCGGGCGCGCGCGATGACCGCTTCCTCGCTGAGGTCGGGCTCGCCTTCCTTCGGGTCATACATGAAGAGCAGTACCCATTCGTTCCACGGGCGCACGCAGATCCAGGTGCCGCTGCCCACCCAGTAGTCGCTGCCCGGCTGGGTCATCCAGTACAGCACGCCAGGGCGGTGCGCCGTGTACTTCGCCAGATCGACTTCCAGCCAGCAGTTGACCGCGCAACCCAGTCCCATCTCGCCGTCCATCTCGAAGCCGAGATCCCTCACGACCACGCTCTGCGCGCCGTCCGCGCCCACTGCGTAGTCGGAAATCACTTCGATCTCCTCACCGGTCACGCGATCGACAAGCCGCGAATAAACCGCTTCATCAGTCTGCCGGATGGACACCAGCTCCGTATTGAAGAGCATCTGCGCACCATATTCACGCGCCGCCGCGAGAATGACCGGTTCGAGCAGGTGCTGCGGTGCATTGCACATCTGCGAGGGGCTCGCCGCCTCGTAGTCGGACTTGCGGGCGATGCCGGTGCCCCATGTCTGCAGTCGCGCGAGTTCCGTGCCGGCAAAGCTGGTCGCCCACACGTTGTTCGACATCAGTTCGTTGGACGTGGCGAGGGCGCGCACGCGATCCTCGATGCCCAGATCGCGAAACACCTCTACCGTGCGCTGATTCGTGATGTGCGCACGAGGGGAATGGGCCGTGCCGGGATAGCGCGTGATCGCCAGCACGTCGACACCGTATTTCGCCAGCAATGCGGCGGTTGTGAGTCCGGCGGGGCCCGCACCCACCACGAAAACCCGGACGCGAATCTTTCTCATGTCTCCTCCTTCAGGGGAATTCAACGATCGATCAACGCTGGATCGACGCGTCTTCATCGACGACGGTGTTGCGCAATACGCCAAGACCTTCGATCTCGACTTCGCAGACGTCGCCGGCACGCATGATGAGCTTCGGCTCGCGCGCCCAGCCAATGCCAGCGGGCGTGCCGCTCACGATGACATCGCCGGCTTCCAGCGTGATCGCCTCACTGATGACCGAGATGAGCGAGGCGACGTCGTGCAGCATGTCGCTCGTATTCGCCGATTGCACGACCTGCCCGTTCAGGCGCGTTTCGAGCTTGAGGCCCGCGCCGCCTGCGGGCAGTTCATCCGCGGTGACGAACATCGGGCCGAACGCGCCGGTGCCGTCAAAGTTCTTGCCGACAGTCCATTGCGGTGACTTGAACTGGTACTCGCGCACCGAGCCGTCATTGAAGATCGAGTAGCCCGCCACGCAGGAGAGCGCGCGTTGCTTCGAAATGTGGCGGCCGCCGCTGCCGAGGATGACCGCCAGTTCGCCTTCGAAATCGAGCGAGTCGGAGATGCGCGGGCGGATCATGGGCGCCTCGTGTCCGATCAGGCTCGAGTTCAGGCGCGGGAAGATCGTCGGATAGTCGGGCTGGTCATACGGGCTCTCCTTTGTGTGATCCGCGTAGTTGAGTCCGATGCACAGCAGCTTGCCGGGGCGTGCGAGTGGCGGCAGATACGTAACTGAAGCCGTCGAGAATGCCTCGGCGTCCGCATGGTGCGACGCGCCCCATGATGCGAGGTCGATGCCACGCGCGAGCAGATCGTCAAGAGTCGTTTCGCCGAGTGAGCGGATGGTATTGCCCTGCGCGACGCCGAGCAGCCGGCGACGGCCGTCGGGGGAAAAGTGGATGTATCGCATTGCGTCTCCTGGTGTTGTCAGCTTGATGGCATGTCGAGGCTCGATGGAGGAAGAATAGAAATGGGCTGGCGGCCGCGGTAGATCGCGCGGCCGTACAGAGTGTCCTGTCAAAGGAACAATCGAAGAGGAAACAACTGATGCGCGTTGCCGAAGCCGGATAGCCCGCGCTGTGCGCTCACTCGTCCTTCTGAATGTGCGTGGCGAGGTGATCGATCAGGAGCCGCACGGCTGGCAGGAGGCCTCTGCGTGACGGAAAGACGGCATGAACCAGTCCGCCCTTGGGCGTCCAGCCTGGCACCACGTCGACCAGCGTGCCGTTTGCCAGCTCGTTTTCGACGACCATGTAGGGCATCTGCACGACGCCCACGCCTTTCAGAGCGGTCTGCCGAAGCACGGTCATGTCGTCGGTGATGTAGCGCGGCGCATGAGGCACGCGCGCCTCGGCCCCGTCCGGGCCGACTAACGTCCAGGCGTGATCGCGCTGCGGTCCCCAATCGAGGCTGGGCAGGCCGGCGAGATCGGCTGGATGCTTTATCTTCGCTTGCTCTGTGAGGAGCGCCGGAGCAGCAACGAGACGCTGCGGACTTCCCGAGAGTACGCGCATGACGAGCCCGCTGTCTTCGAGCGGCGGGAAACGCACGCGCAGCGCAAGATCGAGGCCTTCGCCGAGGACATCGACCCGGCGATTGGTGGCATCGAGAAGAATCCGCACCTTCGGGTATTGCATCATGAAGTCGGCCACGAGACCCCCGATGCGGTATTTGAGCAGCGTGGTCGGGCAGCTCATGCGTACCACGCCCTGGGGTTCAGAAACCCTGCGCTCCATCACTTCGCGGGCAGCTTCGGCTTCCACGAGCACTGCTATGCAGCGCTCGTAGAACTCTTGTCCCGTTTCCGTCACCGAGAAATGCCGCGTGGAGCGGTTGAGCAAACGAACGCCGTATCGGGCTTCGAGGTCGGCGACGCGCCGGCTCAGCTTGGACTTGGGCATGTTGAGCGCCCGGCCTGCCTGCGTGAAACCGTGGTTTTCGACCACTTTCACGAAGTAGAAGATGTCGTTCAGGTCGTCCATGACTGTTCCTCTGGCAGAACAATCGAGACATCTTAAGGCATTACATGCCAGCGACCGACGTTGTTCTTCCAATAGAACACAGTCGGCATCTTTCGGGACTTCAAGGCGGCGGGGCGCCCGCATAGGATTGCCCGTGCATGCAGATCCGATGCTCTACGCATCGATCCTCGGGATCCCACTTTCACTTCCTGCACTGTTTCTGGAGCCAACCATGGCAAGCGAACCCATTCGCGACCCCGCGAACGATCATCTGCTCACCCCGCAGAACGCGGCATTCATCGTTATCGATTACCAGCCGGTCCAGGTGAATTCCATCGCTTCGATGGACCGCCAACTGCTGATCAACAACATCGTGGGCGCCGCCAAGGCCGCGGTCACCTACAAGCTGCCGATCGTGCATTCGACGGTCAACGTGAAGACGGGCCTGAACAAGCCGCCGATTCCACAACTGCGCGCCGCGCTTGGCGACTATCCGACCTACGATCGCACGAGCATCAACTCGTGGGAAGACGTCGAATTCCGCAAGGCCGTCGAAGCAACCGGCCGCAAGAAGCTGATCATGACGGCGCTCTGGACGGAAGCCTGCCTGACGTTCCCGGCGCTCGATGCGCTGAAGGCCGGCTACGAGGTCTATGTCGTCGTCGATGCGGTCGGCGGCACATCCGTCGCGGCGCACGATGCCGCGTTGCGCCGTATCGAACAGGCAGGCGGCAAGATGATCAGTGTCGCCCAACTGTTCTGCGAGTTGCAGCGCGACTGGGCTCGCAGCGAAACCGTCCCCGCGTTTATTGACCTCTTCATTCAAACCGGCGGCACGGCGGGCATTCAGTTCTCGTACGACAAGAACTGATGTGTTGCGCGCGCGGCCGGCTGCGGCAGCCGGCCGCGCGTATCCCTCATGTCGGACGAATTCGCGGAATCGATCATCATGAAGAGACAGACCGTGCTAACAGGCCTGGCTGTCTGCCTGACCTCAGCCTGCTTCCACGCCGACCTGCACGCACAGGGTAGTGTCACGCTGCAGGGCATGGTCGATGGCGGCGTGACCTGGGTGAACAACGAGCATGGCGGCTCGGTAACGCAGTTCGACAGCGGGATTTTCGCGCCGAATGTTTTGACGCTCAGCGCAAGCGAGGATCTGGGTGGCGGAACGAAGGCTCTATTCAACCTGACTTCACAGTTCGATCTCGGCAGCGGCGCAACCATCCCGGGCGCGGGCCAGATCTTCAATCGCACGGCTTACGTTGGGCTGTCCGATGAGCGTCTTGGCACCGTCACGTTTGGCAACCAGTACGATTTCATGTTCGACACGCTGACGCTCGGTCTCTTTGACGGCGCATTCCTGTTTGGCGGGCTCTATGATTTTCGCCAGGGACCATTCAGCGCGCTGGGCATACCGCAAAATCCGACCGGCTCGTTCGATTTTGACCGTCTGGCCGGCGCAACGCGTGTGGCGAACGCGGTCAAATATCGCAGTCCATCTTTCTCCGGATTCAGTTTCGGCGCGCTGTATGGCTTCGGCGGCGTTGCGGGCTCGTTCTCCGCCAATTCGACGATCAGCGCAGGGATGAACTACGAGAACGGGCCGTTTGCTGTCGGGGTCGCATATATCGAAGCCAAATATCCAGAGCTGGGCAATGGGCATGAAGGAATCCGAAATTTTGGAGCCGGTGCGCATTACAGGTTCGGCAGCGTGCTCGCCATGCTGCTGTACACAAACACAAGGAATACGGCGAGCGGCGCAAAGATCGACGTCTACAAGGCGGGTGCGTACTGGACGATTTCGGGTCCCTGGTCGGCAGGACTCGACTACCAGTACATGAAGGGAAACCAGGTGCTCGAGAACAACAAGGCTCACCAGATCACCTCAGCGGTGCAATACCACTTCTCGAAGCGGACGATGGTGTACGTCGAGGCTGTCTATCAGCGTGCCAGCGGCGACTCCGAAACGACGCAAGCCTGGATCAACGGATTGCTTGAACCCGACGCGGCTGCGAGCAACCGTTCACAGACACTGGCGCGCATCGGGTTGCAGACGAGATTCTGATCGGCTCGCCCGGAAAGAGGGTATTGAGCATGTCCATTGTTCCATCTGTGAGACACAGAGGGCAACTTCCACCCTCTACCGCCGTCATCGTCGCGCGACTACCCTGTATTGATACAAGCACGGCCGCGGGCCGTTAAACAGGAATATTCGATGATGAAAAAGATTCTCGGTGCTTACAGCAACCCCAACGCGCATTGGGTCGGCGACGGTTTTCCCGTGCGCACACTGTTTTCGCATCACACCATGGGCCGCCACGTGAGCCCTTTCCTGATGCTCGACTATGCGGGACCGAAAGGCTTTGCACCGACGGACCGCCGGCTGGGTGTAGGGCAGCATCCGCACCGTGGCTTCGAAACCGTGACCATCGTGTACGAGGGCGAACTGGAGCACCTCGACTCAACGGGTAGCGGCGGCCAGATCGGTCCCGGTGACGTGCAGTGGATGACGGCGGGCGCTGGCATTCTGCATGAGGAGTTCCACTCGCGCGCGTTCGCGAAAACCGGCGGGACGCTCGAAATGGTCCAGCTCTGGGTCAATCTGCCAGCAGAGCACAAGATGACGGCGCCCGGCTATCAGAGCATCGTGGCCAGCCAGATTCCGTCCGTCGACCTGCCGTCAGGCGCAGGCTACGTGCGGGTGATTGCCGGCGACTACGCAGGCAAGGTGGGGCCAGCGCACACCTTCACGCCGATGGATGTCTGGGACGTGCGGCTCAACGCAGGACGCGGTGCAGCCTTGACGCTACCTGCGGGCCGCACGCTTGCGCTCGTCGTGCTGCGCGGTCAGGTTCGCGTGAACGGCGACGAGCGGGTTATCAGCGACGCGCAACTGGTTCTGCTTGCACGAGAAGGCACCGACGTCCAGCTTGACGCCATCAGCGACGCAATCGTCCTGGTGTTGAGCGGCGAACCTATCGACGAACCCGTTGCTGCGCATGGCCCGTTTGTCATGAACACGACGGAAGAGATTCGCAAGGCGGTAGACGACTTCAACAGTGGGCGTTTTGGGCAGATGGCTCCGAAGGACCAACGCGCCATGGCACAGTAAGCGCCGCCATAGTATTCGAAGCGATTCCTTTCCTGACGCCAGACGTGGCGCCGGGAAAGGCGCTCTGGGCCGCGAACCGACTTCGTTGTGTTCGCGACCGGGCGATGCTGCGGGTTGAGCGGTTGGCCAGCGCCGACGTTGGTGTCCTATGGCCGCTGAGGGGGAGGACTTGACGCTTGAACGGCCTGTCGAAGCTAAGCACGAGTGACGCCTCATGGCCGGTTTCACCCACTGAGCCATGACGTCACGAAGCCGCCACTGGCGCTTGGCTAGTGTTTTTGAATGGCAGTAAACGGCGAAGTCGGCGAGCGCGTAAAGTCGGCCACGAACCGCCTTTCGCACTCCCCTCGGTTCGGACGTTCACATATCCAGCCAATCCTCAAAGCGGCCGGTCGGACAGCGTTTCTCAGTACTAGTCCAGCAGGAACTCGAAAGCCGCAACCACGACGAACGAGAGCAATGTGATCGTGAACATGGTGCTCAAGAAGAATGACAACCCTGTTTGTCGCGTCCTTCTCGCATTCGAAGTATCGGGTGTGTTTGCAGAATAAATGTGATTGCGCATGCACGTAGATTGATCAATAAATACAGGCTCGTGGCGTTCTTTCATCGGGATCGCCTTTTGAGGAAAGGTTCAACAAAGGTCAGTATTTGCGTCGATCCGTCACTACATTGGCGCCGCGCTTCCGTTCAACCTTCATCGAACTACTATCCAACCAGGCGAAGCGAGATCGTGAATGACGCTGGCGTCTGCCCGTTCAGAACGCTCGGGCGCTGCCTTCGCATCAAACGCAAGATGACATATCAACTATATCGGACGATGTAAGCAAGCCGTATGCGTCAGTCCGTCGCCAATGCCTGCTTAAATCACGCCGTGAAGACGGTCAGGGAACCACACCGCGTAGAGTGCGAAGTTCCCGAAGAGACTGATCATACGCTCGAAGTCTTGGAGAGATATGGTGGGCAGTTGTATCCCCGTAAGCAGCCACTAGTCTTGCGCCAGTCTGAAAGGCTGCTCAGGGTCGATCTCCATCCGATGCAGTTGGGGCGACGACTACCTTCGTCGGCGACTCTCCATCGGACCGGATGTTGCCATGAGCCGCCGTTCGATTCGGGCGTCGGCTTCGCTCAGTTTTCGACCAATCGCGCATCGATGATGCTTGTCGCATTAGCGGCCGCTGCCGACGTTCGAAGACAGTGGTCGGTGAGGCGGTTACAGGCTACGTTCCTGGCATTCGCGCCTCGGCAACAACGGAAGTTAGAGTTCACTGCAAGAGGATGCGTGCTTCTGACACATCCCTCCGCCAGCCCATTTTTCCAAATGCCTCCATCACGCCGACGAGCATGGCCATCAAATTGATGGTGAGCGCCGCGGTGCTCGTAGACCCCCGCTGACCCACGCGCTTTTCTGGCGCAAGGGGGCTCGCAGCGTCACGTAAGTTGTTCAAGACTGTCGCCATAGATTGCGCATTGGATCGGCAGATAACGTTCCACCAGTCTTGCCCAAAATGCGGAGCCGACGACCAGGTTCTCATCGTTGAAGTCGTAGGTCGCACTATGCAGGGTGTTCCCGCCATCGGTCGGGCCGTTGCCAATGCGCAGAAATGCGCCGGGGCACGCCTCGAGCATGTACGCAAAATCCTCGCTGCCCATCAATGGGTTCATCTGCTCCGTCACCCGATCCTCGCCAACCAACTCTTTCGCAACCGCTATCGCAAATTCTGTTTCTGCATCGCTGTTCGTCACCATCGGATACCCTTCCACATAGTCGACGACAGCTTGGATGCCATAACTGTCGGCCTGCGCGTGCACGAGCCTGATGATTCTTTCTTTCAGCATCCGCCGCACGTTCGCGTCGAACGACCGGACGCTGAGGCTCAACTCGACCTCGCCGGGAATCACATTGGGCGCCGATCCGCCAGCTATCTTTCCGATGGTCACGACCGCGGACTGCGTCGGGTCGACATTGCGCGACACGATGGTCTGCAGGGCCATCACAATGCTTCCTGCTGCAACGATCGGATCGTTGGCCAGATGTGGACGGGCAGCGTGCCCACCCTTACCCACAATCTTCACGAACACACGGTCGCCCGCAGCCATGAAGTTTCCCTTGCGGAACATGAACGTGCCCGCCGGAGCGCCCGGATGGTTATGCATTGCGAACACCGCGTCGCAGGGGAACCGAGT
This sequence comes from Paraburkholderia flagellata, assembly GCF_021390645.1. Lineage (GTDB taxonomy): Bacteria > Pseudomonadota > Gammaproteobacteria > Burkholderiales > Burkholderiaceae > Paraburkholderia > Paraburkholderia flagellata. The sequence goes on from NZ_JAJEJT010000005.1 coordinate 13,406, forward strand.
GAAGAGCCCTTGCTCGACCATGCGCTTGGCCCCGCTGTCGTAGCCGCGCTCTTCGGCCGGCTGGAAGATCAGATGCACGGTGCCGTCGAATCGCCGTCGTTGCGCGAGGTGTTGGGCCGCGCCGAGCAGCATGGCGGTGTGCCCGTCGTGGCCACACGCATGCATCCGTCCCGGACTGAGGCTCCTGTGGCCGAACGTATTGAGCTCGTCGATCGGCAGCCCGTCCATGTCGGCACGGATCCCGATGCGGCGCTCGCTCGAGCCCAGTCGCAATGTGCCAACCACGCCGGTGCCGGCAATGGCAGTCTCGACCGAGTAACCGTATTCCTTCAGGCGGCTTGCCACAATCTCTGCGGTCTGCACTTCCTCGAACGCCAGTTCAGGGCAGCAATGCAGCGTGTAGCGGAGCTTACGCATGTCGTCGGCAAGCGGTTGAAGGTCGGAGACGGAACTGAGGTCAGGTAATAGCATGTTCGATCCAGGAGGAAACGGGGCAACAGCCCCTAGAATGGGCCCCAATGAATGGCGACACCTGTTGCAATGGCGGCAATGCTGATGGCGAGCCAGGCAATCAGCAAAGGCATGACGAACCGCACCCACTTGAAGTAGGGAATGCCGGACGTTGCAAGGACAGCCATCAGGACGCCGGAAGTTGGGTTGAAGCAATTGATGAAACCCTCGCCGAGCAACACCGCCTGTACCGTGACCTGCCGGGTCAAGTGCAGCGCGTCGCCAAGTGGAGCGAAGATCGGGATGAGCACCGCCGATTCGCCCGATCCGGACGAGATTCCGATATGAATCAACGCGGCGCTCAGAAACATGCTGATCGCAGCCACCGTGGAATGGAGCGGGGCAAGCCATCCGGCGAGCATGTTGACGATTGGGTCCAGAATCTTCCCTTCACAGAGGACGATCGAGATGGCGCGCGCCATGCCCACTACAAGCGCGCCCTTGATGAGCCCGCTGCAGCCGTGAAGGAACGTGTCCGAAATCTTGCCCGGGCGAATGCCGCTCACGATCCCGGAGGCAATCGCCATGACGAGAAACATCGCGATCATTTCGGTCTCGGCCCAGTGCAGCGTCGATGATCCGTAGACAAAGACCGACAGGCAGACCAGCACGATGCCGACGACCGTGAATTGCCGGGCGTCGAGTCGCGGCAAAGACGAGACCGCCGTGGTCCCGTCCTGCACCGGCACCGGCACGCAAACCGCTGCACCATTGATTCGATCGGCGCGGATTCGAGCGAGGAGAAACAAGATAGTGGCCAGGAGGAAGGCGAAATAGACGCACACCCGGAACGTCATGCCGGAAAACATCGGCAGGCCGGCCAGACGTTGCGACAGTCCGGTCGTCACCGGGTTGAGGATGCCCGTATTGAATCCGGCATACGTGGCCAGATAGATCAGGCCAGCGCCAATTTCCTTTCGGAGTCCCATTGATTCCGCAAGCAGCAGTCCGAGCGGGACGAAAGCCACAACCGAGTTTGTCACCACACCCAGAGTGCCGAGCAGTGAAAAGATCGCGCAAACGACAATGACGGCGATGCGCGTGCGCGTGCCGTCCCGGCGGGCAACCAGGGCGAGCGCGCTGCGCACGGCGCCCGTTGCTTCAAGCACGGCCAGCGAACCGCCGGTGAACAGAATGAGAAAAATGATTGGCGCGGACGCGATCATTCCGTTAGCGAGCGCGACGAACATCTCACCGGGCAGCACACCATGCTGCGCAACCGGTTTAAGGCTGTTCGGTACCACGAAGCTGATGCCGTTGCTGAGCTTGCGGGAAAACTCGCCCGATGGCACCACCCATGTGGCAATCGCGGCCAGCGCCAGCATGAGAAAAAGCAGCACGTAGGGACTGATCGGCTCCTTGGCCGCGCTCACGTGCGATGGCTGGCGCTTTGGCTGCGCGCCTTCTACTGGCTGGCTGGCGTCGTTCATGGTGCTCCTCCATCGATGCGCACGAGTGGTCAATCACTCTGTTCTTTGTCCGGCTTGAAGATGTCGGCATCCCTTGACCGGTTCCGGGGCGCAGTATCAGCGAAAATCAGCGTGGAAAGTTGCTTACGTGGCTGCGAAAATGTTGCATGACATGCAACACTGGAGCACTCATTGGATCCCTTTGAACGCGGCCTCCCGGAGCGCACGCTGCAATATCTGGTCGCAATCGCGACGTACGGCGGCATGCGTCAAGCCGCGCTTGGTCTGGATGTGAATGTGTCGACGATCAGTCGACAGGTCGCCGTTGCCGAGCGAGAACTGCGGCTATCGCTCGTAACGCGTCGGGGCCGGAAAATGGAGTTGACCGAAGCGGGTCATATGGCGGTCGACTATTTTCGCGACTGTGAGCGCCATGCCCGCCGATTCCGCGCGCAGCTCGACGAATACCGCAGCCTGCGGCGCGGCCAGGTCACAATCGCCGCAGGCGAGGGCATCATGACGAGTCTGGTCGCGGTCGTCCTGAAGCCTTTTCTGGAGAGATACCCCGACATCGTCGTGGAGTTGCGCACCGGCGCGCTACCCCAACTCATCTCAATGATCCGTGAGGATCTGGTCGATATTTGCGTGTCCATCGGCGCTGCGAACGATCCGACACTGAACGCACGCAAATTCCAAAGCGAGCCCTTGTGCGCGATCTTCCCGGTCGACCATCCGATGTCGTCGCGCAAATCGGTGAAGATGGAGGAGCTCGCCAACGAGCGCCTGGTCTTCATGCCCGCGGAATTCGGGCTACAGGCCCATGTCGATGCAATCCTTGCCGATATCGGACGCACCTATGTGCCGGCATTCCGCTGCGACCGGTTTTCGACAGCCGCTGCCATTGCGGCGCAAAACCTGGCCGTTGCATTCATGACGCGCGCGGCTTCCCAGGAGAGAATCGCTTCCGGCGAGGTCAAGGCCGTGCCAGTCGACCACCCAATCGCGCGCACGTTTGATCGCTACGTGATCACACGGGCTGGCCGCAGACTGGGGCCGGCCGCGAACTATCTCCTGCGGGAAATCGTCAGGCTCATGTCGACTGTGTAGTAATAGAAGCAGCACAGGTTACGTTCAGCACATTCGCACCTCGGCATCTGGGGCGATAGACGTAGCGGAGCCGACGACTGTTGTTTCCTCGAAGCGGTCATTTTGTACGTGCTGGCTCGAACGTCTCTTGTGGGTGGCGGATTCAACCGGTCGATGCAGTCGGGTTGACGACAACCCCCGGCGGCGGCTCACCATCGGACCGTGCGCAGCCCGAGGGACACGTTCAAGGCGGCGATGCGAATCGCCGCTTCATTGCTCACCTCGGCTGCCTGTTTTCTTCCTGGGGACCGACGTTAGCCGCCCGTTGGAGGCGTATGTCCCAACACGGCCGCGATCACAAGTACGAGCAGCATGGAGATCCCTTCAACGGACAGCCAGGCGTCGAAGCGCCTTTGCGCGGCCATGAAAGCCGGGCCGTCCTGTTGCGCTCGCGCGCGCAAATCCTGCAGGACCACCAGCCGGTTCCAGCCGCCCAATGCCACGGCCGCTGCGACGCACACGAGCTTCGCCGCGAGTATCCGGCCCCACCCCATGCTGAGGAACGACACGCTTGTCTGCGCGGTGTCCTGCATCACGTTGTACAGGCCGGTGGGTCGACTTTTGACAGATGCAGTCCGCTCGACGACAACATCTGTCGGCGGCTCATCATCGGACCGTGTGCGGCCAGAATGCGCCGTTAAGATCGATGGTTGCGCCGACGTTCAGATGTCGCCTACCTTACCTGCAACCTGCCATTCGACCGAAAGGGACGAAGGGCCATTCGGCGGCCTTTGCTGCCTTCAGCGCTACGCAGCGTAACGGAACTCAACGAGGTGCGTGATTTTCCTCTGCAGGGCTTAGTCACGATTACCGGTCGACCCTCAAGCACCGCCCGGAGAGATTGCCTGTCCACCGAAAGGCGACGTCGTCATGACAGTTTGGGGCGTTCAGGCGGCAGCCCAAACCACACAGCACGCGCGCATAGCACGACGCTCCACGCCGTCCCTTGCAGAGACGGCATGCTCTCCATCGCCCGACTTGATCAGACGAAAGCGCTTATGACCCGCCAAAGAACACCGGCCTCATCCCGCTCGTGCCGGCCGGCCGGCCCATCTGCGATGAACCGTTGGTCGCAGGGCCGTAGCCGCTGCTCTGGTCTGCGGCCCTAGGGTCGGCGGCTTGCATATTGGCAGGAAAGTCGACGGTATTCGCATTGGCAGGATTGAAGCCGGCTTGCTGCAGCTGAGCGATCTCTGCCTGCACTTGCGCGCGTGTGAGCGCCCCCTCCGACTGCGCCAACGACGCAATTGGTACAGCGATGACGGCGACCGCGCAAACTGTGTGGACTAACGTCTTCATAATGGTCCACCTCCTGTGGTCAATTACTCCGGTTGTTCATTCATCGAATTCGGATATCGGGCAAGGCGCACGTGCGCGAGGATATGCTCGCTCCGCCAGTCGAGTGTCCGCGAGGGTCGATGTTCAGACTTCCCGCGTGGCCGCAACTGCAATGCGGCACGCCGGCAGTTATGACTGTATTCGCTGACAAAATGCGCATGAATCAGGCAAGCGTCCTAAAAGAAGCTCGGGGATTACCTTATTCCGTAAGCACTTCCGCCCTATTGCCCCTCGATCCGCTGAATCGCGAACCGAATCAGCCACGGCGCCGACGTTTCGCCGCCGGTAGAGTGATACGACATGCTCACCAATTCTGGAGAAAAACCAACCAGTTGCACGGGCGTGAACGGATGTCCCTAAGGGGTCTAGGAGCGGACGCCGTGGTCACAAAAGACTCAGCGACGGCTCAGGGTCGTCATGACTCATTCGACAGCGACGAGAGCTGTCGAATGAGTCATGACGAGGGTACAGCGGCCATTGCCGTATCGCCGCGGTCGCTGGACCATCCGGGCGCCTTTCACGCACTACCTGCCGTCACTCCCCAGTGATTCGCTTAATGCATGTCGGGGCTTTACCCAGGCCGTTTGGAGAGGATGCCGACTTCCTTTCATATCCATCCAGGCAAAGAATGACGTGGCAGTCGCCGAGTGAGAGTACCGGGAGGTGCCATACCCGTCACGGGCTCGCGGCAAGACCAGGTTCCCATCGTCGAGCGACCCTCCTTTAGATTTTCAGCCTCGTCGTTCGCTGAGGGATCACATCATGAACAAGCTCACTGCCACCATTCTTGCCAGCTGCGTATCGTTCGCGGCTGCGGGCGCCTTCGCTGCTGATAGTAGCTCAACAGACGCGAATGCCACAGACGCGACGAGTCAGGAGACCACCGCAAAGAGTCCAACGGAATCAGACGCGATGAGTGCCGACAACATGGCCAAAGACGGGATGAAAGAAGACGCGACAGACCATGGCGGCATGGCCGAAGATGGAACAAAGAATCTCGAGGCGAAGTGAACTGCTTCCAGGCGTTCGCACCTGGCCGACTACTGCCCTACGCGGACGCCCGAAGCCGACCCTGAACAGCCGTTCAGGCGGTCCTGACGTCGATGGCTGCCGTGAAAGTGTTTCGGACATTTGAACGTCTCCGCCATCACCCACACACCACAAAGCCCTAACGACGAACTCAGCGCGTGGGGCATGAGACGGGGCCTCCGCACCATGAAGGGTGTCTGCGTTGACCGTGACGCCGAATTCATCGCCCACGTCCCCGCGCCAGTTCGAGCCACGTCTTGCCGCCCGAGCCAGTCAGAACCGTAAAGACACCCTGGCCAACCACATCGAGTGTGGAAGCGACTTTACCGTTGCGCTCGATCCACGCGTGAGGCGTGCACGCGCCCGGCGTCGTGGTGGGGTGATGCTACAGTTCGGGGGCGCGGGTCGGCGCAGGAAACGTGGCGCCATCACGCACGATCGCGGATGACGTATAACGTGGCCCCGTTGGCCATGACAGTTGAACTGATAGTTCTGCAATTCCACCGCTTCGGCAAGGGCCTTACCGCGCCGTTTGCCCGTTACGCCTGGCGAGAACAGTTCGTCGAGGGAAGCACAGTTGTCGGCAGCACGCATTTTGCCGACCGATTTGATCGCCTCACCAATGCCCCGTGAGCAGCGACTGGCCCGGGATGTTGGCATAGCATCACCGCATATGCACGCGAGGCGCCGGTGCACCGCATGTGCCGGGCGAAGCCCGCAGCATCACGCCATTCAACTGATCTCGCGCGCGAGATCGCGCTACTCTGAGGAGTTACCCATGCCGCTCGCCTCCGCCACTGCCCGTCTTGCGGCCGACGCGCCCAACTACGTCGTCGCCATCGAGGCTGGCCGCCACCCGCTGACGGGCGACGAAGGCCACCACGAAGGCGGCCAGGATCGCGGCCCCGCGCCATTCGCGTTCGTGCTGTCCGGGCTTGCCGCGTGCACAGCCGCCACGCTGCGCATGTACATGCAGCGCAAGACGTGGCCGGCCGCCACGATCGCCGTTGAAGTCAGCCTGCATGCCGATCACGACGGGATCCAGTACATCCGCCGCGGCGTGGCGGTCGAAGGGCCGCTTGAAGAGGCGCAACGCGCGCGCCTTGCCGAAATCTGCGAAAAGACGCCGGTTACCCTCTTCATCAAGCGGGGCACGCGCATCGACACGACGCTGCGCATTGCATGACGCAAGCATCATTGCCACACGCGTCGAAGACACCGCGCCTGTATTTGTTTGAGCGCTTACATCAGTTCACGCGGCTTCCACTGAGGCGTCCGGCATCGCGGACTCACTGTTTCCCTACCGCGAATGCATAAAGCTTGTGGTTATCACCGGCATACGGCCAGAGTCGACCGCGGTGTTCTATGGTGTCCGGTTCTCGACTATTGCGGTCGTTGCAACGGCACGATTTTCGTTACCTCCGAACGGCAGGTTGCGGCCGAACCCGGAAGTAGGAGACCAACCATCCCAGTTTCGGAGGTGCTGCGACGATGCACTTCCGTAGACGACCCCTGAACCGCTATTCACACTCCGGCCACTGCGACGGCCGCTCCTAAAATGCATCCGTCGCTCGCCCCATAGAGTTGATCGGTGAGTCATCGACCTGGGCATCTTTCGGGGCGCCGCCCCATGCGATGCATCGTGCCGCGCAATTGTGCAGGTCACCCGTCGAGTTCGTGCAGGAAGGAGAGTAGCAACCGGTTCACTTCGCTGGCGCGCTCGCGCTGCAGCCAATGGCCCGCGCCTTCGAGCACGTGAGCACCGCGCAACCCCGGCAGCACTTGCGGCAACGCTGCGATGCGCTGCTGCATGCCTGGAAACCTGAGTACATCGTCGCGTGAGCCACCGATGAAGAGCGAAGGCTGACGAATCGGGCAACCATACCAGGGGGCGAGCAATTCCGCGCTCCTGCGGATCGCGCGGTACCAGTTCAATCCGCCACGGAAGCCGGTGCGTTGGAACTCCCCGACGACATAGTCGAGGTCGTCCTGAAGAAGCCAATCCGGCAAGACGTCGGGGTCCACGGTGGTGTCGAGGAGGCCGGCGCCCGGCGCGAGGACGCCCGCGACCATGCGGCCCGGGCCGTCGCCCGACATGCTGAACGTGATGCGGCGCAGGGTGGCTGCGACATCGGTCTGAAGCTCCTTCTCAGCCACACCCTCCTGCTGGAAGTACTGCATGTAGAAGGTCGTCACGCCCTGCCGTTCGAGTGCCGTCAGCAAGTCGAGCTTCGAGGGCGGGACATAGGGCACGCTCAGGCCGACGACGGCACGGAAGACGTCGGGCCGCAACAGCGCACTGGTCCAGGCTGCGGGCGCTCCCCAGTCGTGGCCCACGATCACCGCCGAATCGGCACCAAGCACCCTGACCAGCTCCACCATGTCGCCCGCGTGGTGCAGCATCGTGTACTGTGCGGGGGCGGCCGGCGCGTCGGTACCCCCGTAGCCGCGCATGTCCGGCGCCGCGGCGCGGTAGCCCGCGTCCGCGACCGCCGCCATCTGCGCGCGCCAGGATACCCACGACTCTGGAAATCCGTGGCAAAACACCACGAGCGGTCCAGCGCCCTGCAACGCGACACGCATGCGGATGGCGCCGACCTGCAGCGTTTCGAGCTGCACCTCGCGGGGGGCGCTCACGCTGCCTCCGCTGCGGTGAGAAATCGAGGAATGCGCTGCGCCGCATCCGAAGCTTTGGCCCCGACGGCCTTGATAAGGTCCTGCACGGCAGTGTCCACCTCTACGCCTTTGAGAACCACAACGTTCCCGTTGAGGCGGCATTGCCTGAGCCAGGCGTTCAGGTCGGGGTTCTGCTGCCAGCGCGCTGCATTGGCGAGAGTCGGTAGCCACATGCGCAGATAATCGATCGGCAGTTCGGGCACGGGCACGGGCATGCACATCGCGTTCTGTTCCTGCAGATTCTCCAGGTGCGCCTCGACCCAGGCGATCACGCTGCCTGAAAAGACCGGCTGGCACCAACGGACCATCAGGAGGTTGATCGCTTCATCCTGGAACACCGGCACGCCCGGCGCCGGCTGGATCGCGCAGGCAGTGCAGTCGATGTACAGCGTGTCAGGATCGGCGGCGAGTTCACCTTTCTCCAGTACGATGCGCGACGACTCGATCGCGCGCACGCGGCCCAGCCGCACGATCTCACCGACCTTGCGCAATTGGATCATCTCGCCGCGTGAAACGACTGCGCAGCGGTAGGTCGTGGGTTCGATGGCAGGGTCGATCCGCATCAGCGCGCCGCCCGCTTCGAGCCTCCGGAACAGGTCGGGGACGTCGCGTGCGTCGCGGATCGCATCAAATTGCACCACGCTGTTCTCGAAAAAGCGCCGCCAGCCGGTCGGGCCGGGCTGCATGTTGGCACGGTCCATCACCCAGGCGTCGCGCGGCATGATCCAGCGGATGCGCTCGTGCGGGACACCGTTCTCGATCAGCCAGATGCACGCATCCATGCCGGTCTTGCCGGATCCGACGACGGTATAGCACGCGTAAGGCCGCGCAACCTTCGGCAGCTCGTTGCAGGGAATGCATTGCACACCCGCAGCCAAGCTGTATTTGGGCGGGTGAGTGGACGGCACCTCGGTTTTCGCAAGCGTGGCATTCACCCATTTGCGCTGCACGCGCACCTCGTGCTCGGCGCCGGTCAGCAGCGAGCGGAAGCGGTGCGTGCGGCCGTCGCTCGCGAAGTGATCGCATTTCGGGAACCACTGCACACGGCCAGAGGGAATGAAGCGCTGTTTCATCACCTGCTCGAAATGCGCGAGCACCTCGGCTCCCGAGGACAGACCAAGCATTCCTTCGTTAAAACCCGTCGTTTCATGCGACCAGTCACTCAGTTCGCGCGATGCCACGCCATACCAGGCGGACGGCTGGTGCAGCCGCACGTACGGATAGGTGTCGTTCCAATGGCCACCGGGACGGTGGTGGCGATCCACCATCACGACTCGCGCATCGGGCGACTCGGTGAGCAACGTGTCGACGAATGCCATGGCAGTAGCGCCCGTCCCTGTCACGAAGTAATCGGACTCGATCGATGCCATGTCACTCTCCTTAGTGGGAGACTTTGAAGTGGTTTTCAGCGCCGGGGAAAACTGGACCTCCGGCTTCTCGGCCGGTCAACGAGAGAGCGTTTGAATCCTTCAATATCGTGCAACTCACGTTCAAAGTAGAATTTCGCCGACGCCTTCGTCAAGGTTACCTAACCATATCTTTTCTCGAGAGAAGCCGCCCCATTACGCGCAGCGATTTTCGAAAATGGAAAGTCCTTTGGGATGGTTATAACGCCTTATTCGGTCGCCACGGAGTCGGGGTTACATCGTGTCTGTGCGCTACCGCACACACTTTCGATGTGCACGCGGCCATTCGATGGTCCGGGCCTGGACGCAGGGCTCTCTACTCCGCGTTGCCATATCGGGGTACTCCTTACTGTTTCCCCGTGCAGCGGCGGCCCGAACCCATATTCATGAAGGAGACGGTTTGCGGTTCAGGCGAGCGTCGCCTTTGGGAGAAAGCGAACGGGTCGTCTCGACCCTGAGCAGCCACTCATGCCGTCGTGACTTCAATGGCTGCTTACGAGGTGCTTCGGACCTCCCGCTGTTCCTCAAGAACAAGCCGGTAGCTATAGTCGACCGAGCCTTGGACGTGGCCCCGGTTCGCGGGCGTTCCTGGCCTGCTTAGCCGATACCCGGCGCATCAGCGGCCCGCTGTTCTTCGTCTGGCCACTCGACTAGCAGGCGCCGGAAAGCTGGACTAAAAAGGCCTATCACAACCTGATTTACTTCAACTAGCCCGAAACGGATGGGCACTTCGCGGCGTGGGAAGAGCCGATGATCTTCGCAAAAGAAGTGCGCAACGGCTTGAGACCTTTGCGTACCTGACGTGTGAAGCGCTCCGACGCGTATGCGGCGGAGCGCTCGTCGACACATGTCGCAATGTCTGATATTCCTCGAAAGAAGGCCATATTGCCACTTCCGCCCGCTTCTCCAAAGCCTGATGATCAGGCGACCTTCCGTTGCTGGATCCCGAACATGGCGGCAAAAGCGTATTTCTCGACAAACCTGCTGCTTGCCTATGTAGCTTGGGCTGCCATTTGGTGCGGCTGCGAATCGGCTTGCGCAACTGAAATAAAACCCCAGCGATTCCTGGCGAAGCGACGGCGAGAATTGCCCCTCGGAATTATTAGTGAGAACGTAAATGAACATGCTGCTCAAGACGCTTGCCGCAGTCGCGGCTGGTACCGTGCTCGCAACGAACACCCTCGCTGAGAGCACAACGGCGGTCAGCGTCGCCTCACCGTACGTCACCATTGACAACGAGCCGCCACCCAAACTGACCGTGAATCCCACGCCGCTCGCGGCAGGACTAGCCCACGGCATTGTCTGGATTCAATATCGCGTTGAGAATGTGCATATCGTGCCCGTGTTCGGGGCAGCCGCGCTCAACGTATCTCCACGGATCGGCCATCTGCACGTACACATCGACGACGTACCTTGGGGCTGGGTAGAAGCAAATAACGTCAATACAATCAGTGTCGCGGGCCTGCCACCAGGTCAGCACAAGATGCTCGTCGAGTTGGTCGACGCTCAACACCACCTATTCGCTGGGTGCACTGAGTGCAGGCAGACGGTGACATTCACGGTCCCAGAAGACGCGTCTCATTCACACTGAAGGTGAGGACGATACGACGCCGAACAGTCGAACATGTGTTCGGCACACTCAAGCACTGGATGGGCTCGACGCACTTCCAGACACGCGGGCTGGGCCATGTCGCGGCCGAAATGAGGTTGCATGCTGGCATACAACCTTAAACGAATCATCAGGATTCTCGGCCTGATCCTTGGCTTGGAAACCACGTCGCTTACAGTTGATTACAAGTGTGCGGGGTTGCCAGCGTGCGCCGTTCGTACAATCCAAGCATTCAGGTGGCTTTTGGGGAGGAGTATGAAAACAGCACAATGGCTTGCCGCCGGCGTCGTGGCACTTGCGTCCGTATCAGCCCTGGCGGCGGCGGGTGGCAATGGAGGCGGGAACGGTGGAAGTGGCGGAGCGGGAGGCAGCGGGGGCGCCGGACACGGTGGTCTGGGCGGCAACGCGGGCGGCATGTCCGCCGGCCACATGAGCAGCAAGGGCGTCAGTAACACCAATGGCTTTAATTCAGGCGACCGCGATGCCGGCCTTGCCCGCGCGGCGGATCGATCGGACACGCAGGCGGACCGCGCCGACTCACGAACGAGCACTCACAGTCTTCACGCGGCTCACACCGAACACGCGAGTTCACACTCGCATGCGCGGGTGAGCGCGAAGGCTCACCACAGCCAGCACATCGCCATCAGTCGTTCGACTTGATAAAAAACACAAAGGGTGCCCGCGGGCGCCCACTATGCGTCGTCTTTCTTCTCGTCAGCAATTCCCTTTTTTCGCTTGCCCTGGCGGACAGAAGCCGTTGCCAGGACCGCCCTGGGGGCCGCCTTGCGGAACGACAACCACGCCAGGCGAATCAGGCACATACAGCGCACAGCCGCCCAACAGGGCTGCACCCGCCGTCAGGACAGAAGATTCTTTTCATGGGGTTCCTCGAGGAAGGGCTTACGCCCTTCCTTCATCGCGTAGTGAACGTTAGAAACTGAAGTTGACGTTGGCTTGATCCGCTGTCGATACATCGACTGCGGCCGACTGGGTTACCCCACTAACGTTATCGGCTTCTGCTGTGTACTGTCCGGCGGCACTTGCGGCCGGGGCCAGCGCGACCGGCAAGCTGCCCGTGTAAGTACCGGTAAGTGGCGCGGCCGCTGGCGGATTCAGTGCATAGTTGCCGGTATCCAGATTGGCGTTCGCGCTGGTGATTTCGTAGTTCAGGCCGCTGATCGATTGCAGTGCCCGTACGATAGCTTGCGCGCTAACCGGCAGAACTGTCCCGCTAGCAACATGCGTGACGGACGCCGGCAGCACGATCGGTGTCGATGACGTGGCCACGACCGTCGATGCATTCACAACGACCGGCACGGAGCGCACGATACCCGTTGCAACGTTATTCTGCACGATGACGACATCATAGTTGCCGTTGGTCGAACTCTGCTCGCGCGGCGTTAGCACGAACAGTCCGTTGCTTTCGGCAACGGTTCCTTTGATCGCGTGGCCGTTCTGCTCCGCATAGACAGTGGCCCCCGCTTCGCACGGCGCAACGTAGCCGGAGATCGTGCCGCTCACGACCGTCGGTGTCGCGGTCACGACCGGCTTCAGACTGTACGAGCCGTTGCCTTTCTGGACGATCGATTTGCAGGCGTTGAAGTCGAGTACGAGATCGACCAGCGTGTTGGGCTGAACCGTGAACGGCCGGATGATCTTGTAGCCGCGTTGCGTGGCGCTTGGCGTGTCGAGCGGCTGTTCGCTACCGCCGGTCGGAACAATCGAATTGGCCAGCGTGTTGCCCTGATTCTGCGCGAGCACCAGACGAACCTGCTGATACTGGCCGGTGGGTAATGCGGTTTGTCCCAGGTCGGCCAGCACGCCGTTGGTCAGCGACAGCAGATCGATCTTCTGCGGGCCCGCCAATGCCACGTCAGTTCAGCCAGCGTCAGTGTCACCGGCCTGCGCGTTTGTGTTAACGCGAACCTTGCTGACCGTCACATGTACATGATCGAAACCGCATGACGGAGAATCTGTCATCTGGACATGGAGCGTGCCCGAGGGGTTGCTGCCGCCACCTCCGCCTCCACATCCGGCAAGCGCGAGTGGGACCGCCAGCACGCACGTCAGCGTTTTGAGTATCGTTTTCATGGGGAATCCTCCTTCATTGTTGTGCGCTGAAGGGTGCGGAAACGCCCTGTAAGTGAAGCGAGCAAATTGCAACAACCGGTAACCACGATGTTTGACATTTTTGGCATGCCGGGAGAAACGCTGGCCGCGCGACTATCTGATGGTGCAGATCTCTTCCGGGCTGATCCTGCGGGTTGGACCGGAGTCCAGAATATCTGACAGTTGCGTGTCTGCCGGTCCTGGCGCACCGCGAGCGCGGCGATGGCGCGTCGTCCGCTCGCCGCACGATGTGCGGCCCATCAGGGGCCGGTCTAGCCGACGGCCGACCGGATGGCATCGCTCAACGATGGGCCGCTTTCAGCGGTGAAACTTGTTGGGCCCACAGGAGGGCACAGGACATTCAGGCCCTGAGAACTCGCCTCGCAGAATCGACATTCACCCTGTAGAACGGTTATCTTGATGTAGGCATTCTTGCGTTGCCTTGCCTCTGTCCTGTGTAGGCGCAGGTAGTTCGTCGATCCTTACGTCCAGTTCAGTTCTGCAATGTATGGAGTGGGCGCGGTTGCGCAGGCGTCGTCACTTATTTGCGCGCTCGCGTAAAGAATGATCTAGGATCACCCAGAACAACCGCACGCGGCCGGCGATACCGGGCGATGGAACGTTATCGGTTGCGGCCCAATGAGGAGCACAGTGATGGAGCAATTGCTGGCTGACTCGGTGATATTCCTGGCGGCGGCATTGATCGCGGTGCCGCTGTCCGTTCGCTTAGGCTTCGGCTCGGTGCTTGGCTACCTGGTAGCCGGGGCCGTGATCGGGCCTTGGGGGCTGAGGCTCGTCACGGATGTCCACTCGATCCTGGACATATCCGAGCTGGGCATCGTGCTGATGATGTTCATCATCGGTATCGAGATGGAAATTGACAAGCTGTGGGCGATGCGCCGCTCCATCTTTGGCTATGGCGCGGCCCAGGTTGTTTTGTGTGCGACGTTGCTGGCAGCGATTTTCATCGCCTTTGGCCTCTCTTGGCGGGTGGGTGTGGCAGCCGGATTTGCCTTGTCGCTGTCTTCCACTGCGATGGTGATCGCAATCCTCGAGCAGAATCGCCTGATGGATACGCCGCTTGGGCAAACGAGTTTTGGCATCCTCCTGTTCCAGGATATCGCTGCCATTCCGATGATTGCCCTGTTGCCGCTGCTGGCGCCGGTCCTAGAGGACGCAAGCACGTCGAGCGGCTGGCTCGCCACCGGGAAGGCACTGGCGATGATCGCCGTGGTGCTCGTCGGCGGGCGTTTCCTGCTGAAATATGTCCTGCGCATGATCCAGCGGAGCGGGACGCGCGAGATCTTCACCATCTTTGCGCTGCTCTGGGTGATCGGCATCTCCTTGCTGATGCACGTCGTTCACCTGTCGATGTCCCTTGGCGCCTTCATGGCCGGACTGCTGCTGGCAGGATCCGAATGCCGCGAGGAGATCGAATCCGATATGGCGCCCTTCAAAGGCATCCTGCTTGGGCTGTTCTTTATTGCTGTCGGCATGACGATCGATTTTGGTGTCCTCGCGGACAAGACATGGCTTGTGGCCCTGCTGGTGACTGCCGTGATTGGAGGCAAGTTTCTGGCGCTCAAGTATCTGGCGAAGCGGGTCAACCTGCCGCGTGAGCATCGAACCCACTTCGCCATCCTGCTTTCGCAGGGCGGGGAGTTCGCCTTTGTCGTGATGGGGGCGGCACAGTCAGCCAACCTGATCCATGTCGAACAACTGAATGTTGTCACCGTCGTCGTTGCCCTATCGATGGCAACGACTCCGCTTCTCGTCCTTGCTTATCGCAAGCTGCTGGGTGCCAGCACCGCCGGGCATCAGGCTGGTTCGTAGCGCAGGAAACGATGCGCTGGCCTTGGCCTGAATTTCAGGTCAAACAGGCCGCCACCTTCGCCAAATGCAGCCAATTTACCTGGTCTGGCCGCGTTGCCCAACGTTCAGGCCACTGCTCTACCTGAGCCGCGAAGTGCCAGGGTATGGCCCAGCCTGGCGTCCCGGCGCCTGGCACGTGCGTGCTTTCGCGGCGACTCCTGCTGCAGCGGGGCATGATGGTACTTAGTCACATCCATGACCGCGGCCGTCATCACCGAGGTTGAGACTACGAACATAAGGATGCCGTTGGCAGCTTCGATCCGGCCAGGCATGCGCCGTTGCCTGGACATGACAAACTCGCCGTAGCCCAACGTGATGAAGTTGGCCGCGGAGTGATACAGAGCCGTGGCGAAATCGGAAGACTCGCCCAAGAACATGAACAGCGCGGCCCAGATTGCCATTGGGGCGAAATTGCAGAGCAAGGTCAGCAGCATTACGTTTGCCAATGGCAGTGCGGCCAACCATATTAAGTCTTCCTAACGTTACGCGAGAGCACGCGTACCGGCGCAGGCAGATGGCTACCACCACGCCTTGCAGCAGCATGCACACGACCATGGCCGAAGCGGCGGCCAGAATTGTGTGTAGCATGATTGACTCCGTTTTCAGGGGGAACGCAGAGGCAAAAATGGCGTCGCATTCGGGATGCGGAGATCGCAAGTTTAAAAACGTGTGCCCCCATCCAATCGTAGGAAGGCTCGCATGTCGATGTCGAATGGCCGGTTGCTGGGGATTCTCTTTATTGCCTTAATGCAGGACCGGAGGACGCACACCGCGAGACCCGCAGGAGGCACAACCGCCACATCGCAGAGCGTAACTTGTTTGCGAAGATTCACTCCGTCATGCGATGGGCGGTCCAGCCCTGTCCAGCTGGCCTCGGGCCTTTTGTGCCGCCCCCGGCGCTCCCAGTCCATCAATATAAGGGAACCGAACTGTCGGCTCTTTCATATACTGCTCGTACCAACAGCTCTTGTTGGCAGCTAGCGCGACGTCTCGTTACCTACATTGAGTCGAGGCCATATGAGCACTATCATGCCGACCGGACGCGCCGAACCCGAACGGCGCGAACCGATTCTCAATACCGTCGATCGTGTCTGCGAAATATGTTTTGGTCTGTTCATGGCACTGACGTTCGTCGGGGCGGTCAAGGCGGTCACAGCGGGCGAAGATGAGGGATACAAGATGTTCTTCGCCGCACTCGGATGCAATCTTGCGTGGGGCCTCGCCGACGCCGTGATGTACCTCGTACGTACGCTCGCCGATCGAGGACAGCGCCTGCAACTCGCGCAGACCGTCAAGCGCGAGCAGGATCAGACGGTCGCCGTGCGGGCGTTGCGCGACGCATTGCCTGAGAAACTGGAGCCGCTCGTCGAAGATGCCGACCTCGAGCGCATCCGAGTGCGCCTCGCGGCAGCCTCGACGCTGCCACCCCGGGCGAATTTTGTGAGAGGTGATTTCGTCGGCGCGCTGGGCATCTTTCTGCTTGTTGTCCTGGGAACGTTTCCGGTCGCAGTGCCATTCCTCGTCGTCAAGGATGTTGCAACGGCACTCATCGCCTCGCGCGTGCTTACACTCGCGATGCTTTTCATCGCTGGCTTTGCGCTGGGGCGTTACACCGGCGCAGGGGCTATGAAAGCAGGTATTGCAATGATCGCGCTTGGCATTCTGCTTACAGTGGCAATCATCAAGCTGGGCGGCTAACTGTCCCCGTGCCGTTCTAAACCTGGCCGGCCCGCTTTCCGTATGCGGGGGAGACTCGGCACGTTTGCAGGGCGATCAACAAAAATCGCGAGAGGCAAGCGTCATGGAGAAGGCCAACATTTCCGCACATACTCGCTGAAGGCTCGCCACGTCCTGGAGGAGTTTGCCAGGGCCCTCTGGCGTGTGTAGCAATACGCCTCCATCAACTGATGGAGGGACGGCTTTGGTACGCATTTTAAATGCAGCACTGTGACTCGTGGATGCGCACCGGACCATTCTGGAGCGATGCACGATTCGGGCATTGTGCGGCTCGAGATGGACTGCATCTGTTCTCTGTCTAAAGCCTGGCCTGGCAGCCTGATTCTCATTCAAGTACCAGCGCCTCTCGTCCTCGCTTTCTGGTGGTTCTTGGCAGGTGTTTCGGCATCCTCAGCAGACTGTTCCTCTCTCCGAGTCGCTATATAGCGAAAGACTTGCGCTATATAACGAAAAGCATGGTATCTCTTCTGGCAGACGACGTATTGTTAATACATGTGCTTCCTTTTGCGCACCGGGCTTACCGGCCCCCCGGGCAGTTCTTCAGGTGCTCCTGTCTCCTCGAACGCCAATCGCGGATTTGCCGCGCTCTTGTATCCCCTGAATCCGGTAAAAGGCCCATGCCGGGAATAACGTTGCCTCGCCCGGGTTCCGGCACCAGGTGGAATCGCTGGCATTGCCTGTCCCGATGCGCATGCCACTTCCTTCACCCGCTGCCTGGCTCATAGCGTCTACATAAACCGAACCCTGATTTCGTCGTAAGGAGTTAAGCCATGAAGACGACGTTTCTCCTGTCTGTAGCACTCCTGAGCGCATTCTCATTAGTGGGTACAGTGCAAGCTCAGGACATGTCCGGGCAGCAAGATGCTCAGCCGGTATCAGCCGCTACCAGTGCCTCTCCCGGCACGTCCGGGAACTCCGGGTATGGTGGGGTAGCTGGCATCTCCAGTGCAACTGGCAATGTAAGTCGCGCGGATTGGACTCGCTGTGGTCATCTGCCCAAATGCAACCCTGATAGCGGCCACTAAATCGAACACATGAAAGCGTGGGTCATTCGCGGATGAGCTTGTTTCAGCCTCGAAAGGCCCACGCGGAGTCAGATCTAAGCGGAGCCGCTACTTGGCTTGATAAAGAAATGCTTTGCGAAGCGCCCCTCTATTGCCGAAAGCGTATTGCCAGGATTCGCGTATCAAATGCGGTTAATGCATAGATCGGTGTCGCGGTGCGAACACCGGGCCAGTGCCCGGACCCACGGGGGCGACTCAGCCGACGTTCACAGCCGTCCGTTGAGCACACATGAGACGGTCGGGCAATTCTTGCTGCGCCGCGAAAACGAAGAAGCTGAGCCCGTTTCGCGGGAAGTGCCATGCCAAAGCGCTTCACGGACCAGCCCGATCGTGATCGAGACACGCGTGTTTCGTCACTCAGGGCCGCTGCTTGTGGCACTGTACCCGCACCGGTCGCATGTGTGGCACGAGACGTCCGCCTTCAACTTCCCCTCTGAAACAATCGGGCGATCTGGTGGAGCGTATCGCCCTGGCGCCAGCGCTTCCACATCAACGCCTTCTGGCTCTTGCTGTAATAGATCCGGGTTCTGTACTTCATCTGCAACACTCCCGCTGCTGGCGCAGCTGCCATTGTCTTGCATCGACCGGTTGAATCCGCAGCCCAATCCGGAAGCAGGAGGTCGACGATCCGAGTATCGGAGGCGCCTCGAGTGTAAACGCTGCGTCGCTCGCCGAATCGGCACTCCATCCCATTTCGGGTAATCAATCCGTTTGCCTGCCGGAAGCCGGATCGGTAATGAGCCTCGTACTGCGCCGGTATGTGAAATACGCCCAGAGCCAATCCAGCATGACCTTCACCCTGTTTGGCCCTCCCGTCAGGAATGCGATATGCGCGGCGCCCCAGAACCACCACGCAGGTGCGCCCCACATCTGGATGGGGCCGATTTCCGCCACAGCTGCCTGACGCCCAATTGTCGCCAGGCTTCCGAAATGCCGGTATCGAAACGGCGGTGGCGGACGGCGCCCCACAAGCTGCGCATCGATAACTCGCGCGGCGTATTTGCCTTGCTGCTTTGCGGCAGGGGCCAGCCCCGGGACGGCTGCTCCATTCCAGCCCAGACTTGAGGCGGTATCACCAATTGCATAGACGCCTTCAAGCGCCGGAACGGAGAGGTCGTCGTTCACCTTGATTCGTCCCGACGCATCCCCTCGCTGGTTTAGCCATCGGGCAACCGGAGACGCCGCCACCCCGGCAGCCCAGAGGATCGTGCGGGATGCTATTCGATCTTCGCCGAGATCGGCGCCATCCTGGTCTACGCGCAGCACTCTGGTATCGAGATAGACAGTGACACCCAGCTTGCGAAGGGATTGTTCTGCGGCGGCAGAAAGGGAAGGGGGAAAGGTCGGTAGAACGCGCGGCCCTGCATGAACCAGAATGACACGCGATGTTGATGGGTCGATTGTGCGATATTCCTGGTCCATGCCATGATGCGCCAGTTCCGCGATGGCGCCGGCCAGTTCGATACCCGTTGGCCCTCCACCGACGATGACGAAGGTGAGCCACGCAGCGCGGGCTCGTTCGTCGGCGGCCGTTTCCGCTTCCTCAAAGGCCCGCAGCAGACGACTTCTTATCGAGGTTGCGTCCTCTATGCTTTTTAGCCCGGGCGCGTACGGCGCCCAGTGATCGTTGCCGAAATAACTGTGACGTGCGCCGGTCGCCAGCACGAGATAGTCGAACTTCACCTTGGCCGCGCCAACGAGCACTTCGCGGGTCGCGGTGTCGACGCCTGTGACGGTCCCCAGGCGTATCTGGACGTTTCGCTGGCTGCGAAAGAGGCTTCGGATCGGCGTTGCGATTTCGCCGGGCGACAACGCTGCTGTCGCGATCTGGTAGAGCAGCGGCTGGAACAGATGATGATTCCGCTGATCTATGAGGGTGATCCGGCAGCGCGAATTGCGTAGACCGCGAACTGCCTCGATTCCACCAAAGCCACCGCCTACCACTACAACCTGTGGATACTGATCCAGCGAGCCTTCGTCCTTCTCAGAACCGTCGAGCACAGGGCGCGCGAGCAATTGATCCACAGAGATGACGCCAGGCCCCGTGACTACTAACATCAGCAGCAGAAGAAGCATTGCGAGCCGCTCGTCCATGGACATGGCGATGCCAGCGAGTGGAACCATGGCGGCATAAATGAACGTCGCTGGTCGTGTCATGCAGCCGAAAGCGATGCAGAATGCGAGGATCGCGCTGACCGATGAGGGGTATGCGAACAGTGTCGTCAGACTGTGACGAGTGGCGTGGCTGAACAGGGAAGGCGTCAGCGCGGAAGCGAGACTGAGCGATGCCGCCAGGCCTGCGCGCGATACGAGCAGGAGCACCGGTGAGACATATCGTTCGGCCTGCTCATAGAATTTTTTGATCTGTCGCGCCGGGCCAAGTGGAGCCCACGCGAGGCCTCGCCCCAGCATCGCATCGAGCGAGAACGGTCCCGGTCCCAGCACGATGAGCCACGCGAGCAAGACAAGCGTTGCGCCGCCCGGACCGAGGGCGATTGATCCGTAACCCCCAGCGAGCAGCACAAGCGCTATGGGCCGGGTAAGGAGGCCAGCGCTGAGCAGGAATGGCACGATACCGTGCAGCGCCGCCTCCACGCTGGACGGAACATGTAATCTGGCGCCGGCTACCCCGCCTTGACTGCTTTGTGCCATCGCCATGATCTGATGCACGAGCACGACCTGTCCGAACCAGAGCCGAGTTGCAAGAAGAAGCCACGGCATGCAAAGCGCGCGAACTTTGGGAGCGAGGCGGACCAGGTGTTGGAAGGCGTTCCGGAGCATACAGCACCATCTTGAGAGAATCATCATGTCGAATGTCAGCCTCTGACACCGCTAGCTGGCGAAAGCGCGATGCCCCGCGTCGACGCGAATTTCACCAGCGCAGACAGTGCGGTGCGATTGCCGCGCCAATGGCCGTCGTGATGACGATCGCCAGCACGTACCACACACCCCAGAACGGCGCCGCCATCTCCGAGCAATACAGCGTGTAGACGAGCCATCCCTGCGCGCCGGCCAGGAGACCCGCACCCGCGCCGGCCAGCGCGAGGCGCGTTGGCGCGAGCTGCTTCATCGCGCGCAACACTGCAATGAGCGAGGGCAGCGAGAGCAGCACGACACTCGCCGTCGTCGTGCGCCACGTCGTGCCAAGCACCAGTTGCAGCCGGTAGCCTGGCGGCGTCGCCAGCAGGATGCTGCCCGCGGCGATGAGCATCGTGGCGATGGGCAGCGCCACCGCGAACCAGGCGAGCCTGAGCCGCGCACCGGGGCGGCCAAGCCGCTCCGTGAGCTTCATGGCCGCGGCGATGATCGCGAGTGGGAATGCGAGGCGCACCCAGAACATCGCCGTGAGGATCAGCTGGGGCATGTCGCTGCGTACGCCGTACAGCGCGACCAGCAGGACCGTGCTACCTGCAAGGCCTCGCAGCAGCGCGCGATCGAGCAGCCTCGGGACGGCGTCGCGCTCGATGTGCGACCCGTTGCTCGCGAGCCGCGCGACCAGATCTCGCGTTTTCATGACCGGTACGCGCGGTCTCCGAGCAGGTAGTCGATCGAAATGACGCCCGGGCCCCACGCAGCGATGCCGAGCGCCATGGCCGCCCACGTGAGGTGGATCGGCCAGCCGTCCGGCACCGTTAGCTCAATGATGCAGGTCATCAGCAGCAATCCGGCGGCGGCGAAGCGTGTGCCGAATCCAAGCGCAAGCAGTACCGGGAACGTGACCTCGCCGCACGCGGAAAGGAACGCGAAGATGGCGGGCGCCGGAAACGGATACGGACCTCCGGGCAGATGGAGCTTGAATTCGTCGGTGAAGAGATCGATGGCGGTGTCGTTGAGTTGCAGGAATCCGTGCCACTTGAGGATGCCCGATTTCCAGAACGGCACGGCCAGCGCGAAGCGCAGCACCAACTGCACGAACGATGGTTGTGCAAGACGTTCGATGAAGCGCCGGGCGCATATGATCGCGTGCGCGACATTGCCCGCAAAAGACGGTCTCGAGTCTTGTGGAGTTTGCATGGTGATTACGCTCCCAGTTGAACGGTGGCGAACACGCCGGCCGAAATCATCGCAGCCAGGCTGGCCGCCAGGTCGAAGGTGTCGTTCTCTTCGAAGGCTGTCTGCGCGGCGGCGCCGAGCGGCATGCCCTCGATGAGCGCGAGGAGAAACGCCGCGCCGCCCGCGGGCAGGCGCGAGACAATCACGTCGTATTCGGGCCGTGTGACGAGTGCGTCTTCTGCATCGTTCGAACACAACGGGGTGACGGGGCCGGGCGTTCGGTTCATCGCGAAGATCGCGACCGCCGGGTAGCGCGAGCGCACGATGCGCGCGGCCGGGTGGGGGACAAAGCGCATCTGCGCGAGTGAACCCGGATCGATGCCCGCGAATGCCTCGGCCGCGAGCGGTGCGGCATCCTCGGCGTGATAGGCGTCGAGCCAGGCGCGCTCGACGCGCGCCGTATCTGCAAGCCAGGGCATGTCGCGCGCGTACTCCCAGGTTTCGATAAACGACGGAAAGTCGCGTCCGTAATCGAACAGGAGCGGCGAAACCGGCGGCGTGGCACGCACGTGAAAGCGGGCCATCGCGCGGAAGAACTCGACGCCCGTGATGCGCTGCACAGCGGGATAAATTGCGGCGAGCGCCTCGATGAGGCTGACTGTGACATTGTTGCGATAGACGTTGTAACGCCTGACGACGCCCTTGCCATGCGAAGCCACGACGCCTTCTGGCGTGGCGAGTCCGGGGTTCGTCAGTCCAGGCGCGAAGGCCGTCGCGTAGTCGAGCGTGCGCTGTTCAGGCTTCATGGCCGGCGCGCTCCGAGTGAGATACATCGGACTCCGATACATTGCTGGGAGCATGCTCAGACACGATCCGGTGGGCCATCACCGCCTGCGCGCGCAGCTCGGCCCACGCCGGCAACTGGCTATCCCATTCGATCAGCGTCGGTATCGGCCCGGTGCGCGCGATCAACTCGCGGTAGAGCGCCCACACGACATCGGCGACGGCGCGGTCGTGGCTGTCGATGAGGAGCGGCGCGCTCTCGTCGTCGTGCTGTTCGCTGTGGCCGGCCAGGTGAATCTCGCCGACGTATTCAAGAGGAAAGTCCGCAAGATACGCACGTGCCGTGTAACCTTGATTGGTCGCCGAAACGTAGACATTGTTGACGTCGAGCAGCAGCCCGCAGCCCGTGCGCTGCGCGACCGTACGGATGAATTCCGTCTCGCTCATCGTCGATGACGCGAACGCCACATACGTCGATGGATTTTCGAGCAGCATCGGACGCCGAATGGCTTCCTGAATTTGATCGATGTGTTCGCAGACCTTGTCAAGCGTCGCCTTCGTGTAGGGCAGCGGCAACAGATCGTTGAAGAAGGTGCCGTCGTGCGAGGACCATGCGAGATGTTCAGAGACGAGCGCGGGTTCGTAGCGCGTGACCAATTCGCAAAAGCGCGCAAGGTGGCTGGCGTCGAGTTCATCCGGTCCGCCGATCGACATGCACACACCATGCAGCGAGACCGGATAGCGTTCGCGGATCGCGCGCAAGGCGCGGTGCGGCGGGCCGCCCGCGCCCATATAGTTCTCCGCGTGTACCTCGAAGAAGCCGTCCTGCAGGCCGTCTTCGAAAATTGCAGCGAGATGTTCGTGCTTGAAACTCGTGCCAGCGAGGCCGGCTGCGCCGGGCGCTGCGCAACGAGGACGGCTGGACGCATGGATCGCCGCCAATCGGGAGAAAGCAAGCATGGCCGCCTCGTTTCCTGTTGTCGTTACAGTCAGGACTTGATCGGCGTGAGCGAGCCGTGGCCGCCGCCCGGCACGACGATGCTCGCGCAGGTGCCGCCCTGGACGAACTTCCACGAGTTGCCCTGGAAGTCGACCGTCGACGTACCCTGACAGGTGGTGCCCGGACCGGCGGCACAGTCGTTTTGCCCCTTCAGCGCGACGCCAAAGCACTTTTCCTTGTGGGCAGCGACGGCGGCGCTCACTTCTTCCTTTGTGAGCGGCGCAGCATGAGCGACCGAAGCGAGCAGGCTTGCAACGGCGCCTGCCAGCAGGGCGGAACTAACAGTGGTCTTAGTGGACATGGACTTTCTCCAGAAGTTGAGGTCGGTGGTATCCGTTGCGGATACAGCAGCTAATTCGCCGGACGCCTGGCGCCGGTTACACGGAGCGGTTCTTTTTTGCGCGAAGCCACTGACGGGGAGTGAGGTGAGGGCAGGACGCTCGTGAGATCTGCTGTAAGTGCTTTCTCGCCAAATAAATATCTCTGGCTGTAACCGGCACGTGTAGCCGAACGAATACACAGAGCGGGGCAACGAATGTCCGTACCTGAACGCGGCTTGATAGTGGCCCTGAATTCTGGCTGCGTTGAGTGGGTATGCAGATCGGCCTGGCGGGGGCGCGGAGGGTGGCAGGTTCAGAACCTGAACCTCATGCTCACGCGGCAATAGTGGCCAGGACAGACCGTTTTGCACGGGCGGCGTCAGCGCACCATTTTTCAACCATCTGAGGGCCTGACGTACCAGAAGGGTCTGAGCCGAACGTTCGGGGGTGTTCGCCGGATGTCTCCTCATGGATGGTCAGGAGACTTTCGAGCAGCGGGGTCGCTGGACTGCTCGGGGACTGCTTGTGGCGTGCGCCGTGCAAAGGCGGCGCTTTTCCAGTGGGTGAAAGCCCCACCCGGCAACCGCTCCAGCCGGAAGCAACCGGAGCAATCGTGGAGGTAACGAAGCGGTTGAAGCCTCCGGTGAAGCATGTCACGAAATACGGTGACAGCGCGAGTGTGCAGGCCGTAACGCGAGTGAACGCTGAGCAAGCCTCGAAAAAGTCGATGCGCAGGCCGACCTGACTGCCATATCGGGGAAGGCTGACACGGGTGGGTGAACGAGCAGGCAGGACACCCAGTCGCTGCGCCGGGGTAGTGGCGACAGCATGCACACAAGGGAAGCGCACGCAACACGGGAAGCCCCTTGGCGTGGTCAGGGATGACCAACCGGACGCCCGTGAGGGACAGGCCGGGCACCCTGGGGTGACGGAGAGGCCCGTATTACCGTTGAAGCCGGTGTAATGCGGGTGGAGGGAAGGGGCCTCAGTTCAAGACAGACGCAATACGTAGTGAGGACGTGGAGATTGGGCAACCTATCAACTCCGATTCGTGTTCAGAAGCTGCAGATGGCGTTACACGCGAAAGCGAAGGCAGAAGCCGGGTATCGCTTTTACGCGCTGTACGACAAGATCTATCGCGAGGATGTGCTGGCGCATGCGTACGCCCAGTGCCGCTCTAACAAGGGCGCGCCGGGTGTCGATCGGCAGGACTTCGCGGAGGTTGAAGCGTATGGGGTGCAGAAGTGGCTCGGCGAACTGGCGCTTGCGCTCAGGCAGGAGACTTACCGGCCGGACCCTATCAGAAGAGTGTTTATCCCGAAGGCCAATGGCAAGCTGAGGCCCTTGGGCATCTCGACCCTGCGTGATCGGGTGTGCATGACAGCAGCGATGCTGGTGCTCGAACCGATCTTCGAAGCTGACCTTCCACCAGAGCAATACGCTTACCGCCCGGGGCGAAATGCCCAGCAGGCGGTGGTCGAGGTGGATGAGCGGTTGCACCGTGGACAAACGGACGTTGTTGATGCCGACCTGGCGGACTACTTCGGAAGTATTCCCCACGCCGAACTGATGCTGTCGCTCGCGCGACGCATCGTTGACCGGCGTGTGCTGCATCTGATCAGGATGTGGCTGGAATGCCCCGTGGAAGAAACCGATGACCGTGGCCGGCAGAAACGTACGACGGAGGCCCGGGACAGCCGGCGCGGCATTCCGCAAGGTTCTCCCATCTCACCCCTGTTGGCGAATGTTTACATGCGCCGGTTTGTGTTGGCATGGAAGAAACTCGGACTTCAGCGCAGTCTTGGCAGCCGCATTGTGACTTACGCGGATGATCTTGTGATCCTGTGCAAGCGGGGCAAGGCGGAAGAAGCCTTGGTGCGAATGCGCGAGATCATGAGCAAACTGAAGCTGACGGTCAACGAGGAGAAGACGCAAATCTGCAAGGTGCCGGAAGGCGAATTCGACTTCCTGGGTTACACGTTTGGGCGGATGTACTCTGCAGTGACTGGCCAGGCCCGTATGGGCATGCGTCCGTCGAAGAAGAGTATCCGGCGCATGGTCGAGAAGATTCACGCGCTGACCGCTTCGACGATGACGTGGCTCGATACCACGGAGTTGGTGGGCAAGTTGAACCGCACGCTGCGCGGCTGGGCGAACTACTTCAAGGTAGGGACGGTCAGTCGCGCGTATCGGGCGCTTGACAGCTACACTTCCACGCGGTTGCGCCGGTGGTTACGTATCAAGCACAAGGTCAGACGTCGTAGGGGCGGGACGTATCCACCCTCGCACCTCTACGGGCACTTTGGTCTCGTTCGTCTCCAAGGGCCTTGGTAGTGACTTGCCGTGTACGAAGGCGTGATGTCTTGTCCGAGAGCCGGATGCGGGAGATCTGCATGTCCGGTTCGATGAGCGGGTTGTGGAAACGGGGTTAAGGCAAGGATATTCGGGCACCGCCAGACGAAAGGGGCGGCAACAGACAAACCGAACCTAATGCTACCGCGCCACAACTCGACTCTACCGACTGTACGCGCTCACCAACTTCGCCGTAAGCCGCCATTCAATGACATTCACCGTCCACCAGCGGCAGCTTTGTGGTGCGTTGGGTCGGCGGGTGAAACCGGCCATGAGCAGTCGCTTGAGCCTGTGTTTCTGTCGACGTTCTCGCGTCGATCTACATCAGCAAACGGCCATTCGATTCGCGAAGGTAACGTCGTTTCATCCCGAGCTTGCTGTTTTCCAGTTCCAGTTTCTTCAGCCGCTGCGCTTCTGAGACGGTTATCCTGTCAAACTTCATCTGCCAGTTGCAGCGGGTTCGAAATATCGTGCTTGCGGCCCGGTTTCACATCAGGTTGCGGATGTCTTCGAGCGCCCTCGAACTCGTGTGAATTCAACATGTCGATGTAAAACACTAGACGCTGCGCGCGCAGCGCGGCGTATTGAAATTGAAAGCCGCCGGTTACCAATTGCAACGACTGCAACTGAACCTCTCCCTCGAACCATCCTCTCACCGGAAGCATTCGGCGGGGGACCTCGCATCCGCCGACGCTCGTCATGCACCGCGACTGTCCTGCATGTAGCAAGCTCCATCGACAGTCGAGCATCGTTCCGCTTTTTAACCACGATTGGAGGAAATGGAACATGGCAAAGAAGCGCCCAGTTCGAACGTCAACCAGCAGCGGCCGCGTCCTCGCAGCTCCCGTTTTCTCGCAGCCGCAGCCGACACCCGATCCGCAAACCTTCATCGTCAGGCACGCATCCGATGTGGCAGCCTACAAGGTCATCGATGAACTCAATCGCGAGCACAAACTCAAGGCCCTTCCGTTTCCTGCGCCGCGCGGCGGCGTCGAGCCCCGCCTTACATTCGCGGACGTGATCAACAACGCTCAGACCATCCTCGACCAGATCAACGTGAGCGGACAGATCGTTTTTCACTCGACGGGCGATTGCGGCAGTACCAGAAGCCCAAAAACACAGAACGAAGTCTCCGACAAGATGATCAGCGACTTCGACGAAACCGATCCTGCTGAGGTTCCGCAATTCAACTTTTTGCTGGGCGACATCGTCTACAGCTTCGGCGAAGCGCAGTACTACTATGACCAGTTCTATGAGCCCTATCGCGACTATCACGCACCTATCCTCGCGGTCGCAGGCAATCATGACGGCATGATCTCGCCTCTGCAGCATGAAAAGAGTCTGCAGGCGTTTCTGCGAAACTTCTGCTCCGACTGCTTTCAGGTTTCGGCCGATGCGGGCAATCTTTCACGCACTGCGCAGATTCAACCGGGAGTCTTCTTTACATTCGAGGCCCCGTTCGTGCGAATCATCGCGTTGTATAGCAATACGCTCGAAGATCCTGGCGTGATTTCGAACAGCGACATCGGCAACAGCCAGCTCAAGTTTCTCAAGGCCGCATTGACGCGGGTGAAGAAGGAGGGCTACAAGGGCGCATTACTGTTCGCGCATCATCATCCACCGTATGTCGCGCGCGGACGTCACGGCTGGAGTATCGAGATGCAGCAGCAGATCGACGCGATCTGCAAGGAGGTGGGCGTATGGCCCCATGCCGATCTTGCGGGGCACGCGCACAACTATCAGCGCTTTACACGCACACGTCCTGACGGAACCCACATTCCGTACATTGTGTGCGGTAACGGCGGACACGGTATTCAGCGGTTGACCAGCAACGGGCAGCCGCCGCTGCGTGCACCGCAGCTGATCCAGGCCGCATCGAAGGACACCGATGCCGTTGTCATCGAAAACTACGACGACCAGAATTACGGCTATTTGCGCATCGTCGCGAACGAGACCCAGTTACGGATCGAATATCACGCAGCCGTCGACGGGCCCTATACCAAGGCGCCCGACGATCAGGTGACCGTGGATCTGGCTACACGCCAGATTTCCCACTACGCCGCCCGCAACGCGGGCATACCCGAACTGGCCGCGCGCATCAGGGAGTTCGCGCAAAGCGGGAAATCCAGGCGCTGATATTGGGTCATAAGTATCGGGGCAGCACAAACCAGACCAGGCGATGACCGCGGTCCGCGCCGGCAGCTAGTAGCTCTGATCCGCAATCGTCTTCGCTACTCTCTCCAGAGCGTGTTCGATCGCCGCCAGGCTGACTGAACCGAGTGCGAGCCGAATGGCGTGCGGCACTTGTGTCGACGCGGAGAACGCGTGCGCAGTCGATACTGCAATCCGTTCGTTCCTGAGCGCCATCGCGATCGCGTCGGCACGAACCTCCTGCGGCAATGGAAGCCAGAGAAAGTACGACGCAGGATGTCCGACACGTTTCAGTTTGCCGAGCACGCGCGCGGCGATCGCCTGGCGAAGTGCGGCATCGCGGCGCTTCTGCGCCTCGAGCATCGCGACCGTGCCGTCCTCGATCCATCTGCACGCGATCGACGTCAGGGTCGCAGGAGTATTCCACGTCGTCGCGCGAATATAACGTTCGATCTTCGCAACCCGGTCGCGCGGCGCGTGGATGAAGCCAACACGCCGCCCCGTCGCGACGCTCTTCGAGAAGCTCGATACGTACACCGTCAACTCGGGCGCAAGCGAGGCAAGCGGAGGTGGGGCGCCATCCGCGAGAAACGCGTAAGCACCGTCTTCGATGATCAGGATTCCATACTGCCGCGCGATGGCAACGAGTTCGCGCCGGCGCGCCACTCCCATCACCCAGCCCAGCGGATTGTGCAGCGTCGGCATCATATAAACCGCGCGCACCTTGCGGCGCTTGCATAGTCCGGCCAGTACATCGAGATCGGGGCCGTTACCCGCAGCCGGAACGGGCACGATCTCGAGCCGGCAGGCTTCGGCGGTCAGCTTGAAACCCGGATAGGTCAACGCATCCACGGCCACCACGTCGCCGGGCTCCAGTAAAGCCATGGCCGTCGTCGTCAATCCGTGCTGCGCGCCACTCACGAGCAGCACGGTTTCGGCAGCGGCTTGCAGGCCCCGTACGGCGAGGTGTCGCGCGACCGTCGCACGTTCGTGCTCGCGTCCACCGTGCGGCTGATAACGGAGCATCGATTCGAGATCACCTGACGCCGCGAGCTGACGCAGTGCCACACGAAACAGGTCGGCCTGTTCCGGCGAGGATGG
Organism: Paraburkholderia flagellata; assembly: GCF_021390645.1. Classification (GTDB taxonomy): domain Bacteria; phylum Pseudomonadota; class Gammaproteobacteria; order Burkholderiales; family Burkholderiaceae; genus Paraburkholderia; species Paraburkholderia flagellata. The sequence goes on from NZ_JAJEJT010000005.1 coordinate 43,011, forward strand.
ATAGTTGAACGTCATGTCGACGGTGTCCGCGCCTGACCCGAGCAAGTCGATGCCTTCGGCCGGAGGCAACGGTTCCTTGACGAAGGTGCCGCGCCCCGTCTCGCCGCTCACGAGTCCCATGGCCTGCAACTCCGCGTAGACGCGCGTCGCCGTGACGAGCGCGAGACCTTCGCGCGCAGCCAGTTCGCGATGCGTCGGCAAACGCGTTCCCGGACGCACACGCCCGGCCCGGATATCGGCGGCGAGACGATCGACCAGCGCCTTGTAGCGAAGCTCGGGCATGGCTATGTATCCATGACAATTATTTGATTGTAGTGATTCTCGGTCCTACCATGGCGCAACACAAGCTCAGCACCGTATGAGGACGCCATGAACATCGCCATCCTGACATTCGACGGCTTCAACGAAATCGATTCGCTGGTCGCGTTCAATATTCTGAACCGGATCAGAAGGCCCGGATGGCGCGTGGCCATAGCGAGTCCCACGCCGCGCGTCCGTTCGATGAACGGTGTGGAGGTCGAGGCGCAGGCGTCATTGCATGACGCTTGCCATGCGGACGCCGTACTCGTCGGCAGCGGAATACGGACGCGCGAGATCGTCGCCGATGGAGGCCTGATGGCGCAGTTCCGGTTCGATCCAATGCGCCAGCTGCTTGGCGCGCAATGCTCGGGCACGCTTGTACTTGCGCGGCTGGGCTTGCTCGACGGGGTTGCGGCGTGCACGGATACGACCACGAAGCCGTGGGTCGAAGCGGCAGGCGTCGCCGTGCTCGAACAGCCATTCGTGGCCCGGCACAACGTGGCGACGGCAGGCGGCTGCCTGTCGTCCCAGTATCTTGCGGCGTGGGTGATTGCGCGCCTCGAAGGGGTCGAGGCGGCACGTGGCGCGATTCGCTACGTCGCGCCGGTAGGTGAAAAGGACACTTATGTAGCCCGCGCACTCGCCAACATCACGCCCTATTTGTGAGCGATCATCAATCTGGTCGCGAGACTTGTCGTACGTCGCGACCTGCTTAAATCTGCGGTTCGCCGCTTTGCGTTGCGCGCGCGGCGTACGCCCGTTACATCCCCCAAGCTCGCCCTATAACTGGAAGCGCCCAGCACTGAGGCGACTTCGACGTCCGCACCTACGACCACCGCATATGTCGATGCCGCCGCTATCTGCTTACGCAGCCCGTTTCTGTCAGGTATGCCAAGCGTTGCACGGCATGTGAGCGGTCCACCCGACGATCCACCGCCCCCCTCACAGAATTGTTTCTCAATGTGTATGCCGCTCGCGCAGATACACATTCATGCAACAGGCCACTCTCTCGACACAACCCAGATACCTCGCCCAGTTTCAATGGTCAACGCTGCGGGCCTTCCCCTGCAGGCTCCTGTGTCGGTCTTTCCAGGCGAGATCTAACGCGCACCGTGGAACTGGACGGAGCGTAGCTATGCAAAACATCGGTTTAATCAGCGGAGCGTCGATGCTCCGCTTCGGGCCGCAAGGTCCACATTCTTCGCAGCGCGCGACACGCGCTGCGCAGCCAGAGAGGGTTGTCAATCATGGGTTCGTTGAGCATTTGGCATTGGATGATCGTATTGCTGATCGTGGCACTTGTTTTCGGTACGAAGAAGCTGAGAAACATCGGGGGCGATCTTGGCAGTGCGGTCAAGGGGTTCAAGGAAGGCATGGCCGAGAATCACATTTCGGAGCAGCAGCGCGAATTGCCGCACGACGGTGTCGTTGAGGTGGAAGCGAAGGACATGACACGTCGGGGCGAATACCGGTAGTTACCGGATCAGCCGCACAGTCCACTTCAGATCAGTACGGCCTCGGCCGTACCCGTTCCCAGTTCCAGGAGCTTTGATTCCATGTTCGACCTCGGATTGACCAAAATGGCGATGATCGGCGTCGTCGCGCTTGTCGTGCTCGGGCCAAAGCGCCTGCCTGGCGTAGCGCGAACGGCGGGTGCGCTGTTCGGCCGCGCGCAACGGTATGTAGACGACGTCAAGGCGGAAGTCGCTCGCGAGCTTGAACTCGACAGTTTGAAGAAGATGCGCGGCGAGTTTGAATCAGCGGCGTTGGATGTCGAGAACAAGGTTCACGACGTACTGCGATCGCAAGAAAGCGAACTCGATAACGCATGGAAAGCGGGCACATCGAAGTCGGACACTGCGGCGGGCTCAGAAGGTCGAGATCTGACGTCCGTCTACGGTGATACCTCAGGTCTCCTGATGGAGTTCAGAAACACGCCGCAAACGAAGCGCAGGAACTGGCGCGTCAAGCAGGCTGCGATCCCGAGCTGGTACAAGCACGCGATAGTGCGCAGAACGCGCCAGCAATCGCGCGCGTCGCGGACTGTATGGCGCAATCCTGAGACGATGCGCCGCCGCGCGTGGTTTTTCTCATAGCCTTCCCCGCGTTCAATTGGCATTGACCCAATTTTCTTCCATCGACGATTCCTGGCGGAGGCCTGGCATGAGCGAGCTGCAACACATTAGCGACGAACCAGTCGAAGAGACGTTCATCTCACACCTGGTTGAACTACGTAACCGGATCATCCGTGCAGGCGCTTCAGTGGTGTTCGTGTTCATGGGACTGGTTTACTGGGCGCCCAATATCTTCCGGGTACTGGCCCATCCGCTGATACAGAACTTGCCGACGAACGGCAAGCTGATTGTCACCGACGTCACCGGCTCTTTCTTCGTCCCAGTGAAGGTCACTCTGGTGGTTGCGCTCGTCATCGCACTACCGGTCGTGCTGTACCAGATCTGGGCGTTTATCGCTCCGGGGCTTTACCGGCACGAAAGGAGGCTCGTCGTGCCGCTGGTCGCCAGCAGCTACACCCTGTTTCTGTGCGGCATGGCATTCGCTTATTTCGTCGTGTTCCCAACTATCTTCCATGTGATGGCGCATTACAACGCCCCACTCGGGGTGGAAATGACGACGGATATCGACAAGTATGTGAGTTTCGCCCTCACCATGTTTCTTGCGTTTGGCGCAACGTTCGAGGTGCCAATCATCGTGGTCATTCTCGCAGGAATGAGGATCGTGCCGGTGAGGAAGTTGCGCCAGATCCGGCCGTATGTGATTGTCGGAGCGTTTGCGATTTCCGCCGTGGTGACGCCACCGGACGTGTTCTCTCAGCTGATTCTCGCGTTCCCGTTGATCATTCTCTACGAGGTCGGACTCATTGCGGCCGGGATAATCACACGCAAGGACAGGATCGAGCAGCGGGACGCAGAATGAGGGATAGTCAGGCGGTTGGCGGGAAGGCGCGTCCTCACTCACTTTCACACCCCACATTAAGGCGAACTCGCTGAATGACCGGGCACAGCCCCGCCGCCTTGTATCCCAAGGTACCGACGGCATTCAGCGGCCGGTCCGGCTTTTCGCAAAGAACCAGCGATCCGACGCTGCCGCCCAGAGCACGATGGCGCCGAACGCCACCATCGGGGCCGCGTCGAGGGCAATGAACAGTGGCAACGATCCCGTGAGCCGCAGCAACAGGGTGCCGGCGCTCACATACAGTGCCAGTCTCAACGCACCCGCCATGAGCGGCCACGCAAGCCGGCCCGCATCCTGTGCGGCAAAGTACAGCGCGAACCCCAGCCCGAAGAACCCATAGAACGGACCGATGATGTGCAGATACATCGCACCGGTTATGCGTTCGACTCGGCCATAGCCGACGGTCGGTGATCGGGGGCTGTGGGACAACTGCACGTCCCATTGCTGACACTCGCAAACCGGCGTCGACGAACGTCAGCTCTCACCGCCAACGAACGGGTCTTCGCGACCCTGAACAGCCTCTTAGACTGGTACTACGCCAATGTCTGCTTCCTGGGGTACAACTCCCGCGGTATCTTCCCCCGTTTGCGGGTGCATGGTCAGCGTCTTCGGAAGGCCCACACTCTACTTGCCCTGGTTGCCCGACAATCCGGTCCGCCCGACTTAAGCAGGCATTGGCGACTCACAGACGCATACAAATTACTTACAGTGTCAGTTATAGTTGACGTATCAACTTGACTGACGGAGAGGCGATGACGACCGGGCAACAATTTGTCGGGACGCTGGAAGCGCGATTGCTGGATGTGCTGGCTGATGGAGCGCAACAGAGCGTCGCGCAGCTGGCCGCAGCCTCGGGTGTACCTGGTCGGCGACTAACAAACGCGCTTAGGGCACTGGTGTTGAGCGGCGACGTGCATGTTTCGCAGCGCGACAGCCGAAGTGGCGAGCGCCATTTCAAGCGTGGTCTGGCACCCGTCAAAGACCGAACACCACGCATGCAACAATCGACGGACACTGCGAAAAAGTCGCCCACGATGGACCCGGTCTCGGCTGCCTTTCATGCGATGGTCGCCGTTGGGCACCACCCTGTGCAATGCTGATCATGAACTGTAAACCTAAAATTGTTCACTGGGAGGACGTTGAACCTACACGTTCCTTCCTGAAGTATTCGATTCCGGCCAGGGATCTTGGTCTGGGCGTGGACGAATGGCCCCTGTTCCTCGAAACGAGCATGGGTAGCGGCAAGCCATTCGAGCGCGTGCAGCGGCTGGAAGAGGGTACCCTATACCGGCAAGGCAGAGATCTCGTCCTGCTTGTGCTTGACCGTAAGGTCTGGTCAGGTCCCTTGCGGGGGAAAGCCTTCTCGATGGTTGTTTCTTAACGAAACAGGGTAAGCAGTCTTTATTTCACGCCCCTCAGAGCAACCCGCCGTCCTGGAAAAAGCCGTTTTGCTAACAGACGTTTGACATCGCTGCACCGCACTTTGCAGTGTGGCTGGTACAACAGCGAATACTCGTGGAATTCGTCGGCACCCAGAAACTACCGGTGCCATCACGCCGACTGGTTGAAGCCACAACGAGCGTGCTCAACGCGCCGCCGCTGGTCAGCCCGTTTCCGTCGACTCCGCTGCAGGGTCGCCGCGCATATTGAGGCGCTCGTATTCTGCGATCAGTTGCGCGCCAAACAACATCAGCGTCGCGAGCGCTTCGAGGCCGAACAGCACAACGATCGCTGTCGTCAGCGACCCATAGACGACGTTCACCTGCGAAAGCTTCGCGAAGTACCAAACCAGCACGCGTCTTGTGATTTCCCACAGAACGGTGGCCGCGACCGCGCCGACGACCGCATGCCGTAGTGTCGTGCGTCCCGCCGGGATCACAAAATAGATTGCCGTCAGCACGAATATTTCGCCCGCAAGGCCGCACAGATATAGCACGACGCGGGTCACGCCAGTCAGGAACACCCCATGGCCGAACAGATCAATGCTACCGGTCGCAACAGCCCGCAGGCCGCTGGAGACGAGCGTCACGAGCAGCACACCGATACCTAGTGACAGACTGAAGAGATAGGGCAGGATTGCCGACAGCAGGAAGTGCCTTCGCCGGACCTCAACGCGATGCACGAAGATGATTGACAGGGCATTCTCCAGAACCGTGAACGCAAGCGAACTGAAGAAGATCATCGTGATGACGAGGTACCAGCCGACCACGGAGCGATGCTCGAAAAAGGTCGCGAGCTCGCGCACGAGCGTTTTTGACTGCCCCGGTATCAGCCATTCGAGCAGACGTCCGAGCGTGTCGAAAAGCAGCTGCTCGCCGATGAAGTGACCGAACGCGATTACAACGAGAATGAGCAGCGGCACGATTGACAACAAAGCGTAATATGCGATCGCGCCCGCGAGCAGCAGCCCCTGGTTTTTACGGAACGCGGTGCAGACCTGGAATATGAATCGCGCTGGATGCGCCGCAACAAAGCGCAACGCGCGCTTGCCTGTCTCATCGGTTGTGTTCACATCAGGCTCCGCCTGTTCATTGCACTCGCGCCGCCCTCATCGCACGCGTTGAGCGCGGCGCACGCAGTTCACTCCGCGCAAGCCGCCGCACTGTCACCGAGGCATCAAGCCATTGCAACTGCGCGCGGCGGCACCGCAAGCCCGTTCGCCGACAGCCCATCGCGCGCGAGATCCGTTGCATCCGCGCATAACTACCGCGCCTTGCCGCGCAACTCGCCTGTCGTGGCCGCCAATCGCGTCGCGTTGTCACCGGTAGGCGAGCCGATCGTTTCCTTCGCGTTTCCCGCAGCTTCGCGGATTGCAGGATCAAACTTGCTACCCCGACCAATCATCGGACACGTTGCGTCAGCCGCACCCAGGCTTGTCCCGAACCAGTTATTGCGCCCGCCGGAAGGTTGCTTACGGAGCGAAGGCTGAACGAGCGTCCACGGAAGACACCGAATTACGAAACGCCAGCTGAACGGTTCCAGCAAACTATTGCCTCGACCAGTTGAATCCGCCCGGGTTAAGCGGACATCTCGCCTGCAAGTTGTTCCACAAATCAACCCATGCATTGCGGCCACACCTATACCGCTTCTTGGGGCGCGGGCGCTTCAGGCACGAAGATCTCGACACGGTTTCTGCCGGCTCCCTTCGCACTGTAAAGCGCGGCGTCGGCGCGCTCTTGCGTGGCCACCAGATCGGCTTCGCTCTCGCTGTACATCGCGATGCCGATACTTACAGTCTGCGATATCGTTTGCGCGGACTCTAGAACGACCGGCGTATTCTGGAGAGTCGTGCGGATACGTTCGGCGATCGCCTGTGCCTGCTCCAATGAGGTGTCCAGCAGGATCGCGGCGAATTCTTCTCCACCAACCCGTGCGGCAAGATCAGTGTCTCGCAGTACACCTTCGAATATCCGTGCGACGACCTGCAGAACGCGATCGCCGGCGGCATGGCCATAGGTGTCGTTGACGCGCTTGAACAAATCCAGGTCGAGCGCAAGAACCGATAACGGATTGTGCTGCTGCCGGGCATGTTCGACCGCTATTTGCGCTGCCCTCTCGAAGTAGCGTCGGTTAGCGAGCCCTGTGAGCGCGTCGAAGTCGGCCTCGGTGCGCAACTGCTTGAGCAACTGCTGCTGACGAGTGACATCGACCAGTGTGACCAACAGCGCCCCGGATGTCGCTGCTGTCTCAACCAACTCGAACGGCGTGCACTGCACCAGCATGTACCGTGCTCCGTCGCGCGTGAGCATGGGCATGGGCACGGCCTCGTCCGTACGGGTCGCGCGCACCTCCGACCAGTTCGCAGCATCGACAAAGAGCTGGGGAAACGACTGCCCCGCGCCAGCTACGGCGCCGAACACCGTGAGCAGAGGTTCGTTGGCCAACAGGATTTTTTCCGTGTCGTGGTCCACTACGGCAATTGGCGTCGGGATGTTTTCCACGATGGTCGACACCGTGCTCGCGAACGTCAGCACCCGGTCCTGCAGTGCACGCTCGCGGCGGACCAGCCACACGCCACCTACCAGCATGAGTACCACAACGGCAGCCGCGCCGACGTTGACGTAAAGGCTCCGCCAGAGGCTTGCCCGGTAATCGCTTATCGCAAACCCGACCGATAGCATCCAGTAGTTGGGAGACAGTCCCGTCGCGATCTTGCGGGTGGCTACCAGACGGTCGATGCCGTCGATCCGGGAATGCGCATATACAGTTGTGGCCGTCGGCCCCGTACGCACCAAGCCTTGACCAGCCAGGACCTGACCAACGGAAAGCTGTTGCGGCATGCGATTGAGCATGAGGACGCGATTATCGCTATCCCTCAGTAGCACAGCGGTACCGGGTGCCAGGTCCACGCCCTCTAGCAGAAGATGTTCGAAGGTAACGACCATGATGATGATCGCATCGAGATTTGTGGCTCGATTCCGATGCCCCTTCGCGACGACAAGTGCGCCTCGATGTCCCCATGCAACCGGTCGTATGAGAGTTATGGAAGGGTTCGCGCGAACCTTCGCTATAAACTCGTCAAGCGGTGGCACTTCATTGATTATTCCAGGACGAGAACTGGCGAGCAAATGCCCATCGGAAGGCTCGAAATCGAATACCCCAACCAATGTGTGCCTTAAAGGATTCTCAAACGCATCAGTGAGGCTAGCGAGGGTGGCGTCCGTAAGCGTGCCGGCCTCGAGCAGTTTCTCCATTGCGGTCGTCATCGCATTCACGTCACGAAGCTGGTCCGCGACGCGTCCGGCAACCAGGGCAGTCTGCACATCCAACCGCTGGGCGGCCAGTTGATCGCCTGCACGAAAGTCATACCACGACTGCCACGCGTTCATCAGGATATTGATAGCCACGAGCAGGGCGAGGACAGGAAGCGCCCGCCGAAGCAGTGACTTATCCGTAATTGGATCGATCGACCAGTGCACGGTTTTGCCTAAGGAACGCTTCATGATTCCCGCCAATCCGCCTAAATGCCGTCGTTCATCATAGGAAAACCGCGACCGTCACGCCATGCGTTCAAGGAACGACGCTCCGCTCTAACGGGTAGCCTACATCGGTTACCAGAATAAAGCAGCGGCAGATTCGTCGTGAAAACGCCCTTGCGCTTTTCCTGCACAAACGTTCCCCAGACGGGCAGGCACATGTGCGGCGTCCGCTCACCTTCGTCAACTAGCGTGACAAGCGAACGGCAATTTTGTGCTAATGGACCGGACCTCGAATAACTCCGCTAAGGTCCAACCGAACGACGGCTCGTGGCCGAATCTCAAAGTAGGAGGTCGATCATCCAGGTTTCTGGGGCGCCGGGACCTTGACCTTCCGTAGACGACCCGATGCCGACGGTCGAACCTTTAGCGGCACAATGGCGGGTATCGGAAGTCGAGCAGTCGCTCGCTACGACCACTCACGGAAATAGCAGGCCTCTATAGCTACCCGGACGTCGATATTTCCAGCCAGACGGACCCTCATATTGTTATAGGTTGGGTGACGAACGGCGCGAGCCTACCGCGCCGCGTCGCCGGTCAATATATAGGCTGCCCAGAAGTACGGATGGCGATACAACTTGCCGTACTTTCCGTGAAGCATGTCTCGCTCGACCTTGGCAAGAGCGTCGGCTTTCGAGAGCGATGCATCAGCAGCGTAAACCTGGAACGCACTTGTAGTGACTGCCGCTGCCGAGTGCGATTCGACCGCCCACTGCGTCACAAGCATCGTGCGCGCACCAGATGCAAAGAAGGCGCGAGAGAGTTCGGAAATCGCGTCGCCCGCGTTTCCGGTCGCGAGCCCCGTGTTGCACGCCGACAACACCACCCAGTCTGCGTTCAATCGTAAAGTGATGATGTCATCGGACGTCAGAACTGAATCATCGAGACCGCTGCCTTCGTAGGCCAACGCGAGGCCGGCCTTACGCCATCCGGGCACCTCGCCGGGCACGATTCCGTGTGTCGCGAAGAGTACGACGCGATCGTTTGAGAGGTCAGTCTTCATCACCATGCTGCGCGAGGCGCGCGTGCCCCATATCACACTCTGATCGCCCGCACCTAGCGCGCTGGCAATCGCGCGCGCCTCGTCAAGCGTTTCGGGTAGTGGCGTGACGCGATGGTAATCGAGGCTACGCGTGGATTGATCGAGCGGAAACGCTCGCGCCGTGCTCCCTGCATCCGTAGCCACAAGGATGGAGGCGGAGGGAGTGTCACGGCCATCGAAGCTCGGATCGGCATATGCGGCGAACGGTTCGTTCGCGTGAGGCGCCGGAAGGCTGCGCGCAAACACGAGCGCAGAAGCGCTGGGGATTCGCACGGGGATGGCCGTGTCGAGCCACCAGTTAGCCTGCGCGAGGCTGCCGGCAGGACGCATCAAAAGCGCGTCGAACGGCACGCTCGCAAGAAGGCCGCTGGTGGCAATGTAGACCGTCGTAAAGCCCCGCAAGTCGCCTTCAATCGGTGCGATCAGCGTCTGGTAGAGCGCCGAGGCGGCCACGAGATCAAACCCGCCGGAATCATCCGGTGTCGTTGGCGGCCGGCCAATGTCGAAACTCCGTCGCAACGCGACAACCAGCTTGCGCAGCTCCGCGCGCGTTGCGGCGATCCGAACGGCATGGAATGCGCCACCCGGCCGGACGATGAACGCATAGCTCGCGTCGCGCCCGGCATAGAAGTTGACATACACCTCTCCGCCTCGCAGGACGCTGCTAAGCGCAGAGGGCGACGGAATGACCGGCGCCGTGAGATGCCGGTAGGCGGGGAACTGCGCTGCAATCTGCTTACGCAACGCGTGCAACCGGTCTTCAGTGCCACGCAGCGCACTGTCCTCGTTCTCCAGGTTGTTTTTTGCACGATTCACGGCCCTGGTTGAAGCCTGATTCACGGTGTCGAGACGTGCCTGTCCTTGAGCCAGTTTTCGGTGTGCATCGTTGCTCTGTTCGGTGAGCGCGCGTTCCTGTTCGATCAGTGCGCGTAGTTGTGGCGTCGCCGCCGCGAGGCGTGCAGCGCCGTCGCTCATGGCGCCCTGTGTCGCGTTCATGTGGAAAAGCTCAGCGATACGAAACGCCAGCGTCTGGTCCTCGGCGTCGCCCTGCATCAGTCGGCTCAACGATGCCGCCAATGCGCCGTCTTCGTCATAGGCTCCGCGCGTCGGCGCGTCGTTGCCTTCGTCCTCGCTGCCGAGGATGGGACCGATGTACGCAGCAATGTCGGCGTCGGTTACCTTCGATGACGAGTCCTCGAGCATATAGAGCATCTGCATCGCGGCCTTGTACTTGTAGAATGGGCTTTCCGGGCCTTGCTTGCGCAGATCTTTGGCCTTGTCGGCTGCTATGAAACTTGTTGCTACAGCCCACTGCCCGTGCGCCGCTGCGACCAGCGATTCACGCTCGCTATCCCTTATCGACTGCCCCACGACGGGATTGATTGACGCCGCGTTTTCGTAGGCGTCCGCGTCGGCACGGTAGTCGCCGATCCTCCCCAAGGCAAGCGCAATCATCAGCCGCATACGCAGCGCGCCCGCATACGAGCCGTTCCATGGCTCGACGCCGGCGCGACGGTAGCCGTCGATCGCATCATTGATAGCGATTAGCGCACCATCGTAGTCGTCGTTCGACGCAAGGGCGATGGCGAGCGCCTGAGCGAGACCCGCCCGCTGAACGCCCGAAGGATTCATTTGAGCAAGGTTATCGGCATTCCAGCGCATTTCATTCGCATAACTGAGCGCTTCACCTCGGCGATTGTTCTGCACGAGAAGCCGAACCAGTTCCGTGGTGACGGAGAGCATTTCGTTGGCCGCCGCGCGATGACGCTTTTCACTGAGCGATGGATCGTTGAGGTTATGCCACGCCAGGTCAAAGTCTTCGCGGCGCTTGATTAGCGCTTCCTGATGATGATTCTCCCGACGCCTCGCAATTTCTGCCTCGGCGCCATAGTACGCATAGGCGGGCTCCCGCGGCAGCGTTTCGAGTTCAGCCGGCGTCGTTTCCTCTGCCAATGACTTGGCACGCGCAACGAGGCGCTCGCTGCGCCCCCAGTCGCTCTCTAGCGCATAGGACGCCGCGAGATCTGAAGCCTCGAGCGAGCGACGCCCAGCGGGTATGTGCCCGTCCTCGACGATCTGCTCGCGTACACGCATGGAGTCGGTCACCATGCCGACCGCGAAATACTCGCCGGAAAGCGATTTGAGCAGTGTGAATCTTTGCTCGCCGTCTGAAGTGTTGGCCAGTTGCTGCTGGATCTGTTTCTCGTGTTTTGCGATCGCCTGCGCCCGCGACTGCTGTGAAGGGGTGGAGGCCGCAGTTGGGGCGTTCGACAAACTCGGGACCTGATGAGACGTTTGGGGGGAGGAGCACGCGACGCACGCGAGCACGCACAGCGCCAGCGCGAATTGCGAAACAAACCCGGGAAACTGGCAATGCGAATGGATCTGCACGACACCTGCCTCGCGCCGCGTGCGCCTTCTCGAACCATACGGCGTTCGTCGCGCGAATGTCGCCGAGTCGAACAGCCGTCTGCCTGCGATCTATTTCAGCAGGCGCCGCGCCTCGACAAGCGTTCGCAATCGTGCAATTGGTTGCTCACGCAGGCTATCGCGAACTTCGTTCCGATCCCCCATCGGGGAGTGCACGGTACCTAATCAACCACGTTTGCCGGTCGCAACAATGTGCGGCAGACCACACAACGAGACAGTTTTGATTTCCATACGTCTACGCAACGCGCGGCTCTCGGCTTCGTTGTGTAGGACGAGCGTCGGCCGCCCGAAACGGCGGAGGAATTGGGATTGGCGCCACAAAGGCCTCAAAGCAATCTGGCTCGCCCCACCCGCGACGGGTGAGGCCCTACTTCGATTCATCAACCGCTCCGCGACGCGGCCACGGTTGTGTGGGATCGACGCTGGGCTTGGCGCTATCCGGAACGAGGCTGCGTGTCCCGGGCGGTGCATCCCCCTTGTCCGGCTTCGAAGTGGCGCCGCTTGCGCCGTCTTCAGGTTGTGCATTCGCAGCGCGCGGCAGAGACTTCACGCTCCCCGGTGCAGGTGTGTCCGGTTCGGGCACACCTGCCGTAGTGAGAGTCGACCAGCACAACAGCGCTGCCGGCATTACGAGAACGCCTTTGCTGGGTTTCTTGACTATCATTGTTTTGCTCCGCACGTGTACGGGAGAATTATGGAACGCGAGAACCATCCTGTCTGGGCGGTATATGACATGCTTCGTACTGCTCGGCTCAACGTCCGATATTACAGTCAACGACTGCGCCGCCTCGAACATTTGGATATGGCTATGGACACGGCGCTCGTCATTGCGGCCCCCACGTCGGCGGTCGCCGGCCTGTGGTTCTTCAAAACGGACATGGGCAAACACGTCTGGCAAGCCCTTGGGACGTTTTCCGCCTTCGTCGCAGCCATCCGGCCGGCGATTCAGTTCAGAAGAACGCTGAAAGCCTACGAAACAACTATCGCTGCCTATCAAGCTCTCGAGTACGACCTGGAAACGATACGCCGCAAAATCGAACAGCGCGGGACCTACGACGAGGAGTTGAAGGCCGACTATTTGCGTGCTCTTGAACGACAGCGCCACATCGATATATCCAGTCCCGACAAGATCGCCAATTCCCGGCTTCTAAAAACGTGCACGGCGGCGGTCATGTCTGAAATGCCCGCGAGTGTGTTTTTTGTTCCGGAAACATAATCGAGGCGGTGCGCTCGCCGCGCAGATAGCAGCCCGGTTGGACGCACCTGGGTTCCATATGCCGAATCGGCTGACCCCATCGTAGGAATCACCGAGCGGCATCGCCCGTGAGGACGTATGTCCCCACTTCAGGGCCATCCCGCTGTCCGAGAGCACCGAACAATAGTAGTTGATATAGCCGGTGGAGGCGTGCCTCAGAAGTACGAAGCGCGCGGGAACATCGCTGCATGGCGATTACGCTCGCACGGTACGGACCGACAGCACTGTGAAAACGCGCTATGTGCGTGCCGTAGCCTGGCGAGGCCCGCAACGACGTGTGAACCGGAGGCAAAGATGGTCACAAATGAAGCACAGCGGTCATACGCGAATGGGATCCGCGTTTTGGTCTTTAATTCCAAGTTCGTTCATCAGCCATGTCTTGAACGTCTCGAACGCCTCGTGGCGGTGCTGCCTTCGTGGATGTACAAGGTAGTGCCCTACGTATTCCACTTCTCGCGTGGAGCCAGCGAGCGGCCGCACGAGTTCGCCCCGTTGCAATTCACGCTCCGAAAGCAGCGTCGACTCAAGCACCACACCAAGGCCGTCTACTGCAGCGGCGATCGCCATCGCGCTGCGATCGAATCGCAGGCCGTAGTGCGTGGGCGGCGGGAGCTGATTGGCTTCAAACCAGCCCTTCCATTGGTACAGCTGAACCTCGCATTGAATCAGCGGCATGCCATACAGATCCTCGGGCTTGCGGATGTACTCCGCGAGCGCGGGCGTACACAAAGGCGCCAGCCCTTCGACACCCAGTGGGATCGTCTCGTGCGGCGAAGGTTTCGGTTCGCCGTAGACGATATCGAGATCGAAGTCATCGTCGAAACGCGCATATTCGGTGCTGGCAGAGAATCGAAGGTCGATATTCGGATGATCCCGCACGAAGCTGGCGAGCCGCGGCAATAACCACTGGGTGGCGAAGCTGGGAGCGGTATGCAGTCGCAGCGGCGTGCGCTCTTCGCCCGCCAGCAGCGCGAAGCCGCGCTGCATCTCCTCCATGCCGCGCTGGATGTGCTCCATGAGCATCGCGCCCTCGCGCGTCAGCCGCACTTCCCGCGTGCTGCGCTGAAACAGCCGATGGCCTAGCAGATCTTCCAGCTTGCGCACCGAATGGCTGACCGCGCTCGGAGACAAATTGAGTTCGCGCGCCGCATCGGCAAAGGAAAGCGTTCGACCCGCAGCCTCGAAAACCCGGATGTACGACAGTGGAATCTTGCGAAACACGTTCATGGGCTGGACTCGTGAATGGCATTCATGAGCTAGTGTAATCTTTTCTTTTGTCAGGCACTGTCGCCCGAGGCTACATTAGGTCCACCTCGTTTCCACACTGGTCCGATTGCTGAACAGGAGACAACTGCGGCGATTGGAGGTTGTTGGGGATATTTCTCTCGTCTCTCGCAGGAACAGCCATGACAATGATTACGGAGACCGAGCCGCAAGTCGGCTCGACACTGGCGAAAATCGCCGATCACGCCTATCGCATTCGCCGCTTCGCGCTGCGTATGGGTGAAGTGCAAGGCCAGGGCTACATCGGCCAGGCGCTCGGGCTTGCCGACGCGCTTGCCGTCACGTGGTGTCACTCGATGACTCTCCGCCCCGAGGACCCCGAATGGGAAGGCCGTGACCGCTTCCTTCTGTCGCACGGCCACTACGCGATCGCGCTCTACGCCGCGCTGATCGAAGCGGGTGTCATCCCCGAGGAAGAACTGGAGACCTACGGCTCCGACGACAGCCGCCTGCCCATGTCAGGCATGGCGACCTACACACCCGGCATGGAAATCTCGGGAGGCTCGCTCGGGCAAGGCCTGACCATCGCCGTCGGCATGGCGATCGGCCTGCGTCTCAAAGGCAATACGGCTTTCGTCTACAACTCGATGTCCGACGGCGAACTCGACGAGGGCGCCACCTGGGAAGCCGCGCTCTCTGCCGCGCACCATGGACTCGGAAATCTGATCACACTGGTCGACATCAACCGGCAACAGGCCGACGGCCCGTCGCATGACGTGCTCGCCTTCGAACCGCTCGCCGACAAGTGGACCTCGTTCGGCTGGCATGTCGAGCGTGTGAATGGCAACGATCTGCCCGCGCTCGTCGAAGCATTCGACCGCGTCCGTGCGCTTAAGGAAGCGAAGCCGCGTGTGATCCTGCTCGACACGCTGATGGGCAAGGGCGTGCCCTTCCTCGAAGCGCGCGAGAAGAATCACTTCATCCGTGTCGATGCAGAAGAGTGGCAGCAAGCGATCGCCGTTCTTGACCGAAACCACGAGCAAAGCACGAAAGGAGACGAAGCATGAGCGCCGTCGCTGAAAAGAAACCCCGCCTGACGACGTCTGCAATGATTGCGTCGATTGCATCGGAAGGCCAGAAGACGCGCACCGCTCCCTTCGGCCATGCATTGGTCGCGCAAGCGGAGAAGCGCCAGAACATTGTCGGCATGTCCGCCGATCTTTCCAAATACACGGACCTTCACATCTTCGGGAACGCGTTTCCCAAGCGTTTCTTCCAGATGGGCATGGCCGAACAGCTGCTGATGGGCGCCGCGGGCGGCATGGCGAAGGAAGGCTTCATCCCGTTTGCAACGACCTATGCCGTGTTCGCGACGCGCCGTGCGTATGACTTCATCCATCAGATCATCGCCGAGGAAAACCTCAATGTGAAGATCTGCGCCGCGCTGCCAGGCCTCACGACCGGCTATGGCCCGAGCCATCAGGCCACAGAAGATCTCGCGCTGATGCGCGCTATCCCCGGCATGACCGTAATCGATCCGTGCGATGCGCTCGACACTGAGCAGGCGGTTGCTGCGATTGCCGCGCACAGCGGTCCCGTCTATATGCGTCTACTGCGCGGCAAGGTACCCGCTGTGCTCGACGACTACAACTACACGTTCGAACTCGGTAAGGCCAAGATGCTGCGCGACGGCAAGGACGTTCTCATCATCTCGTCCGGCATCATGACCATGCGGGCGCTCGAAGCCGCGCAGGCGCTCGATGACGGCTCGGCGAGCGTCGGCGTGCTGCACGTGCCGACCATCAAGCCACTCGACGAAGCGACCATCATCGAGCAATGCCGCAAGGAAGGACGACTCGTCATCGTCGCGGAAAACCACAGCGTGATCGGCGGCCTTGGTGACGCAGTGACCAGCGCGCTCGTGCGTCGCCGTGTGCTGCCGGAGTTCCGTCATATCGGCCTGCCCGACCAGTTTCTCGACGCGGGGGCATTGCCGACGCTGCACGACCGCTATGGCATCTCGACGGACGTGATCGTCCAGAACATCAAGACATGGTTGAAGTGATTGACGGAGCCAGTACGATGAAAGTGACATTTATCGGCGTCGGTGCGATTGGCTTGCCGATGGCCCTGCAAATCAAAGGCGCCGGTCACACAGTGACCGGTGTCGATCTCTCTAGCCTGGCGCGCGAGGTTGCGCAGGAAAGCGGCCTCGCAGCGGTAGACAGCTTCGCCGCCGCGCCCGCTGCCGACGTGGTGGTTGCGATGGTGGCGACACCGCAGCAACTGGGCTCGCTCGTCGATAGCGTCGGTACGAAGCTAGACGGTCAAACGTGGGTCATCATGTCGACGGTGGGGCCAGAGGCTGTGCGCGAACAAGGCGAACGCCTGATTGCGGCGGGCGCGCGAGTCGTCGATGCGCCCGTCACCGGCGGGACCGCTCGCGCAAAATCCGGCCAGCTCGTCATCTTCGCATCGGGCGATCACGCGGACATCGACGCCGTTCGGCGCGTGCTCGACGCGATGGGCAGCGTACGCATCACGGGCCCGAAACTCGGCGACGGTCAGGCAATCAAGGTTGTGAACCAGCACCTCTGCTCGGTCCATATTGTGGCCGCCGCGGAAGCGCTTAGCCTCGCGCGCTCGCTTGGCCTCGATCCGGCGGCTGTGCTCGAATTGATCGAGAAAGGCGCCGCCGGCTCGTGGATGCTGTCCGATCGCGGCCCGCGCATGCTTCAAGGCACCGACGTAACGGTGACGAGTTCGATCAACATCTTCGTAAAAGACAGCGATCTTGTCGCTACGGCCGCGAAATCATGCGGCGCAGACGTGCCGCTATTGTCGATCGCGAACGCCCGCTACAGAGCGGCGGCAGAAGAGGGACTCGGCCTGCGCGACGACAGCCGCGTAATTGAAACCTGGCGCTGAGCACGAGCCGTTCAGCCCTTTCTTTCGTGTCAAGCGCTCGACGAAGCGCAATGCGATCTGGCCATCTCACTGTAAAAGGCGGCCAGCCGAAGTAATGGAGACGACACACCATGAGTACGAGAAAACAAGGACGCGCGGTCAAGGTCGCCGTCGCGTCGATGATCGGCTCGGCAGTAGAGAGCTATGACTTCTTTATTTACGGAACCGCCGCCGCCGCGTGGTTCGGAAAGATTTTCTTTCACACCACTGAGCCCATCGTCGGCATCATGGCGGCGTTCGCGACGCTCGCCATCGGCTTTCTGATGCGTCCGCTCGGCGGCTATCTCGCGGGCCACTATGGCGACCGCATCGGGCGCAAAGCGGTATTGTTCTGGTCGCTCGCCGCGATGGGCGGTGCCACTGTGCTCATTGGCGTCTTGCCGACTTATGCGCAGGCCGGCGTGCTCGCGCCCATCATGCTGATTCTGTTACGCATGGTGCAAGGCGTCGGCTTCGGCGCTGAATGGGGAGGCGCGGTTTTGATGGCGTGCGAACATGCGCCCGAAAAACGCCGCGGTTTCTTTGGTGCCGTCCCGCAGCTAGGCATTCCATTTGGTCTTCTGCTCGCGAACGGGGCGTTCCTTTTGTCGGGTGCGTTACTTGAGGGCGACTGGATCTGGCGTACGCCGTTCCTGCTGTCCTTCCTGATGGTTGCGATCGGCATCTTCATCCGGATGAGTGTCTCGGAATCGCCAGAGTTTGAAGCCGTGAAGGCTGAGAACAAGGTGATGAAGCAGCCTGCGCTCGAAGTCATCAAGAGTGACTGGCGCAGTATCCTGAAGATCATTGGCTTGCGTATGGCGGAAACGGGTGGCTACTACATCACGACGAGCTTCATGCTGTCTTACGTGGCGCTGGCGCACGTCTCGACAACCCGTCACATTCTGTGGGGTACGCTGATCGGCTCTGCGATTGGGCTCGTTAGCCATCTGATCTATGGCGCGCTGAGCGACCGGATCGGCCGCCGTCCGATTTTCATGTTCGGCGCCATCTTTACCATCGCCTTCGGCGTGCCGATGTTCATGCTCATCAACACGGGCGCAATTATCATGGTGATCGTCGCTGTCACGCTGTCGCTACTGTTCAGCCACGATCCGATCTTCGCAGTCGAGCCAAGCTGGTTCTCCGAACAGTTTCCGGCAAACGTGCGCTCATCGGGCATTTCACTGGGATATAACGGCGCTTCAGTCATTGCGGGGTTGCTGCCGATCATCGCAACGGGTATCTACGGAGCCTTCGGCTGGATCGGGCCCGCACTCATGTTCTCAGCGCTCGGTGTGGTTTCGGCTTGCTGCGCCCTTGCGATGCGGGAAACGGCACCAGCAGTGCTCGAAAAGAAGACTCTGAATGCGAGCGCCGAGCGCAGGTTCGCCTCGTAACACACGTTCGTTTCAATATCCGCGACCTTTAAGCCCGCCTATCAAAGGCGGGCTGTTTCGTATCTGCAAGCCTTCATTCAATCGAATCGGCAACCGCTGCAGATTTCGCCTATGAAAGACGTCGCCGTATCACGTTGCTCCTACACCGACGGCGTCGACTCGGTGGCTGTTTTCCGCCGCGGTCAGGTCACTCGATCGTCATAGCCGAAGCATTGGCGACGGTCGCCGATTGGCCGAACCCGGAAATCTACGTTGGTCGTCCGGCGCCCTTACTCTCGTCAGCCACGAATTTCTGTAGCCGACCCTGAACAGCCTTTCCGACTGGTGCAACATCAATGGCTGCTTTTGGGGGGGCAACTGCCCATTGTATCTTCCCCCACGTTTGCTCCCGCATGATCCGCCACCTCGGAAACTCCTCGCCTAACTGGCATGGTTTGGACCAGGCCCTCTAGATGCGATGAATTAAGCGTACGCTGGCGACCCTTCGGCGCATACAAATACCTTACATGACAAGTATAGTTGATATGTCAACCTGATTCTTCGGGGTAACTTGCTATGTCCGATTGGCCCAACAAATCGCAGGAGTTCGAGGACGGCATCGCCACGGAGCAGTCAAAATGCTAACGGCCAAGCAGTGGGTGAAGCTGATTCTCGGTGGGCTGGTGTATTACCTGTGCGCGCGCTTCGGGATGTTGCTGTTTTCTCTCCAGCCGAACAATATCACCCTACTTTGGCTATCCTCAGGGGTCGGTCTGGTGCTGGTGCTGCGCTTTGGCCGATTGGCGTTGCCGATGATTTTTCTTGCCAGCCTGCTGGCCAATTACCCCGGGATGCGCCATGTCGGCGCGCTCGAGCAGTCCTGGCACGTCTTGATTGCCGCTGCCGCCGATACGTTGAACGCCTTTCTCGCCGCGCGCTTCCTGACCTGGATACTGCCCGCTGGCTTGCAGCGCGCGAAGGATCTTGCGCGATTTATCTTTTTTGTCTGTTTAGTGCCAACCGCGATCAGTGACGTAATGATTGTCGTCAATCTGGTGTGGGGCGGTTATATCGCATCAACCGGGGCGATGGGGTTGCTGCGCGATCTGATTCTGTCCGACTGCCTGGGGATATTGCTGATCTACCCCTTGTACCAGGCTTGGCCAACGCAGCGGCCGCATGGCCGTGAAGAATGGGGCTGGGTGCTGGGCACCCTGCTATTTTGCGGCGTAATGCTGGCACTGGATATCCTGAACGTCAGCGGTTGGTTCTATTTCATCTTGCCGGGCTTGCTTCTCCTCGTTTTCCGAGTCAATACGGCTGGTGTTTATCTTGCATTGCTGCTGACGGTGGCAGCAATTGTGGCGCTTAGTGCGAAACAATTGGGGCCTTTCGGTGGATTCAGCGCCGAGGAAGCGCACTTCAGATTGCTGGGGTTTGTCTTCGCCACCACCTATGTCAGCCTGAGTCTGGCCATGAAGTATCATGATTTTCTGGTGGCCGATGCGTCTGGGCAGCGCTGGCATCGCGAAGCTCTGCACGATCCGTTGACCGGCCTGCTCAACCGCCGCGGATTTACACCACTGTTGACTGGTGAGCATCAACGGGTCATGCGGAATCGGCGCCCGAGTGTGCTGGCATTGATTGATATAGACCATTTCAAGAAGATCAACGATAACTATGGGCATCCAGAAGGCGACCATGTGCTGCGAGTGCTGGCGGAAGTTTTAACTGCGCAGCTGCGCGAAATCGACTGCTCGGCGCGCATTGGTGGTGAGGAGTTTGCCATTCTGTTCCCGGACACCGGTGCCGCTCAGGTGATGGGGACACTGGAGCGTATCCGACAGCACATGGCAGCCAATCCACTGCAACTGGGCGGCGACGCGGTCACGGTGAAGTTCAGTGCCGGCGTCGTGGAATTTGCCGGCGGGATCGAGAGCGTTGAGCAGTTGTTTGGGGCGGCTGATCGCAGCCTGTATGCCGCCAAGGCCGGAGGCCGCAACCGTAGCGTGACGGCCAACTGGCCGGCAATTCACGGAAGAAACGCTATTGGATGATGACGGCGTGCTGCTGCGAGCCACGCAGATGCCCCTGTGGCCAAGAAAGCCGACGAGGCGCGATTGCGCACGGAGGACTGGTCTTGGCGCGAAGCCGTCGCCGGAACGACGTAGTTGCGAGAAGGCGAACGGCCGAACCTGGCCGACCGCTGCCCCACGCCGTTGCCCGAAATCGCCCCTGAGCCGTCAATCGAGCAGCGCAGATCGAGCGGCAGCTTTCGAGGATAGAACGGCCGGCGCGGACCGAAATGGATCATTGCGTTGAGCGCGTGCTGCCCTGCGGGCGCACGCGCCGGGGAATTGGTGCAGGCACTGAGGCGATCGGCTGTGCAGTCGAACGCCCTCAACTCCGCTCGTCTTTCCACGCGTTCTTTCGGATACCTTGCGATTGCAAAGTGAAAACACGTTGCCAGCGGAATGACGGACGTCGACGCTTGTGCGTTCGACGGCGTGGTTAACCCCATCTCATTCTCGCGGACCGCACAACACGCCGGGAATATTCGAAGCCCCATCTCGTTTTAGCAGGAAGCGGGGCGCACGAAGCAAGGCTGCGCTGTGGCTGCGTGATCCCGTCATTGAGGATCTGGTTGATCGTTCTCGCATGAGGTGTCAAATGGATATACCAGGCGATGTGCACGTTTCGTCACAAACCTCCACGCCGGCGAACGAATTAATAAGGACTTCACGCTGTTCGATAAGCCAGCGGAACAGGGCGCCGGGAATGCGTAGGGCATATACGGACGAACGAGCGTGCGAGCAGACTGCCATTGAACGGTCACATTGCGTCGTCCTGAAGAAGTCATGCCGCGCGATGTTACGCACGAGCGGCGAACAGTCATCCCGATGCACCGCGACACCCGGCGAGGCACCTACCTCAAATAGAGGAGGTTGACCCATCGCGATTCTGATTGCGCGTTTGCACAATGAAGACAACAGCCGTACCGACGAGACACGGTGAATCAACCGCTTTTTCGCTCGCGAGCGGCATTTGCGCCACAGCCGCAAAGAGTAGTGGTACATAGCGGACTGTTCAGAGTGGACGGTATGGAACCCGATCGCGGCACCACGGCATCGTCCCGGCGCGTGCCATCGCATGCACATATGTCGGTGCGGGTGAGGTGGGGTGGTACGCCTGCAACCGCTACTCAACGATGGAAGGAGGCCACATGTCACTCATCGTCGCAGCACGCTTTACGACATTCCCCGCCGCCGAAGACGCGGCACAACGGGTCATCACTGCCGGTTTCGTCGAGGAGGACGTCACACTGTTTTTCGTCAATCCGTCCGGCCAGCACGGATTCGAGACCATCACCGATGCAAACGCGAGGGAGGCGCCGGCTGGTGCCGAGATAGGCGTCACAATTGGCGCGGTGGTTGGCGCCCTGGTCGGCGTCGGGGTCTTCGCAGTGTTTTCGCCGCCGCTTATCGTGTCGCTGATCGCGACTGGGGTGAGTGCGTACGTTGGCTCATTGGTCGGCGCGATGGTGCGCACGCGTGAAGCCAGCAACGAAGAAACCCGTGAATCCGGCGTGCTGGTGGCCGTACACGTGTCGCCGGACAGCCAGTTGGACGCCGCACGGGTGCTGCGCGATGCGGGAGGCGCGGCGATCGAACGCGCGACCGGCTGCTGGCAACAAGGGCGGTGGGCCGACTTCGATCCGCTCAAGCAGCCTGTGCCGCTCAACGAATTCAGTGAGAAGCACGCCTGATTTGAAGGCGCTTTTCACTGAAATTATCTCCGAATCAATCAGGAGACAAATTGTGCAACTTCACATGGATTTCCATCATTTCACACACGGCCAGCTCGACTGGCGGGCCGCCGTGCTGGCAGGCGTCATCGCCGGCACTGTGTTCCTGGTGTTAGGGGTCGTCCTGATGGCACTGACGACTGGCAGCAGTCTGCTGGAGCCCCCACGCATGGTCGCCGCGATCATTCTGGGACGAGGCGCATTGCAATCGCCGCAAGCATTCTCGCCTGGTGTCGTGCTCGCGGCCTTTGTGGTGCATTTTGCCCTTGCCATCGTATTCGCGCTTGCCCTCGGTCTGGTCATGACGTCATTCGACCTGGACTCGAGCATGGGGATGGCTTCACTGGCGGGTGGCGCATTCGCTGTAGCCGTTTACCTTATTAATTTCTACGGCATGACACGGCTTTTTCCGTGGTTCGCAGAAGCGCGCAACCTGGCGAGCGTGTTCGTTCACATCGTCTTCGGTATCGTTGCGGCGAACCTGTACATGAGACTGGAGCGCAACACATCGCGCAGGGCCAGGGCGGTCGCGGGCGGCCCGTCGTAGTCCGGTGCCGTGCTGATCGATCGGTCTCCAGAGCAGAAAAGGCTCGCCGCGCAAAAAAAGGGCACCTC
Source organism: Paraburkholderia flagellata (assembly GCF_021390645.1). GTDB lineage: Bacteria > Pseudomonadota > Gammaproteobacteria > Burkholderiales > Burkholderiaceae > Paraburkholderia > Paraburkholderia flagellata. Next base: position 65,956 of record NZ_JAJEJT010000005.1, read on the forward strand.
ATCGAGATCGGTGTGCTCGGCCACTCCGGCGAAAGCGCCGGTCAACATCTGCGAGGATGCTGCGCGATAGGCGCGTCGCGCGTCGCTGAATCATCCTGTCGGAGACGCGTGAGAGCACATACGACGCGGCGAGCACCACGCTCGCTTCGTCGCGCACGCCTGTTAGGCGCTTGTGATCTGCGACTCGAGCTTGGGTGACATCTGTTCTGACGGGCAGCGCCGCAGCAGTCCCCGGGAGCCCGTGTCACAAAAACACGAGAGAGGAAGCGCTAAGCTCTGCCTGTGGAACACCGCGAACCAAATCACGAGGATCGACCATGAAGCCGACTGAGAGCGCTGTCCCCGCTCTGTCCAACGACTACTCGGAGGCCTCCGAGGCGTTGACCGGGCTTTTCGCTGTTAAGCTGAGTGACGGAGGATGGAGTGTCGCCGACGGCATCGGTTCCTCAATGACGCGACTCGAATGCGCCCGCGCCGACGGCTGGCACCTGCCGGTGCGTTTCGAGACCGAAGGCGCCACGCTGGTGGCGATCTACAACGGTCCCGACGCATCGACATTCGACACGTCTGCCGATGGCGCGTGGGCCCGGCACTGCCTCTCCAGTGGCGGGGTTGCGTGCGAAGCCTATCGCCGTCCGGAGCGGCAGTAGCACCACGCTCGCAGTCCCACCCATCTCCGGTTCCTACGTTCCTCCCAAGGGGTGGTCGGGACAACATCTGTACGCGTTCGCACCACTTCCTCTTTGCGCTTCGCTTTCCCCAAATCCTGATTTGCGCTGCACACGCAGAAACGCTGCCTGAACGGCGCCAACTACGATTGGGCCAGAATTTGGCCGCTCTCAGGCCGATGACGCCGACGAACTGGCCGTCTTTTGGCGCAAGAAGTATCGCGATCTTTATCTGAATGCCGGTCACGGTCATGTCGGCTGGACCATGTCTCGCAGATCGGATCGGGTCACGGCTGATCTGATCGCGGGACGAACTTCGGCGATTGGACGATGTTTATCAACTCCGCTGTCAGGCCTGAACAGTCGTTTCGCGCACACGACTCGCGCCTGCTGGATAGCGCGCAGGCAGCGCAGGCGTCAGACTGTGCGTCGATCAATGCGGTTCGCCCAGACAAGCGTCGGCAACATCGACGATCGGCTCGCTGTCGGCGTGAGCTTGGGGAAACCGGTCAACGCACTTGATCTGGGCGTAGGTCCACCACGTTCCCGGTGGATCGTGACCCAGCCACATCACAGTGGCTGCGACCTTGGTTCGCAATCCCCAATGCCGCCAGTCAGCCCCTGTTGGCGAAAAACTTCCGTGCATGTCCTTGTACAGGTTGCGGTCCAACCCATACTGCTTCAGATAGGGCGGATCGATGCGCTCTTCGGGCGCAGCCGGCTTGCCACGCGCGATGCCTGCTTGCGCTATTGCTTCGTCCCGGTGGAGATCGCTCACGGCATGGCCGATCACCGACAGTTCGAACAGCAATACGCCGCCAACCGCCACGCTGGTGGCAATAGTGCAGAGTGCGAGCGCCCAAAGTACCCGCCTTCTGATCGTCGGCGTGTTCATCACACTCGACCTTCTCCCGGCACCTGGATTCCCCGCCATGCCCAACGCTTTATTCGGCGTTCAAATTGCCGCCCGGTTCTGTTGCAACAGACTGATAGGGTCTACGGTAGTCGTGGCAGCGGAGGTGGCCCTGTTTGTCTCGCCGGGGTGCGCCAAGCCGTTTCGCAGTCCAGAACGGGCGCTTCAGGCCCTTTGTAGAATGTCGATGGCCTTTTCGGCATCGCCCAACGAGTCGAGCGCGAGATAAGCAATGAATTGCGTACCAAGTACTGCGGCTGAGACGCCGCGGAGGTCGATGCCCCCTTCCGCCAACATTCGGGTCAATTGCGCGATGATCCCCAGTTGGTCCAGACCCATTACGCGGACAGAATGAAGGCTCGGGGTGACGCTAAACCCCACCTGTGTGGCGGCGCGGATCGTGCTGTCGCCCTCTAGCGGAGCGACGAACACGACCCCCTTACCCGATGCCTCCGGCGTGCGACGTGCCACGATAAACTGCAAGTCGGCACCAGCATCGCGCAAGACGCCTAATACCTTCGCAAGGCCGCCGGGTTTGTCGTCGATGGTAGCTGCCCAAACATCGACACGTTCCACGCTCAGTTCCATGGCAGTGCTCCCGCCTCGGACATCATTAGAAAAATCTACTCCACGAACGGCACGCGGGCAAGGCAGGCAGCTTAACGCGAGGACCTTCTCAATCTCTTTTCGCAGCAGCTTCAATCCAGGGGCACTGCGAGGAGGTCAAACGGGTTCGCAAGGTCGGGCGGTTGTCGGAAGTGCGGTGGAGGAGGTGCATTCCGGTGGCTACGCCGCGCCTGTTCCGCGCGCTGATTGTGCCAATGCCAACGCCAGCCGTGCCCCGACCTCGGCATTGTGTTTCACGAGCGCGATGTTTGTCGCCAGGCTGCGTCCCCCCGTCAGTGCTTTGATGCGAGCCAGCAGGAAGGGTGTCACGGCCTTACCTGAGATGCCTTGTGCCGTGGCCTCAGTGAGTGCCTGCTGAGTGAGTGCGTCGATCTCTGCGGACGGCATCGCCAACGCTTCCGGCACCGGCGTGCTCAACAAGACCCCGCCCTTGAGGCCCAGGTCCCACTTGGTGCGGATGAAGCGCGCCTGGTCTGCTGCGTCGTCCATCCTGAAGTCTGCGCGAAACCCGCTGTCGCGCGTGTAGAACGCAGCGAAATTATCCTGCTCGCAACTCAGCACCGGCACGCCGTGCGTTTCCAGGTATTCCAGTGTGAGCCCGATGTCGAGGATCGACTTCGCACCGGCACAAACCACCGCCACTGAGGTCTTCGCCAATTCCTGCAGGTCGGCCGAGATGTCAAAGGTTTCCTGCGCGCCGCGGTGCACGCCGCCAATGCCCCCGGTGACGAAGACCTCGATGCCAGCCAGCGCGGCACATATCATGGTGCCAGCCACTGTCGTGGCACCGAGCCCGCCGCCGGCCAGCACGGCCGGCAGGTCGCGGCGGCTAACCTTGTGTACGTGGTCCGAGCGGCCGAGCAGTTCCAGCTCGTCGTCAGAGAGTCCGATGCGGATTCGCCCTCCGATCAGCGCAATCGTCGCGGGTTCGGCTCCCGTCGCGAGGACCAGGGCCTCAACTTCGCGCGCAGTGCGAATGTTCTCCGGATAGGGCATGCCGTGAGCGATGATGCTCGACTCCAGCGCGACAAGCGGGCGGCCGGCGGCCTTTGCAGCGGCTACAGGCGCGCTGAACGTCAACCAGGAGTGTGCGAGGTCTGTCACCATGTCGTTGGATTTTCGAGTATCGTGCCTTGAGTATGCAGCATGGGACCGCTTCGCGACGCATTTCAAGGGCGATCCGTTTCCTGCTCGCACCTTCCCAACAGGATGGATGAGATCCCGCCCAATCCCGCCCGAGTGTGAACGCTTCTACATCCTCGATGCGAAGAACAGGCCTATCGAGATGTTCGACCGCAGCGAATGGTCGCGCTGGATGGCCGAGAACGAGTTGATCTTTCGCCGCACGCTGCTCGAAGAGTCCGGCGTGACGGTCACGACGTATTACGGATGGAAATCATAACGAGCTACTTCGAAGAGGATTGGCATGATAGCCGACCGGAAGCGCAGGGCTGTCTCTTTTCTGAGCCGCTTGCGCTTTGCGGCGCCCACCGGCCAAAAAGCAAGGCAGGGCCTGGCGCACCGGGCGTACCGGCTGCGGGGCCAGCGAACATAGCGGTGAATGCCGGGCTCTAGTCGACCCAACAGGGACATTGATTCGCGCTGGTACGAATGGCCGCCAGGCGATGCGGTCATTCGAGCAAACGTCACGCAGTGTGGTAACGCAGCCAGAAGGTCTCGCGGCAGACGTTGGTGAATCTCTGGTTTGCCGGAGTGATGCGCAAGCTGGGCGGATGCTCGATCACGTGATAGTCGATCCAGCATTCGGCGCAGAGTAGATCGGTCGCCACCTGATCCCATTCGACGGATCGACGAATCACGGCACCGTTGTCGAAAACGAATGTGACGTCTTCTTTTCGAACTTCAATATCCTGTTCGCGCCAACTTTCCCTGGAAACATCCTGGCGCACAATCGTCACAGGACTGTGCAGCCCGTGGATCGAACTGACATACGAAACGAGCTTATCCATACTGTTGCGAACAGAGGCCGCTGGGAAGAGCCAACAAGGCGATCAAGTATACACGTGCGTGCACGTCTTCGTCCGAACTCCAGTACGCCGTGCCTCACGCAAGAGGCTGTCACACCGCGCCGGCGATTTCACCAAACCGTTGCATCGACCGGTTGAATCCGGCGGCGACGCAGCGTTCACCCCGTGACGTTGCGCGCTGACCTTCAGCCCGAGCTGGCCGGTGCAGTAGTCCTCCACTGCGGCTAGCTTCGCTTGCTCCGTATATTTGCCCAAGAAAAACCCCAAGGTGACGTCCAACCTTCGGGGTTCAGTTCAAAAATCAGTGGACATAGCCTGCACGGTCAGATCGCTGAGTGCTAGACGCCCATTTCTGCGCGCTTACGTCGTTCCCCTCACGCCCAATGCTGAGAACGCAGTTGGGCCGATCACGGATGTTTGAGTCGCACCGCGTTTCAATTTCCCCAGAGTGGTTCACTCATGGTGGCGTCATAGTCGGTGAACATGATGTTGAAGCTGACGCTCACGCGTGCTTGCGCGCTCGTGTTTGCCGACACCGAATGCGGTAGCCAGGCGGGAAACACCAGCAACGTGCCCTCGCTGACAGGCAATACCACCTGATCGGTGTTATAAGCCGTCAACTCAGTGACGGGTGGACGAATGACGGTCGTCTGCGGGCGCGGATCGTGAAAGTCGATGGTGTCGGCACCCGCTTGCGTGCGCAGGTAGTACACGCCGCTTAGATAATTGTTAGGATGACTGTGCGTCGCGTGTGATCCGCCTGGGTCGAGTACATTGACCCAGCATCCAGTAATGTGAAACGCGGCATCAGCGACTTTGAGAAACGCGAGTACGTCGCGTGCAGCCTGTTCGATATGCGCGTTCAGCGCAGCAAACTCCGGCCTTTCATGTTGCCGGTGACCCGATTGCCACGCGGAGCCGGTGCGGGTGCCGCGGCCACTGCGGATCAAGGTGTCGATATACGCCATCAGATCCCGATCAAGCGGTTCGTAGCACCGCTGTTCGAGGCGGCGACACCATACGAAAGTCGGGAAAAGTCGGACGATATCGGGGGCGGAGACTTCCATTGCCGGTTGTACAACACGCTAGTCGGGACGCTCGTCAATCACTATAGACCCGGAAGCGGAGCGTGCGGTGGAGGGTGGCGCATTGCACAAACGCACAAGCACCAGAACGCCTACGATGTGTGAAACACACAGGAGGCCGTCATGACTACGGCTGCCAGTTTTCACATCGGCTACACGCAGTACCTCGGTCCCGAGGGTGAACCCGTGCATCCACTTCCAACCTTCGCAAGCGACCCCGCAGCGCTCCTGCCGCTGTATCGCGCGATGGTACTGACAAGGGCTTTCGACACCAAAGCCGTTGCGCTGCAGCGTACAGGGCAACTTGGCACATTCGCATCGTCGGTTGGGCAGGAGGCCGTCGGCGTCGGCGTGGCCAGTGCGATGCGCCCCGAAGACGTGCTGTTTCCCTCTTACCGCGACCACGCCGCCCAATTGCTGCGCGGCGTCACGATGACGGAAAGTCTGCTCTATTGGGGCGGCGACGAGCGTGGAAGCGATTTCAGTGTGCCCCGCTTCGACTTTCCGAACTGTGTGCCGATCGGCACGCAGGTCTGTCATGCGGCGGGTGCCGCGTATGCGTTCAAGTTGCGCAAGGAACCGCGCGTCGCAGTGGCGCTTTTCGGCGACGGCGCGACATCCAAGGGAGACTTCTACGAGGCGATGAACTTCGCCGGCGCGTGGGGCGCGCCGCTCGTGCTCGTGATCAACAACAACCAATGGGCAATTTCGGTGCCGCGCAGCCATCAGAGCGCAGCGCAAACGCTCGCACAAAAGGCGATTGCAGCGGGAATCGACGGACTGCAGGTCGACGGCAACGACGTGATTGCCGTGCACCACGTGGTTGGGGCGGCGCTCGCGAAGGCCAGACGCGGCGACGGTCCGACCTTGATCGAAGCGCTGAGCTATCGCCTCGGCGATCACACGACGGCCGACGATGCCACGCGCTATCGCGACGCGGAGGAGGTCAGCAGGCAGTGGGAAGCTGAGCCGCTGCGCCGGTTGCGCGCGTACCTGCTCCGTATGAATGTTTGGGACAAGGCGCAGGAAGAGGAACTCGGCAAGACGTGTTACGCGCAGGTCGAGCAGGCTGTCGAGGCGTATCTCGCGATGGCTTCGCCGGACGTTTCCTCGATGTTCGACCATCTCTATGAGGTGCTGCCGCCAGCCATGCGCGAGCAACTGGCGATGGCGCAGCGATTTGCTCCAGTTGCGCCGAGTGCGGAGAACGGCCATGGCTGACCTGAACATGGTCGAAGCGGTCAATGTCGCGCTCGCCTGGGAGCTTGCGCATGACCCCACTGCCGTGCTGCTCGGCGAGGACATCGGCGTGAACGGCGGCGTCTTTCGCGCAACCGCTGGCTTGCAGGCGCGCTTTGGCGCAGGGCGCGTGATTGATACGCCGCTCGCTGAAACGGCGATCGTCGGCACGGCTGTCGGCATGGCCGCAATGGGCCTCAAACCTGTCGCGGAGATTCAGTTCAGCGGCTTCATCTATCCCACCATCGACCACTTGCTGAATCACGCGTCGCGTCTGCGGCACAGGACGCGCGGACGGCTCACGTGTTCTCTCGTGGTCAGGTCGCCGGCCGGTGCGGGCATCCACGCGCCGGAGCACCATTCCGAAAGCCCGGAAGCGCTGTTTGCTCACATACCGGGGTTGCGCGTCGTTACGGCGTCGTCGCCCCAGCGCGCCTATGGCCTGCTGTTGGCGGCAATCCGCGACCCGGATCCGGTCATCTTCTTCGAGCCGACACGCCTCTACCGCCTCTTCAGGCAGCCCGTGGAGGACAACGGCGAAGCGCTGCCACTCGATTGCTGCTACGTGCTGCGCGAAGGCGGGGATGTGACGCTGGTTAGTTGGGGCGGCGCGCTGCAGGAAGTGCTCGGGGCCGCCGATCTGTTCGCGCAGGAGGGCGTGATGGCGGAGGTGATCGACGTGGCCACGCTCAAGCCGCTGGACATGGACACGATTCTTGCGTCGGTCGCGAAAACGGGACGCTGCGTGATCGTGCATGAAGGGTCGCGCACGGGCGGCGTGGGCGCGGAGATTGCTGCGGGCATTGCCGAGCGCGGACTCTATTCGTTGCTGGCGCCGGTGCAGCGCGTCACGGGTTATGACGTGGTGGTCCCGCTCTACCGACTCGAGAGTCAGTACATGCCAGGCATTGGGCGCATCGTTGCCGCGGTCAGGCAGACGCTGGAGGCGCAGTGAAACCATGAAGATCTTCAAACTGCCCGACCTGGGCGAAGGCCTCCAGGAAGCTGAAATCGTCGAATGGCACGTCAAGAGCGGCGAGGACATTCGTGCGGACCAGCCGCTCGTGTCGGTCGAAACGGCAAAAGCGATTGTCGAGATTCCCTCGCCGCAATCGGGCCGCATCGCGAAGCTGTTCGGCAAGCCGGGCGACATCGTGCATCTGGGGGCGCCGCTCGTCGCGTTCGAAGGGGCGAGCGAGGGTGGTGAGGATGCCGATGCGGGCACCGTGGTCGGTCATATGGAAGTGGGCAGGCAACCGGTGGAGGAAGCGCCAGCCGCGCCCGGCAGTGGCACGGCAGCGGGGCATGGCGCTATCAAGGCGATTCCCGCGGTGCGGGCGCTTGCCCGCAAACTGGACATCGATCTCGCGATGGTGACGCCCTCCGGGCCGGAAGGCGTCATCACGGCGGCCGACGTACAACGGGCGGCGAAGCTGCTCGCTGAACTCGGTCCGCCTGAAGTGCTGCGCGGCGTGCGGCGCGCGATGGCGCAGAACATGGCGCGCGCCCAGAGCGAAGTGGCGGCAGCGACCGTGATCGACGACGCCGATATTCACGCGTGGCCACCGCACGCCGATGTGACGATCCGCCTGATCCGCGCGCTGGCGGCCGGGTGCCGTGCGGAGCCGGGACTGAACGCATGGTTCGACGCCAGAATGGCACGGCGCCATGTGCTGGAGAAGATCGATCTCGGCATTGCCGTCGATCTGCCGGATGGCTTGTTCGTCCCGGTGCTGCGCGATGTCGCGCATCGGGACGCGGCCGACCTTCGCGCCGGACTCGACCGGATGCGTGCGGATATTCGCGCACGCAAGATTCCGCCTGAAGAAATGCGTGGTAACACGATCACATTGTCGAACTTCGGCATGATTGCCGGTAAATATGCGGCTCCCGTGGTGGTACCGCCCACTGTTGCGATTCTCGGCGCCGGGCGGATGCACGAGCAGGTCGTGGCGCACCAGGGTGTGCCCGCCGTGCACAGGATCTTGCCGCTGAGTCTGACATTCGACCATCGGGTGGTCACGGGCGGAGAGGCTGCGCGCTTTCTCGCCGCGGTCATCAAGGACCTCGAGTTGGCGCAATAGCCGTTTTCCACGGTTGTCTTGTGCAGGGCGCGCGAGGCGTCGCGTCGGCGGCGCGCGATCGGCTGCCGACGCAACGGGCGGATCTGCTGCGCCGGCAAACCTTCCGGTATCCCGCATGCGGGCGGCGCAGCCGCACTGAACGCCTGAGTGGAAGCGGCGATTGAAAGCGCGATTCGCGGCAACTAGCACCGTAACGGCGGTCAATGATGGATGAAGATTTTCGCGGCAGGTCCAGCGCAGGAGCGGGTACTCGGCCACTCCCATCGGTTTCGCCACACCACGCAGCGCATATTCAGCCACGAGTTCAACCCGCCGACTGACCACCAAGTTCGATCGTACAGACAAAGTCCTCCGTCACTCGAGGCAGAGTCCGACCACGCTTCTTGACGAGCGCAATCCGGCGTGCGAACGCGGGGTCGTCGATCGGCAGCGTGACGAGACCACGCTCGGCATGCACTTCGCGCGCGGACTCCGGAAGCACCGAGATCCCGCCGCCGCCACGCACCATCGCAACGGCGATCATCATGTAGCGTCTCCAACGATTTCCTGATCCGATGGGTCGACAGGTGAGCGTTTTCAGGATTCCCAGGAAGGTGGCAGAGCGGCTTCATGTGCCCTGCGACGTGCAGGTTGTCCGCGCAGAACGGCTCGATGTCGCGGCTTGGCCCACGCCCACACGCTGCCAGGATCGTAAGAGCGCTCGACTGTGTTGCTGATTTACTGCCCACCCATCGATGGAACACGGGCTCTCTATGTTGGCGAACGGGCTGCCAGGCGAAATAATTAATGTCCGGGTTAGATACGCAAACGAACGGCGAACTGCGCTCGCTGTCCAGGCGCGACACGCACACCGCCGTTTTCCTGCGCGCCGATCTGAAACGCAACCTGGACGTTTGCCCGCACAACGGAATCTATCGTTTCGACGACGAGGCTCGGGGGACGTTGGTGGTCCGGAAATCATTAGTAATGCAGATCGAATTGACATCCTGTGCGTCGACGATTCCCTGCCCGCACCGATTGACGACTTCCGAAGGAGCGCCCCGGCACGGTGGCGTTAGCCAATGGTTGATCCGATTGCACGGATCGTTCGCGATGCAATCATGCGCCAGGACTTGATGAAGGTACTCATGACGTGGAGGTTGTCGAATCAGGAAAACCGGCTCACGCTAACGCCATACGTCGCGCACTGACCCGTGCAGACGAGCGACACTGACGAAGGGACAGAGACATGGGCCTGGTCGATTATCAGCTAATGGAAGTGGCAGGCGGCAAGGCCGTGAAAATGTGGACCGAGGGCGTCGCGATTGAGGAGGCGGCTCGCCGGCAACTGAGAAACACGGCCCGCATGCCGTTCGTGTTCAGGCACGTTGCCGTAATGCCGGACGCACATGTGGGCAAAGGATCGACGATCGGCAGCGTGATTCCGACACAAGGGGCGATCATCCCGGCGGCGGTGGGCGTCGATATCGGCTGCGGGATGATGGCGGTTCGCACGACACTCACGGCCGCGGACCTGCCCGATTCGCTTTCCGGCGTGCGCGGCGCGATCGAGCGCGCGGTGCCGCATGGCGGTGCGCCGGGGCGGCGCGAGCCGGGTGCATGGTCGCGTCCGCCGCCGGCCGTCGACGACGCCTGGAAGCTGCTGGCGCCCGGTTTTCAGCGCATCGTCGACAAGTATCCTTCGCTCGCGCGCACGAACAACCACGCGCACGTGGGCACGCTCGGCACCGGCAATCACTTCATCGAAGTGTGTCTCGACGAAGGTGACGGCGTCTGGTTCATGCTGCACAGCGGATCGCGTGGTGTAGGCAACGCGATCGGGAGCCTGTTCATCACACTGGCCCAGACCGACATGCGTCAACACCTTGCGAATCTTCCGGACAAGGATCTCGCGTACTTCAAGGAAGGCAGCCGGCACTTCGATGACTATGTGGAGGCGGTCGGCTGGGCACAGCGCTACGCGCGCAGCAACCGTGAGGTCATGATGAATGCCGTGATCGACGTGGTGCGCGCGACTATCGGCAAACCCTTCGCGATCGATGAGCACGTGGTGAACTGCCACCACAATTACGTGCAGAAGGAACGACACTTCGGCGCCGACATGTTCGTAACGCGTAAAGGGGCGCTGTCGGCGCGAGCGGGCGAGTTCGGCATCGTTCCCGGATCCATGGGGGCGAAGAGCTTTATCGTTCGCGGCCTCGGCAATGAAGAGAGCTTCTGCTCATGCAGTCACGGTGCCGGGCGCTCGATGAGCCGGACGGAGGCCAAACGGCGCTTCACAGTCAAGGATCAGATCAGCGCGACGGTGCATGTCGAATGCCGAAAGGATGCAGGGGTCATTGATGAGATTCCGATGGCCTATAAGGACATCGACGCGGTAATGGCCGCGCAGCGGAGCCTGGTTGAGGTGGTGCATACGCTGCGGCAGGTAGTTTGTGTGAAGGGTTAGGCCCTGATTGGCTTGCGACCACCGCGCTGCCGTGGTGGGTGCCCGGAGTCGCGTCGAGCGATCCAACGGTTTGCTCTCGGTCGTGGCGGCGCCGCGACACAGCTTGGTGTGTGTGTCGGGGAAGCGAGTCGGCGCCGTAGCGCGAGCGCGCGACCGTGAAGCAGCAGGCTGCGCACCGTTCACCCGCGCCGCGAAGTCGGTGGCAGCGGTGGGGGCGCCATGTATGGGGCGGCAGCGTACGTCGCTAGCCATGGGGAATTCATCGAAGCGGGCGAACGGCGGTGGCACTTCTGTCACCTCAAATTCTTCGACGAGCGCTGCGGGCATTCCTTCTTTGAGCCACGCGCACATGTCGGCAATTAGCCTTGGGGAGCCCTGAATCATCGCCTCGACGGAGCCGTCCATGCGGTTGCGCATCCAGCCCGTGACAGCCAGGGCTCTGGCGCGGCGCACACAGGCTTCGCGATATCCGATGCCTTGCACCTGGCCGTGCACGCGCACCAGGCAGGTCTCGAGCATTCCGTCGTCTGAGTTCATAGAAGGTCTTCTGAGTCGCTAGTAGAACGTTGCCGCGCAATGTGTGGCTCGCCGGGGCGGCCGGTTCAAACCTCTCCACGTTCCGGCTTCGGTAGCGTTATCCGTCGCGCCGGACCGCGATATGGGCCAATCAGTTCGATAAAGCGAATCGCCGGGCGCATGATGAAATGCTCAGCCCGAAATCTTGCGCGATATATCATTCGCACAACTGCGCGGCCAGAATTCGCTTTCTACGACGTACCTGGAGGGGCGTGTCAAAGCGGCGGCCGCCGTCTATATCGGCGGCCTCGCCCGACGAACCGAATAGGGTGTTGATTGAGCGGGTCGCGTGAGACACCCGCCACAGGCCCACAATGGTGCAACGCCTAAAGCCACCCGATGCGGGCGACACCGACGCATGCTGCTCAATCAGTTGTCGTCGGATCGGCTCGGAAGATGCTCGTGCGGCACGGGCTCGGCAGAATCGGCGTCAGGTAGATCGTCTTTCGCGGATTTTACCGGTGTGTGGGCGCCACTCTTGGGCTGCGCGCCGGGCGGAGACTGTGCGGGGTCGAGCTGCTTGTCAGTCGGCTCAGCGGATGGATCGGAAGGCATGGTGTGCTCCTGCGCCGATGAATACTATCGATACCATGATAGATCGCATTGAGGTTGATTGCGCGACTGGCAGGTCCGCTTGCATGTGTTTTGCGGCAGTGCGCAAATGGCGCGTCCACTTCCACATGTCGCATAACTCAGTCGTGCGGAGCGGCAAATAAAAGCGTTCGCAGATACCGTTCAGCTATGGATAAGTGACTGCGTATCAGCAGACTGATTCGCCCATTGGCATGCCCAAGGTCGTGCGGGTCCGTCTTCGAGTCCCGCGTGATCCGCCCACGCTGACGGGGATAGACCGCACAAGACTGGAACGAATTTCTCGTCGCAGTTACGTCGCTTTCGACCCTTGATTCTCGCCACCACGCCACCTATTGTGGAAAGTGCCATAACGGCACGAGACATAAGGAGTACATCATGCCATCGCCCAGAAAGGCCTCGCCTGCTCACGGGGCCGAAGCCGAGATGTCGAGCAAGAAGAAGGTAGCCTCGCCGGCGAAGGCCGCCGGAAAGGCGCAGGGCGAGAAAAGCCCCCAAATGACCAAGCAGCGCACCAAGAGCAAGTCGAAAACCTGAAGAGGAAACGCCCCAGAAACGGGGCGTTTCCGTTCGCTGGCGTAAGCATCGATGGTCATGCCCCACGAATCGGTCGCCTGCAAGGTCGGCGATAAAGAAAACCCACGACCAAAAAAGGGGGCGACGAAGAACGTGGCAGCGAAGAAGGCTACGCCGGTTCCGAGTCGAGCAGCTGCGGCGGAGTGTACCAGTGAAGCACCGAATTGCTCGCAAATCGCTGCGTGCATCAGGACCTCGAGCCTGGCTGCGGCCAGGGCCACCCCTTCTTCTCGTCGGGTCCATCCCACCCGGCAAGCGATGCTGGCTCGACCGACGAATCGATTGGACTCGCTTCGCTAGCGGCAGCTGGCACCGGTATTTCCGAAGTGCCGGCCTTCATCTCGGGCAGCCCGGTCCCAAACCATTCGACCTTTTGCTGCATGTAGGCGACATAGGCTTTCCAGCCGTCATGGTTGCCGTCAAAGAGGTCGTGCTGGACTGTTGACGCGAGCGCGTTGCGGTTGAGTTCCGCCTCAAGCAGTTTCATTGGCCATAGAAAGAACGCGCTGGCGAGGCGTGCCCCGAATTCGGCCACCGTCATCCTCGGTGCGACCGTCCGAAGGAAGCTGAGGTTTTGCAACGAATCCTGCTCCTTCGCAAGTCGAGCCACCTGCGCGTATGGCCGACCAGTATTGGCCAGACAGCTCAACGCTTCGAGCATATCCCCGAGGTGCAGCAGTAGTTCCCGTCTATCAAATCGGTCATCCATTGCCGTATCTCCGTCCATGTTCGATGATAGTCGGCGGGTCCGTGTGCCTGAGTTTCAAACGGTCACGAGCAACAGGCACTGAGACGCCTATTACAGTCGAGTGGCTTCAAGTCGCTTCAGGAAAACCAGAAGGTCAAGTTCGAAGTGAAGCAAGGCCCGAAGGCCAGACAGGCTGCAACAAACCAGCCAACATGACACCTCGCCGCACTCGCTGTCGCGTAGGGAGTGGTCCGCCGAGGCGGGCCATTCCTTTTCAACTATATGCCGCGACGCGCTTTCCGCGGGGTGAGTGTGTCGGTATTGGCCGCGAGCCGGGTACGAGACGTGGGCCAGGATGCCATGCGCCGGAATGAACGACCAGCGCGCAAGAGTATGGCGTCCGGTCGCGGCCACAGCGCACGTGGCCAGGTGCGTTAGCTTGCCGCGTCTCGCGACCCGGGGCTTCAACGTTCCTTCAAATTATTGCTCCGCCTCCTTCGCGGATTTTGCCGCTTTCTCGCCTGCCTGGTCAGCCGCTTCAGTCACATCAGATGCGGTTTTTGTTGCGGCTTCCACGTTACTTTGCGCGACTTCGGCCACCTGCCTCGTTGCTCTTTGCGTGCTTTCCTGAGCGGTGTTGGCAAGCGTAATAGCTTGTTTCATAAATGCAATTGCGGCTTCGGAGCCGACTGGTGCGTTTTGCGCGACATTCTCGACGAAACATTGAACCTGGCGGTTGACCTCCTCGTATTGGGCATTGATGATCTCTGCCAGCTGCGTTTGCGTGGTGGACGCAATCTCGGCAACCTGACGTTCGTACGTCAGGACCTTCTCCGCCGAGGGGAGTGCCAGCGAGTCTTGCAAGGCAGTAACTTCCTGTCCGTCCTTCTTCGCCAGCCCGTCTTGGACGCGTTGACACCAATCGCCAAGCGTCGTTTTCGCCGTATCCAGATTCAGTTTGATGAGTTTTTCCTCGCCTTCCAGCATCTTGCCGGCCAGCCCAAAGAAGAAGTCGAAATTTGCCCGTTGGGCGACAGCAGCTTGCTCACGAAAATCAGTCATGTTCGCCTCCTGAAGACGTATGTCCAACGCCCAGCATGGTCGGCAACGGTGACCAACTGATGAAGCGCGTCGTCTGGAGGTCACCTCTTTGTGAGGAAACATTTACGAAGCGACCTACTGGATTCAAGCGCGCCCTCATTGCAATGACGCTTTTGTCCGGTGGTTGTCATCGCGATGTGCGACGAAGTCGTGGAACGGCACGTACCTCGATTTCCGGACAAGACTGTACCTGCCGGTGGAACTTCACGGACCCGCCGGCGACAAAGGCGTTGATGCCAAACGGGGACGGGCCTTTAAGCGAGTGGTCCGGCAGATGCGTTGCCGGGCGAGCGTTTTTGTTGTGCTCCCATTTCCCGCTGGGAATGCGACGGCGTGACTTCCTGTGTACCGGATAGCCAAAATGCTATCGGTCTCGATTACACCGGGTATTTAAAGCGTTAACCCAGAGCGGAGACGACGCGCCGCGTTCCGGCGCAGTGAAGTCACGCGAACAACACGGATGTCCGGGCGGTAGTATTCGACTGCGAACGTCAACATCGAGGCCGTATCACGCCTTCGAAGCCTGAAGCACACGGGACCCAGGCAACTTTCGCGGAATACTCGGGCTACGACCGCCGCACTATCAGTCGATGGATCAGCGGCGAATCGGCCATTCCGCTGCTCGTTGACCGGCATCTCGATCTGCTGCTGGCTATTCGTGAACGTCTGCCCTGAGGGCTTTTTTTCCCACGGGACGCATGAGGCACGACGCGGCTGTCGGCATCGGAGCCGCTAGCCTGATCTTGGTAGTTGATCTGTAATATCAAGATTCGCATCGCGAACAACTTGACACCTCGGACATGTCGAACGAGACGGTGAGCCAGACACCTGCAGCGTAGGCAGGCAATTGACGCCCGGAAGAGGGGAGAGCTTCTGCGCGAATGCGAACAAGATTAACGTCGTCTCGCTGCTATTGCTCGAGCCGTAGTAGGCGTAAGGGCGGGTATCGGGGTGGAGCGGCCATCCCGGACCGTCGATCGACGACAGGACATCGGCCATTGCCGTCATTGGGGCGTGTTGGCTTTTACGTCGGCAATGCGACGGAATGCTGACGTTGGCAGTGTCGAGCGGCGCGGCGTCAGCTTCCTGCATCAGCGAACTCACACTTTCGACCCGCAAGCGACCTTCGGCGTAGGCCATCGGCGATGACCGCTCCCGGTTCGACTTCGGGTATTCAGCATGGATGCCGGGCAACATCAATTACCGGCGCCGTGCGATAAGTCGATGCACACGTCTGCCAGAAGACAGGTTGACCGCTTCGGCATCGAGCAAAAGATCTGCATCGCCAAGGCCTTCCCTGACCCGCGCGGCGTCGAACTCAGCGTAGAGTCGGCCAGCAGCATCGCGGGTGGAAACCAATTCTGCGACTCGCCAGCTCAGATATAGCGTCCCCGCCGGCCTGAGAATTTCGAACAGACGTGCACAGGCCTGGGTAACCTCATCCGGCGGCAAATGCATGACGACCGTTTCGCACAGCACGTTGTCGTACGTTTCTCTGCCGATAGAGTCCAGCTCGGGAAGCGCTGCGCGCGTGAAAACCAGTGACGGAAACTCGGTCGCAGCTTGCGCAAGTAATCCCTCGGCGGCGTCGTACCCAACGGCAGGAAAGCCATGATTGTTTAGCCACGCAACGTCGCGGCCAGCACCGCAACCGATGTCTGCAGTTTTGCCACCTGGGGTGAAGTAGCGCTGCAACAGCGCGTACATGTCAGTCGGTGGCGGTTGGTCGTGCCACTCAGCCGCAAATCGGCCGGCGCCAGTCGAGTAGGCTTCGATGGTTTGTTCGTCCGTAATAAATTCCCCCGATCAGGTGGTGACGATTGCGGCTGGACGAATCGCTACAGGCTTGCCCAGCGTCCGCGCAACGGGCGATGTTCGCACCGCCTCACGAGCCAGTGCCTCGTGTGCCGGGGACGGTGCTGTCGCGAAGTGCAGTGACACGTCAAATCCTGTTTCGTGATCTTGCCGGTCAATGGTCACTCGTACTGTGACGGCGGGAAGTGTGGCACCCGCGCGTTCGGTAGCCATGTCGATAGACATGCGTATGCACGCCGCAAGCGCGCTCTCCAGCAGTTCGTGCGGTCGCATGCCCGCGCTCCCGCCTTTGCCGTCCTTTTGCGTATCTGAGAGCACAAGACTGCGCCCGTTACTCAGTTGGACACAATATGGCTCGCCCTGTCGCGTTGCCGTGATCATAATGGTCCCCGCCGCGTTGAGAATATTGGTAGTTTCTGCGTACGCTGCCTGGTGGGGAAGGCAAGTCGCTATCCCGGTATGGATCGTGACAGGCTTCGCGGCAATCGATGATTCGGGCTCACACTGAAGGGTGGGTTCCTGTAGTACAGCAGTCGGTCAGTAACTCCGGAATTTACGCGGGTGAGCGTCAGGTATTGGCCGAACCCATAACTTTCTGCAGCCGGACATGCTCTTCCAGAGAGGCAGCTAAATGAACTGCCCTTCGAGAACCTCCTTTGACGCTGATTGCAGTGTCGTAACAGCTCGCTGACAATGATGCAGGCGCGCAATTACGCCGTCGGGCTTGCGGTCGTCAACCGACACATCGCGGCTGCGACGCCGTTCACGATGGGCGCGCGCTCGATGGATCGGCTGGCAAACTTCGCCTGCGCAATGCCTTGCCGGACGCCGCTACAAACGCTCCCCGATGCCTCATTGATGCAGAATCGGCGCAATGGCCACAACGACACGACCTGAATACGATGGACGACCCAGAATCGCTTTTCCTGGCACTGCCCGACGGCACTAAGGTCTCTGCGCTCCTCCGAGTGCCGGAGGACGCGCGAGCCCTGTATGTCTTCGCGCACGGCGCCGGGGCGGGCATGCAGCATGCCGGCATGTCGTCATTGGCCGACGCGCTTGCGGCGGCCAATGTTGCCACATTGCGCTACCAGTTTCCGTACATGGAGCGGGGCTCCAAGCGAGTGGACTCGCCGGCCGTGGCACATTCTGCCGTGCAGGCGGCCGTCGCAGAGGCCCGCCGGCGGCTGCCAGCCCTGCCACTCTTCGCGGGCGGCAGGTCGTTCGGCGGCCGCATGACCTCCCAGGCTCAAGCCATCTCCCCGCTCGACGGCGTGCGTGGCCTCGCTTTCGTCGCGTTCCCGCTGCACCCGGCGGGCGCGCCTGGCGTGGAGCGGGCACGGCACCTGGCGGACGTCACGGTGCCGATTCTCTTCCTGCAGGGCACGCGCGACAAGCTGGCCGAGCTTCCCCTGCTGAGGTCGGTCGTCGAGATGCTGGGGCCACGCGCCACGCTGCATGTGGTGGACGACGCAGATCATTCGTTCCACGTGCGCGCGTCCTCCGGCCGGACCGACGCGGAGGTCGTGCTCGAACTGGCACGGACGATGTCGGCGTGGTTCTTCGCCGAAGGAGCGTTCGTGCCCGTTACCTGAGCAAGCGCAGGAATGCTTGTAGCAGAGTCGGGACGGCGAGCAGGCGAACTCGCCGTGCTGCACTCGCCCGCTCAATCCCTTCGCTATCCGCAGATGGTCGGTCGCATAGCCACGATAAGCGACGCCTGTCGCGTCAGCGACGTTTTCCCAGTGCCGAGTGAGTGAATTTGTCAGATCCGCTCGCGGTGATCCGCCGCGGAAATCGCGGAGGGCGTCTGCTTTGATTTGGCCGACACACCTCCGATGTCGGCGCCGATCCGTGAGTGACCGCTCAGGGATGCTGGCGGAACCAGACTGGCAGAGCGTCGAACGACGCGCATTGGCCGGTCACTGCCCGACGCGGTCGCCCGAAACCGACACCCACTACTGCCATTCAAGCTGCCACCGCGAGGGGCAGCTTCGCGCACACAAAGCGGACTTCCAGCATTAAAAAACTGGCGAGGGAACGACTCACTGGCCCTCCACCGCGATCATGACGCTGCGCGCCGCTGCATGCCGCTTGGCGATCAGCGGCCGGTAGCCGGGATCGTTGTACCAATCCTTGATCGCCCGCTTGCTCGGAAATTCGACAACGACGACGCGGCTCGGCCGTGGGCCTTCGAGCATTTCATGTGTGCCGGCTTTCGTGAGATAACGTCCGCCGTGCTTTTCGATAAACGGTCTTGTCTGCTTGAGGTAGTCGGCGAAAGCCGCCTCGTCATCAATCTCGTGCTGGCCGATGTAAAAGGCGGTCATTTGTCGCTCTCCTGATGCAAGCCCTGCTTTTGGGCGCAATCCTGCCACAGCAACTGGGGCGCGCCTACGTCACTGTATCAGATAGGACTTCGGCGGCACGTCCGCTGGATCTCTCGAAAAGACCTCGATCCATGCGGCGATAGGTGGCTGCGAACCCTGTACGGCTAAACAGCGATCGAACCACACGCGTATTGCGACGCCAGGTCGCAGCGTCTCAACTTGGTTGTCGCCACCAAATGCGTGTAGAAAACTGCACCAGGCAGAATACGAACGGTCTTCTCGTGTTTCCCATCGGTGCTCTTGACAACCAGAACCGCACGGTCACTTGAGACCAGTCGTCCAACAAGGTTTGGAGGCGATGCAGCTTTCCCACCATCAGGAGTCGGAAACCGGCAGCTTGCAAGCGCCTGGATCTGGATAGAAAAGGCGGCGACGCTCATCACGGTGAGAGCGATTCGTCTGAGACGCACCAGCATTTTCATTGCCGCAGATCGTCCTGCGTAGGGAGCGCGCCGGGGCGGCTGCCCGAGGGTCCGCTTCTGGGCGCGCAGCGGTCGTCGGGCTGCGCGAACCGAATGACCCTTCGTGGCCGGTTTCACCCGCTGAGCTTTGATGCCACAACGCAGCCGCTCGCGCCCGGGAATGTTTTGAACGACAGCTAACGGCGAGGTCGGCGAGCGCTCGCGATCGGCCAGTTGCAGCCATTCGCACACGGATGAGTTCGGTCATCGAAACGGCAGACTGACGTCGGACAGCGGTCGTTCGCCAAGTTCCTGTCTAGGAAGACTCGCCGCTCCGGCGGTTTCTTTTATCGAGGCGACGCTGACTCATGGATTTGTGCAGATAGACAAGCGTCCGAGACATCGCTATCGATAGGCCGGTCCAGCGCTACGTGACGATGCGATCAACTGGCTCAAATGAGCCAGGCCGGCCGGCTTGACGAGATAATGATCGAACCCCGCCTGCCTCGCGCGTTCGCGATACTCCTCTCCCGCGTAGCCACTCACCGCGATCAGCAAGGTGTCCGCGAAACGGGGCATCGCGCGCAACTGGCGCGCGACTTCGTAGCCATCCATCTCTGGCAGCCCGATGTCGAGCACGATGACATCCGGCTGAAACTCCGTCGCGCATTGCAAGGCGGATCTACCGTTCGAGGCGACCTTCACCTCGTGCCTGTCGAGCTTGAGTATCATCGCGGTGCTCTCGCCCGCATCGGGATTATCGTCAACGACAAGAATTCTTTGTGCCGCGACGACTGGACGCTCCCGCGGCGCGTCGGGGATTGATGGTAGAGGCGTACTGATATGCGATGGCGCCGGAAGCCGGACAACGAGCGTGCTGCCGCGGCCAGGGCCGGCGCTGGAGGCCTGAACGGTTCCGTGATGCAGTCCGACCAGCTTTTGCACGAGCGCGAGACCCAGGCCCAATCCCGCGGACGTGCGATCCAGCGAGCGCTCCGCCTGCACGAAGAGGGTGAAGATGGTCGGCAGAAAGTCCGCGGCCATGCCAATGCCGTTGTCGGCGACCGTCAGCACAGCCTCATCGCCATCGCGGGCGAGCGCGACCTCGATGGCGCCATCTGGGGGGGTGTATTTGACGGCATTGCTGAGCAGATTGGTCACGATCTGCTCGAGGCGAATGGCATCGCCCTCGACTGCCACGACCTCAGGCGGCAGGGCGAGCGTGACCTTATGCCGGCGTGCGTCGATCTCTGCCCGCATCGCGGCAACGCCGTGCTGCACGACTTCAGCGAGATTGACGGGCTGCACATTGAGCTTGATGATGCCGCGCGTAATGCGTGACACATCCAGGAGGTCGTCAACCAGACCGATCTCGTGATCAAGCTGGCGCCTCGCAAGCGCTCGCGCTTGCCGTTGTGTTTCCTGGTCGATGTTCTCGTGCCCCCAAACCTCGACGGCGTTAGCAATCGCCGCAAGCGGGTTGCGCAGTTCGTGTGCGAGCATTGCAAGAAAATCGTCCTTCTGGTGATCGGCGGTTTCCAGTCGTTGCACCGCGAGTCGATGCTCGGTCGTGTCTTCGATGGTCAGCAGGATGCGCGCGTGGCCCCGGCCCACCACGCGGGCGCCGTTCAGTCGCATCGTACGCACGCCAATGCGCGGGAAATCATGCGTGATCTGGAAATCCCGGACGACAGTCTGCTCAGGCAGGACCTCCTCGAGCAGGTCACGCAGACCTGGGATATTCCATTGCCCGTTGCCCAGCGTATAAAGCAGCGCACCGATCGTATCCTCGGGGCTCGTCTGGAAAGTGCTGTAGAACGCATGGTTGGCCCGCGTTATGCGCAGGTCGGATTCCAGCACGAGCAGCGGCTCCGCCATCGTGTCGATGATCGCGTCGGCATAGTCGCGCGCAAGTGCGACTTCGTCGTGCAGCACCCTGAGTTCGTGATTGCGGTAGCGCAACTCGTCGTTGGTGGTCGACAGCTCCTCGTTGAGCGACTGAAGTTCTTCCTTGGCGGTCTCGAGTTCTTCGTTGGTGCTCTGGAATTCCTCGTTGCTCGAGAGTAGTTCTTCCTCGCTGGATTTGAGCTCCTCACGCGCACTTTCGTGCTCTTCGAGCATGGTTCGGATCTGCGTGCGCATCGCACCCAGTTCGGTCATCAGGCGCGCAATTTCCTCGTCCCTGGGATCAGGATGTTGCGCGGAAACCCGGCGTCCCAGCCGTTGAGTGATCGCCTGCCGCAACAGCGCCTTGAGGGGCACCTGGCCACCCGGACCATCCGCATCCCTGGCCCCGCTCTCGAAAAAAATCAGGAACCAGCGGCCCTCAATGCCTGCCGTCTGGACCGGATGCACTTCCACGCTCGCCGTCTGCGGCCCGTTCGTTCCCGACGTGCGCAATCCCGTCGTGCGCACCACCACACCGTCCTGCCGGACCTTCCTGACCCCTTCGCTGACGGCCAGATAAACCTCGGGCCTCGCAAGCCGCTGGAGGTTGCTGGTGGGCGGGCCGCTGGGATTGACCAGCCAGGCAGAGGTATCCCCGCGATATTCGACGATGTTCAGGTCGTCGTCGCAGAGCACCGAAGACGGCGCATACCGCGCAAGCGTAATGCGGTCGACTTCGGATCGAAGTGACGACGCTTCGCGCGGCTCGGACCGGCTCTCCCGTGCGCCTTCTGCAGCGACAGCTGGCACGGCCCGCGTCGAATGAAGGCGCACCTGCGCCGGCGGTCCCAGCCGCGGCTTCTTGCTGTACAGTCTGCTGCGCCGGTTTTCGATGACACCAAAGAGTTCAGAGAAAGCGCCGACCGTCTCCGAGGACCCAAGCATCAGCACGCCGTCGGGTTTCAACGCGTAATGAAAAAGCGGCATGACATTTCGCTGCGCCTGGCCACTCAGGTAGATCAGCAGGTTCCGGCAGCTCACGAGGTCCATCCTCGAAAATGGCGGATCGCTCAACACATCGTGGCGCGAAAACGTGCACAGGTCCCTGACCTGTTTATCGATGCAGTAATACTCCCCCTCGCGCACAAAGAACCGTTCCAGCCGTTCCGGCGACACATTGCGGGCGATGTTCTCAATGTACCGGCCTGTGCGTGCGACTTCGAGCGCCTCCGCGCTGATATCGGTGCCGAAGATCTGCACCGTCGTGGTTGCTGCATGCTCACCGAGGTACTCGATCAGGCATATCGCGATAGAGTAGACCTCCTCGCCGGTCGCACAGCCGGGCACCCAGATCCTGAACGGGTCGGTGGATTCCTTGCCGGCAACGAGGCGCGGAAAGACTGTCTGGGTCAGGACTTCGAATGTTTCAGGATCCCTGAAGAACTCCGTCACCTGAATGAGCAGATCCCGTCCCAGCGCGAGCGTTTCGGCCGGGTCGGACTCCAGCACGGTGACGTAGTCTGCCACCGATGTGACCTGCCGTAACGCCATGCGGCGCGCGAGCCTGCGCTGGACGGTGCCGTTCTTGTAGCGGCTGAAATCAATGTTGCAGGCCTGCCGGAGCAGGCGGAATATCGCGCGCAGACTCGTTTCGGCAGGCTCGGACGACGTGCCTGTTGCGGCGGCAGGCACTGACCTCAGGTAGGGGTGGCGCCCGATTGCGATGATTTCCTTCGCGATATCACGCGGGGCAAGCACGCGATCGACGCATCCCTTGCTGATCGCCGCGTGCGGCATGCTGTTGAAGTGCGCTGTCCCCTCGTCCTGGGCAAACGTAATGCCACCTTCGCGCTGGATTGCCTGCAGCCCCAGGGCGCCGTCCGAGCCGCTGCCCGACAGCACCACTCCGATGGCGTTGGAACCTTGATCCATCGCGAGGGAATCCAGCAGATCATCGACGGGCATCGGTGGCCCGATCGTCGCGTCTCTCGGTCGCAACCGGATGCGGCGCTGTGCAACCGACATGCTCGTGTTCGCGGGAATGACGTACAGGTGGTTGACCTCAATATCCATGCCGTCGGCGGCTTCAACAACCGGCATGGATACGCGCCTGGCCAGGATCTCAGGAAGAATACTGTGGCGGGACGGATCCAGATGCTGCACCACCAGAAATGCCATGCCACTGGCAACTGGAATGTCGGCCATGAGTTCGGAGATCGCCTCGAGCCCGCCCGCGGAAGCGCCAATTCCGACCAGCGGAAAGGTTGGCGACGTCGATTCGTCCGACTCTGTCGCAGATTGGGTCACGTCGTCTCCAGTGATGCCATACATGTCTGGCCGTTGCTCGTGCGGAACGATTGCCGCATGTGAGCGCGTTTATCTCAAGCGATAGTGGGTCTACTGACGCGTCTCGCGGCTTCTTAGGCTTCGCGCCGGGCGTCGGCACTTCCCGGCACTTCAAGGGACCGGCTGCTGCGAGCTTCTTCCTCATCGATCCAGGCTGCGAGCGCCTGACGGATGATCCAGCCACGCGAGCGGTCAAGACGTTCGGCAAGGCGGTCGACCCTTTCCGCCAGGGCGAGCGGGACGTGCGCAGTAAGCACGCGGGTAGTCGCATCGGGCATGGCGCTCCCCTTCATTTGCCGGCATTGACCAGGACGTGAGGTGCCATCCGCAGGGACCAATGAGCGACCGCCGATCGTCGCCCCGCACATTGCCACCTGCCCGAATTATAGCCGTGCCAATCACTTTGATTCGAACCGATTAATCTTCAGCGCAGCTGGACGTTTGCATGGCTCGTCATGTGTGGGTCATCGCATGGATCATCCGTATAAGGTCGTTTGGCGTCCCTCCCTTCTGGCAATATCCATCAAAGCCAACAGGCATCCCCCTAGCCTGGACTTCGCTTTCATCGAGTGCGGTAAAAGCCACGATGACCGCACCGCGCGTTGGCGGGAGCCGCCTGAGTACACGTGCTGTCGAGAATCCGTCATGCCGCGACATATTGATGTCCAGCACAATGACGTCCGGCACCCAGTAACGGCTGCACTCCATCGCCTGTATTCCGCTTGCCACGAAGCGCGCGTCCATGGCCCCTTGGCCGAGCGCGGCCGTCAGCGCGGCTCCTGATGCCGTGTTATCGTCGACGACCAACACGCTCGGAACACTCCCGGCAAATTTGACCGATCGGTTTGTCCATATGCCGCAGCGAGCCACGTCATTTCCTCGTTGTCGACATAGGGTTGTCCTCTGAGGCGCATGGCGTGTGCCAGGGGAGCGATGGACGCACAAGAAAGAGCTCGGCACTCCATCGCGCTCGCACGAAATGTCTCCGAGGGAGAATTGCCGCGCGAGCCAGCGTTTTCCGCCGACCCTCGTCGTACCGACACCCTCGTTCAATAGGCCGCTACTGCACTGGAAGCAGCCGTCTTGTCTACCTCTGCGGATCGAATGTATTGAGGCGATCGGCTGTCCAGTCGAACGCCCTCAACTCCGCTCATTTCTCCACGCATTATTTCGGATGCCTTATTATTTAAAAGTGAAAGCACATTGTCGGCGAAATGACGGACGTCGACGCTTGTGCGTTCGACGGCGCGGTCAACCCCATCTCATTCTCGCGGACCGCACGACACGCTGGGAATATTCGATGCCCCATTTCGTTTTAGCAGGATGCGAGTCGCACGAAGCAAGGCTGCGCTGTGGCTGCGTGACGAGCGAGCGTGCGAGCAGACTGCCATTGAACGGTCACATTGCGTCGTCCTGAAGAAGTCATGCCGCTCGATGTTACGCACGGAGCTCCAGCCATATCAGGCCTGTAGCGCGTCCGCATGGAGGAGTCTTTTCCGAAGCCGCACGCGGCACGCGGGAGGGAGGCGCCAGTGACAGATAGTCGTGCGAGCGGGGCAAACCGGGTGGTCACCATACAACTCGAGTGTTTGGTAAGGCCGCTTTGAGTTCATCGACGTTCCGGGCCTTGGTGCCATAGAGAACAAGCTCCCGCAGCCCGGTCAGGCCTTTCAGTACGTCGACGTCCCTGACTGGCGTGTTCGCGAGATAGAGCTCTTGTAGCCCCTTCAGTCTCTTCAGCGCGTCGATGTCGTGAACGTCGGTGCGAAAGAGATTGAGTGTTCGAAGGGCAGTAAGATTGCTCAGCGCATCAATGTTCTCGACGCGGGTGTCGGAGAGATTGAGCCTTTGCAGGCCAGTCAGGCCTTTCAGTGCATCGATGTTCGTGACTTGCGTGCGGGCAAGAACGAGTGTTTCCAACTCGCGCAATCCCCGCATCGCCTCGATATTCTCGACTTTGGAGCCGTCGAGCGCGAGCGTCTTCAGGTGTGGCATGCCCATCAGCACATCGATGTCACGAACAGACGTGTTCGCGAGATAAAGCGCTTGAAGATCGCGAAGATTCTTCAAGGGATCGAGGCGCTCGACTTGCGTCTCGTTGAGATCGAGCGTTGTCAACGTGGTCAATTGACCGAGTGGCTCAATGTCCCTGACATTTCTCGCACCACCCAGTTTGAGTGCTTCCAGACGAGGTAGCTTCGCCAGCGCTTCGAGGTCCCGAACCTGCGTATCCCGAAGATCGAGTTGGCGCAACTCAGTCAAGTCCCTCAGCGCTTCGAGATTCGAAACGCGGGTGTCCCAGAGATTGAGCAACTGGAGACCGGTCGACTCTCGAAGCGCATCGATGTTCTGGACCTGGGTGCGGTGTATCACGAGTCTTTTCAGGGAACGCATTCCCTTCAGCACGTCGATGTTCCAGACCGGAGTGCCAGTGAGGTCGAGCGATACCACATCATCCAGCTCTTTCAGCGAGTCGATGTTATCAACGGAGCTGCCCGCCAGACTCAATTCGAGTTTCAGGTGCAGCTTGGCTAGATGGGTGACCGCGGCGGCGAGCTGAGACGTTGTCACTGTCGGTTTTGCCCGCAATGCCAGGCATCCCGACTCTGGTGTGGCAGTTAAATCGCCTCCGTCATCGCACGCGCCCGTGAAAAATCCCAGGCCGCTCAGCGCCCGTTCGTCCAGTTTTTCCCGATCAGGGGCGAAGACCACCAACAGGCTCACGAGCAAAAGGCCGATGCCGCCGCAGAGGGCCCAAAGTCTGACAGGACGCGAGACCGAAGTGCGCGCGCCGTCGGTAACTGGCTTTGAGTTGGACGGTGGGGTGTCGGCCACGGCGGGCTCCGTTTGTCTTGGGTAGCCTCATTTATACACGAAGACCGAGGGCGCAATTCCCCGTCAATTGCGGCCCCACGCCGTGGCACAAGATCGCAACGAAGGCTGGCGAGCGCCAAACACGCATCCATCCGTAAGCAATGTCCATAGCTGCAGCTCTATCACTCAATTGAGCGACCGTTTACGCGCTACCGCGATGTTGCGAATGCGATCAGAGCGGTACGTGTTGACAAATTTATTGCCACTGAAAACGGGATGCAAATCACACTAGACGGGGCAAAGTCGATCTATCGCCAGGCGATTGTCCCGCGCGCAAGCGAAGGAGACGGGGCGCCGTGGTGGAATCAGGTTGCAGACGAGGTTCGCGATGTGGTCGCCAGCTCGCTCGGCGAGTGAGGCCGCTACAGTGATCGAATGGTGGCATCACGACGGGACTCTCGTATGCGACACGCCCCGCGAAGCGGCTAAGCGATGGTGTCACTGAGTATTCAGTTCCGGGCCGAAGCTGTCACTGATTGACAGGGCAAATTGTCCGGTTGGGGAGCACCAACAGAAACCCGCCGGTCCTCGCGGGAGGACGTGGCAGGCGGGTGTTGCAGGTGGATATTACAGGCCCATGCCAAGCGACGGAGCCTCGCGCCACGACGCCTCGGCACGGCGGTGCCGAATCAGTTGTCGTCGCTTCTGGACGGGAGATGCTCGTGAGGCTCGGGCTCGGCCGCGTCGGCGTCAGGCAGGTCGTCGGGAACCGGATTTTGCAGGCCCGTCGGACCGGATGGGCGATCGGGCTGGCGAGTCGCGCCGGCGGAAGGGCGCGCGGTGTCGGGAGCGGTGCCGGGAGCGGTGCCGGACGGATGGGAGATCATGATGGGCTCCTGCGCTGATGAATGCAGCACGATCATGATAGGCCGCCTGGCCGGTCCGGGGGAGACGCGCAGGCAAGCCGGGGAAAACAGTCGGCGCGGCCGCTCAAACTCCAAACATGATCTGTAGTGTCAAGCGTTCCATTGTGGACGTTCGCATAGCCACGCGTCCCTAGCTGCTCGCCGATGCAAGCTCAAGTTTCTTGCGCTGCAGGAACCGGCGCACGGCCGGATCACGCTCGAGGCCGATCGCAAGATCGTACGCGTCAAGCGCTTCGGTCGTAGCGCCGGCGCGCGCGAGGAGATTGGCGCGTGCCGCCCAGTATGGCTGGTAGTCAGTCAGCCGCGGATCGTTCGCATACGGCGCGAGCGCGTCGAGCGCCGCCTGTGGGCCGTCGCGTTCCGCCAGTGCGAGTGCGCGGTTCACCGCGACCACGGGCGAAGCTGCAATGGCGAGCAGCCCATCATAGAGTTGCACGATCTCGTCCCAGTTCGGGCAATGCGATCGGCAGCGATGCACATGCGCTGACTGCAGCGCGGCCTCGAGTTGAAAGCGACCGATTGAATTTAACGCGTTCGCGCGCCGCAGCAGTGCGTTGGCTGCGTCGATCATCGGTGCGTTCCATGTTGCCGGGTCCTGGGCCGACAGCGGCACGTACTCGCCGGCCGCATCGCGTCGGGCATCGCGCCGCGCCTGCGCAAACAGCATCAGCGCAAGGAGACCCAGCGTCTCCGGTTCCTCGGGCAGCAGTTCGACGAGCAATTGTGCAAGATACAGCGCCTCGTCGGCTAGATCGCGCCGTTCGGTATCGCCGCCGACCGGATCCGTCCAACCTTCCGCATACGCTGCATAAACAGCTTCAAGCACTGAGTCGAGCCGGCCGGGCAGTTCCTCACGCTCGGGCACGCTAAACGGAATGCCCGCTTCGCGGATCTTGGTCTTCGCGCGCACGAGGCGCTTGCTCATGGCGGCGGGAGACATCAGAAACGCGGATGCAATCGTCTTCGCTTCCAGGCCCAGCACTACCTGGAGCATCAGCGGCGTGCGAATCGCGGCCTCGAGCGCAGGGTGAGTGCACGCAAAGAGCAGTGCGAGCCGCCGGTCGGGCAACGCGCCGGGTTCACACTCGTCGATCTCTTCCGCGAGGATCGCGAGCTGGTTCACCACCGCGTCGCCGACATGGCGATGGCGTGCGCCATCTATCGCCCGGCGGCGCGCAACGGTCATCAGCCAGGCTTCGGGGCTCGCGGGGCAGCCGTGCTCCGGCCAGTCCGTGAGCGCCGCCGCAAACGCGTCGGCGAGTGCGTCCTCGGCCGCGGCGACGTCGCGCGTGCGCATCGCCAACAGCGCGACGAGCTTGCCATAACTACGGCGCGCGACTGCCTCGGCAATGGAATGTGCGGCGGCGTCAGGGTGACGGTCGCCGCCGGACTGGCTCATGCAGCAGATGGCGCATCGTACGGAGCGGTCCAGACCGGGCGCACTTCCATGATGCCGTGAGCCGCGCCGGGACACCGCGACGCCCACGCCATCGCCGCGTCCAGGTTGGGCACGTCGATCAGGTAGTAGCCCGCGAGCTGCTCCTTCGAATCGGAATACGGTCCGTCGAGCACTTGCGGCTTGCCGTCGACCAGCCGCACGGTCGTGGCGGTATTCGTGTGCTGCAGCCGGTTGGCACCCACCAGTGCCCCCGCTTTCTGGAGCGATTCGGTGTATGCGTGATAGGCGGCGACGCCTTGCTGTCGCTCACTGTCGGTCATCTGGTTCCAGCCGTTTTCTTGCGAATAGATCATCAAGAGGTATTCCATTTGAGCCTCCCGTCTTGGGGTTGAGGCGGATGAATTACATCGTGCCGCCATCATAATGACGCTCGTACGTCATGCTGACGGACAAGGCGCATCAAAAAAATCGCGGAGGGCAAATGTCGAGCGGGAGCAGCAAAGGGTCGACGATTCAACGCAACTAACGGCCTGTCAGATTCGGATGCACGCAGCGCCATACGGCGACACGAGCTGTCCGGCAACGGGCGAAGGTGTGGCACACATGCATGAACGGAACGTAGTTTTCAGAACGTATCTGCAGGAACGATCTCTCGGAAAACGCCAGGCGACCTCTCGATGCGTCATGCCGTGACCAGATCGAGCGATTGGCGGGAATGTCGAACGACGTGCCGCTGCGGGAAACGAAGCGCAGAGAGCGAATCTCTGCGCACTCTATATGCAGTATCAACTGAGAATTGGCGGCAATTCCCGTCGCTGCGAGTTCGGCAGCACCTTCGGTTGCATCGGCTTCGTTTCGACGACGAGGCGATGATGCGGCACCGGATGACCGGCAGCAGTTGCAAGCGAACGTCGCGAGCCGTCACTGTGCGGCGGTATCTTTGCCGCCAGGCGCGCGCCAGCGATCGGGTTGTGCTGGGTGTTGTCCTTACTGCTGCTGGCTGACGTGCGATGCGGCGGCGCGTCCCTTGTCGTTCGCGCGACAGTACTCGGCGCATGCCAAACGTTTGCGCGACGGCCATAGCTAAACGCGTGATGCGATCCACCCTCCGGCGCGTGTGCGGCAGCAACCGGCTCATGCCGAACGTTGCGGACAATCTGCCCGGTCACGACGTGACCTGTATGGTTCCCCGAGTCTTTCGGCCAAAGTCCAAGCATCGCTGCCCCCGCCTTGAGCGCTCCGTCGTCATCCTGGTCTTTATGATCGGCCGACGGCGGCGCAGGGCGGGCTGCCGCGGCGCGCGGTCCAGCGCCCGCAGGCTGGCAAACACACGCGTTGCCCACAGTCGCCCCGACCGCAATCTGACTTGTTGCTTCGGCCTGTCTCGCGACTGCACCGTGCCGCGCATTCGGCGGCGTCCATTGTTCGCGATACTCGACGGCCGCCACGGCCGCCGACGTCACACTCATTGCCGCAACTGCCGTTACCGCTATCATTGTCGCGCGCACGACATGTCCCCTTGTAGTTTGATTTCTGCGCCACCCGGGCGGCGATTATACCTATTCAGCATCAGAGACCGGCAAGCGCTTTCGAAGCAGAAAAAAGGGGTGCATTCCCTGTCGGCTTACCTGAACGGGAGTGAGTTCTTGATGGGGCGGAATATGGGGGGCGCGTAAGCGTCACGACCGAGCTTATGCTTCTAGTCCACACGATAGACCGGGAACATCGCAAGGTATCCGTCAGCGTAACCCGTCAGCGGAGGAAGGCTGGCATGCAGTGGAAAATCAGTGACCAATGCTCCCGCGTGAAAAGCTAACTGTCCGACAATCACCTTGGGTCTCATCTTGTTTGACCGGGAAGCGCGGCCCAGCGTCCGGCTCCGGAGGAAAGTCCTCGATCCCAGCTGCACGCATTGCCGTCGCCAGGTTGCGTCGACGGGTCATTGTGCCGGCAACCGAAGGCGTGGCTTCCAGTTCATCACGCAACTAACCGTCCTCGCCGCCTGTGCACCGCAAGCGCCGGTTCCCGGCACGTTACACCAGTCAGCAGGGTTGACGGCGCGCGCCCGTTTGCCCGGCCCGTGCCGGATGCCCGCCGCGTCGAGGTCCGCGCGTATCCGGCATTTTGCCGTTGAGGTGACGTTTCATGCGGGTTCCGCTGGAAAGGAACGTCCCGTTCTTTTTCTCTTGTAACAGAGCCCGAAAACGAGCGTATTACGAAGAAGGAAGAGTATGGAACCCACACGCGCGAAAGTCCTCACCCCAGCCAAGTTCCGTCACCTCCTCCGCGTGACCGAAGCTACCAGTCGCTTTCCTGAGTGGCTCGACGAAGCGCGAACCGTTCTGCGATCGGACCTGGCCACGTTGAGGGCACGACGCGAAGAACAGTTTCTCCGGCTGAATGGCCTGGTCACCAGCCACCAGATCAGTTGAATTGCTGCCCGCTGATGAAGTCACGTCCCGGGCTGGTAGGCCGCGCGTTGAGCCGAGACAACGCCGCCACCGTAATCACCCATGCGTGACATCACCGATGGCGCGTAGGACAGCGTTTGCATCGGATCCAGGCTGAGACCCTTGCGGTCGAGGTTGCCTTCCCCCCAGTTGTAGGCGCGTAGCGTTGACGTGAGATCGCCCCCATAGTGGCGAATCAGCCCGGAAAGTTTTTGTGCGGCCGCCCACGCAGATTGCGAGGTATTCATCGGGTCGACGTGATATTCCCTTGCGGTCGTCGGCATTAACTGGAACAAGCCCCGGGCACCGGCGTAACTGACCGCGCGGGCGTTGCCTGACGATTCCTGCTGGGCGAGCGCTGCGAGCAATCCAGTTGGCAGTGCGAATCTCTGCTCCATGGCAGCAAAGTTTAGCTTTGAAGCCCAGACTTGAACGGCGGCGTTGAGCCTGCCGGGACGGCGAGACTGCACGGCGACTTCAGTCGCGCTCGCCAAACTTTGCGCCTCGGGCGGTGGCTTCCAGCCCGCCACCTGTCCGACGAAGATGACTCTCCTCGAACGCTCCTGTTCGCCACTGAGGTAGTCCTCGCTGTAAGCGAGCAACGCGACTCCCGCCAGAATTGGACTCAGAAGAATCATCGTCAGTGCACCGGCACAGCGCCGCAGCAGTGTGGTGAGACGACCCAGAGGCGGATGGGGTTCTGGAGTCCGGGTAGGGGTGCTCGGAAGGAAGGACATGTTGCCTCCGCAATAAAGCCGCACAGAGAGCAACAGGCGGATTGTTGACGCAGCCTGAAGCGTGCGCCGTGCCAGGTGCCTGGAGATGTGTCCCGGTGTCGCCAGTGAGTTTTCCCTCTATTTTGAAGAGCCCGCAATCAGGCGGCAGAAACAGCGACGGCGCTCCCGCGTCAATGCGCAATCAGGGCCGGGAGAGGCGCAATCCCGGCTGAAGTGTCAGGCGCGCTGCGAGGACTCCGCCGATCGCCCCGCCGAGATGGCTTTGCCACGAGATGCCGGGATAGATCGGCAGCACGCCGGACAGCAGGCTGATGCCGTAGGCGACCACGACGAAGAGCGCGACCAGCATGGCGAGGAAGTGACGTGTGTAGATGCCGCGTGCGACCAGATAGCCCGCGTAGCCGAAAACGAGTCCGCTCGCGCCGATATGGACGCTATATGGGGCGCCAAGAAGCCAGGCGCAGCACCCCGCGCCGAGCATGCCCCCCGCGGTCGCCACAACAAAATTGCCGATGCGCGGCCACATTGCGAGCCACCCGAGGACCACGAGGCCGCCCGAGTTCGCCATGATGTGGCCGAGGCTGGCGTGAAGCCACGGCGCGAACAGAATCCCCTGGAGGCCGGAGACGGTGCGCGGCACGACGCCGTGGTGGGTGAGGTGCAGCGACGGGAAGGCGGCGGACAGAAAGAAGACCGCCCACATCGAGCCGATAAAGAGTGCGAGCACCACGATCCGGCTCTCGATTTGCGCGGCGAAGCTTCGATTTTTCGCTGTGTTCGACATGGTCTGGTTATCGGAGCGCCACCCGCGGGGCACGCTGGCGAGGCTACAGATACCCTGTAATAGGTTACGCCACAAGCGCTTCGTCGAGTTCCGTGTTCTGCGCCGTGCCGTGATGTGCCAGAATGAAACTGCGGACCTGCGGATACACGACGGAATTCCAGCGTTTGCCCGAGAAAATCCCATAGTGTCCGCACTTCTCAGCCGTGAAGTGGCGTCTGTC
Organism: Paraburkholderia flagellata; assembly: GCF_021390645.1. Lineage (GTDB taxonomy): Bacteria > Pseudomonadota > Gammaproteobacteria > Burkholderiales > Burkholderiaceae > Paraburkholderia > Paraburkholderia flagellata. Next base: position 98,710 of record NZ_JAJEJT010000005.1, read on the forward strand.
ATGCGCGGCGATACCCGTGCAGAGGTCGTGCGCGGCGCGCGTCTGGCCGTCGCCACTGATGTCGTCGAGTTCTCCTTCCATCGTCATCAGCGCCGTGCCCGTGATCGCCTGCGGCAGCACCGGTTCGCCGCGAACGGTCCACGTACCCTGCGCCAGGTGGAATTCCTGAAATACGGACTGGATCGTTTGCAGGTAATACTCGGCGCTCATGTCGAGCACCGCGTTGTATTCATCGTAGAAACGGCGATGCGACTCGGTGCTCTCCTCATCGCCGCGTACCAGGTTCAGGTAGTAGTCGTAGTGCGACTGCGCGTGCCTGTCCGGATTCATTGCGACGAACCCCATGTGCTGCAGAAAACCGGGATACACCTTGCGGCCGCTGCCGGGGTAACCAGCCGGAACCCGGTGGATGAGATTGTTCTCGAACCACGCGAGCGAGTGTTTCGTCGCGAGCGAATTGACCGCTGTGGGGCTTCTACGGGCGTCAACCGGGCCGCCCATCAAGATCATGCTGCGCGGCGTCGCCTCGCCGCGGCTCGCCATCAGCGAGATGGCTGCCAGCACGGGCACGGTAGGTTGGCAGACCGCGATCACGTGCAGGTTGCTTGCGCCAATGTGACGGATGAACGCCTGCAGGTACTCGATATAGTCGTCCAGATCGAACGAGCCGGCGCCGGCCGGGACCATGCGAGCATCGGTCCAGTCCGTGATATAGACCTTGTGGTCCTGCAGCAGCGTTCGCGCGGTTTCGCGCAGCAGCGTCGAGTGGTGACCGGAAAGCGGCGCGCACAACAGCACGACGGGTTCCTGCTTCATCTGCTCGATCGCAACCACGTCGTCGGCGTAGCGCTTGAAACGCAGCAGCCGGCAGAACGGCTTTTCGAGGATCGTCTGCTCCACGATCGGAACACGGCGGCCATCCCTGTCGATGTGCTGCAGATTGAACTCAGGTTTCCCGTAGGTTTTGCCGAGCCGGTAGGTCAGGTCGTAGCCTGCCGACAGGCTCGACGCACCGGGTACACTGGCCAGCGGGTTTGGAGGGTTCGCGAGTGAATCAGCAATCGCTTTCGTCCAGGCCGTAACGGGGGTGAGGAGCGCGCGGTGGAATTCGTGGGCGAAGTAAAGCATGGTGCGTTCCCCCTCAGGGAAAAATCCGGCGACGGCAAACAGCAGACACTTCGCTCAATGTCGCAGGCAACGATTGCCACGGCAGACCCCTGAGCGTTGGCATCGGACTCTACGGATGCAGACTTAACCGGGACTTAAGAGGCCGATTCAAAAGAAGCGGCGTGAAGAGGCTCCGGCAGGCGAGGGCGCACAAGGAATGAATTTATTTCGGATTACTGTTCAATTAGACGGTGCGGCGATCGAATGGGTCCGCCCGCGCCTTCGTTCGACGCGTTATTATGTGCGTGGGGCATTCCTCAAAAGCCGCCGACCGTCCGCGCGGGGTTGTCGCACAGGTTTGAACTCGCCGACTGCAATTTGGACAACTAGGAAAACGAGGGATAGGTGAAATGGATCGCGCTACTTCGTCGCGGCTGCGTCAATCTATTGATGACCTCGACCGCTTAATATTGACGCTTCCGCAAGAGAGTGATGGATTTATCTTCCTGACTCAGATCATCCAGCAGTTTCGGATTCTTCAGGACACGGTGACTGCGGGGGATGCCCGTGAAACTGTGTTTGTGTGTTCAGAGCAGATTGCATCGCTTGGGCGAGCGCGTGCTGCGTTCGCGCATTTTGGTGGTCTCGGCTTGTATGACCAAACCCTTGAAATTGTCACGGCTCTACAGAAGGAGGCGCACGTATTCGCCGCCATTCAGCCCCAACATCACAGCCCCCGCAAGATGATTCACGGTTAGTGATTGGGGAAGCGCCTGAACAGATCGGGGAATACCATGGGCGATCTTATCAACGACCGCATTTCGGAGCGAATTTTGCTCTTGACCTCCCATTTCCGCAACTCGAGGCCGACCTCGTGCAGTTGTTTAACTTGGACCGCGGTTGGTTTCTTGACTATCGGAAGCCTGTTGTGCGGCAGGTCCATGCCCTCAGCGTTGCGCATCTTCGGACGCTCAATGACCATGCGTCCGATTCCAACTGAGTCCGAGCGACGATACTCGCAGGAAATCCTGGCGCGGTAGGCGACCGGCAGCTACGTCGTGATTTCTGCAGCAGCGATTTTTTGCCTGGCATTGAGCAAGCCTTCCACCATTCTTGCTTCGGCCTTGGCAATACCGTCAAGAGACACCACGGCTAGCTGGCGACCGAAGAGTTCGAACGCCACACATACCCAGGAGTAGTCAGCATCATCCATCACCCAGGCGCCGTTTTCCTTCTCGGCAGCGTCGATATGCATCATCGCCGCGTGGGCTTCCTGTATGTCCGCAATTTCGTCTGGATAGTATCCGAGTCGGCACAACTCCTCGGCAATCAAAAGTTGTCGCTCCAAAGTCGTGAAGAGCTCGCGCGAGCCATGTCCTCGTCGAAACGCGTCCAGTACCGTGTAACACTGAAGGAGCATAGCCTGCGTTATGGGCTCATGGGCAGCCCGACTGAAAGTAAGTGCACGCAGCAATGGTGACATCGCCGGTCGGGCGTGTTTGCGGGTTCGTGATTTACCAGGCATGTTGATTTCGATCTCGTTGAATAACTCTCAGTTCTGCCACCGACGCAACGCTCACTGATAAAACCCGAGGGCGATATGCTGGCGGCAAAGCAGGGGACCTCGGACGTGCATGCGACGATGATGGGAGGCAAAAGTTAAGACAGGCTTAAGCACCGCCGCGAGCAACTCTGTTCCTTAGCATTACTCCGCACGTGCCGCTTGTTTCTGCGCGGCCTGTTCCTCCGCGTGCTTTTTCGCCAGATGATGTCCGACGATACAGCCGCCAACCGCGCCTGCAACTGCGTGATGTCCGGCGTAGTGCCCGGCAACGCCACCTACAACCGCGCCCTTGATGCAACCGGCTGCGTTTGCCGTTCCGATACCTGCGAGTGCGGACATTGCAATAATGAGTGTGAACTTGCTAATTGCTTTCATCGTGTGATACCCGTCGGTTGAGTTGGGGTGATGTGGAGGCTGTTATCGAGATTTCAATTGCAGTGCACGCGTCGCTCGCCGGGCGTTATGCATCGGAAACGCGCACTTCGTAGAAATCTCGCTTTCTATGCTGACGGACAAAACGCTTGAGCAGTCGTCGACGTGCACGTCGGAACCGTGACGTTTGTAAGCAATTGTCAGAGCTCAGCAATGAGCCTCGCAAAAGGCGCTCGCAGTTCTTGCCGTTCCTTGGACTGGCGGCCGAGCAACCTGGATTCTGGCAACACGTGCAAGGAGGTTTTTCAAAGTCACCGGTGATTTGTTCGCCGGAAAGGCGGATAGTTGGCGGTGCTGCGGGTGTAGCACTGGCCGTCGCGAAGCAGAACTCCTCTTTCGAGTGACCCGTCGGCTTGCTCCCACGCGCCTGAATTACGAGCGGTGACGCGTAGCGTGACCCGTGTGTTCCTGCCTCACTCGCTTCCGCGTAGCGCGATACGGTCGCTGGTCGCGCTAACCCACCTCGCAACAAACGGTGGGAAAGTATTTCATGCGACACGTCTCGTTACACACAAAAACACTGGTAATTCGCCAGCTCAATATAGTGCCTTCACAACTGACAAGTGAGGCACTTATGAAAAGAATCTTTGCGCTGACGCTGATGGCCGTATGTCTTGGAACCGCGCTGAGCGGCTGCATTGTGGTACCAGCAGGCGGCTACTATCACCGCTATTAACCGTAGCTGACTTTCTGCGCATTCAGCTGAAGCCGCCAAGCATACCTATAACGGAAAGAAAATTATGAGCATTACACCTCACCGCTGGTGCGCGATTACATTGGTTGCCGGTATCGGCATAGGTGTATCTGCCACCGCCTCCGCACACGTCGATGTTGGTGTGGACATTGGCGTCCCCGGTATTGCAGTTGCACCCCAACCAGTCTACGTCGCGCCACCGCCGGTGTATGAGGTGCCTCCGCCTGCTCCTGCTGTTATCGTCAGTCCAGGCTGGTATGGTGAGAGATACTACGACGGGCATCGCTATTGGGAACGTAGGGAGTGGGAGGAGCGCCATCATGATGAGAGGGATTGGCGCGACGCCCGTGCCCATTACGATGAGCATCGCGGTGACTGGGGCCGTTACCATGACGAAGGCGGCCCGCGAGGCGACTGGCATCACGACCACGGGGACGGTGACGGGAGGCACGACCATTGATGCGAGCAGTGCTTCATGGTCGTCTCCTGAATACTTGGGCTGGCATGCGGTTAAGTACGAAACGCTGCGTTGCTACGAGTTAAAACAGAAAGACTGAAGTGGAAAGCCATTGATACGACGGCGCGTTGAACGATGGCGGCGCTGCCTTCACGCCTTCTTGACTGGAATGACCTGTCCCGTGATGTCCTCGACCAGACTTCGCTTATACGCCTGGGCTACCACCGCGGCGGGCGTCGCCGCGGAGTAGGCTTGCCCCATCGCGGCAAGCGTTTCTGAAACCCAGCCTGGGCTGACGACGTTCACGCGTGCCGTCCCGTGCAGTTCGAGAGCAGCGGAGCGGACGAACGCCTCGACCCCCGCGTTGACAATGCCCACTACGGCACTCCCTGTGACCGGATGCTGGGACAGAATGCCGCTGGTTAGCGTCAGGGACCCGCCTGGTGTGATGTGGCCGACCGCGCACCGGACAAGGTTGACCTGCCCCATCAACTTGTTGGCCAGACTGAACGCAAAGTCTTCGTCGGTCAGCAATTCAAGCGGTGCAAATTTCGCTGCACCTGCGGCGCAAATCACGGCATCAACGGTTCCGAGTTGCCGGTACATTGACACGATGGATTCCTTGTCTGTGAGGTCCACCGACAGGTGCGGGGCGTTGCGGCTCGCACCAATGACCTCGTGTTCGGGCGAGAGCAGGCGAGCGATTTCCTTGCCGAGCAGTCCGGTTGCGCCAACTATCAGAACGCGCATAGGTCCTCCTTATCCGGAAGCGTCACGCCAGCGCGGAGCGACGCATCGCACGTGGCGTGAAGACGAGCGAATATCGTACTACTGTCCGAGGCGATGCGAACGCCGCACATCAGACGGGCAGCGTGGGGCCTACCTTCCCGCAAAAACGACGGCTAGCGTCAGCCCATGAGGCAAAACTCAGGCAGCTCCGATGCGCTCGGGTTTGATGGTGGCCAGTCTGGTGCCAGCGAACGGGTCATTGCCCCAATCAATGTTTGGGCGCTTGCGTGACGCTGGTTCCGGTTGTCTGCTGATTGCAAAATGCTCGAGCGACTGTCCTGCGCTGGTCGCTTGAACCACCCACTGAGGGGTGTTGCCTTCCCCGTCCCAATTGTTTCCAAAGGCGTCGCGGTAATGTGCCGCTCGCATTTTTGCTTGGTCCGCCGCGATTGAAGCGGCTGCATCGTCTGGCTCGATTCCAAGTTCTGCCATCCTGCGCCGCAGGTAAAAATCCCGAGTGCAGCAGACCGAAACGCAACCCGGTACAGAACCCGGACCTGCAGGGGTCAGCCCTTTCTCGCAGGAGCGAGAAGCTCGGAACGTCCAATCACGTCTCTCGTGCTCTCCGGCTTGTCTGAATCCGAGAATCCGGCCGCCTCAAGAATGGGTGTGAGGCCCTTGAGCTCTGCTTGTGGCTTGGCGCTTCGCACCGTCGCCATGCCTTCATTCCACGCATGCAGCATCTGCTTCGCTATCCAGTGCCATCGAGGTTCGTTCTTCGCGGCTTCGACAACTTCTTTCCCTGTCGACACGGCCGAATCGCAGAGCGCCTCGACCATCTCGCGATAGCGCCGGGGCGGGATGCCCAGCCGCGTATTGAAGAATCGCTCAAGCGTTTTGCCCGGCGCCCAGGTCTTGCGCCCGTCGACGCTAAGCCCGGGTGGATTGCTGGCAAAGCGAGGGTAAGCCTGGGTGGTCACGATGTCGTACACGGGTGTGTACACGACGTCGTCGATGTTCGAGTAGAGAAGAGCAACGTTCTTTGAGTGGCAGTCCGCGTTGCGAACAACGTAGTTGGTCAGTATCAGCCAGCCAAAATGTTCGGCCTGCTGTCTCCAGTTCGCGCTGCTGATGTAGGGCTTCGTTGCGTTCAGCACCTGCTCTGTCGAGGGCCGATACTTCTCATGCGGTGGGAGACCGAGGAGACTGCATGCGTCCTCGACGCCGTATGCAGCCATGCCATTTTCATCGACATCGAAGCGGTCGACGACCAGCACACGCCCGTCGTCAGACATGGTTGTTTTTGCCACTCGAGCGACGTCGAGCCTTGCGAGCACCCGCATTGTGTAATGCTCATTGAACCCAAGGTAGGGCGTCTGCTCGTCGGAACCCTTGATGATGTGCCGGCTGGTGCGCAGCGTCTGCTTGCCGACTGGCGTTTGCGCGGAGGAAACCTCCGGCGCAAGGAACTTCGGCACCGCGCCCGATATGGCGGCGCGCGCGTAATACCTCACCAGCTCCGCGAAGTGCTGGGTCGAGACGTCCTGATGAAGCAGGGTATTGAGGTCGAGCGGGTCGAGCTCACCACCGGGCTGGCCGCCCTCAGGCGCCACTGTCACACGGCCAATGCCAGCGCCGCCTATGACGGCGAGCAATGACAGGTCCGTTCCGTCAAGGAGGGGGCCAAATTCCTCACGAATGACCTCAAGAAGGAATCCTTCGGGCAGGTTCTGGCGAAAGAATGGATGCAAATCGCGGGGCCACACCCACGGCTCTTCGCGAACAGGCATGGTCAGGCTGACGAAGTCCTCGGATGACGCGTCCGTGCTGTACCGAAGCGCATAATTGTCTTGATGGCGGTACAACTGTGCGACGGGCTTGCCCTTGACGTAGACGTGAAGGCGCATGCTCAGGCTCCGGCCTGTTTCTGTTCTGTGAGCACGTCTTCGAGCGTGCGGGCATGACCGCGCTTGACGACCCGCAGGTCGTAGCCGGCTGCTTCGAGGAGCCGGACGAGCACAGCCACACTCATGTCGCCACGCGCGAGCGTCTCCATGCGCGCGAGCGTGGTGCGAGCAACGCCTGCGCGTTCAGCAAGGTCTTTTTGCGAGAGGCCCGCGTCGCTGCGCGCCTGCTTGAGCATCTCTCCAACGTCTGCCAGATTCGTCACTTGTAGCCCCGGGGCATCACAATTGGCTGAAAACGAGAAAATTGTAGCCCAGCGGCTACGAGACGGCAAGGCGAAATTGCGTCCCTTGGGCTACAAACATTGGAGAAATGGTCTGTTTTGTAGCTCATGGGCTACAAAGGCCGTTTGCGGGACGCTTAGTGGCAGCGCAAAAGTAACTCGACCGCCTCTCGCACGCCAGGGCAAGGCATCGCTGATGCACTGGTTCTCCCTGCGTTATTGCAGCCTCAAAGAACATTGGCCGGTCGGTAGCTGCGAGTGCAGCACCCGTACCGCGCGCGGCGCCACTGCGCGATGGCGTCGACGATCTGCGGCTCGGGCGGGCGTGCGGTGCGCAGGGCATCGATGGCCTTGGCGATGGCCTTCGCGTGCCGTTCGCGTTCCTCCGCGGGATGATCGAACAGATCAACAAGATCATCGCGGTGCGCGGCGCGCGCGAGCGCCTGCGGCCGGCGCCGCAGGGTGCAAAGCACGCCGCGCGCGGATTTGCCGTCGCCCAGGCGCGCGGCATGGCGAGTTCATCCGCATCGGGAAAGCGTCTGAACAGATCGGGAAACAGACATCGCGCCCGGGGGAGGGCGCGCCGCCGTCCCCGCGTACGTCAGTGTTTCCAGCCGTGTTCGGTTCGAGCAACTCGCTGTATTCCCTGCAATCGAAGGACGGAAGTCGAGAGGCGGGTCACCTCCCCGGGTGGGGCGGATATTGAGGCAGCCCGTAATGCCTTGCAGAAACGCGCGGCAGTCGCCGGGCTGACCTTGATGCCCGCCACGTCAATCAGATATCGCCAAATCCGGTAGTCGTTGAACCCCGTTTCCATCAGTTGCCTGATTAACGCCTCGTGCGCGCGAAGTTTGTACTTGGCCCGCGCAACCAACCTCATGTAATCAGCCGGGGAGAGTAACTGCTGTGTGTTTGAATCCGCCATCATTTAACGCAGGTCCTCCTCATAATCTCTAGCGCCCAACTCCTACCGCGACAACATCATCGACCATGGCCGTCTTATGGCGCCGGGGCAGCGCCCCCAGCGGCGGGCGCAACCATGACCGACAGATCGGCTGGCAAAGCAAGGCTGAGCCGGCACATCAGCCGACCCGAGTCGAAGCGTTTTGACGCTCCCGAAGCGCGTCTTGGTGCGTTTCAACACGTATCGTGAGACGCCCCGTGAGACGTCTAAACGGCCTGATACAGCTTTTGACGTTTTTAAGACCTACCTCTCACGGTAAGTCCACTCTGTTGTACGGGCATGCTGCAGCCCGGGACGGCTCCAGGGCCGACCACGCTGGACCTGATGCGAGACAGGAACAGAGGCGGTAAGGAGGTAACCGGCATCGTTGAAGTCACAACGACTGGCGGCTGTCGGAGATGTTCTTGACGTCCTCGGGCAGTCGTCCCTTGCGTCCCTGGAGCAGACGCATTGCCTTCATGCCGATCTCAAACGTCACCGGGCCCGTGAATTTCCCATTGCGATGCATCTCGCGCAGTTGTCCGCCCAGTGCTGTCAGCCGTGCTGCGCTGAACCCTTCCCAGCGGCGGGCGAGCGCGGTGACCGGTTCTTGCTGTGCAAATCCGTCACCCAGTTCCTCAGCGATCGAGCGCCAGAGAAGCGCAATGCGGGCTGGGAGGTCCGGCGCCGGGATCTCGATCTGGTAGTCGAACCTTCCGCTGCGTTTGCCGGCGCCATCAAGCGCATCAAGGAAGTTTGTCGCAGCGACGAGGATCACCTTCGAGCCACGCAACCCAACGGTTTCGGTGAGCATCACATTGGTCAGGTCGCGGTCCAGGCTGTGAACGTTGCCATCGCGCGGTTTGATGAAGGAATCAATCTCGTCGATGAAGAGCAGGCAGTCCTTGCTGTTATCTGCTCTTTAACGCACGGGCGATTCAAGGGACGAGGCGAATTCTCAGGCGGTTACGTCGATGTCGAGGACGACACAACAATCGACGCGCGAAAGCGTCAATTACCCGAAACCGATTCGGAAGCAGCGACAACTATGACGGCCTGCAAAGATAGTTGTCGTTTGACCGGCCAAGGTAGTTGACGATCTACAGATGGGTCAACGTGTAGAGCGGCGCTGTAGTGGAGGCATATCCAGCCGCTGTCTTTCGTCGGGTCTGAGGAGGCAACCGGGTGAAGTTTCAGGAGGGTGGGGCGCGGTTCCGCCAAGCGTTCTGGATTTGGATTCAGGCCGCACGATCGCGGGCATGTTCCTTTCGGCATTGCAGCCGTCCATTCTTCACTTAAGGTAACGGTCTCCCTCGCCGCTCCCGGTTTGCCCGTTTCCTATCGCGCGTTCCCAGGTACTCACCCTGCGTGAACACGACGGTCATCCCGCCAGCACGTGTTTCTGATTCGCGGCCCGGACAAAGCTTTCGTTCTGGTTGCGTTGTTTAAGCCTGATTTAAGTGACGCTACGCACTCTCCGAACGAAACCTTGAGAGGACAACAACTCGAGGCATCACCGGACGGAAGGAGGTTGAGATGGATTATGTGATTACCGACCTGAAGATGGTCGAGAGCTACAGCCGCATCAAGGCTGATAGCGGCAGGGAGGCGCTTCGCGCAGGCGCGGCACGAAGGATCGCTGGAGTTGAAGCAATGGATGATGAACTGAGGGCAAAAATCGGTGTTGTCGCGGGTAAGCTTGTGCAGGAAGCGATGGCGACCGGACTGACCTGGGAAGAGATCGTCGCCGCGTTTGGCCTGGCCGCAAAAGCGACCGCGCAGGCCGCAGCGAGTGCAGGCGACGCGCCGACGTCCGAATGTGTTGCACGTGCGTGCAGCTGTTTCGAAGATGCCTTTGCGCAGGACGTCCACGTTGTCATTGCCGATGGCAGTGCGCAAGAGCGCGACGCCGAAGCCGACGATAATCCGCTTCTGGCAACTGCCCGCCGTCGTCACGCGTCAAAACTCCATTGAGCCGCAGGCGATCTCCGCACTACTGATTACCTGGCACACCCTGGTCAGTATTCCCAGGAAAACCCGGGAGAAAAATCCGGCCTCCGGGAGCCTCCCACACCATCTTCCAGATGATTCCCTCAACGGTTAGCCCGGCGATGCAGGTCGATGGCAAGTCGACCTGACAGGGCGCAGCTTTTGTGCGTACCGGAACCGGGCCCCCCTGATGCGCCTTATGCATCATGGCGCGAAGGGCCTGGCACGCTACTACAGGCTCACAACAGGATCGCCTGCTGCAGCAGTTCCAGGGCCTTCAGTTCGTCCAGGCGACCCGTGCGTGCCTTGCCTGCCAGCGTCTTGAGCAATGCTTCCGCTATCGGCTCGATACCGTGAAGATTGTCCAGGCTCGTCACGGAAGCGAAGGGGAGGGCTGCCGGGTTTCGCTGCGGTACTGCGGACGCGGCGAACGACTCAAGTACTGACGCTGTAGCTGGCGGGGCCCCGTCACCATTTTCTTCAGGCAGGCGACCGGTAACGTTGTCGGGAAAACCATTGACAAGATTTTGCGCGCTGGCAACGATCGCCTCCTGCTCGCCCGCCACATCCGCCGAAACCGGTGAGGGGTTTTGTGGATCGCCCGCCCGCGCGCGCCGTCCACGCGCCTTCGCACCGGTGGCCTTCGCCGGCACGGCATCCTTTGTTGCGGGCGCAACCGATTCGTGCTGCTTGGCGGAGACGCGTCCGCGGGACGCAGGGGCAAGCATACGCGACACCGACGCAGGTATATCGGCTTCAGAGCGCGGGGTGTCCAGCCAGCCAGCTGGCAAACCAAGCCGCTCCGTGAACCGGTTTGCTTCGACAGCGCCCAGGCGCTTCTTGCCATGCAGCCGGTGGGCCATGTTGGACCCACTCAGGTCCATGACCACACCAAGCCTTGCTTTCGATCCGTTGCGACTCGTGAGAACGTGGAGGTTGGCGCGTCGGATGTTCTCTACGTCGGCGCCATCGTTCAGGGCCAGCGATTGCTGCTGGGTCGTTTCAGGAGACGTTCTGTCTTTTGCACGCGAAGATTTTCGCTGCGTCTGGGCTCCGGCCGCTACGCCCGGATTATTGTTGACGGCTCTGGGCGTACCGCCAGTTGCTTTCCTGGGCATTTGTGCTTCCTCGGACAAACTGTTTTTAAGAGATGGTTGCGGGTCGACGGTCAGGGCAGAAGCCGGCTCAAGTGCTTCGGACGCCGTGTCTGGTCCGTCGTCGGCTTGAATAAAGTCGAGTGGCGACTTCAGCCGGGCGATGGTCTCGGCTGTGAGCCCAGGATTGGGCTGGTCAAAAAAGCCATGCGGCAACCCGAGCGTAGTTTCCATATGAAAGGCGGTCTCGGGTGTGAACCTCTCGCCCTTCAACAGTTCGGCCACGCGCGTCATGCTGGATTCAAGTGCGATGGCAATATTCTCTGCGCCTACCGTATCGACCAGAAACTGGAACGACCGTGTCTTGAAAATGGAGGCGGTCTGGGCGGAGTCCTGCGCAGGCGCCTTCACATACGATTGTTTCGGCCGGTTGGGCTGAGATTTCTTTTCGTGGCGAGCCTGGCGTTGGCCGCTGTCGCGGGATCCCGCATATCGCCCGCGGGCTTGATTCATAAAGTAGGGCTCCATGCGATCGTTGGTGTCCGGCAGGTGTTTATTATAGGCGCGGCGATGTTGGTATTTGATGCGTCATTCGCTCCATGACGCGTAAATGTACGCCCGGGTGAGGCTGGCGGGCTCCTTGAAGTACCAGTTCCCCGAGAGCGGATATGAAATGTAGAGGATGACGAATGAAGTCCCGCAGGAATTTCAGGTAACCATTCATGGATCCGCGATGAACCCGGTGCACTGGTCAACGGTGCCGACGGCAAGCCGATAACCCTTTCAAGGCAAGGCGCGGCATTCTGATTTCACAGGAATCGGCGCTGCGGCGAACGGAGCGGGGGCGCTACTGACCTGCTCAAAACGCTGGCCGCCGACGACCGGCAACTCGACGACTCGATCCTGTTCGAGCGCAACGCACTTCGCCTGACAAGTCCCTGATGGGGATCTTCAGTATTTGGGAACGGACAACATACCCGGAAACGACAAATTCAAGTTTCCCGAAATTGTCGTGCTTCCGGTGTCACGACGGCGCGAAAACGACCGCGCCGCGATCCTCAAAATGTTTGAAGCTCCGGATGAAACGGTATAGCTGTCCGCCGATCTCCAGCCGGTTTCGTCCAGCGTGGGTTTGCTCGAGAATCTCTTCGGCCTGGGTTGCGGCAATGTTCCCGTGATATCTCAGGCGATCCTGATCTCTCCTGGCATCGCCAACGTACATGGCACAGACGTCATTGCATTTCTGCATCATGATCACACTTCCGCCGGAGTTCAGGGACAGCTCGAGATACTCGGCCAACGTCAGAAGTGACTCACTCGTCGTCATGGCGATTCCCCTGAAAGCACGGCTCCCGGCATCGATCCACTGAGTGGTGGCATCGACGGGCACCCACCGAGGATAGCGCCACGCATTTCCGGCACTTGCCTCCTCGCCTGATTCAAACAATCTACGTGGCGGACTGCGTCACGGTCACCGCGATCATGCACGGGACCGCGCGGGTTCACTACGCATGCGTCGCGAGGCGCTATGGGCCACCACATCGGTGGGCAGTCTGGCACGGTAAGTGCGAATCGTCAGAAAATTATCTTGCGACAAGCACCTGCCATGGCGACCGGCATGTTTTCGATCGTAGTGCTTCTGGTCGGGGAAGTCGATTCGTCGAGGACAGTGTTATTGCTGCCGCGGAGTTCAACCGTCTTCCTTCACAGGATATCCGCTGTTTTGCCGGGCGATGATGGATCCGGGCAGCGCGGCCGAAAGCGCGGCATCAACGCTACTGCAAACGCGCGCTTCGCCCCGCGTCTTCACGCCTATGGCGAAACGCTTGCACTTCGTCAACGATCATCCGGAGAATCGATCGATGTCGCGAGGAGGGCGCACCAGGACATCGTGTTTCGCACAAAACTACTGTTGACGCTCAAACAGCATGGCGCGGACATGTGCCGGATGCCCATCGCTGCATTAGAGATTGATGCACAGGGCGCAAGATAAACTGGCCCGCAGAGCGGGCCACACATCGGGATGCGACGCGCGCTGGTCAGGCTGGCTTGATATTTGCAGCCTGCTTGCCCTTCGGCCCCATCTTCACATCGAAGCTTACTTTCTGGTTTTCCTGCAGCGACTTGAAGCCTTCCGTCTTGATCTCGGAAAAGTGGGCGAACAGGTCTTCGCCGCCGTCATCCGGGCTGATGAAGCCAAAGCCTTTCGCATCGTTGAACCATTTCACAGTGCCAGTTGCCATTTTTCAATCCTGTCGATGTTGAAACCTGAAATCGCGAGAGTACGGCATCGTATCGAGGCGATCACCCGCAAGGGATGACTTTGTACCACGCCGGGATGACACCTGCCAATCAGCAGGTCCACGGACAGCACAGGGTTCGGCTTTCAGAGACCCGGGCCCGGTGCAGGCATTCGTCGTTCTAACCCTTGACGGTGGCACCGTCTGATTGCCGCGCGGCAATCGCGATCTACCCTGCAACCGGGAGTCTCAGCGAAGCCTGCAGGCTGCGCCACGAAGACTGATTCTGAAATGGAGCAGGGAAGGCACTTGAGAAGAGTCGCAGAAACATCGACGCATTGCGGTTTCCTCCGTCGCCACACGCGAAAGCCCAGTCTCCGTCACCATTTTTGTGCGGTCCCGTCCCGCACATTACTTTGCCAGCAACACAGCCTCCTTCACGGCTTATTTGTTCCACTTCCGGAAAGGCGTGAGACTCGACCTGAAAGTGGTTGTCGCTCACGGTCGCATCGTGGAGCTTCGGCGAGAGCGCGAACCCGAAGCGGGGGAAGTGGTGGCTGAGTGTACTATCCCCGTGCCGGGTCCCGACGCTGAACGTCGCACGTGACGCGGGCCGGATCGCAGAAGACTGGTAGCCTCCTCAACGTTACCTGATAAGCATGGCCTCTTCTGGGTGAACGTCAACAAATTGCGACGACCACGATATATGCGAATACTCGCGAATCAGCATAAAGATCTTCGTCGACAGAAAACTTGAGAAGTTCCGATTCACGACGCATTAAACATGCTTACACAACAGAATTTTGTTTAGATAAACGAGCTAAAAATACGTAAAAATACGAATAGAAAACTCGAGTCTTTTTCAACATTCTTCCGATCATTGTCCTTTCAAGGGAGTCAGTGTGGCGAGGCGACGCGTCACACGGTCTCTCCCACGCAGGCGATTCGCTGCATATAAGTGCGCGAAATCCCCGATCGATTCGCCAAATCAGAAGAGTATTTCCCAAAAAGATAATTTCTATTATTGAAATTTTGCATGCCTAATCAATAGGATCGCCTCGAGAGCGATACGAAGACAGGCAACGGCGACGAATCGAATACATCTTGTAGATGGAGGAAGTTCAACGAGCGTTTTTTTCAAACACGACCGACGCAGAGAGAGGAGTGGACGAATGAAGCTACGTTACGTGTTGGGTATCGGGTGCCTTGCCGCCCTGTCGGGATGGGGGAGCGATCAGGGTTCGACGGATGCGAGTGTGCTGGCGAAGGCGAACGCGGCCGAAGTGGGATCCTCGCAGGGCGATCAGAGTAATCAGGGGAACCAGAACGATCAGGGCAGTCAGGAGAATGCCGTCAAGCGGTCAATCCTGCACAGCGTCGATCCGATGATCGGCACCGCGAATCTCGATATCAACGCGCCCTGGAACAGCGGCGTGCGGGGCCATGGCCATGTCTACCCGGGCGCAACCGTGCCGTTTGGCATGGTCCAGCTCGGGCCGGACACGACTGGCACGACCACGCCGTCGTCCGGCTGGGATCGCAGCCCAGGTTATCTGTACGACGACACCTATATCACCGGCTTCTCGCATACGCACCTGTCGGGCACCGGCGTCGGCTCGGGCGGCGAAGTGCGGTTCCTGCCGACGCTGGCGCCGGTCGACAAGGCGACGCTAGCGAAGGTGGCCGCCGATTCGTCGATCACCTACAACGCATCGTTCAAGCATGACGACGAAAGCGCTAGCGCCGGTTACTACCGTGTGCTGATGTCGCCGCAAGGCACGGGCAACACGCCGTGGAATGTGCAGGGGACGAAGGTATTCGCCGAGATGACGGCGACCGCGCATGCGGGCGTGCAGCGCTACACGTACTTCCCGAACACGGCTGGGCAGCAGCAGAACATGATCGTGAGCATCGACCATCCGATCGGTGGCACGACCAGCAGTGGCAAGATCGTCGTGATCGACGCGCAGACGATCGCGGGATGGGAGATCACCAACAACTGGGCGAGTAACAAACCGACCTATTTCGTTGCGCGCTTTTCGAAGGCGTTTGACCCCAAGAACGTCGCCTTCAGTGCGGACGGCTACCGGGCCTACCTGACCTTCGCGGGCAATGGCAACTATGCCGGCGGCTCGGTCACGGTGGAGGTGGGCATATCGCCGTCGAGCATCGCGGACGCCCAGGCCAACCTCGCAGCAGAAGTCGGTGCGAAGTCGTTCGATCAGGTGCGCGCCTCGGCCGAGCGCGATTGGGCCACCGTGCTCGGCAGGATCCGCGTCAAGGGTGGCACGCCGGACCAGCGAACCATGTTCTACACGTCGCTGTACCGCACGATGCTCGCGCCGACGCTCTACAACAATGCGGACGGCAGTTACGTCGGCACGGATTCGACCAATGACAGCACGACGTCACCGCCCACGACGAGCAAGCATGCGAACCCTGGTTTCGACTACTCATCGACGTTCTCGCTGTGGGACACCTTCCGCGCCGAATCGCCGTTGATGACGCTGGTGCAGCCAGAACGCATGGACGGCTGGGTCAAGTCGCTGCTGACGCAGTTCAGGCAGAACGGCAAGGGAGAACTACCGGTGTGGCCGCTTGCGCAAACGGAAACCTTCACGATGGCGGGCCATCCGTCGATCCCGATGATTGCAGATGCCTATCTGAAGCATCTGACGAGCGCGAGTGTCGACGACATCTGGACCGCGCTGACGACTACCCAGAGCGCGAGCGCGCACGGCTTCGACCAGTATCGACAGCGCGGCTACGTGTTTGCCGGCGACAACGCGGCTGTGTCGACTACGCAGGATTATTCGTTCGACGACTGGGCGACAGCCGCGGTGGGCAAGGCGGCTGGCAAGGGCACGGCCGAATACCGGCCGTACCTGCAACGCAGCCTGAACTACCGGAACGTGTTCAACGCAACCCTGAACAACGGCTGGAGGTTCGCACAGCCGAAGGATGCGCAGGGCAACTGGTTGGCCGGTTTCGATCCGACTGCGGCCGAGAAGACGAACTTCTCCGAGTCGAATTCGTGGGTCGATACGTGGAACATCTTCCACGATTTCCCGGGACTGGTTGCGCTGCTGGGGGGGAAAGCCCAATTTGTTGCGCAGCTCGACAGGACGTTTGAACCGGCCAATCAATTAACATTCCTCGGCAACCAGGGCTTTCCGGACCTGACCGGCAGAATCGGCCAGTATTTCGCAGGGAATGAGCCGGCGAACCATCTGCCTTATCTGTACGACGTGGTGGGGATGCCGTCGAAGACGCAGGATCGGGTGCGGTCGGTGATGGACGACATGTACTCGTTGACGCTTACGGCCGGCGATCGCAGCACGTTGAGCGGCGATAGCCTGAGGGCCGCGCAGGGCGATCCGCGACGGGTGCGGGATTCGGCCGTTCCTGGCAACGACGATTGCGGGCAGCTGTCCGCGTGGTACGTGCTGTCTGCGCTAGGCATGTATTCGCTGAATCCCGTCGGCGGCGTGTTCTATTTCGGCACGCCGCTATTCGAGGAGGCGACGATCGACGTGCCGGTCGCGACCGGCGAGGCATCCGGCGGCAAGTTGCAGTTCGGCGCGCCGCGGCGCTTCACGATCACCGCGCATACGGCGAGCGGTGGCGCGCCGTCGTCGGTCAATCGCTTCGTCCAGTCGGTCAGCCTGAATGGCACGCCGCTGCACCGGCCTTACATCACCTATGACGAGATGAAGGCCGGCGGCACGCTCGTTTTCGTCATGGGGACGAGGCCGAACGACGCATGGATCGGCCAGTGGGACGGACAGGATCCCAACAGCGCACTGGCGCCGTCACTGGTGTCTAACGGCGGCTCGGCCGGGAATCCGTAGTCCGGTACGCCGTTCGGTGCGCTCGCCGAGCACTGTTCGCGGGTCGCAGCCGGAGCGAGTGTCCGGTTGCGTCTTCGCGTTTATGATGCGGGAACACAGCTGGACCTTTTCACCGGAGTGAGACTCGTTCGCTGGCCTCCGACTCGGACCAGAACGTGAACGGTCAACAACTTATGAGGCCAGTGTTGAGAGGCGTCAAGCCATAGCAGGTGACGACGGAGCCAAGTCGCCAGGAGAGGGTTGAGCGTCTCGAAGGCGTGAAGCCCTCGGTGCCCATCTGCCGCGTGCGCCCACGAGCACATTGCGCTCTCCGTCGCTCATCCTTTGCACAGGGTTATCCACCGATTCTGTGGACAATTGCGCGACTGCATCGGTGGATAACTTCACTGGCGTTTCCAAACTAGACATCAACTGCCGGCGCAGACTGAGCGAGCTCGACTGGTGCTGCTCTCCAATGATTGAAAGCATGTGTGTTTTTCACCGTGCATCCGGTTAGGCATGCTTCACACAATCGCTGGTTGCGCCGGACGGCCGCGGTGGAAGCCATTTTCGCGCCCGGAGTCATCAGCCAATTGAGCTCGCGGAACATCAATGGCGGACTCTGCCACTGGGCTGCGTGGGACAGTTGCAGAGCTGCATGCCGATGGCTACGGCATCGATGTTGCGTGTAGTTGCCTGGGTTTTCCCGCGTCAATGGGAAGCGCCGCGTCGCAATCCGATCGCGTCAGCTGCGTGCCGTAGTTGGCAAATGAACTAGACGATGCGCAGCACCAGTGACTGAAGGTCGACTTGCGCGGGAGCGTCGCAAGCTTGCACTCTGCGGTCGAAAAAGCCGCCCGTACGCAGCGCCTCGATTGCGCGTCGCGTTCATGTCGCGTGGAGTGTCCGCTTGCTTCACCCAACTCGCCGCCCGTGCTCTCCCCAGTCAGTACATTTGGGCTGTTATGTCAAAAGTAGCGAGACTACGTTGGTGGGCTTGCCTGATCATTTAAATCGCGGTGTCTGGGTCAGGTGGACAAGGCCAGGCATCGTGGCAGCCCGGCGAACTTGCTGCCGCGGTGCTGGTCCTCAACGAACGCCCGAAGGAGGGAACATGGACTCGTCGCGAAAGCGTATCGGTCAAATCCTCCCGTCATTTGCCGACGCGTTCACGCATGGCTTCGGCAACTGCGTCGCGCACGCAGGCGGCAAGCAACTCGGAAGCGCGCGTGTGGGCCGCGCGAGCCGGCCTGGCGATGACAAGGGGCTGGATGACGGTGGTTTCATGTATCGGCCGCTCCACGACGAGGGACGTTTGCGCGACAGTCGAACTCTGTGTGATCAGCAGCGACACTCCCAGGCCGCTCGCCACCATCGCACGCACGAGTTCAATGGATGTAGCGCGATACTGCACGTCGGGCGAGAGTCCATGCTGCCAGAACGGCGCCATCAGAAAATCGCGGCTCTGTGGTAGATCGATCTGGATGAATGGCTGGGCGGCGAGTTCGTGCAGCGAAACTGCGCGACGCCGCTTCGCCAGTGGTGAGTCGCCGGGCAGGAGCGCGTAGGGCTTGAGTTCGGCGAGGCATTCGCGCTCGATATCGCCGGGCAACCCAACGTCGTACATGAGCGCGAAATCGATCAGACGCTTGTGCAGCCATTCGTCGAGCTGGACGAGATCGCCTTCCCGGAACTGTACGCTGAGACCTGGAAAGCGCGTCTGCGCGAGCCTAAGCACGCGCGGCAGATAGACGGGCGCAATCGTGCGGAATACGCCGATCTGCACGAGACCGCGATCGCCTTCGCCCACGTCGTCGGTTGCGAACGCCGCGGCCGACGCGAGGAGGTGCCGCGCCTCATCCAGCTTGCGCTGACCGAATTGCGTGAGCGCCATACGCGTGCCGGCGCCGCGCGTGAAAAGTGGCGCGTCGAATAGCGCCTCCAGTTCACGGATCGCCACGGAGATCGAAGGTTGCGAGACGTTCAGCTGTTTCGCGGCGCCAGTCGTGGTGCCCGTCTCGGCCGCGGCGACGAAGTAGCGCAGGAGTCTGAGCGATAGACTCATAGGATTTTCGTATAACCGTTAATTTATTCCAGTATTTTATCTTATTGCCTCGGCGGATCAGAATCAACTCACCAACCGAACGGGTTGGCTGTTCTGGAGGAAGACGCCGTGACACTGCCCGCGCTGCCGCTCGACGGCATTCGTGTGATCGACTTTTCCCGCGTGCTCGCGGGGCCGCTATGCTCCGCGCTACTCGGCGACCTGGGCGCCGAAGTCATCAAGATCGAACCGCCAACTGGCGACGACTACCGTGCGATTGGCCCGTTTTCCGCAGGGGAAAGCGGACTCTTCCACGCCATGAACCGCAACAAGCAGAGCGTCGTGATCGACCTGAAGCACGACGACGGACGTAGGCTCGCGCAGTCGCTGTGCGCGCAGGCCGACGTGGTCGTGGAGAACTTCCGGCCAGGCGTGGCCGAGCGTCTTGGCATTGGTTACGCGGAACTCTCTGCGCTGAATCCCGCGCTCGTCTACGCAAGCGTCTCGGGCTTTGGCCAGACTGGTCCCGAGTCGCATCGTCCGGCGTACGACATCATCCTGCAAGCCATGTGCGGACTCATGGATGTGACCGGTGCGCCCGACGGCGCACCGACGCTGGTGGGCGATTCGATCTCGGATGCGGCCAGCGGACTTTTCGCCTCGTGGGGCGTGCTGGCCGCGCTACTGGCGTACCAGCGCACCGGCAAGGGCACGCACGTGGATGTGGCGATGTTCGACGCGACGCTCAGTCTCACTGCCGGCATGGTTGCGAGATACGCGACGACCGGCGTCGCGCCGCGGCGGGTGGGCAACCGGCACGCGTCGTCCGCACCATTTGGCGCCTATCGTGCGAATGACGGCTACTTCGTGGTGGCCGTGCTCAACAACCGGTTGTTCGAGCGCTTCGCGCAGGCAATCGGCCAGCCTGAACTCATCGACGATGCGCGCTTTATCGACGATGCCACGCGCAGCGAAAACGAGGCCGCGCTACGCGCCTGCATCGAGTCATGGTCCGCAATGCATAGCATTGCGGAGGTCAACGCGTGTTTGAGCGACGTGGGCATTCCGGTCGCGCCGATCCAGAACATTAGCGAGGCCCTCGAGAGCGAGCAGGCACGCGAGCGTGGACTGCTGATCGAAACGCAGAGCGCCGATGGCGGTGCGTTGCGTTTGCCACGGCAGCCGGTTCACTTCTCGGCGTGGCCCACCATGCGAACCACGCGTGCGCCTCGGCTTGGAGAACACACTCAGTCGGTGCTTGAGAGATACCTTGGTTTGGACATTGCACGCATCGCTGGCTTGCGTGATGGTGGGGCGCTTGGCCCGGTCGCAGTGCCGGTGCACGAAGCAAATTGATAAGGAAAATGAGTCATGTTTAAGCGAATGGGTGTTACCGACGCCGATGTCGAGATCGCGGAAGCCATCCGGCGATTTGCGGAGGCCGAACTGGCGCCATACGCGGCGCACGTCGACCGCGAAGAAATATCCACGACACGCTATGTTCCCGCGCTCGCTGATCTGGGCGTGCTGGGCATGAATCTGCCGGAGCGCTGGGGTGGCGTTGGTGCGTCGCCTGCCGCAATCATTCTCGCGCTCGCAGAGATTGCGGCTGCGTGCGCGTCAACTTCATCCATGATCGGCGCCCACTATCTCGCGACCGATTCGATCCTGATCGGCGGCGACGACGCACTGCGCGCGCGCTACCTGCCTGACGCAGCGGCCGGTGTGAAGCTCGGTGCGTTCGCGCTGACGGAACCGCAAGCCGGCTCGAATCCGGCGGGAATGACGACACAAGCGGTACGCGAGGGTGACGGTTATCGCCTGCGTGGCGTGAAACATTTCATTTCGAACGCAGCGGCGGCTCATTTCATCGTGGTCTATGCGAAGACCGCGCCTGAACTCGGCACACGTGGAATCAGTGCTTTTGTGGTGGACCGCGATACGCCGGGCGTGTCGGTGTCGTCCGCCGAAATGCTGATGGGCATTCGAGGCGCCCCAGCCCACGAAGTCGCGCTCGACTGCCATGTGCCAGCCATGAACCGGTTGGGCGAAGAAGGCACGGGCTTTCGCACAGCGATGAAAGTGCTCGACAACAGCCGTCTCGATGTGGCGGCGACGAGTCTCGGTCTTGCCGAAGCGGCGCTCGCGGATGCCGTGGAATGGGCGAAGACGCGGCATGTGGGCAACGAACCGCTGGCCGCCAGGCAAGGGTTGCAGTGGAAATTTGCAGACATGAAAACGCAACTCGAGGCGGCATGGCTCCTGACGTTGCAGGCTGCCACGCGGCGCGGGGCAGGCGAGCCGTTTACGGATGCGGCTTCGATGGCGAAGCTCTATGCGTCGGAAATGGTTGGATTCGTTACCGATGCCGCGCTGCAAATGCACGGCGGCTACGGCTTCACGCGCGAAATGCGGATCGAGCGGCTGGTGCGTGATGCGCGGATTCTGCGCATCTACGAGGGGTCGTCGGAGATTCAGCGTACGGTCATTGCCCGTTCCGTTCTGACGTAGGCGTCTGCGCAAGGAGCAAGAAAATGAAAGTGCTGGTAGCAGTCAAGCGCGTGGTCGACGCCAACGTCAAAGTGGGCGTGAAGTCCGATGGCACGGGCGTCGACATCTCGAACGTGAAAATGTCCATGAATCCATTCGATGAGATTGCAGTTGAAGAAGCCGTGAGACTGAAGGAGGCTGGTGCTGCTACCGAGGTGGTGGCGGTCTCCTGCGGTGTTGCGCAATCGCAGGAAACGTTGCGTACCGCGCTGGCGATCGGCGCGGATCGCGCGATCCTGATCGAATCAGACGCGGAACTGCAGCCGTTGGCAGTCGCAAAACTGCTCAAGGCGCTGGTCAACAGGGAAGAGCCGCAGTTGGTGATGCTCGGCAAGCAGGCCATCGACGATGACTCGAACCAGACGGGCCAGATGCTCGCTGCACTAGCGGGTCTACCGCAGGCAACGTTTGTGTCGAAGGTCGTGGTGAGCGAGGGAAAAGCGACGGTGTCGCGCGAAGTGGACGGCGGTGCGGAAACACTTTCGCTGACATTGCCCGCAGTCGTCACGACCGATCTGCGGCTGAACGAGCCGCGCTATGTGACGCTGCCGAACATCATGAAGGCGAAAAAGAAGCCGTTGGAAACCGTCAGGCCCGAAGACCTTGGCATCGATGTCACGCCGCGTCTGACTACGCTGAAGGTCAGCGAGCCGCCGAAGCGCGCGGCCGGCGTGAAGGTGGCGGACGTGGCGACGCTGGTCGAAAAGCTCAAGAGCGAAGCCAGAGTGCTTTGATCGACGCATACGTGGAGACGAAAGAAAAATGACGATACTGGTAATTGCCGAGCACGATAACGTGTCGATCAAGGCGGCGACGCTAAATACATTGGCCGCTGCGCAGAAGCTGGGCGGCGAGATTCACGTGCTGGTGGCGGGCCATGCCGCGCACGGCCCAGCGCAAGCGGTTGCAAAGGTGCCTGGCTGCGCGAAGGTGTTGCTTGCCGACGCGCCGCAACTGGCCGAAGGCCTCGCAGAAAATGTCGAAGCGACAGTGCTTGGCATTGCGAGGGATTATTCGCATATCCTCGCTCCGGCAACGGCTTACGGCAAGAATATCACCCCGCGCATCGCCGCGAAGCTCGATGTCGCGCAGATCAGCGACATCACGGCGGTCGTTTCCGCCAACACATTCGAGCGCCCGATTTACGCGGGGAACGCCATCGCGACCGTGCAATCTGACGACTCAGTCAAGGTAATCACAGTGCGAGCGACGAGCTTCGAGCCGGCGGCAGCGGAGGGCGGCAGCGCCTCGATCGAGAAGATCGAAGCCGCCCCGGATGCGGGGGTTTCTCGGTTCATCCGCCGTGAGGTGACGAAGCTGGACCGTCCAGAACTGACCTCTGCGAACATTGTCGTGTCGGGCGGTCGAGGCCTCGACAGCGGCGAAAACTACGCGAAGGTGCTCGAGCCACTCGCCGACAAACTCGGTGCGGCATTGGGCGCATCGCGCGCAGCCGTCGATGCGGGCTATGTACCGAACGACTATCAGGTCGGCCAGACGGGCAAGATCGTCGCGCCTCAGTTGTACGTCGCAGTCGGCATTTCAGGTGCAATTCAGCACCTGGCCGGCATGAAGGATTCGAAGGTCATCGTCGCGATCAACAAGGACGAGGACGCGCCGATTTTCGGCGTCGCAGACTATGGCATCGTCGGCGATCTGAACGTCGTCGTGCCAGCGCTTGCCGCGCATATCTGAACACCATTGACGGATTTTCTCGATGCCTCGCACGCTGCACGAAAAAGGGCAGCGCACGGGTACGACCCTGTAGCTGTTCCCTTATGAAAGAGGAGCGCAAAGATGGACTGCACCGCATCGCGTAGTGAAAAAGCCACGCTGGTCGAACGGCGTTCGATCGACTACATTCCCGAAGCCGAGCGTCACGGCAATCTGTTCAGCCAGTTCACCCTCTGGTTCGGTGCAAACCTCCAGATCACAGCCGTCGTGGTCGGCGCGCTCGCCGTCGTACTGGGTGGCGACGTGTTCTGGTCGCTGGTCGGGCTGCTCTTCGGGCAGATGCTTGGCGGTGCCGTAATGGCTTTGCATGGCGCCCAAGGTCCGAAGCTCGGATTGCCGCAAATGATTTCGAGCCGCGTGCAGTTCGGCGTATATGGCGCCATTATTCCGCTCGCACTGGTCTGCGTGATGTACGTGGGGTTCTCAGCTGGCGGCACGGTGCTCGCCGGCCAGGCGATCGGCGAATTGCTCGGCGTGGACAATACCATGGCAATCCTGATGTTTTCCGCAGTCGTGATCCTGCTCACGGGATTGGGGTATCGCGTCATTCACGCCATGGGCCGCATGTCGAGCATCGTTGGCACGCTTGCCTTCCTGTATCTCTTTGCGAGCCTGTTGAATGGCCATGCGTGGAGCACACTGCTCGCCAACCGCCACTTCACGGTAGCGTCGTTCCTGCTCGCCGTCTCGCTGTCTGCATCGTGGCAAATCGCGTACGGACCCTACGTGGCCGACTATTCACGCTATCTGCCGAAATCCGTCTCGACGTTCGGGACATTTCTGGCTGTCTTTTGCGGCACGGTGACCGGTGCGCAGGTATCGATGACGTTCGGCGTGCTGGCCGCCGCGCTAGCCGGTAGCCAATTCGCCGGGCACGAAGTGGCGTTTATCGTTGGCCTTGGCGCATCGGGATTTATCGCCGCGATTCTTTATTTCACGATTGCGCTCGGCAAACTCACCATCACGACGCTCAACGCGTACGGCAGCGTCATGTCAGTGACGACGATCGTCACCGGCCTTGGTCAGCGCCGCGAGATATCCCGCGGTGCGCGGCTCGCTTTTGTGATTCTGTCGGTCGGCGTATCGAGTGCGCTCGCACTTGCCGGACAGCATTCCTTTCTGAAGGCGTTCTCTTCATTCCTGCTGTTCCTGCTGGTATTTTTTACCCCGTGGAGCGCGATCAATCTCGTCGACTACTACTGGGTGACACGCGAACGTTACGACGTCCCTGCGCTCTTTGATGCGAACGGCCGATACGGGCGCTGGAATGCAGTCGGTATCGCCGTCTACGTGGTGGGCGTGCTGGTGCAGATGCCGTTCGTTGCCACCGGGTTTTATACCGGGAGCTGGGTCGAAGCGCTTGGCGGCGTCGATGTCTCGTGGATCGTAGGCGTCATCGTGCCCGGCGCACTGTATTACGCGGCGACGCGTTTTGTGCAGCCACGCGTGCCAGGCGAGCTCATTTTGCCAGATACGGTTGGCGAGGTGTGAAAGAGCAAAGCGAGGGGCACGAGGTTGTAGCGAACTCGGCGAGCCGCGCATGATCCGATTCCCGGATTACATAGAGGTCGTAAAGCGGATCAAGCTGACCGGTTCTGTCGAGATAAGGCGTTATGGACAGAAGCACACCAGAACAAATAGGATGCCTTATTTGACGAGCGAGTAAAATTCGGTGGCAGGTGTCGCGTTCAAGTCGCCGCTCTGCATTTTCCCCTTGGCGATCATATGCATCAACTCATTGCCGCCGCGCAAAATACGCGCACATCGGAAACTCTTGAAGCCCATCCTCGGCCGCGTTCGGCGTTTGATCGCACGATGATCTTGCTCCACGATGTTGTTCAGGTACTTCACCTGACGAACCTTGATGGGTTGTTGCCGAGCCGAGTTAATGGCCTCGGGCGCCACCACGTTGGCTCCGCTTTTGTCGATCGTCACCGTCCCGGGCTCGCCGTTACGTCTGATCGCCTTACCGGCGTGCCGCGACCTTGTCCCGGTGGGCTCGCAACAGGAAATCGACGGTGTCGCCGTCCTTGTCCACGGCACGGTACGGGTATCGCCACAGGCCGTTGATCTTGATGTAGGTCTCATCCATCCTCCAGTTCTTTCCAACCGGGCGCATGCGCTGCCGGAAGAGCTTTCCCAGCACAGGCAACGGCTTCAGCGCCCATCGGTGAACCGTCGAATGATCGACCGACAACCCCCGCTCGGACATCATCTCTTCCGGATTGCGCAGGCTCAGCGGGTACGCAACGTACCAACGCGCGCACAGCAGCATCACATCCAACGGATAGTGCATGCGTTTGAGTACCCGCTTGACAGCTGCATTTACTCCTTCCTCCATCGCTCTCGTGTCGCCTCTGTCTTCAAGTCCTCAGCTTAGCAGACCGCGTTACTGCGCCAGAACCCTGGAATCCATCAATGCCGAGCGCGAAACACCGATCAAGATCCGCCAGACGAAGTACCTGAACAACATCATCGAGCAGGATCGCCGCGCGATCAAGCGGCGCACCCGACCCATGCTCGGGGTCAAGAACTTTCGTTGCGCCCGCATCATTCTGTCTGGCATCGAAGTGATGGATGTGATCAGGAAGGGGTAGATACAGGACGACGCAGCCAACTTGGCGCCGTCACACCGTCACGCCGCAAATAGCCGCGCAGGATGTGAATGAACATGAGGTGGGCAAGCTGGGTGGAGGCAGCGTCAGCTCCTGGCAAGCCTTCTGTTCGCTCCCGGATCAGTTGTTCGAGAATCCAGCGCAAGGTCTCGTCCTGAGATGCTCGCGAATGACTCACGTCTCGCGCCGGCGCTCAGGCATGAGCAGCCATGAAAGAACTGGCGGCTCGCACAGGCCGAATACAGTGCGGCAAATGGCTGGTACCAGGTAGCTGCCGAGAATAACGGCTATTTCCCGCTTGTCGATTTGCAGAATGGAAACACGCCGGTCAGCCTGCAGACCGTCGGTACCGGATCGACATGGCTGCCGCGCATACAGGGTGTGATTGATCAGCTTGGTTCGAGTTACGCAACGGTGCAAACATCGATCTACAACCAGTGCTCGCCGGTGCCGGCAAAGGCCGGGGTCTCGTCAATGACTTCATTTTGCGGCCGTGGACGACCTCAATGCGGCACGCGGTCCTTGTGGCTCGAAACGAATTGCCGGAAGCGCGGCGACTTCGGATCGTCGAACACCTCGCCGGGCGCGCCGTCCACGTCGACCTGGCCTTCGTGGAGGAACATCACGCGGTTCGACACGTGGCGCGCAAATCCCATTTCGTGCGTTACGACCAGCATGGTGCGGCCCTCCTCCGCGAGCGCTCTCATGACACGCAGCACTTCGCCGACG
Organism: Paraburkholderia flagellata; assembly: GCF_021390645.1. Lineage (GTDB taxonomy): Bacteria > Pseudomonadota > Gammaproteobacteria > Burkholderiales > Burkholderiaceae > Paraburkholderia > Paraburkholderia flagellata. The sequence continues at coordinate 125,649 of NZ_JAJEJT010000005.1, forward strand.
AGCTCGGGGTCGAGCGCCGAGGTCGGTTCGTCGAACAGCATAACTTTCGGGTGCATGGCGAGGGCGCGCGCAATTGCCACCCGCTGCTGCTGTCCGCCGGACAAATGGGCGGGATAGTGCGCACGCCTTTCGGCGAGGCCGACTTTCGCCAGCAGCGCCTCGGCTTCGTCGACGGCTTCCGCGCGGCTGCGCTTCTGCACGCGTATCGGGCCTTCGATCAGGTTCTCCAGCACCGTCATATGGGACCAGAGATTGAAGTTCTGAAAGACCATGCCGATCTGCGAGCGGATACGGTCAACCTGCTGGCGATTTCCCGAATGCAATTTGCCGTCCCGCCGCCGCACCAGCGCCAGTACCTCTCCAGCGAGCGCAATCGAGCCGTCATCCGGTGTCTCGAGCAGGTTCATGCAGCGCAGCAGCGTGCTCTTGCCCGAGCCGCTCGCGCCAAGGATAGTGATGACATCGCCTTCACACGCATCGAGCGAGATTCCGTTCAGGACGTTATGGTTACCGAACGATTTGCGGATGTTGTTGACTGACAAGGCAACTGGGCGCGGGTTACTCATGGAAATCTCCGGCGGAAAGAGCGTGGTTCAGGAGGCGATGCGACGCGGGTCGGCAACGGTCGTTTCCGGGTTCGCGCCGGTTGCCTGGGCGGGCGCTCGAACGGGTGTCGTGCGAAGGTGGCGTGATAGGCGCGCTTCGAGCAGCCCGAAAATACGGACGATGATGAAGTTCAGAAGGAGGTAGATGAGGGCCGCGCATAGGAAGACTTCACTGGTTCGATAAGTTTGCTGAATAATTTTCTGCGCGACACCCGTGACTTCCCAAACCGTGACGAGACTTGCGAGCGCGGTGGATTTCACCTGCAGCACGGCTTCGGTCGTGTAGGCGGGCAGGCACTGGCGCAGGGTGATGGGACCGATGATCCGGCGCAGCAGCTTGAAGCCCGACATTCCGATCGAATAGCCGGCTTCGATCTGTCCGATCGGGACGGCCAGCAAGCCGCCGCGAATGATCTCGGCCGTATAGCCGGCCGTGCACAGCGCGAGAGACAGCACCGCGCACATATAGGGCTCGCGCAAGACCGGCCACAGCAAGCTCTCTCGAATGATGCGGAACTGGGCGAGCCCGTAATAGACGAGAAAGAGCTGGATCAGGATCGGCGAGCCGCGGAACACGAGAATGTACGCGCGCGCGAGCCGGTTCGGCAGCCAGTGCGGCGAGACGCGCATGGTGACGATCACGAGCGCGAGCGCGCCGCCCAGCGCGATGGAACAGAAGAACAGGCCAAGCGTGGCGGGCACGGCGGCGACAAGGCGCGTGAGCGTGTCGAACAAAAAGTCGAATTCGGAATGCATGGTGAGGCTGCTCCGTCAATTGCGTGCGAAACTGGTGCGAAAGGTTCGCCCGACGCGCGCTTCCGCATGGTTGAAGACCCGGTTCGAGATCATCGTCATCAGCACATAAAGTGTGCCGCCGACGATGAAGAACAGAAAGTATTGATGCGTCGAACCCGCGGCAACCTGGCTCGTGCGCAACAACTCCGCAAGCCCCGTGACCGAAATGAGCGCGGAATCTTTCAGGCTCAGTTGCCAGACGTTGCCGATGCCGGGAAGCGCGAAGCGAAAGACTTGCGGAACCAGGATGCGCCGTATCATCGTTGCCGTGGGCATGCCGATCGCGCGCGCCGCTTCGAGCTCGCCGCGCGAGACGGCAAGCACCGCCGCGCGAAAGACTTCGGCCTGGTACGCGCCCGAGATCATGCCGACGGCCAACGCGCCAATCAGGAAAGGCGGAACGCCGATAAAGCCCTGCGCGTCGAACCATTGACCGACTGTCGTGACGAACGTCGATCCGCCGAAATAGAAGAGGTAAATGACGAGCAGTTCGGGAACGCCGCGAAACACGGTCGTGTAGAGGTCGCCGACGATCCGCAGGATGCGCAATCCGGAGAGCTTCGCGGCCGCGATGAGCGCGCCGAGCAATGCGCCGATGACGAGTGCCGTCAACGTGACCGCGACGGTCATCAAGGCCGCCAGCAGCAGTATGCCGCCCCAGCCGTCAGATCCGAAACCGAGTAGTTCAAGCGTGGACATGCATAGTGCTCCTATGGATTTTACGAGCCGCTAACGCGATGTATTCAAAGGCGCGTGGCGAAGAATGTTGTGCGGGCGAAATTGTCTATACAAGACTGCACATTTCAGAATCGCGGCGCAAGCTATTTCGCGAGAAATGTGTGAATTCATCGGGAAATCCCTATCGTTCGATAATCGTCGCATGAAAATGGCGCCGGTATTTTTAGAAAAATTGAGTTGTGGCGTTAGATAAAATCGCTTGCCCGTTGTTTGTCACAGTTTCTATTCTGTGCACCATCTGACAACGGACAACATATGAAAGAGGTGGCAATGTATTTACGGAATGCGTGGTATGTGGCTGCTTGGAGCGATGAGGTCGACGATCGGCCGGTGGGGCGTGTCATCCTCGGCGAGCCGGTCGTGTTTTATCGCAACATGGAGCGATCGATCGTAGCGCTGGAGGATGCCTGCTCGCATCGAAAACTGCCGCTGTCGATGGGTGTGGTGGCAGGAAACCATTTGCGCTGCGGTTATCACGGGCTTGAATTCGGCTCCGATGGCGCGTGCAGGCACGCGCCTGGGCTCTCGCGCACGCCTCCCAACGCGTGTGTGAAGTCCTATCCCGTTGAAGAAAGATACGGCTTGATCTGGATCTGGATGGGGCCTGCCGATCTGGCCAATGCCGACACGATCATCCCGATTGCGCATTACGACGACCCGGTGTGGGGAATCAATCGCGGCCCGGCCATGGACGTGAATTGCAGCTACCTATACATGACCGATAACCTGCTCGATCCCTCGCACGTCACTTACGTTCACAAAACATCGCTCGGCAACGTGGCGACCGCCGACGTGCCGGTCAAGATGTCGGTCCTGGAGAACGGGGTGCTGGCTTCACGCTGGATGCTCGATTGCGAACTCGCGCCGTTCTTTATTCCCTACGTGGGTTTTACCGGACGCGCGGACCGGCTGCAGCATTACGAAGTGCGCTATCCGTCGCACGCCATAATTCGCGACATCATTGCACCGGCGAATTCGGGCGCGCCACAAGGGAATTTGCATCCCAGCGTTTTTCTGATGGACTCTTACAATTTCGTGACGCCGGTGACCGAGAATACCTGTCGATATTTCTGGTTTCAGGTTCGAAACTTTCGCCCGGATTGCACGGTGACCAGCCGCGCGCTGACCAACGATTTCATTGCCGCATTCAATGAAGATCTGGTCGTATTGGCAGCGGTCGATCGGGGCATGGCGAACAAGCGCACGCCAATCACGGATATCGAAACCGATGCCGCCCCGCTGCGCTTTCGCCGCGTGCTGAAAAAGATGATCGAAGCCGAGCAGGCCTCGCAGGCGATTCTCGCATGATCTCGGGGAGTGTGGGCTCATGAGCGCGTTGACCGATACGATAGAAGTGGTTCTCAGTGAAGCCGGCGGCGGAACGCACGACACGCGCGTATTCCGGCTGACGCGGCCGGACGGCGCGTCGCTTCCCGCCTGGCGGCCCGGTGCGCATGTCGACGTTCATCTTCCGAATGGCCTGGTTCGCCAATATTCGCTGTGCGGGGCCGACGCGCAGGCGCCGGATTACCGTATCGCGGTCAAACGCTCGCCCGAGTCGCGCGGAGGGTCCGAGTGGCTCTGCGGCCACGCACGCGACGGCGCACGATTGCGTATTGGCATGCCACGGCACGCGTTCGGCGTGGACGAGCGCGCGCGGCATCACATTCTCGTGGCCGGGGGGATCGGCGTCACGCCGATTCTCTCGATGGCCTATGCGCTGCAAGCCCTGGGGCAACCCTGGCAATGCGAATATTTCGTGCGCAGCGAGGCTGACATTGTCTTTCGCGATGAAATCTTGCTCTCGCCGTTGGCCGGGAAAACGCACATCCATCCGGCGCTGGCTCCTGACGCGGTGCGCGAGCGCATGACCGGCTTGCTGGCGGAGTCGAAAGCGGATTCGCATGTGTACGTCTGCGGTCCCACGGCGCTGATGCAATTGAGCGCCGAACTCGCTCGCGGCGTGCTTGGCGAGCGCAATGTTCACATGGAGGCGTTCGGTCCTGCTGCACCCTGCGGAGCCGACGAGCATGCTTTTTCGGTGAAACTCGAAACGTGGGGCAAGGCCATTTCGGTTCCAGAGGGTAAATCCGTACTGGCGTGCCTTCGCGACGCCGGCCATGAGATTGGGTCTTCATGCGAAGTGGGCGTGTGCGGGACGTGCATGATGCGCGTGATTGAAGGTGAGCCCGATCATCGCGACACGTATTTGACAGATGAAGAGCGTATGGCCGGGACGCACTTTCTGCCGTGCGTCTCGCGTTCGAAGTCGCCGGTGCTGGTGCTGGCCAGCGAACCTTGACGATGGACATGCCGGAACGGAAATTCAACAGCGACGGAGGAGACAGGCATATGAGCATCAATCGACGGAGTCTTGTGAAGGCCATTGCGGGGGCGCTCGCTCTCACGGCGGTCACGACCGCCGTGCCGGCACACGCGGCGCAGGGCAGGACGGTGAATATCGCGCTGGAGGGCAGTTACGAGCCGTGGAATCTCACGCGGCCCGATGGCACGCTCGACGGTTTCGAGCCGGAATTGGCCAGGAATCTTTGTGCGCGAATGCATGTTCAGTGCAGGCTCGTTGCGCAGGATTGGGATGGACTGATCCCGGGTTTGAACGGGGGCAAGTTCGACGTGATCATGGACGCCCTGTCCATTAGCGACGAGCGCAAGAAAGCCATTGCGTTTTCCACGCCCTACGCGAACACGCCAGCCGTATTCGCTTCGGCTTGCCCAGGAATACTCTCAAAGATCCCGTCCAACGGAGCGCTGTTGAAACTTTCCGGCGATCCGGCGCAGGTCAAGCCGATGGTCGACGTGCTGCGCAAGAGTCTCAAGGGCAAAACGATCGGCATTGTTACGGGGTCGGTCTACAGCAATTTCATCAACGAAAATTTCAAGGACGTTGCGACGATTCGCGAATACAAGAGCGCCCCGGATCATGATATCGATTTGACCTCGGGGCGCATTGACGTCGCGTTCGACGATGCGGCTTACTATGCGTCGGCGCTGTCGAAGCCGGGGAACTCCTCGCTTTGCCTGACCGGTCCCAGGATTGGCGGGGCGATCTGGGGCGATGGCGAAGCGCTCGGCCTGCGCAAGAGCGACACCGATTTGAAGACGATGTTCGACCGGGCCATATCCGAAGCGCTGGCGGATGGCACCCTCAAGCGCCTGAGCGAAAAGTGGTTCAAGACGGACGTGACGCCTTGATGGCTTTTTGATGGGCCTGGGCACTACGGAATGCTCCAGTGTGGTGTTTTGAAAACCGTCGTTCCAATGTGGACGACGGTTTTTTTTGCGCAGATTATTCGCGTGCCCGGATGCCATGAACCGGCGAGGTGGTGCGGGAAATCGCGTCCCGAATCGTACTGCCAGACGTATTTCCCGCACTATCGTGCTTTCGTTATCGCGGCATCATGCGCGCCGCAACTCACTTACGCATGAAGGGTGCCCGCAACGCTCTCCGCAATGCCCACGAGGTCCCCGTCGGCGACGAGCTGATGAATGGCGACCATGTCGGGGTAGAAGTAGCGGTCGTCGTCCACCTTCGCGGCGACCTGCCGGATACGCGCGTATACGGCCGCAGTGGCGGGCGAGGCATCGGCGGGATCGAAGAATTCCAGCGCCTGGGCGGCGGTCATCAATTCGATGGCGAGCACGTGCTGGAGCTTCTGCGAGACCGAGTAGGCCTTGCGTGCCGCGAGATACGCGAAGCTCACCGGGTCTTCCTGGTTGCCGCTGGTGGAGACGCTGTCGACAGTCGCGGGATGAGAGAGCGAGCGCATTTCACCGACCAAGCCCGCCGCCGTATATTGCGTGATCATGAAGCCGCTATTCAGGCCGGGGCGCGCGACCAGGAAGGCCGGCAACTCGCTGAAATGCGGATTGACCATACGGTCGGTGCGGCGCTCGGAGATCTTCGCGAGGTTGGTCATCGCGATACAGAGGAGGTCGCTGGCGATGCCAACGAAAGTGCCGTCGAAGTTCGCTCCCGAAATCGCGAGGCCCTCTCCGTCGCCCGGATGAATCACGGGATTGTCGCCCGAGGAGCTGACCTCATTGAGGATCGATGCGCGTGCATCGTCGATCGCGCGTTTGGACGCGCCATGCACTTGTGCCATCGCCCGCAAACTGTAGGTATCCTGAAGGCGGTAATCGATGAACCGTTCGGCCAGCTCGCTGCCCGCAAGCAGGCGCCGCAGGTTGTCCGCCGCGTGGGCCTGGTCCGTGTGCTGCTTGATCGCGTGATAGCGTTCGTCGAGCGAGCGCGTCGTGCCCTTGAGCGGTTGCAGGGACATGGCTGCGGCAATGTCCGCGACCTTGGAGGCTTCGAGCGCGTTGGCAAGCGCGAGCATCGCGATGGCCGTGACCGACGTGGTCCCGTTCACCAGCGCAAGGCCTTCCTTGCAGCGCAGGGTGTGCGGCTCGAGCCCTGCGCGCTGCAGCGCCTGCAGCCCGCTCATGCGCTCGCCGCGCCAGGTGGCCTCGCCTTCGCCAATTAGCACGAGCGCCGTATGCGCTTCCGGGCCGAGATAACCGACCGAACCGTCGCCAGGGACGACGGGCGTGATGTCATGATTCAGCAGGTCGGCAATCAGTTGCAGCAATTGGAGCGTGACGCCGGAATACCCTCTGCCGAGGCTCAGCAGGATCATCAACTGGTTCGCGCGAACCACCTCGCGTGGCAGAGGCTCCCCGACCGAAACAGCGTGGGAGCGCACGATGTTGCACTGGAGTTGCTCAGCTTCCTCTGGGCGTACGACACGAGTCGAGTTGTCGCCGAATCCCGTCGTCACGCCGTAGACCAGGCGATTCTCTTCAAGGAATCGCTCGACAAGCTCGCGGGAGCGGCGAACGCGCTCGCAATAGGCGGCCGAAAAGCGCACGTGCGCGCCGTGTTTCGCCACAGCGATGAATTGATCAATCGAAATATCGTCGTCGCCGAGCAGCACTTCCGGAATTTGCTGGGCACGAATGCGAAATTCGCTACGAGGTGTGTTCATGTTGTTGCGTCGTTCCTGTAGGGAGGCGGTTGTGACAGCCAGGCGTGCATGGCCGCGATGCGATCATGGCGGGCGCGCCTGAACCGCTTTCGAGCATAGGAGGACGCAAAGAGGCCGACAAACCATTTAATTTGTCGGCCGTTTATAGATTTTCTAAAGTGTGGCTGAGAGAGGGCGAATGCAGCGGGGAATGCGGGAATCAGCCGAACAGCGCATCGATATCGCGATTCGTGTGCTCGGCTTCGGCAATCAGCCAGTCGAGGAATTGTCTTGTGCCGGGAGTATCGAGCGCGCCGGGTTGCCAGACCAGGTAATAGGGGCGCGGCATCGTCAACGATATTTTGAACGGCGCGATCAGGCGGCCGCTCTTGAGGTCGTCGGCCGCGAACAATCCTTGGCCGAGCGATATTCCCCGGAAGCGCGTCGCCGCGTCGATGGCCATCGACGAAAGCGAATAGGTGAGCGGCGCGAGCGTGTCGGGCACGGGCACGCCGGCGGCATGGAACCAGTCGACCCAGGTGGGCGGCGACATGTCGGCCCAGCCCCATTCGACATGCACGAGCGGATAGTTCAGCAAATCGGCCGGCTGCCTGAGCGGCTGGTTCGGCGTTGCCAGCGCAGGCGCGCAAACGGGGGCGACGCGGTCCGTGAACAGCACGCGGTGCGGCGTGCCGTCGGTGGGCGGCCAGCCATAGGTCATGCGGATATCCACGCGGCCTTCGCCGCGCCTGGGCTCCCGGTCGGTCGCCTCGACGTGAACGCGCACATCGGGTGAGAGCGCGTGCCATTGATCCAGCCGGGCGGCGATCCAGTGCGTGGCCACGGAGGGAAACGTGCTGAGCGTCAAATGCGGGCCGTGACGCGCGGCGATTAGCGCCGCGTTTGCGTTATGGAAGCACTCGAAGCCTTGCGCGACATGCTGATGGTAGAGCTGGCCGAGCTCGGTGGGGCGCAGCCCCGTGCTCTCGCGCACGAAGAGCGCCACGCCCAGGGACTCCTCGAGTTGCCGGATCTGCTGGCTGACCGCGCCCGGCGTCACGTGCAGCGCCTCGGCGGCGGCCGCCACGTTGCCGTTGCGGACCACGGCATCGAAGGCTTGCAATGCGCGTAACGGGGGCAGGCGGCTCATTTCGACTTCCGTATGGGGCAATTATCGTCAGACCAGCATGAAGACTGTGATTCTCCCGTTTTTTCGCGCGTGTTGTCCAGCGTAGCCTGCGCCGCTCGATAAGGGTTTTCGGCAGTTCCAGGTCGCTGTGTTATGTTGCAGTCCGACGCTCGGCGTCTGCCGGGGCTTCACGCCCGACGTCGCTATGGCGTTGATGCGCAAGTTCAACACGCTGATCGGCGCGTTCATCGTGCATCTGGGCGACGTAGACGGTAAGATCTGCGGCCTCGTGAGCAGCTTCGACTAACACCCGCATGTCGGGCGAACTGCGATATGACCGTACGGCAGCAGCGCTAGAGAATCTTGCAACGGAACTTGTCACTGATTCGCAGTGCGACTCTTTTTCTTGCTGAGGCTCCACGGCTATGTTCAGATCGTTGGCCTGCTTGCTCCAGCCCAACAGAGAGTCATGCTGGAGCCTGCCTTGAAGTGGTGGTACCTTCGTACCACCATCCCGAATAGCGGCGATTGCGGGCAACGTGGCGACGGTGAACGGCACGTGTACCGCGCTACCACCAGGCTGCCGGCTGGCGTGGAGTAAGGTGTGGGGATCGCTTGGGTGTGTTAAAGACGTAGCAACGGTTATCACCTGCTGGCGCGGGTGGGGATGTATCCATGCACAAACTGGCTCGCTCCGGGCTTGATCTCAGACGCAGCCATTCAATTGCCGATCTGCTGACCAATAGCACCCTTGCGCTATAGTAGGTGCTGTCCTCTTGCGATTTTTTTGGAGCGGCGTCAGTAGCATGGCAAGCAGCGGCCGCATCGTGGGCTCATAGTGGACACATGACGAATCACACCGGAATCAAGGCCCTCGCGTTCGACGTCTTCGCGACCGTAGTTGACTGAAGAAGCGGTATCGCGAGAGATGCAGGCCCTTTTCCCATTCGATACGCGCCGGGTCATGACGCCTTCGACTTTGCGGACGCGTGGCGACGCGAGTATTCACCCTCCATGGAAGAAGTTTGCAGCGAACGCCGACCGTACGTCCGGCTCGACGACCGGTTTTTTCGTGATAGAGCGCGACGAGGAGCGGCACAGCTTGGAAAATAGGATTCCTTATTTTGAGAGCGAGTAAAATTGCTCGGCAGGTGTGCTTGCGTGCCTACGCACGAGGTGCACGGAAGAAACTTCCGATTCCAACCGGGGCGAGTGATCTACGGCCGCAGTACCAGCCAGTGTCATTTCGGTAGGCTCGTCGTCTCCATGTCGTCGTTAGCCTCCTCCTGCTCCGGGTCGGCTAAGAATTTTTCTTCCGGTTGGCGTTCACCGAATCCTGACCCCCCAAGTATCTGAACAACGTCGAACAGGACCACCGTGCCCTCAAGCGTCGCCCCCCATCGATGCTGGGCTTCAAAGAATTTCCATTGTGCACGCATCATTCTGGGTGGCATTGAGTTCATGCACGTGATCGTCAAAGGTCAATTGCGAGATGAGGGCATCGCGCAAACTCCCGCCCAGATGCTCCACTCGATGGTCTCATTAGTATTCCTCATCATATCGACTTTTGTTTGACTCGCCTTCCCTGTCGCGACAAAACCCGACTTTCCGGTTGTCAAGCTTGAGCGAGTGTCAGGCGTACACGGCACGACCAGTTCGCGGTGGCCGCCGTCCTTTGCGATACAACGGTGATTGATGGCGCTGCTTCCGATAACTTCAGAATCACCCGAAATCAATGATAGCTCATCGCCTTGTCCGGCAGGGATTTGCGGAGGATTCCGACCCATACGACCATGGCTACATTGCTTGTGAGAGCACCTGTGAAAAAAACTTGTCGGCCCCATACTATTTGTACATCGCGACTCGGCGCGCTTTCCCCTACGATTTCCCACCAGGCAGCGGCCTCGCTCGCCAATTTGTTATCGGAGGGGATATCGCATGACAGCTACGAATACCACAAAGAAACCCAGGGTCGTCGTGACCGGCGGCAGCGGTCGGCTCGGCCAATACGTCGTTCGGCAGTTGATGGAACGCTTCGAAGTGAAGGTGCTCGACCTTCAGCGGCCGCCTCAAGACCTGGCGTTTGCCGAGGTCAACGTTCTCGATCTCGAAGGACTGCGCCGCGAGCTGGCAGGAGCGGATTCGATCGTGCATCTTGCCGCCATTGACTTCGACCATCAGGCAAAGCCAGAAGTGTATATACACGTGAACGTGCAGGGAACCTGGAACGTGCTGCAGGCAGCGCACGAACTCGGCATTCGCCGCGTCGTGCTGTGTTCGAGCATTTCCGCGTGCGGACTTTCCGAGGCTAATCTGGTATTCCCTCCGCTCGCGCTGCCGGTGGATGAAGCGCATCCGCTGTTTCCGGTCCAGTCGTATAGCGTCAGCAAACAGCTTATGGAGAACATCGCAGAGAGCTTCGTGCGGCGTGGCAATATCGAGGTGCTCTGTCTGCGGCCCATGATGGTGCTGTTGCCAGAAAATATTGCGCCGACGCTCGCTCGCGCTAAGGAAGACACGCGGTGGCTCTTCTACTACATCACGCCCGAGGATTGCGCGCGCGCCTTCGAATGCGCGCTTGTCGCGACAGACGTGCGCTTCGGGGTGTTCTTCATCACGGCGCAAGACAGCTGCCGGAACGAACCCACGCTTGAATGGGTTGAACGCGCATTGGGCAAGCTGCCGGACGTGCGCGATCGCGCGCGCTACGAGGCCAATCCATATGCCGCGGTGTTTGATGGCACGAAAGCGCGCGAAGTGCTGGGCTTCGTGCCCACCAGCAACTGGCGGCGCGATTTCACGTAGTTCGTCAGATACTTTCCGGCACGGATATCACGGCCCCGCGCGATATCCGGTGGCTGGCGCCGCCACTCATGCAGGCGAGCCGCTCGCCTGCTCGACGATCCATTCCACGAAGGTCCGCACGCCGTCTTTTGTTTCGGCATCTTTGCGATAGACGAGGTAATAGCTATAGTGCGGCAGTGCGGTCTCGAACGGTGCAATCAAGGTCCCTTCCTTCAACTCCCGCTCGATCATCGACACGCATGTAAGCATGAAACCCTGTCGGTCGATGGCGGCGTGCAGGCGTACGTTCGTGTCGTCGATGCTGATGCGTCGGCGCGGTTTGACATGCGCGGCGCCGGCCGCTTCCAGCCAGCGGTCCCAGTTATGCGGTGCCTCTTCATCGAGTAGCACGTGATCCGCGAGCACGTCGGGGGAGGCCGTTCGCGCCCCGCCGAGTATCGATGGGTGACAGACAGGTATCAGGTCGCCATTCACGAGCAAACGCGCTTCGAGCCCGGGAAACTGTCCGTCGCCCCATACGACTGCGAGATCGAACTGATCGTTGGCGAAAGCGGGCGGCTGGATCGAGTGATGCAACGACACGTCGATCTGCGGATAACGCTTCCAGAAATCGGCAAGGCGTGGCAGCAGCCACTTTTGTGCGAAATATGGCCTCAACGAAAGGTTGAGCGGACGCGGCGCGTTCATGTCGCGCACGCCTTGGGCGAGGTCGCTCAACTGCTCGAAGATCGCCGTGCAGCGCGGCAGCAAATACGTGCCCGCGTCCGTCAGCAAGAGTCGATTGTTGTCGCGCCGAAACAGACGCGTTCCGAGATCGTCCTCCATCAGCTTGACCTGGTGACTGACCGCCGATGGGGTGACATGGAGCTCCGCGGCGGCCTGGGTGAAGCTCAGGTAGCGCGCGGCGGCTTCGAAACTGCGCAACGCGTTGAGAGGGGGAAGACGTCGGGACATGGCAATGCCAGTGATGAAAACTTTCAGCCTCAAGTTTACTTGAAGAAAATTCCCATAGAAGCGTTCTTGGGGTTTTTCCCGACGTGTCCATGCCGCGGGGCCTTGCAGCGGGTCTCCCCAAATTTTTCGAGGGGACGCATGAAAATGTATCGTTTGAGCCGCATATCTCGCGCTGGCTACCATTTGCTCATCGATCCAAGACACCTTCGTTGCCTGAATGAGGGGGTCATTCCAACAATGAGAAGGAGCACACATGGCAGTCATCGAGAACATCATCGAGCGTTGCGACGCGCAACGTCACAGCGCGCCTGGCGCGGTGCTAAGCGGTTTGCCCACCGAGCTTTATACGAGCGAAGCAGTCTTCGATCGCGAGCAGGAGCGTGTGTTCGCACGCAACTGGACGCTGATTGGCTTCGCGCACGAGCTGGCTACGCCTGGCACCTGCATTCCGGTGACGGCAGGCGGTCAGCCGCTGCTCATCGTGTCGAACGAAGCGGGCGAGATTGGCGTCTTCCACAACGTCTGCCGTCACCGCGGACTCAAGCTCGTCGACAAGCCCTGCAACGTCAAGCAGTCGATCACGTGCCCGTATCACGCGTGGTCGTATGGGCTCGACGGCGCTCTCGAGGCCGCGCCGCATTTCGGTGGCTTCCGCATTCAGGAAGTACCGGGGTTCAGCAGGGCCGACAACGGTCTCGTGCCGGTACGTCACGTGGTCTGGCACGACTGGATCTTCGTGAACATCTCGGGCGATGCGCCATCGTTTGAAGAGTATTCGCGTCCTTTCGCTGAACAGATGAAATTGCTCGATACGTCAAAGCTCAGGCCGATCGGCAAGATCGATCTGGGCGAGGTCAAATGCAACTGGAAGTTTCTGATGGAGAACTTTATCGAGCCGTATCACGTTCCGATCGTGCATGACGAAACGGCTGCGGGACAGCCGCTCAAGGATCACTACACGATCTCGAACGGCGTGTGCCTCGGCTCGGGCGTGGACCTCGAAGATCAGAAGAACACAACGGCGCAATCGAGCCACCTGGATATGAGCGCCCGTTATCTGACGATGTTCCCGAATTTCGTGCTCGGCATCTATCTGCCCGATCAGGCTGGCGTTCATCTGAACATTCCTGTTGGGCCGGATCGCACGCGCCAGTTCCGCGTGCTCTACAGCGTGGGCGAACAGCACTACACGGACGAGAGCAAGAAGGCACTTTGCGCACTCTGGTACGACGTGCACAAGGAGGATCACGCGATCGCCGAGCTGCTGCAGGAGGGGCGCACCTCTTCCGTGATGCGCGACGGCGGTGTGATGTCGCCGCATTGGGAAGACAGCGCCCACGGTTTCCAGCAACTGGTGGTCGATGCATTGAGGGGGTGAGCCGATGTTTCCACGACTTGCGCACACGATGATCCGCGTACGGGATCACGAAGCGTCGCTGGCTTTCTACGTGAACACGCTCGGCATGCGCGTGTTGCGCAGCACGCGCTACGAACAGGGGCGCTTTACGAACACCTTCGTGGGCTACGGCAGCGAGGTCACCGACACAGTCATCGAGCTCACCTGGAACTGGGACCGTGTCGAACCTTATGAGCTGGGATCGGCGTGGGGCCACCTGGCGCTTGAAGTCGAGGACGTCTACGGCTTCGTGCAAGGCCTGCGTGCGCAAGGCGTGCAGGTCGTGCGTGAACCCGGTCCGATGGCGGGCGGCAATCGCGTTATTGCATTCATTGCCGATCCGGACGGCTACCGGATCGAGATTGTTCAACCCGTACCGGCGGAGGCGCCATGAGCCAAGCATTGCAGGTATGGCAGCTGGTGTGCGGCACCGCTGATCTCGCCGATGGCGAAGCGCGCAGTGTACGCATAGGCGAACAACGGATCGCCGTGTTTCGCCTCGGCGAGGACTTCCATGCGCTCGCGGATCGCTGTCCGCACGGGGAGGCGTCGCTTGCCGAAGGATGGATCGAGAACGGCGAGGTCGAATGCCCGCTGCACCAGGCGCGCTTCTGTATCGCGAGTGGCCGTGTGCAGTGCGGGCCGGCACGCGAAGATGTGCAGCGCTTCGACGTCAAGCTCGAAGACGACGAGGTGATGGTACGGGTGGCCGAGGCCGCGATTCCGGAGACGCAGTGAGGACAATCAAATGGCAGTGATTCAACAAGGCGCAGTGAGTTGGTCGGGCGAGAATCCCGGCATCTATCTGAAAGATCCAGCACGACTCGATGGCGGCTGGACTGCTCTGGCGCTTTACTTTCGGATCGTAGCCTCCGCGCATGGGCGGGGACGCGGCATGCTCGTGCTAGGTGAGCCTGAAGCGCGCGCTGCGTTTCCTGAGGTGCCTAACGTGTGCCTCACCGACAACGTTCCGCTGATGCGCTATCTGCTGGCCGAGTTCGTGCCGGCATTCGGGGCTTTCCGCAATCTGCCCGCAATCGGCGCCATCGAGCCGATGCAGGCCGCGGGCGGCGCAACGAATGCATCGGAGCACGATGCCTGGAGCGAAACGCTCGAAGCGCCTCAGGTTCGTCTTGGCATGCACTGGCGTGGACTTGGTGCACCATTCGCGGCCGACGTTGGCCCCGATCTGAGTGCAACGGGCCGCCATCGTATGTACAGCGTTTTTCAGGGCGCGGGCGAGGCGAGCATCACGATCGACGACAAGCCGCTCGCCGGAGTGCCGATCGAACGCGACTTCCTGGGCGGCAAGCTGTCCTCCGCCTTCCTCGCTTTCGCGGAGTCATGGATCGAGGAAACTGCTGGAGCGTCGCGATGAACATATCCGTATCGATCGAACAAGACGACGTGCATGCTGCGGACGCCGAGGCGCTCGCGCGCATGACACGCGTGCGGCCACAGCTCGTTGGCGTGGCAACGGCGCGCGAAGTCATGGCGCTGGGTCGGCGCACGCTGCTGCACGCGGGGCCGCCTGTGCAGTCGACGCGCGAGCTGGTCGCGCCAGTGCGTCACTCGGCGCAACTGGCACTGCTGTTCGAAGGGTGGGCCGCATCGCGCGACGAGGCCGAGCGCATGATCGCCAATGGGGAGATCTCGTTCGCCGCTGCACAGGACCACGATGCCGCGATACCGCTTGCCGACGTGCTCTCGCCTTCGATGGCGGTGCTCGTTGTCGCTGACGCCAACGATGCGAAGCGCAGGAGCTTCAGCACGATCAACGGCGGCGATGGACCGGTGATGCGTGTCGGGCAATTCAGCGACGCGGTGCTCGAGCGTTTGAAGTGGATCAATCGCATGCTCGCCCCGCAGCTAGCTTGCGCGCTCGACGGCGTCTCCGTCGATCTCATCGCGATCGCCGACGCCGCATTCGCGAGCGGCGAAGATTGCCACGGCTCGACGCGCGCGGCGAGCGCGAACCTCGCTGATACGCTTTGCGCGCTCGACGGCGCACAGGCATTGGACACCGAGGCACGCACGTTCCTGCGCGAAGCCGGCGCGTTCTTTCTGAACGCGTGGATGGCGGCCGTGAAGAACATCTTCATGGCCGCCGAAGGCGTGGCGCGCAGTAGCGTCGTGACGGCGATCGGCGGCAATGGTGCGCGCTTCGGCATTCGCATCTCGGGCGCGCCGGGCCGCTGGTTCACAGGCGTATCGAGCGCGCCGCGCATTCCCGGCGCCGACGCTGCATTGCAGGCTGCTGCGCTCGGCGCGATCGGCGACAGCGCGATCGTCGATGCGTTCGGCGGCGGCGCGATGGCGGCGGCGTTCGCGAGCGCAACGCAGGCGCGTCTCGCGATCGTCCTCGGTGAGCGCGGCTTCGGCTTCCCAGGCGAACTGCTCGGCACGAGTCATACGGGCTTCGTCAAAGCCGATGCGCTGCGCGTGGGCCTGTGCGCGCGACGCGTCATCGAATTGCGGCAGACGCCCATCGTGAGCCTCGGCGCGCTCGATCGTGAGGGCGAGCGCGGCCGTCTCGACGGCGGGTTCCATATCGCCGACATCGCGCCGTTTGCGGCATCACTCAATGCGCTTGGAGACCACCATGCTGCCGCGTGAATTGAGCATCGGCGAAGCCGCCGCCGCGTTGGGTCGACGCGAATTCTCGGCGCTGGAGCTCGCGCAGAGCTGCCTCGATCGCATCGCCGCGCGCGAGCCCGAAGTCGGAGCGTGGACCTGGCTTGATCCCGAAGCCGTGCTTGCGCAGGCGCGCGCCTGCGATGCGCGCGAACCCGCAGGGCCGCTGCACGGCATTCCCTTCGGCATCAAGGACATCATCGACACGGCCGACATGCCGACTGGCTATGGCTCGCCGATCTACGCGGGACATCGGCCTCCCATGGACGCCTCGTGTGTGGCACTGCTCAAGCGTGCGGGCGCCGTGATTGTGGGCAAGACGGTGACCACCGAATTCGCGTTCTTCAAGGCCGGAAAGACGCGCAATCCGCACAACCCGATGCATACGCCTGGCGGCTCATCGAGCGGTTCGGCGGCCGCCGTCGCCGATTGCATGGTGCACGGTGCGCTAGGCTCGCAGACGGCGGGTTCGCTGATCCGGCCGGCGTCGTATTGCGGCGTGGTGGGCTACAAGCCGACGTGGGGCGATTTCGATCTCACTGGCGTGAAGGGGCTCGCGCATTCGCTGGACACGCTGGGCGTGCTCACGCGCAGCGTCGCTGATGCCGCGCTGCTGCGCGACGTATTGATGGCGCGCGAGCCGCAACGGCTCGAACCCGATGCGCACTGGCGTCCGTCGATTGGCCTGTGTCGCACGCCTACGTGGCTCGAGGCCAGTTCCGCCACGCGTGACGCGCTCGAGAAACTCATGCTCACGCTCGCGCAGCTCGGCGCGCGCGTCGGCGAGGCCGTGTTACCCGAGAATTTCGACGGTTTTGTCGAGATCCAGAGACGCCTCATGGCCTTCGAGGTCTCGCGCAGTCTCGCACCCGAGAAGCGCGCACACGCACAGCAGTTGAGCGAGCCGATCCGGCAACTGATCGAACTCGGCGAAGCGATCGGCGCCGACGACTATCTGTCGGCCAAGTCGACGGCGGAACAGGGAGTAGGCGAGATCGAGACGCTTTTCGACACCTGGGACGTGCTCATCGCGCCATGCGCGCCTGGCGAAGCGCCGCGCGCCATCGAAGGCACCGGCGACCCCGTCTTCAGCCGGCTCTGGATGCTGCTGGGCGTGCCGTCCCTGGCGCTGCCCGCGCTCACGGGACCGGGCGGTTTGCCGGTCGGCGTGCAACTGATCGGGCCTCGCTTTGGCGACGAACGCCTGCTGCGTGCGGCGCGCTGGCTGGAGCGTGCGCTGCACTAGCTGCCGCGGCGCGCAAACAGCGACACCATCGACATAACAAGCAAGGAGACAATGCTGATGGACTGCGATTTCCTCATCATAGGCGCGGGCCAGGCGGCAAGACGCGCCGCCGAGGCCCTGCGCGAACGCGACCCGGCTGCGCGCATCTGCATGGTCGGCGATGAACCCCATGCCCCCTACGACCGGCCGGCACTCTCGAAAGCGGCGCTGCAGGACGACGCGGGCGAGGCGCGCGCCTTCGTGCGCCCGCTCGACGACTATGCGCAATTGCGCATCGACCTGCGTCTTGGCACGGCCGTGACCGCGCTCTCGCCGAAACAGCATACGGCGATGCTGGGCGACGGCGGCCAGATTCGCTACAGCAAGGTGCTGCTGGCAACGGGCTCGCGGGCGCGTACGTTTCCGGGCCCCGTCGCGGCGGCCGCGCCGGTCCACTACCTGCGCACGCTCGGCGACGCGCGGCGCCTGCGTGCCGAACTTCGACCGGGGCGCCGCATCGTGCTGGTGGGCGGCGGCTTCATTGGCCTCGAAGTCGCGGCAACGGCCGTCACACTCGGCTGCACGACGACCGTGCTCGAACCCGGCGAGCGGCTGCTGCGCCGGACTATGCCGGCACCGGTTGGCGAGTTTATCGCCAGGCTGCATCGCTCGCGCGGCGTCGATCTGCGGCTCGGTGTCGCCGTGCAAGGCATCGAAGCGGGCGAAGACGGCACGGCACTGCTCCACACCAACGCAGGCGCGTTTGTGGCCGACGTCGTCGTCATCGGAATCGGCGCCGAACCCAACGTCGAACTCGCGGCGGTGGCCGGCATTGCGGTCGACGACGGCATCGTGGTCGATGAAGCGTGCCGCACGTCCGAGACGGACGTGTTCGCCGCCGGCGACGTTACGCGCCATTTCAATCCGCTGATCGGCCGGCACCTTCGAGTCGAATCGTGGCAGGTAGCCGAGAACCAGCCCGTGGCGGCCGCACTCGCGATGCTGGGCGAGTCGTCGAGCTACGCGGAATGGCCGTGGCTCTGGTCCGATCAATTTGAATGCAACCTGCAGTCGCTCGGGCTCTTCGAGCCGGAGCACACCATCGTGATGCGTGGAGAGCCGGAAGGCGGCGAGTGCTCGGTGCTGGGCCTCGACCGAACGGGCCGGCTGCGCGCGGCGGCGACCATCGATGCCGGCAAGGATCTGGCGGTCTGGCGGCGGCTGGCGTCGTCGGGCAAACCGCTCGATGCCGGGCGGCTCGCGGACCCGGCCGTCGCGCCGCGCTCGCTGATCTGAACGGCGCTGCGCCCCCGATCCACATGATCGGGACAATAGAACAATTCGGTGAAGTTCCGCGCCTGGCGCGGTCGCGGTCCCTAACATGCGTACTATCAGAAAGGTGGATGAGGTGACTCAATATTCAGGCGAATCAACGGCGGTGCTCGGCATGGACGAATCCGCACGACTAGTGCGCGAAAGCACACCGTCTGGCGGCTCGATTATCGACAACAGCCCGATGCTGGCGTTTCATTGGCGCTTGTTGTTCCAGTCGGCAGGCGGCCCGTTTCTCGATGGCTGGCTGCTCAGCATCATCGGCGTGGCGCTGATTGGCATGACGCCCGCGCTTCATCTGAGCGGCACGGACCTCAGCGCCGCGGGGGCGGCCGCGCTGATCGGCATCTTCATCGGCGGGCTCGTGTTCGGCCGTGTGACCGACGTCATTGGACGTCAGTTGATGTATACGATCGATCTGGTGGCGCTCGTCGTCTGCTCGGTTCTTTGCGCATTCGTCACAGCGCCGTGGCAGATCATCGTGCTGCGGTTCGTGATCGGCATCGCGATCGGCGCCGACTATCCGATCGCCACCTCGCTGCTTGCCGAGTGGCTGCCCGTGCGCAAACGCGCGGCGATGCTCGGTTCATTGGTGGTCGCGTGGTTTACCGGCGCGACTGTGGCGACGCTGCTCGGCTTCGTGATGATCCAGTACCTTGGCGAGTCGTCGTGGCGCTGGATGCTGGCAAGCTCCGGCGTGCCGGGCGCGATCATCCTGCTGATGCGCTTCGGCACGCCCGAGTCGCCGCGCTGGCTGATCTCGAAGGGGCGTATCGACGAAGCGCGCGAAGTCGTCAGGCGCGTGTTCGGCCCCGATGCCGACGTCCAATCGATTCGCGCGGAAGAAGTGGTCAAGCGCGAGCGCGCGGGCTTTGCGCTGTTGCTGCGCGGTGAGTATCTGCGCCGCACCGTATTCTGCGGCGTGTTCTATCTGTGCGCCGTGACGCCGGTGTTCGCGATCTACACGTTCGGCCCGGTCATCCTGCGCTCGTTCGGCATGGCGGACGGCAACATCAGCAACGTCGGCTACGCGCTCATCAGCGTGCTGTTCCTCGTCGGCTGCCTGCCCGCGCTGCGGCTTTCGGAGACGACCGGTCGCCGGCCGTTGCTGCTCTGGTCGTTCGTGTTCATGATCGTGCCGTTCGTGGCACTTGGCCTGGCACCGCGAGCGCCGGTCGGGATGATTATCTTCTGGTTCTGTCTGTATGCGGTGGCGTCCGGCGGACCGAACATCCTCGAATGGTCATACCCGAATGAACTGTTCCCGACCGAGATCCGCGCAACGGCAATGGGCCTCGTTACGGCGATGAGTCGCATCGGCGCCGCGCTGGGCACGTTCCTGCTGCCGATCTCGCTCGAGCACTATGGCGACGGCCCGACGATGCTGATGGTCGCCGCGCTTACGGCGGTGGGCTTTGTCGTATCGCTGCTGCTCGCGCCGGAAACAAAAGGTCGCTCGCTCGCACAGACGAGCGACGTGTCC
This sequence comes from Paraburkholderia flagellata, assembly GCF_021390645.1. Taxonomy (GTDB): domain Bacteria; phylum Pseudomonadota; class Gammaproteobacteria; order Burkholderiales; family Burkholderiaceae; genus Paraburkholderia; species Paraburkholderia flagellata. The sequence continues at coordinate 145,730 of NZ_JAJEJT010000005.1, forward strand.
TGACCGGAGTTAGGTGACGCACCGCCCGGACCGGCATGTTCGCTCGCCTGCCCGGGCTCACGTTTGCCGTGTTTCTGGTTGACCAGCCGCAAGCCCAGCGTTGCTATATTCCCGCCTGCTGATACTCTCAACTGGGATGCGGCGGTGACACGCACGATGCCGCCATGGCGCCGTCCCCATTCAGCATGCGAATCATCAAGTCTGGATCGATCGAAGGGCGCCCCGTATGACTGTAGAACGACGCCATGTGCTTGCGGAGATCTCCGGAATCGAAGAAGTCATCTATGCGGCGTAACAGATGACCCTTCGGGACATGATTATCAAGGTTGAACGCGTAAAACAACTGCTCATGATCACCGCCTCGCTGATCCATCATGACGATGCACTCCCGTCGATTGATGAATCCAGGATAGCGAACAATCCGACACTCGGAGGGCGCCCTTGCAAACGAAATAGGCCGTCTGCTGTCCGAGGCGGTAGCCCGTGATCGGTCTGCTTCGTTCGTTCTCCTGTAATGTCACAATTCGGCAGGCGAACAGGGGTGCCCGAGGATTCGGGCGCTTCCAGGTGAGTGCGTCGATGTCCAACGCGCACGCTGCAAAGGCGATGTGCTTCCGCCGAGAGCGAATGGGTCATATCGACCCTGAGCGGCCATTGCGACCAGTGTGACTCTAGTGATGGTTTCCAGGGGGCAATCGGTCATTCGTGAGCTCTGGCAACGGCTGTTTCCGGGAGACGTTTCACCAGCCTGCTGAAACAGGCATTCACGCCCACCGAAGGTTCGAATCACAAACTTGACGACGTCCTCGCCTGTCTTCGTGCCTGCCGTCCACGCGACGCGGGGCAAGCGCCAGCCTTGCTGGGGTGCAAAAGGCGACGATGCGTTCGCGACACTGCTGGGGAGCCGTTCGGCTCGGATCAACAGGCGCGGACGCCATACTTCTTCGGCCATCTTTCAGGTTTGACGAGGGGCTTACGGCGTCACGACAAGCTCCGTATGCATTCCCGCTGCATAGTGTCCCGGCTTGTTGCAGATCAGCGCGTAGTGCCCGGGCGCAAGCTTGAATGACACGCGCTTGCTCTTGCCCGGCGCGATATCTTCGACTTCGCCAATCTTGTTCAGCCTGCGCTCCAGCACCTCTCCCTTATTGACGGGAAGTGCGTCGTCCGCGAGATCCGTCTTGAGTACAACGAGTTCGTGTTCCATGTTGTTGCCAGCAGCATTCTTGACTTCAAGTGTGATGCGGCCCGCTTTCACGTTGTGCGTCCCTAGCTCGATCGAGTTCGATAGCAATGTCGCGTTGACGGTTTGCTCCGCCCAGCCTGCATGAGATGTCATCCCGAGGGCGATCACACTGGCGAGGAAAGTGATTCTGTAAGTGGCATACATGGCCGCCTCCTTGGCACCGGCGTATCGCGCGTGCCTCGCATCGAGCGATTGCAGCGCGCAATTTTTTGAGGCGCAGTTGCCCCTGCCTTTGTCAGGGCATCAATGCTTTCTGCGGCGCGCGATACACGCAGTAAACGTGCATGGTGAAAGTCATATTCCAGGAGCCCGCTGGCGTCTGTTTGAGCAGGTGTCTGGAACCTGCCCGCATCCTCAGGTATGTGCCCGGTTAGCGAAGCACCGGCACACGTCACGAACCTGGGACGACGATCTTTCGCTTGCTTCGAAGATACCGGTATTCGTGCCACGTGAGGGCGATGACGACGACGTCTAGTGCCGTCACCAGCAGCAACCAGACCGAGTGGGTGTACGTGAAGCGGTAGGCCTGGTAGGCGATAAACAGCGCGAAGACAACGATCGAGACAGGAAAGTACCAGAGTCTTTCGCGAAGCAGGCCGGCCACGAGCCAGAGCTTGACCACGCCATGACCAACCAGATAGAGCCCGGCGAATCTCTGGGCATCGCCGGACAGGTGTTGAACGGTGTGAATGAGAAAATTGGCCACCAGATCGTGCGGATCTTCGGCAAACTCATCCCGGGTGACCCACAGCACGAGCGCCAGAAAGTACCGCTGCGGGACCAGCCAGGTAGCGACACCGGCGGCAATTTCTGCGAGCGCGAAGATTGCCTTGAACCCCAGGGTCAACTCAAACAGCACGTGCAGGTTCTTCTCGCCCAGCAACCTTCTTTTGCCCGTCTCATGCATTCGCTGTCCCCGGTTCTGCGACTTCATCGCGCGCGAAGCGCCCGTAACGCAATGCCAGCGTTGGCAGGACAATCAGGTTCAGTGCGGTCGAGGTGATGAGCCCGCCAAGAATGACGATCGCCATCGGCCCTTCGATTTCGTTGCCGGGTGCGCCGCTCGTTACAGCAAGCGGTGAAAGCGCGAGCGCGGTCACCAGCGCGGTCATGAGGATCGGCACCAGCCGTTCCGACGCACCACGCACGGCAGTGTCCATGTTCCAGGTCAGCCCGTCGACGAGCACCAGATGCTCGTAGTGGCTGATCAGCATGATCGAATTGCGCAGCGATATGCCGAGCAGCGTGACGAAGCCCACCATGCTGCCAAGCGACAGGTTCCCGCCGCTCAGTACCACGCCCAGGACCCCGCCCACAAGCGCGAAGGGCAGGTTGATCATGACCAGCAGCACGGCGCGCCGGTTCTTCATCGCAAGGAACAGCAACAATGCGATGCCTACCAGCGCGATCCCACCGTACGCGAGCAGGTCGCGCTGGGACTGCGCGCGCGCTTCGCTCTCTCCGCTGAAAACGGCATAGGTGCCCGACGGCATCCTGATCTCGCGATTCACGCGCGCCTGCGCTTCCTTCACGAAGTCGCTGACCGGCCGGCTGCCGAGATTCACCGACACCGTCTGCACGCGCTGGCCACCGTCGTGCGTGATCTGGTAGCGGCCAGCGACCTGACGGATCGTCGCGAGCGTGGCGAGCGGCACGGCGAAGCCGTCGGCGTTGCGCACCATTAGTTTGCCCACGTCGCTGACCGAACTGCTCTGGGCCGGGTCGAGTACGACTGCGACTTCATAGCTGTGGCTGCCCTCGTAAATCTGCGAGACGGTCACACCCGCGTACGCGGCCTGGATGGCATCGAGAACTTCGACCGGGCGAAAGCCCCATCGGCTCAGTGCGTCAGGATTGAGCCTCACTTCCAGTTCGGGAATTCCGGGTGGCGAATCCACCCGCACGCTGGCAACGCCGTGGATCGTACCGATCAACTGGGCGATCTGCTGCGACGTACGATCGATCACATCGAGATTGTTGCCGAAGACGTTCACGACTACAGGCGCCGTCGTCCCCGAAATGGTTTCGTCGATGCGTTCTTCAAGAAACGTATTGACCGAGGTGGAGAGCCCCGGAAAACGCGCCAGTGCCTGGCGGATCCGGTAGAGCGCCCAGCGCTGGCCCGACGCACCCATCGGCTTGAGGTCGACCTCGAACTCGGAGAGCTGCACGCCGGTCGGGTCGACCACACTGTTCGCGCGTCCGGCACGCTGCGCCACGAGACGCACGCCTGGCACATGCATCAGCGCCTGTGAGACCTGAGTGCCGACGCGCATCGATTCGGCGAGCGAGGTGCCCGGTGCGAGCCCCATATGAACGGTGTAATGGCCTTCCCGCAATTGCGGAATGAAACTTCCGCTCATGAAGGGCAGCGCCGCGAGCGCCGCGGCGCACATCACCGCGACGATCGCCATGACCGCCTTCACGTGCTGCTCGACCTTCGCCAGCAGTGCGATGTACCGTGTCTTGAGGCGCACGATCAGTCGTGGCTCGCGCTCGGGCAACGGTCCTTTCGACGGCAGGGCGAGCGCCATCGCGGGCGTGAGCGTCAGGGCGACGCCCAGCGACGCGAGTACGGCAAGCATGTAGGCGATGCCCAGGGGCGCAAAGAGCCGGCCACCGATACCTGTGAGCGTGAGCACGGGCAGGAAGATCAGCATCACGATGAAGGTCGCGAACACGACCGCACTGCGCACTTCGAGCGATGCGCGCAGCACGACACGAAAGGCGGGCAGCGGCTCACGCAACGTGCCGTTCTCCCGCAGGCGCCGGTAAATGTTCTCGACGTCAATGATCGCATCGTCGACCACTTCGCCCAGTGCGATGGCGAGCCCGCCCAGCGTCATCGTGTTGAGGCTGACACCGAACGAGGTGAGCACGATGATCGCGACCAGCAGCGACATGGGAATCGCGGCCGCAGAGATGACGGCGGTGCGCACGTTGAGCAGAAACAGGAACAGCACCGCGATGACGAGCAAGGCGCCGACGATGAGCGCCAGGCGCAGGTGACCGACGGATGCCTCGATGAAGTTCGCGGGCCGGAAGACGTTGGCGTTGACGTCCACCCCCTGGCGGGCGAGTGCCGGCCCAAGCCCGGCGAGTGTCTTTTCGATGTCACGCGTCACGGCCATCGTGTTGGTCCCGTACTGGCTTTCCATCACGACCATCACGCCGGGCTTTCCCATGATGGACGCTGCGCCAACGGCCGGTGCGTTGCCCCACGTAACACTGGCGACGTCGCCAAGACGTACCGCTGCGCCGTTGCTGGAGCGCACCACGACGCCGGCGAGCTTTTGCGGTGTCGCGATCTGGCCATCGGCGTTGACGGCAATGCGCTGGTTTCTGTTTTCGATGAACCCGGCGCCGCGAACGCCGGTAGCCTGGCGCGCCGCGGCGATGACATCCTGGATCGACAAGCCGTGGGTTGTCAGCTTCGCGGGATCGACCTGGATCTGCATCTGGCGCGTCTCTCCTCCGAACACGATCACATCGGCCACGCCTCGCGCGCTCAGAAACTGCGGCTTGACGGTCCACTGCGCGATGTCGTAGAGGTCCGCGAGCGAGCGCGTCTTCGACGTCAGACCAATCGTGCGCACGACGCTCGTCGTCGTGGTGAGCGGCAGGAGCTGGGGAGCCGCGACACCCGCCGGTAGCGCGCCCGCAAGCGCGCTGATGCGCTCGGTGACGAGCTGCCGGACCTGCATAACGTTGGCATGGTCGTCGAAGACGAGCGTGACCGAGGAGAGGCCCTGCATGGACCGCGAGCGGATCGACTGCAGGCCGGTCATGCCGCCGAGGGCATTTTCAACCGGCTGGGTGACGAGGGTCTCCACCTGTTCGCTCGTCATGCCTGGCGCGGCCGTCTGCACGATGCTCATCGGCGGCGCAAATTCTGGAAAGACGTCGAGCGTGGCGCGCGTGAGCGAAAAGAGCCCGTAGCCAGCCGTCATGATGGCCAGCGAGAAAATGACGCCGCGAAAGCGCAGCGAAAAGCGGATGATCGCGTCAAGCATGGGGCGCTGTGTGTCGTGGTTCTGGACGAGGCATGCGAGGCTTAGTCATCACACTCGGGCGGATCCTTGCAGGCGGTGCCGATGCCCTGTGGCTTGATTTCTTCGGAGAGCAGCAGTTGTGCCCCCTGCGTCACGATCTGGTCGCCGGCCTGGAAGCCGGAGGTCACCATGAAGCCGTGATCGCCCTCGTTGCCTGCTGGCACGTAGCGCCGCGTGAAGCGGTCGTGCGCCGTGCGCACGTAGGCCCACGTCTGACCGCCGTACCACACCACCGCCTGCTCAGGGATCAAGAGTCCGGATACGGCCACGCTTGACGTCGGCACGCGCGCACGCGTGCGCAGGTTCGCTGGCAGCGCGGTGGCGGCGACGTAAAACCACGGCGTGCCCTGTACGGCAGGATCGGCGAGGGGCGAAGCGGAAAGCCTCTGGGCGGGCACCGTGCCGCCGCTGGACGTATCGACCGGGATACGTTCGGGCGGCGTCGTGCCAAAGCTGGCTGGCAACGTGACGCGCAGGACAACCGACTGACCGGACTGGAGGCGCTGGAACAGCGTAGAGCCCGGCGTCGTTGCAGCGTTCGCGAGCGCATCGCCGAACTGCTGGCGCATCGTGCCGACAAGGCCGTCAAGCGTGACACGCGCGGACTGCAGTTTTGCCGCGTCGCCCTGCATGGTCGCCTGTGCGGCCTGGAGACTCTTCTGGGAAACATTGCGGTCGTCGTTGAACAGTACGCGGCTGTCTTCGTACTGCGTACGTGAGCTGGCCGCCTGGGCGGTGAACGTGTCGACGTCCGCGCGTGCGCTGGCCACGCGGTTACGCAGATCGAAGAGCGGCTGCAGATCGATGACCGTGGCGTCTGCGCCGATGCTTGACTGGCTCGTGACGGCCGCAAGCGGCGCGACTTCGATATGGCCGGCGCGCTGTGCATCCGGGTTCACGATCACGACCGTTTCGCCATTGACCGTCTGCACGGCGGGCGGCGGAGCGGATTGTGCCGCCCCAGCGGCCGTTGGACCGGAGTCGTCAAACGCCTGGTTGATGATGTACCAGCCTGCCAAAGCGCAGAGGGCCAGCGAAACAATGCTAAGGAAGATCAGCCGGAATTTCATCGCGTAGTCCCCTCACTGAGAGTCTGGCTCATTGCCTCGTGGCTGAGGGGTAACTGCATCGCATCTTCGAGTGCGCCGGCAGCCTGCTGGACGGCGACTTCGGCGTCGAGATGGGCGGTCTCACTCGACTGATAATCGGCCTTCGTCTGTGTGTAGGTCAGACGGTCCGCATTTCCGCTGGCGAACGCGGCCGCCTGGCTGTCGAGTTGGCGGCGGGCGCTCGCCAGATGGGCGTCGGAGATATGCAGCGCTTCAGTGCCCGACTGGTAGCGCGCCAGCGTGTGCGCAAGGTCGCCGATGATCCTGTCCTGCAGCGCGCCGGTGCGGACCGCCGCTTCCTTGCGCCTGGCCTCGGCCTGTTTGATACCCCCTGGTTCTGGTCGAAGATCGGCAACGTGATGCCGGCCAGTCCGAAGCCGATCTTGTTGGTGCCGGTGTCGTACGTGTAGCCGGGACCGAGATGGATGTCCGGATACTGCTTCGCGACCTCGAGCTGAAGCGCCGATTCGGCCGCGGCGTAATCGGCCAGCGAGGCGCGCAGATCGGCGCGATGAAAGATCGCCGCGCGCTGCGCATCCGCTGCCGGTGGCGCAGGGGGCGCCGTGCCGAAGGCGCTCAGGTCGAGTGTGACGCTGTCGAGCGCGGTGACCGGCACGCCGATGGCGGCGGCCAGTTGGGCGCGCGCATCTTCTTCGGCACTTCGCGCGGCAGCAAGATCGCTCTGGGCCTGGGTATCGGCAAGCATGGCGGCGTCGACATCGGGCTCCGAATACTGGCCGACTGCGAGTCGGTGGCGGCTCATGACCGTGACCTGCCGCTGGGCCTCCGCCTTCGCGGACAGGAAGGCGATACGCGTGCGGGCGGCGTACAGGGCGAGCATGGGACCTGCGCAGCAACCGTCCACGCCGCGGTGATGATGTTGAGCCGTGCCGCTTCCGAGAGGTGAGTCGCCTGATCCACGCGATAGCCGCGCTTGTGTGCAGTTTCGATCGGGATGTCGAGCGACGGGCCCCAGGTGAAGGGCGCGCCTGGCCCCGGGTTAGGCGTGTTGTACTGGAACGGCAACTGCAGGACCGGATTGGGAATCGCGTTGGCGACATCGATGCCGGCTTCGGCTGTACCCCATTGCGCGCGGGCCAGGTCGAGCGTCGGACTGTAGTAAAACGCCGCCAGGGTCAGCAGTTCGCGGTTCCAGACTGCATGCGGCCACGGTGTGACATCGTGGCCAGCTTCGCGCGCGATCCAGGCATGCAAATCCCCGCTCGCAAGCGAGCGCTGCTCGAATTGCCGGGCAATCTGGTCTGGGGCGATCGGCTGGGGATGATAGGTCGTACAGCCCGCCACTCCGGTCACGGCGATGAAGACAATCGATAACGCGCGGCGCATTCTGACATCCCGTCGGACATTGTGCCGCCCACGCGGGCAGCTTTCGCGCCGGATGCTACGCCACCGGTTGTGAAGTTTTCGTCAAGATGGAGCCGCGCGGCCGCCAGGCGGGGGCGAGCACGTGGGCGAAGCCGTTCCGCAAACGGCAGAACTGCCCGAGATTCGACGCCATTCGGTAGAGTGTGAAGCTTTCGTCAGGAACATGTTGAGCCTCGCGTGGGATCAACTCCTGTTTGCAGCGGGTAGACGAAGCGAGACACAGGTCCCTTTGCCGGGCTCACTTCCGATCTCGATTGACCACCCGTAGCGCTCGCAGAGCTTCCTGACGATAGACAGGCCGATTCCGGCGCCTGGTGTCGGGGTGTCCGGCGAGGCTGCCTGGTAGAACCGGTCAAAGACATGCGGAAGCACTTGCGCTGGTATTCCGGGCCCCGTGTCCTCTATGTACAGCCAGCCGTTGGCGTGGCGAAACTGAATGCGTCCCTGGTCGGTATGCCGTACGGCGTTGTCAACAAGATTGGATAGCACGATCGAAAGCGCAGGCCGGTTGACCACGACCCGAAGTTCGCGGTCCACAGCAATGCTCGTTTCAACTCCCTTTTGCGCGAGGCGCTCGGCGAAAGGGGTAAGCGCGGTTTCAATCATCTTCGCCACTGCCACAGGCTCGACTTCGCGTGCCGAATCCTCCCGCGCGAGCATGAGCAGCGCATTCGTGAGTTCGCGCATGTTGTCCGCTGCCCGCCCAATCTGCTGCAGACGTGCACGCGATTTGCCGCAGATCGCCGTATCCTGCTCGAGCAGCTCGCAGCTTGTCTTGATGGTCGTGAGCGGCGTGCGCAGCTCGTGGCTGACATTCCCGGTGAACGCCTTTTCGCGCGCAATCATGTCGGCCATGCGCTGGTGATAGTCATTGAAGGCCTCCACGAGCCCGACGAGTTCTGTCTCATCGTATTTGCCTGGTTGGATCGGGGCCGATTCTCCGAGCCGTAGCGTCTTCACCTGCTCGGCGAGCCCCGCAACCTGTCGTACCAGCAGTCCGGAAAGGCCGAAGGACAGCCAGATAGTGAGGAGTGCAAAGATGCCTGTGCCGCCCATCAGGGCGTTGATGACTTCCTTGAAATGCTTTTCGTAGATGTTGAAGTTGTAGACCCGGTACAGGCGCGCCGTGCCGAGGGGCGCAATCGCGACGTGGATCTCCCGTTCGTCGATAATGATTTCGTGCATGCCGAAGGGCAGGTGCATGGCAGTTTCGGGCAAGGCAATGGACCCGTGATCCGCGCCAGACACATAGCCATGCATTCGTATGTCGAATGGTGGCAGCAACGCCGGGTTGGCCTGGTAGCTCTTGAGCACACTCGCCATGTCGTCACGGATGAGCGCCGCAATCAGTTTCTCTTCCTGCGCCTCAGCCAGGGCCCGCACGCCCAGCGCCTGCGCGACCAGCAGCGCGATGGTCAGCACCGAAAAGACCAGGGCGACCTTGAAGCGCAGGCTATTTCGCATCATCATCGCCCGCCACGAGCCGGTACCCCACGCCGTGGAGCGTTTCGATCACGTCCGTTTCACCGGGCCCGCACAGCGCCCGGCGCAGGGTATAGACGTGCGTGCGCAGCGTGTCGCTGTCCGGCAGTTCCTCGCCCCAGATTTCGGACTCGAGCTCCGCACGGGTGAGGGTGCGCTGGGGCGACTGCATGAGGAGGCGCAGCAAGTGAAGACATTTGGGAGGAAGCTTGACTGGCCGGCCTGCACGCTCGACGCTCATCGTCGAGAGGTCGAGGCGCACATCCTCGAACCGGAGATCCATGGCGGCAACCTGACCACGGTAGCGTTTGATCATTGCGCCAAGACGTGCGCCCACTTCCTTCAGGGAGAACGGCTTGACCAGATAATCGTCGGCGCCGTGCACGAATCCCGCGAGCTTGTCTTCAAGCGCGTCCCGCGCGGTCAACATCAGCACGGGTGTGTCCCGGCCCGCCTCTTCTCGCAGCCTGCGGCAGAGCGTGAGCCCGTCCACGCCCGGCAGCGACAGATCGAGAAGGATGGCGTCCCACGCTTCGGCGAGCGCCATCTGCAGACCCGCGTTGCCATTGGACGCTAGGTCGACCTCATAACCGCTTGCCTCGAGATAGTCATAGAGGTTCGCGGCAATCGAGGAATCGTCTTCGACAATGAGAACCTTTATGGACATCCGTTTATCACGCGCTGGCTGGCAGAGAGGTGATGCTACCGCAGACTGTCTCGTGCCGTGGCTGCGAAAGCGTCGCCGGCGCTTGCGCATGTAAGTTTGTCTTCAGATTGCAGGTAAAGTTGCTGCTGTCGCGAGGGCGTCCGCGCGCCGCATCCAGCTGACGCCTGGATCCGACGTTCTTGCTATGCCGGCAGTCCGAGGTCATTGCGACCGACGTGTGTCGCAGGGTGTCCACCACGGGTTACCGGAGGTTCCCGATGAAGCCACTAAGCATGCTTTTCAGCAAGTTGTTGCGACGGTTTTCCTGCAAGGAGCCTGGGGCTATGGCTGGCAACGAAGAGGGGTGGCGATTTGTGCTTCGCCGAACGGGTTTCACGAAGTTGGCGGTGGCCGTCCTTCTGGTCATTGGCGGCATCTGGCTGTTTCTCGGAATTCTCGAAGACATTCTCACCAGCGACCCACTTGTCACCGTCGACCGGATGCTCCACAAGGCGCTGCAGGGGCTTCGCGCTCCACTCATTGACCACGTGATGGTGGCAGTTTCAGAGCTTGGCGACGCAGCAGTCACGATTCCCGTATCCATGGCAGTGCTGGCTACGCTCCTGCTTCGGCGCGAATGGCGCACGGCCGGGTACTGGATTGCGGCAATCGCAATGGCAGAAGCATCAGTGAAACTGATCAAATTTGCTGTGCGGCGGTCACGACCGCTGTCGATCTACCAAGGCATTGAAAGCTTTTCCTTTCCCAGCAGCCACGCGACATTGAGTATTGTCGTCTATGGCTTCCTTACGTACCTCGTCTGCCGCGGCCGTCAAAAGCAGGCCCAAATCAGGATTGCCCTGATAAGTGGTCTGCTAATAGCACTGATTTCCATTTCCCGCCTGTACCTCGGTGTTCACTGGTTTTCCGACATTCTGGCTGGTCTCAGTCTCGGCACGGCGTGGATCGCGTTTCTATCGATTGCCCACAATCTACGGGACCTCGACAGACGAGGTTCCTCGGCGCTGTGGATCGTCGCGCTTGTCACATTTCTGACGACTGCGGTGATTCACATCTCACTGCACCATACCGCTGATTTTGTTCGCTATGCGATGTAACTGAAGATGCAGACGTTGTCGAACCGATTCACGAATCGGATCCGCTCAGTGAACCTGCCAGCCGCACGGAGCGTACTATCCGGCCGCGCCGTTCATTAGTTTAAGCAGGGATTTAACACTGCAATGAGATTTCAGGCGACGATGCCGTCACGCGCAGCGGTCTGATGCTCAACCGTACGACGTACGCGCGGCGCGACTTCGGGGCGTAAATCAGGGTAATGCGATGACTCCTGTCAGGATGCCCCTTTCAATGCTTCTCCCGCCTGCGGGCGTGGACAGGAGTGTGTGGCTGCTGCTCGCCGCACGTAGCCTGCGTGGGATCTGCGACGGGTTTGTCGCCGTGTTGCTGCCAGCGTATCTGCTGTCGCTTGGTTTCGGGAAGCTCACGGTTGGCCTGATCGGCACCGCCACCCTGCTTGGCTCGGCCGTTGCGACGATCGTCGTGGGCCTGCTGGGTAGCCGTTACCCGCAGCGCGCACTGCTGCTCTTCGCTGCCGCCCTGATGGCGGCAACCGGTATTGCGTTCGGATTCCTGTCGTCACTCTGGCCGCTGCTCGTGGTGGCGTTTGACGGCACGCTCAATCCAGGCTCGGGTGACGTCAGCCTGTTTCTGCCGCTTGAGCACGCACGTCTCGCCGAAGTTGCGAAGAGCGATGTACGGACTGCGCTGTTTGCCCGCTACAGCCTCGTCGGTGGGCTGTCGGCTGCACTGGGAGCGCTGCTCGCTGCGCTCCCCGACTGGATTGCGGCGCATTCGAGCCTTTCCGCGTTCCTCGCCATGCGCGGGATGTTTATCGTCTATGCGATCACGGGCATCGTCGTTTTCCAGCTGTATCTCCGGCTGCCGAAGCGTGAAGCACACGTAACGGCAGCCCGCGCGCCGCTCGGTCCGTCCCGGGGGATCGTCACGCGTCTCGCGCTGCTCTTCAGCGTCGACGCGTTTGCCGGAGGGCTGCTCGTGAACTCGCTGATGACGCTGTGGCTCATCCAGCGCTTTGGCCTTTCGCTCGCCGCCGCAGGACAGTTCTTCTTCTGGTCGGGGCTGCTCAGCGCAGGTTCGCAACTGGCTGCGGCGCCGATTGCACGAAGGATCGGTCTGCTCAACACCATGGTGTTCACCCACATTCCATCGAGCGTGTGCCTGATCGCCGCCGCCTTCACGCCCACGCTACCGCTGACCCTGGCGCTCTTGCTAGTCCGCAGCGCACTGTCACAGCTTGACGTACCGACCCGCAGTGCTTACGTGATGGCCGTCGTGACGCCGCCCGAACGGCCGGCGGCGGCGAGCTTTACGGCAGTGCCGCGCAGCCTCGCTGCGGCCGTCGCACCGACGATCGCAGGTGGTCTGCTTGGCGCCGGATGGCTCGGCGCGCCACTGATAGCGTGCGGCGCGCTCAAGATTGCCTACGATCTCGCGGTGCTCGCCGCTTTCCGTCATATCAGGCCGGACGGCGGATCATCGTGAAAAGTGTGCGCGCCGGTCATCGCTTCATTGCGCCATTCATCGGCATGCTTTTCGCGGTCGCGGTTGCGGCCGGGAGCGGTGCCGGATGTACCGCATCTGGAGCGGATGACGCCATGACTGGTGACCTGCCACTGATGCACGTGGAGGATGTACCGCTGCCCGGACGCGCGTCACGCTTCGACTATGAAAGTTACGACCCAGGCCGGCACCTGCTGTTCATTGCGCACCTGGGGGACAGTGAGGTTGTGGTGTTCGACACCGTTGCGTCCCGGGTCGTCGCGCGCATACCCGGCATCTCCGCCGTGCATGGCGTGCTGGTGGTGCCCGAGCTGTCCCGCGTCTATGCGTCGGCGACCGGCACGAACGAGATTGTCGCCATCGACGAGCGCACGCTGAGGATCATCGCCCGCGCGCCGGGCGGCGTCTACCCAGACGGCATGGCGTATGCACCCGACGCGCGCAAACTCTACGTCTCCGATGAGAGGGGGGAGACCGAGACGGTGATCGATGTCCCCGGAAACCGGCGTATCGCGACAATTCCACTCGACGGGGAAGCGGGCAATTCGCAATACGATCCAGTTTCGCGACACATCTTCGTCAATGTGCAGACGCGTCGCCAGTTGGTGGAGATCGATCCGGGCAGCAATACCATCGTTTCCCTTACCGACCTGCCGGGCGCGAAAGGCAATCACGGACTGCTGATCGATCCGGCTTCGCGCCTCGCGTTTATTGCCTGTGAGGACAACAATCGCCTGCTGGTTCTCGACATGCGCACGATGATGGTTATTGCGGCGTTCGATGTCGGAGGCGATCCGGATGTCCTGGCGTTCGATCCCGCAATGCACATGGTCTATGTGGCCGGTGAGGCAGGCGTCGTCTCGATGTTTCGCGTTGGCGCGTCCCGAGTGGCGAAGATTGGCGAAGGGCATGTGGGACCGAATGCGCACGTTGTCGGTGTCGATGCCGCCACGCACCGGTCGTACTTTCCGCTGAAGGATGTCGACGGCCATCCCGTGCTGCGGATCATGGCACCGCGATAGGGGCGCGCCCTTTCAGTCCTGTTTCGACGTTTGCGGCGCCTCACGGGCCAGCTTTGCTTGTCGCCGTGGCCTTTCATTGAGGATCTGATGCCGCCGGTGGTCCGTCATCCTTTTCCAGCCCCGTGCTTCCTCACGCGTCCGGTAGCAGCCGGTGCAGAACCCGGTCTTGCCATCGAACGCACACAGCTCGATGCAGGGTGATTTGACAGCCATGGTGGTTTTCTCACGCGACACCGGATAGAGAATAACGAACTTGACGCAGTCGATCCCGGATGACTGCTTCCGGAGGCGTCCATGAATCGGCACTGTGTGTTCAGGTGTCCTCTTACCCCTGGCCGATGCTATGTTCCGGTGTGGGAGAACGGGGCGCGGAACTGTTGGGTCAATCTGGTTCGCGAGTGCTAATTCGAAGGTATCCGACGGAGCGACTGAGCATGCTTCTCAGCAAGTTGTTGCGACGGTTTTCGCATATGAGGCCTGGACCCGAAGCCGGCAAGTCACGGGGATGGCGATTTGTACTTCACCGCACCGGCTTCGCGCGGTTCTCGGCGGCCGTCATTCTGATCCTTGGCGGCATCTGGCTGTTTCTCGGTATTCTTGAAGACGTCCTCAGCGGGGACCCCTTGGTCACCGTTGACCGGATGCTTCACGAGGGGCTGCAGCGATTTCGCGCTCCCCTTTTTGACCACGTGATGGTGGCCGCTTCGGAACTTGGTGATGCGGCGGTCACGATTCCGGTCTCCCTCGCTGTGCTTGCCACGCTCCTGTTTCGGCGCGAATGGCGCACGGCGGGGTACTGGATTGCGGCAATCGCAATGGCAGAAGCATCAGTGAAATTGATCAAATTTGCCGTGCGGCGGTCACGACCGCTGTCGATCTACGAAGGCATTGAAAGTTTTTCCTTTCCCAGCAGCCACGCGACATTGAGCATTGTCGTCTATGGCTTCTTGGCGTACCTCGTCTGTCGCGGCCGTCAAAAGCATGCCCAAATCAGGATTGCCGTGACAAGCGGTTCGGTAATAGCACTGATTTCGATTTCCCGCCTGTACCTCGGAGTTCACTGGTTTTCCGACATTCTGGCTGGTCTCAGTCTCGGCACGGCCTGGATGGCGTTCCTGTCGATTGCCCACAATCTACGGGACCTCGACAGACGAGGTTCCTCCGCGCTGTGGATGACTGCGCTTGTTACTTTCCTGACGGCTGCTGTGATTCACATCTCCCTGCGCCACGGGGTTGATTTTGGGCGTTACGCTATGTAGCAGAAGACGGCTTTGGTCGAACCGCTTCGCAAATCAGGCAAGGCCAGTATGTGTCTCAGCGCCCTCAGCGCTCAGTGACGACGCGTCGAGCGCCCGGGTGCGGGCGAGGCTATGTGCTATCGCCGAGCGCATGAAAAAGCTCGTCTTCCTGGGCAAAGTGCAAGCGGACAACCGCGTAAAGCCCGTAAAGCAGGCGCTGGATCTCACGCAGCCATTCGGAGTCTGGACCGTCGGTTGGCATGTCGTTCGCCATCCGGTTCAGTGTCTGGGTGACGTGAAAGATTTCGCGGTGCATGGCGCTCATCGACGCGAGTGGGTCGTCCCCACCCAGCAGCGGCGCGAGTTGAGGGTAGACCTGTGCATCGTCGCGAGCCTCGTGCGGGATGAGCCGCTGTTTCAGCAGCGCGCCCAGATCGGAAAGTCGGCCTTTGACCGTTGTAGCGGGCAGATCCGGCAACTCGTCAGCAAGCTGCCGGATCTGCTCGATCACCGGTTCGAGTTGCGTATGCTCGCGCTTCATCTGGGCGGCCGAGTCCGGCTGCAGGACGCCGCCCGGCCCTGTGGGTGCGCGCAATGCACGCAGTGCGTTCGCGATGGCGGCGACGTCGATAAATTCCTGAAGCACCGCGCCGGCTAGCGGGGGCAGCAAACCGATCGCTGCGAAACCCATGGCGACCACAGAAAGCCCCATGCCAACGTACACGCTTTGGATCGCGATGCGGCGCGTGCGCTGGGCCACACGCCGCGCCTCAGCCAGCCTGTCGAGCCGGTCGACCAGCAGGATCACATCGGCAGCCTCGGACGACGCGGCTGCTCCCTTTGCTCCCATCGCAATGCCGACGTCGGCAGTCGCGAGCGCGGGTGCATCATTCACCCCGTCGCCGACCATCATTACGGGGCCGTTTTGTCTCGCGTCATTGATTGCTGCGAGTTTATCCGCGGGCGTCTGACCGGCGCGTACGGCATCGACCTGAAGTATGGTGCCGACAGTTTCAGCTACGTCGGCCCGATCTCCCGTGAGCATTACGATTCGATCAACGCCTTCCCGACGTAGCAGCCTGAGTGCGCGCGGCGTGTCGGTACGGATACGGTCCGCCATCTGGATGGCGCCCGTCATGACCCCGTCCTCGCTGACGAAGACCGCAGATGCGCCTTCGTAGGCGACGCGACGAAGGAGTCGCTCACTCCAGGGCGCGGCGGGCGCCGTCGTGCATACGAACTCAAACGATCCGATGGCGACCGCGTGTCCGTCGACGTTTCCTGCGACTCCCGCACCGGGGGCTTCACGCACGCCCTGTGGAGCTGACAGTGCGAGCTGGCGTGCGTGCGCCTCCGACGTGACTGCTTCGGACATGACGTGAGACGAGGCCTGCGCGAGCGACGCGGCGATGCGCAAGACGCGCTGCGGGCTGTCCGCCGGGCTGGTCTGAATCGCGACAAGGCGTGCGTGTCCGGCGGTCAGCGTCCCCGTCTTGTCGAAAAACAGCGTGCGAGCGATCGCGAGTTGTTCGAGCGCGGCGCCATCCTTGACGAGCACGCCGCGGCGAGCGCATCGGGACATACCTGACACGATCGCGACCGGCACGGCGAGGATCAGCGGACAGGGCGTTGCCACGACGAGCACCGCGAGCGCACGCACCGCCTCGCCGCTTGCAAGCCACGCTCCGGCAGCAACGAGCAATGTGCTCCCGACGAACCCGAGTGCATAGCGATCGGCGAGTCGCGCCGCCGGGCTACGCCCTCGCTGGGCCGATTCAACCATCCGCACAATCCCGGAAAATGTGCTGTCCGCCGCCGTCGCGGACGCGATCATCTCAAATGGCGCGCCGACGTTCACTGCGCCGCTTCGGACCACTTCGCCGGATGCGCGTGCGCAACTGCGTGATTCGCCCGTCAGTGTCGATTCATCCAGGTCTGCAGCGCCGGTCAGGGTTCCATCGACTGGCACGACATCACCATGACGCACGAGCAGACGATCCCCCGCTGCGATGCGGTCGAGCGCGGTGGGGCGCCACTCGCCGGCCTCGAGTCGCATCGCCTCGCGCGGCGCGTGGCTAAGCAACGCGGTCATCTCTGACCGCGCCCGGGCGCGTGCGTAGTCCTCCAGGGTCCGGCCCGTCGTGAGCATCAAGGCGATAACGGCAGCAGTGAGCCGTTCGTCCAGAAGCAGCGCGAATACAATGGCCAGCGCGGCAAGAACGTCGACCCCAGCCTCGCGGCGACGCAGTGCACTTGCAATCGACACGCCTAGCATTGCGAGAACTGGCAACGGGCCCACCAGCCAGAGGAGGCGTGCCGCCTCATCCGATCCAGCGATGCGGCAGACAATTCCCGCGATCAGCGTAGCCGCGCAAACGGCGAGCAGGAGCACATTCGGCGATCGTACGATGTAGTGCATGACAGGGGCACACCTCCATCTGACGGCCGGGGATACTGCACGGGGCGGTTTTCTGCTGTTCCAGAGCCCGCTGGCGAAACGGGTTCTGCCGCAGCGTGCGTCAACGGATTACCTTGATGGGTCGCCCGCAAAGCTGGATGATCTGCATCATACGTCGGCGCCCTATCCAGGGCAGTATGGAGACGGCATTCCGCCATCGATCGCGAGGTCCGAAATGACCCAGAAGTCTGCCACGACTGCTTCCACGCCCTTTGCAAGAATCATGGTCGCTGTCGATTCCACTCCGGCCTCGGCTGCGGCGCTCCGGTACCTGAGGCGTCTCCCGCATCCCGGCATTGCGGTGCGCGTCGTATCGGTCGCCGAGAACCCACGCACGCTCGTGCCGCTCGGGACGTGGGCTGGGTCGCAGCTCGAAGCCGCGCGGGAGGAACTGCGGCGCGATGCGGCGGAGGCAATCCAGGCGGCTCAATCTGCGCTGGATGGTTGCGGCGTGCAGCTTGAGGGACAACTCCTCGACCTGAGCCGGGAAGGCGGAGACCTCGTCCACGCTCTCGCCGAAGCGATGTCGCAATGGGCACCCGATCTGGTTGTCCTCGGAACGCACCATCACCGGGCTCTTTTGCGCTGGGTGGAAGGCGAGGTTTCCGCGCCGCTTGCGCGACTAATCCAATGGCCAACCCTGGTCGTACCGGTTGACCATGAGGCCGGCCCGGACGCTCCCCCGTCCCGGGTTCTGTTTGCGACCGACGGTAGCGACGCGTCCGCAGCCGCCTTGCGCGTGGGTGCCCGGCTGGTGGCGCCGCAGGCGGACTGCCGTGTCATTTACATTGTCGACCGACTCCTTGCATCGGGGACGGGGCCTTTCGAACAGCGGCTAGAAGACTTGCTGGCCGAGAGCGGGCAAATTGCCGTCAAGGCGGGGGCCGACGAGCTCACCGGGTACGGCCAGCAGAAGGATTGGGTAGTAGAGACGGCGATCATCAAGACCCGGAATACGTTTGATGACGTGCCGCACACAATCGAGCGTGAAGCGCGACACTGGAATGCGCAGCTCGTTGTGCTGGGAACGCATGGACGACGCGGTCTGACGCGCTGGCTGCTCGGCAGCGTCGCGGAACGCGAGGTGAGATTGACGTCGGTACCGCTGCTACTCGTGCCGGCGTCGGCCACTTAGTCACCCGGCACGATGTATTTCGCCCCGTCGCGAGAGCGTATCGGCTAATGGCCCCGGAACAACAGGAGCACGGACTGGGCGATGTTGTGCATCCGTGCAGGAGCATTGCGGCAAAGCCTGTCCCGCGACGCTCACACTGCCATGATGCGCAATGGGGACCGCGATTGCATGGCTGAGGAAACGCCGGACGCGCGGAGAGAAGCCGCTTCGGGATCAGAAGCATGCACAAGCGTGTTCATGGAGGATCGACGTGAAGACCCTCGCGATCCTGTTTTTCGTTGTGTTGCTCATCAATCTCATGCCGGCGTTTGCGCCACCCACCTGGATGGCGATGTCGTGGGTCGGCTTCAATGTTCAGGAGGGCAGCACGCTGCTCCTTGCTCTTGTCGCGGCCAGCGCGGCGACCCTCGGCCGGCTCGCGTTGGCCGCCTTCTCGCGTTCGCTTGTAAGGAGACGCTGGCTTCGCGAGACGGATCGGCAAAACATCGACGTCATCAGTGCGTGGCTCGCGACACACAAGAAGAAGACCGCCGGTGCCTTTCTTGTCTATGCGCTCAGCCCGTTTCCGTCCAACTATCTGTTCATCGCCTACGGACTATCGGGCTTGCCGCTCAGGTTTATAGGCGCAGCGTTTTTCGCCGGACGCACCGTGAGTTATGCGATCTGGGCGCGTCTCGGGCGGTTTGCATCCTCGGTCGTCGATCCCGAATCCCTGTTTGATGGACAGTACCTCGGAGTGGGGTTCGCGCTTTCGCAACTGACGCTGCTTGCGTTCGTTTACGTGCTGATGAAAATCGACTGGAAGATACTGCTGGAGCAGCGCAAATTGAGATGGCGACGGCAAATCAAGCAGTCGAAGGGAAGGGACAAAGGTCCGGCGCAATTTTGAGCCGGGAACATTCAATCGCTGGAAGAGCGTCCAACAACACGTTAGCGCGATCGGTTCATGTCAGGATGCGGTGGCTCGATTTCACGTCCGCCGAAATATTCGAGTGACCGCTGCTGGAAGCGCAAGCGCCAGTCGCTTGTCCGATCGTTGCCTTGGCCGAATGTCGGTTCATGGCCGACTGCGGACTTATGCGATTTGCATGTGTGACGCGAAGCCCACGAGCGCTCGACGGCTGAGTGCGACCCGAGACGGGAGGTTCGCTATTTTTCGCCCTTGAGGGTGAACGGCGCGAGGAGCGACCTGGCGCCCCTGGAGTCAAAGCAGTCGCGCGTGGAGAACGGCGTTTTCGAGCACGAGCCTCGCGGTGCTCAGCAAGTACATCGCATAGAGGTCTGAATGCGACATCGTTGTTTCCACGGTGTGGTGCCGCTCCACCAGCGAACTCGTGACGTGGCGTCGTAGCTCCTGCTCGCCGAAGGGAAGGTCTGCATGGTCGATTGGGTCTTCCGCTGCGACTTCGCACACCATGTCAACACGCGCTTCGGTGCTCACTTCCATGTGCCAGCTCCCCAACGTGTGTCACACCGCTCGTGAAGCGCATCCAGACTAACGACTTCTGCGTGGAACGTCCATAGCCAGCCTGCGCGAGCGGGAGCAGGGGACGGAGGAACGGAGCCCCTGGCACTCGGTTACCGAAACTCTGCACGTGCGGACACTGCAAACAGCTGGACTCCGAGCTCGCAGCTCCCAGGAGGCCGTTATTTGACGAATCTCCAGTTTCGGTCCGGCATTTTCCCGATTTCTGGGAAATAGATTCCTCGCCCAGCTCTGTGTCGCCGCGACTTGCGAATATACACTCGCCAAAACGATAAAAACGACCGATGAAGGCAGTCGCTTTAATGCATGGTCGAATCGTTGAGACGGGTGGTCGGGCTTCGTCTCAAGCAATTAACACTATGTACTACTATATAAAGGAGACGAAAATGAAGAAGGCCATGTTCGGTATGGTGACGGCTGCGCTGGCGGTATCCGCGAATGCTCAAAGCAGCGTGACGTTATACGGCATTGTCGACAATGGACTGCAATATGAAACTGGCTTACCGAAAGGGAACGCGTTCGGCGCGCAGAGTGGAGGCTGGGCACAATCGCGATTTGGACTGAAAGGCGCGGAGGACATCGGCGGCGGCACGAAGGCCATCTTCCAATTGGAATCACGACTGAACACGCAAAATGGAAGTTTCGCGAATGGCAGCTTCTTCGAGGGCCAGGCGACCGTCGGTTTGCAGAATGACACCTGGGGGCAGGTGAAATTCGGCAATATGGGTTCGGCTGAAATCAGCCAGTATTCCGGTGACGTTGACCCTCAACAGACGAAGAAGTATTCAATCGGTACGCTGGTGCGAGGCCGGATTTTCTCCCAGGCAGCGAACGGAGTTGAGTATCTCTCGCCAAAGATTGCTGGATTCACGCTTCAGGGTCAATATGACCTGACGAACTCGTCGACATGGAACGCAGGCAATCCGGGAAGCGCGCCCGGTCAGCTCGGTACCTCCAGCGGCCTCGGAAGCGCGCAAGGTCGGTCAGACGGTATCAAATTATCGTACCAGCACGGCGGGTTGTTCTGGCAAGCAACTTACGATGAAGTCCGGGACCCGAACGGCCAGTTCAGCAATGTGTACCTGACGTCGCGCTCCATTCTGACGGGTGCGAGCTACGCCTTCGGACCAGTGATTGCGTATATCGGCTATCAGCATCTGAGTGCGCCGGACGCTTCGAACGAGGGGTACTTTGGCGGCGCGACGCCGACCACGCTCCCCGCTGGGACATCATTGCCTACCGCGGTCAATCACGAGTGGGTCGGCGCAATCTGGCAGACGACTCCGGCTCTGGCCATCTCCGGGGCCGTGTATCACGCGAATGCCAACAACGGAAATGGCAACGGAACGATGTTCACACTGGGCGCAAACTATTCGCTGTCGAAGCGGACGCTTCTCTATACGGAACTCGCCTACCTGCACAATAGCTCGACGTCCAATCTCGGGCTCAATAGCGGACTCTTCGGTGCCAACGCAAACAACGACCCGGTGAACGGCAGCCCGTCAAGTACCAATCCGAACTACGGTCAAGGTCAGTTCGGCGTGATTGCAGGAATCGCCACGCAATTCTGATGTCGCCAGTAGAGAGGGTGGGGGAGCGTGTCCGCTGCCCTCTCGAATGCGTTGAGCGTTGGGCGCCGCCTGTGACGGACGAATTCCTGTCACCGGAATCTGGCGGCGATGTGGTCGGGGATATTCTCCGGTGTCACGACAACCACCGACGACGAGTGCGAGACCGCCGAGGCGGGCAACATCTTATGGAAATGCATGATGTGCTGACACGCCGCTCTCATGTCTTGCCGAAGTTCGTGGTACAGAATTGCCTGTATCTTGCCCTCACGCAGCAGCTTTATGTTGTCCCGGTCCAGGTCGTGGCCGATGTAGCATTTTGGTGTCTTCCCTTGTGCCTCGAGCGCTCGCAAGATTGCTCGATTGCCGCCGCCCATCGAATAGACCGCCAGAATGTCAGTCTTCGCACGGAGGACGTTCTGGACGAGCTTCTCTGTAGTCTCGTCGAGTCCGTGACCACCGCTCGCATCAATCAAGGTAAGTTGAGGCTGTCGCGTCCGTAACGCGCGACGGAAGCTTATCTCGCGCTCCTCTTCGCCTCTGAAGCGCTCGTCGCTCATCGTAATCAGGACGTTGCCGGTTTTGTCGCCTACCCAGTGCACGAGAAGGTAGGCCGCAGTTGCTCCCGCAACCCGATTGTCCAGACCGGCATAGGCAATACGGCCCGACAGCGGAATATCGGTGAACGTCGTGACAACAGGAATACCGCGCTGTTTAAGGTCGCCGATTGCATCAGAAATCTCGGGTACGTCGCGCGCCTTCAGGAAGACCCCGTGGCTACCGCGTTGCGCAATTGCACGAAGCGCTTCAACGACTTCTGGCGTGGTCATCGTCTCGCGCATGAGGAAGCGTGGACGAAAGATGGCGGGTTGTAGAGTCGGCAGTTCCGCCTCCAGAGCATCCTTGATTTCCTCAGCGAACCGGTCGGGGGCTTCGACGACGACATCGACAATGAGCTTTCGTCCAGCCGATGCCGAATAGAGTTCCTGCTTCTCGAGTTCCTTGATGGCTTGCTCAATGCGCTTCTTCGTCTGCTCGCGAACAGCCCCGCGATTGTTAAGTACGCGGTCGACCGTAGCGACGCCTACCCCAGCCTGGAGGGCTATCTCCTTGATTAGAAAGCGATGAGCCATGATGTGCGTCTCGCAATTGATGTTCTCTTGATTGCTTGATGATATAGCAGCGCTGTGCGGCAGACCAGGCGCAACCAGCACGGAGGCATCGCTCGCTAGAACAAGTGTACGGCTGGCGAGGAGAGCCTCCGGAGCTTGCGCGTGGCGGAAAGTCTTGCCAGCAGGGATTGACAGGGCGTAACGGTAGAGACCCTGATCTCATATTGATGCCAGAGTACGGCTCGGTCTCATTTATTTGGGGCAGGGTATTTCCCGATTCTGATGGATTTTTGATGGATTTTGGCAGCGTTGCTCGCGTCAATGCTGACGTATTCTTCTAACCGGGCACGGCAGTGAGGCGGTCAGCGACTGGTGCTTGCGCGCGTGACCCCGTGCCGAACACGCGGATGACCTGGATGGTGTGGAGAGATGGACCAGTTTAAGGAAGTTCAGCTGTTCGTCGAGGTCGCGGAGACAGGTAGCATCAGTCGGGCGGCCGAAGCGGTGGACCTGTCCATATCCGCTGCAAGTCGCTATCTCATTGCGCTTGAGAGCCGGCTCGGTGTGCAACTCGTGCGAAGGACAACCCGGAATCTCTGCCTCACGGAAGCAGGAGAAGAGTTTCACCGGCGGTGTAAATCCATCCTTGCAGACCTCGGCGAAGCCGAACTGGTCGTCAAGGATGCTACGGCGCGGCCGAGTGGTTTGCTGCGGGTGACGGCTTCGCTCTCGTTTTGCATGCTGCATATTGCGCCGATGCTTCCGGAATTTACGGCGCGCTATCCGGACATCAACGTTGATGTTGTCGCTGCGAATCGGTACTACGACATCATCGAGAATGGGATTGACGTAGCAGTCCGAACCAAGGTCCTCGAAGCGGACAGCAACATAACAGTGCGAAGGCTTGCCTCGACGCGTCGAGTTTTGACCGCCGCGCCGAGTTACATTGCCGCAAACGGTTCGCCGCGCTTTCCAGCGGAGCTTGGCAAGCACAGGCTGCTGAACTATGGACTCGCCGACAATCCCCGAGATCTTGCGTTCCAGCGCGATGGCGAGTGCGTCGTTGTCAAGGTGAAGCCCTTACTTGAATCCAATGACGGTCAAATCCTGCGAGCCGCCGCACTTGATGGCATGGGAATACTCGTCCAGCCAAAGTACATCGTGTACGACGATATCAGGGCGGGTCGTCTCGTACCGGTCCTGGACGAATGGGACCTGCCTCGCCTCACCATGAACATAGCGTTTCAGACGCGCTCGCATATGCCAGTCAAGGTTCGCCTCTTCATTGACGCGCTTCTTGAGCGCTTTCGCAAGAACGAGTTCGAGCGGCTCTGGACGGAGTAATCACGCGCTCGCTCAAGCGGCGCGCAAACCGCAGGGCGGTTTCCCACCAGGAGCGAAAGAGATTCCCTTTTCAGCTCTGTTTTGCCAGCAATAGCGAATATAGACTGCCTTCAAAGCTGCAGAGAAACATTGAAGGAGACACTCAATGCATCAGGCCGCACCCACCTCAGTCTCGCAAACCTCCGCGCCGTACTTCGAAGAAGAACATTCAGCGGACGTAGTGAACGCGCGCATGGGGCAAGACGTCAGTCCCAGGCTCAAGCAGGTTATGTCTGTTCTTGTGAAGCACGTTCACGCTGCGGTAAAGGAAATTGAGCCGTCGCACGAAGAATGGTTTTCGGCGATTCGATTCCTGACCGAGACAGGCCAGATGTGCAACGAGTGGAGGCAGGAGTACATCCTGTTATCCGACATTCTCGGTGTTTCGATGCTGGTTGACGCTATCAACCATCGTCGACCGAGCGGGGCGACGCCGAACACGATTCTTGGCCCGTTCTATGTTGCCGACGCGCCGGCGTACGAAAACGGCGCCAACATCTGCCTTGATGGGAAGGGTGAACCGCTTGTCGTCTGTGGACAAGTCACCGATATCGCTGGAAAGCCGATTCCGGACGCGAAGCTCGAAGTCTGGCAGACGAACGACGATGGCTTTTACGACGTCCAGCAAAAGGGCATCCAGCCGGATTCGAATCTGCGAGGCGTGTTCACGTCGGACGATGAAGGGCGCTACTGGTTCAAGTCGGTCAAGCCACGTCACTATCCGATTCCCGCGGATGGTCCTGTCGGCAAGCTGCTCGGCGCAATGGGCCGTCACCCCAACCGCGCTGCGCATTTGCACTTCATCGTAACCACGCCTGGCTACGAGCCCGTGATTACGCACATTTTTACGCCCGACTGCCCGTACCTCCCCGAAGATGCAGTCTTTGGCGTGAAGCGCGAACTGATTGCCGACTTCAAGAAGGTCGATGACCTTGAGGCCGCGCGACAGGTTGGATTCACAGCGCCGTTCTGGTCTGTCGCGTGGGACTTCACCCTCGCGCCGTCCTTGAGCGCGATAAGAGCCATACCGTAATCGCGTGATGTGCGCGGCTATTTGAGCTGCGAAACACTCCGAGTCAACCTGAGACAACTGGATACCTTCAAATGAGCACGAAAAGCAAAGAGTTGTTGGCCGCGTACTGGACGCTCGCAGGTGATGTCTACCCAGGCGCGCCTACGGAAATCAGTCCGTTTCCACTGCGTGAACGCGCGGAGGCCGCGTCCAAAGCCGGCTGGCGAGGCATTGGCCTCATCCTCGATGACCTCGAGTACAGCGTCGAGCAGTACGGCGTCGCAGGCGTGAAGAAGATTCTTGAAGACACGGGGATGAAGTATTTTGAACTCGAAATCCTCATGGACTGGTACCTCGATGGCGAGCCACGCGCCAGGTCGGACCATTTTCGACGTCGTGTCATCGAGTTGGGCGCCGAGCTTGGCATGCGAAACCTGAAAATCGGTGCGAATCCCTTTGACGAAAGCCCCGCCGACTTCCCGCGCATGACGCACGAATTCGCGAAGCTCTGCGAAGACGTCGCTGCAGTTGGCGCGACGGTCGCAATAGAGTTCATGCCGTTTTCCGTTATCAGGAACATCAGCGACGCACTGAGGATTGCCGAAGGCGCTAACCAGCCCAATGGTGGACTGATGGTCGACCACTGGCACGTTGCACGCTTTGGTAGCCCCTATAGCGAGATCGCGAACATCCCGGCGCGCTTCATCAAGGGCGTAGAACTGGACGATGTGGACGCGCAGGTCAAGGGCACGCTGCTCGACGACTCGACTTTTAACCGCAAGCTGTGCGGAGAAGGCGTAGCCGACTGTCGCGCGTTTGTCGATGCGCTCGACCGTGCTGGCTGCACCCTCCCGTACTACGGCGTCGAACTGATTTCTGAGCCGTTCCGGAAGCTGTCACTCGAACAGATGGCCAGGCGTGCCTACGACACCACTATCGCCCAGTTTTCGACGAAAGCGGACGCCGCTGCCTGACGCACCCGTCGCCCAAACCAATCATCTCCGGAGACAAACATGATTCGAATCGCCGTACTTGGTGCTGGCCGCATCGGTCGCATTCACGCTGCAAACGCTGCTGCAATCCCGAACGCCACGCTCGTCGTCGTGGCGGACCCGGTTGCCAGCGCAGCCAGCTCGCTCGCTGAACGCCTCGGTTGCGAAGCATCGACGGACCCGATGGCTGTCTTGCAACGCAGCGATATCGACGCGGTGGTCATCGGCACGCCGACGGACACGCACATCACGTTCATGCTGGAAGCCGTGGCGCGCGGCAAGGCCGTTCTCTGCGAGAAGCCCATCGACCTCGATATGGACAAGTCACTGGCTGCCGCCCGGGAAGTGGAGCGTCAGCGCGGCCGCGTCATGCTTGCCTTCAATCGCCGGTTCGACCCGACTTCCCAGGCGTTCCGCAAGGCAATCGATGCGGGTGAGGTGGGCGAAGTGCGCCAGGTTGTCATCTCGAGCCGTGACCCCGGCATGCCGCCGCGCGACTATGTCGAGCATTCGGGCGGGATTTTCCGTGACATGGTGATTCATGACCTCGACATGGCGCGTTGGCTGCTCGGTGAGGAACCGGTTGAAGTCATGGCGATGGCGAGCCGCCTCGTCGACACGTCGCTCTCCGAGCTGGGCGACTTCGACACGGTCATGGTTCAGCTGCGTACGGCCTCCGGCAAGCAATGCCACATCAACTGCTGTCGCGAAGCCGTTTATGGCTACGACCAGCGTATGGAGGTGTCGGGCTCCGGGGGCATGCTTCTGCAGGAGAATCTGCGGCCCTCGACGATTCGTCGGTGGACGAAAGAAGCGACGGACGCACGCGAGCCGCTGCTCAACTTCTTCCTCGAGCGCTATGTCGACGCGTACCGTGCCGAGTTGCAAGCGTTCGTCGGCGCGTTGAACGACAACGCACCGCTTCCGACCTCAGTCGACGACGGCCTTAAGGCGCTGCGTCTCGCCGAATGCGCGCTCGAGTCCGCGACGTCCGGTAAAGCGGTCAAGGTCTAACCATCCAGCTGGAGGAGATTCGTCATGACACGAAAGATTGGTCCCGGTGAATCGGTAGGCGTCGCATGCCTTGGTATCACGCACCCGCATACGTCGGGGCGCGTCAAGGCGATACAGCGTCGGACCGATGCCAGGATGCTCGGTGCGTGGGACACCAGCCCGTTGCTGAAGCCGTTCGTCGATGCGCTGGGACTCGAGGTTCGTACGAAAGAGGCAATCCTCGCCGACGAGAACGTGCATGTCGTTCTCGTACACTCGAAAAGCGACAGGATGGCGGACCTCGCCATCGAAGCGCTCGAAGCTGGCAAGGCCGTGCTGTGCGAGAAGCCGGCGGGCCGCGGATCGGAAGACGCGCGCCGTATCGCTCAGGCAGTCGAGCGCACGGGCGGGCTATTTCAGGTTGGCTACTGCTGGCGCTTTGCGCCGTCGGTCGACGCAATGCAGGCAGCCCTGAAGAGCGGGCGCCTGGGCAAGGTCGTTCAGGTGCGCGCGCACGGCGGTTGCTCGCACGATGAAGCAGGCACTGCGCACATGACGCAGCCTGGCGATATCGGTGGCGCTGTGTTCGTCATTGGTTGCCACCTGGTGGACCGCATTCTTCTCCACTTCGGAACGCCGCGGTCGGTGAATGCGCGCATCACGAAGTTCCCGAACTTTCATGGCGACGAGTCCCGCGAAGACGCTGCTGGCGCGGTGCTCAACTACGAAGACAAGATTGTGACCATCGACTTCATGTCGTGGGACGTGTTGCCCTGGACAGAGAGCTGGGACATCACGGCGTATGGCACAGAAGGGATTATGTCTTCGAGGTCTTTGCCGGCCAGCTACAAGATCTACGATGCCGGTAAGGGTGCTTACCCGGAGGGTTGGACGGAATGGCAGGAAACGAGCTTCCCGGAAATCTGGGCCACGAAGAAGACCGAGTATTCGCCGGACATCGCTGAAATCGGCAACCCCGTTTATTTCGACCGCGAATCGAACGCGTTCTTCGATGCGCTGCGTAACGGTACGCCGTCTGTCGTTCCCGCTACGCAGGCATACAACATCAGCCGCGTCATCGAGGCGATGTTCGCCTCCTCGAAGCAGGCTGGGGCGGAAGTGTTTATTGAGTAAGGGGCGGCTGGCCGCACACGCGGCCAGTGACTAAATCGATCAATTTTCCCAAATAAATACGTAGTCCTAATTCAGGAGACAAAAATGAACATCATCAAGCGTGTTGTGGTTGCTGTTGGCTTCAGCGTCGGGTTTGCTGCAATGGCGACGTCCTCTTACGCCCAGGAGAAGGGCGTCATCGGCATTTCGCTGCCGGACAAGACCGAATCGCGTTGGCTCACCGACGGGAAGAGCATGGTCGATGCGCTGAAAGCGAAGGGCTACACGGCTGACCTGCAGTACGCGAACTACGACGTTTCCACGCAGGTGAACCAGGTCGAAAACATGCTGGCCAAGGGTGTGAAGGCGCTGGTGATTGCACCTATCGACGGAAAGACGTTCTCCGACGCGCTCGCCTATGCACAGAAAAAGCACATCAAGGTCATCTCTTATGACCGCCTGATTAGCCAGACGAAGGATGTCGACTACTACGCCACGTTCGATAACTACGGTGTCGGCGTGCTCCAGGCTCAAAGCATTGTGGACACCTGGAAAAAGAAGGGCAGCAAGACGCCGTACAACATCGAGATTTTTGGTGGCTCGTCGGACGACAACAACGCTCACATGATTTACGCGGGCGGTATGTCGGTGCTCAAGCCGTATGTCGACAGCGGAAAGTTCGTGATTCGCAGCAAGCAGGAGGCGTTTGAAAAAATCGCAACCCGCAACTGGGACGGCGCTACGGCTCAGTCACGTATGGACAACCTCCTTAGCGCGTTCTATGGCAAGGACCACCTCGATGCTGTGTGGACCCCTAATGACGCAATTGCCATCGGCGTAATTTCGTCGCTCAAGGGTGTGGGCTACGGTTCCGCGCAGTCCCCTATGCCGGTGGTGACCGGGCAGGACGCAGACGTCCAGAATGTGAAGGCCATTGTTCGAGGCGACCAGACGACGACCGTCTTCAAGGATACGCGCAAGCTCGCGAGCATTACGGCTGACATGGTGGACGACGCACTGACCGGCAAGACCGTCCCAGTGAACGACACGAAGAGCTACAACAACGGCGCGAAGATTGTCCCGACGTATCTGGTCAAGCCGGTTCTCGTCGACAAGGAGAGCGTCCAGCCGCTTCTCGTGAACAGTGGCTACTACACGCCGGCACAAATCAAGTAGACGGCGGCGTAGTTCAGGGCGCCGTTACAGGGTGAGGAAATGACGGCGCTCTGATGTCAGGCGTCGAGCGCAAGGAATACGAGGATACGGAGATGGATACGATTCTAGAGATGAATGGCATCCAGAAGGCATTCGGCCAGGTGAAGGCCCTGAATAACGTCAATCTAAGAGTCAGAAAAGGCGAGATTCATGCCATCTGCGGTGAGAACGGTGCAGGCAAGTCGACGTTGATGAAGATTCTGAGCGGCGTCTATGCGCATGGCTCGTATTCGGGTGCCGTCGTGTATGAGGGAGCGGAGCGCGCGTTCTCCGACATCACGGATAGCGAGGAGGTGGGCATCATCATCATCCACCAGGAACTCGCTCTCGTTCCGATGTTGTCCATTACCGAGAACATCTTTCTTGGTAACGAGCAGTCCCGCCGCGGCATTATCGACTGGCAAGGCTCGCATGCCCGTGCAAAGGAACTGCTACAGAAGGTGGGACTGAGCGACTCCCCTGACACGCCGGTTGGCACCCTTGGAATCGGCAAGCAACAACTGGTGGAAATCGCGAAGGCGCTGTCGAAAGAAGTGCGTCTGCTCATTCTCGACGAGCCCACGGCGAGCCTCAACGAGAAAGACAGCGACACGTTGCTCAAGTTGCTACTGGACCTGAAGGAGCGCGGCGTTACCTCCATCATCATCTCGCACAAGCTCAACGAAATATCCCGGGTTGCTGACAGCATCACGGTTATCCGCGATGGTTCGACCGTTGACGAACTGGATTGTCGCGCGGAACCCGTCAGCGAGGACCGCATCATCAAGGCGATGGTGGGTCGCGAGATGTCTGACCGCTATCCGAAACGGACGCCCAATATTGGCGACATCATTTTCGAAGTCAAGGATTGGCGCGTTCAGCACCCCACGCAACGGGACCGCGCGGTCATCAAGGGCGTCAGCCTGAATGCGCGTGCGGGTGAAATCGTTGGCATCGCCGGATTGATGGGCTCGGGACGAACCGAGCTGGCGATGAGCGTATTCGGCGGGGCGTACGGCCAGGACATCAGCGGCTCGGTATTCATCCATGGAAAGCCGGTCGATGTCTCCTCGGTAAGAAAGGCCATCAATGCAGGGTTGGCCTATGTCACCGAGGACCGCAAGGGCAACGGGCTGCTCCTCGATGACGATATCCAGACAAACATTTCGCTGGCGAATCTCGCGGGCGTATCGAAGTACGGCGTGGTGAACGAGCATGAGGAAGTCACAGTGGCATCGGACTACCTGAAGAAGCTACGAATTCGGGCGCAGGGAGTGTCCCACGTGGTAGGTAACCTGTCCGGTGGCAACCAGCAGAAAGTTGTCCTGATCAAGTGGCTGTTCTCCGAGCCGGACGTCCTCATCCTCGATGAGCCAACTCGCGGAATCGACGTCGGGGCGAAGTACGAAATCTACAGCATCATCAATCAAGCGGTTGCGGCGGGTAAGTGCGTCGTCATGATTTCTTCGGAGATGCCTGAGCTTCTTGGCATGTGCGACCGCGTCTATGTCATGAACGAGGGCCGCTTCGTCGGCGAGTTCACATCGGAAGAAGTCTCGCAGGAAAAAATCATGCGGGCAATCATGCGAAACGGAGGCAACTGAAATGCGTAAAGCTCTCTCGCCAACGGCTGTGCAGGAAGCCGAGGTCAAGAAAAGTGAAATCATCGACGTGATCAAGCGTGGCGCCAGCGAATACGGCCTGCTTGTCTCGCTTATCGTCATCATGATTTTCTTCCAGATTGCGACGGGCGGCGTGCTCATGGAGCCGTTGAACCTGACCAATCTTGTGCTTCAGAACAGCTACATCGTCATCATGGCCCTTGGCATGCTGATGGTGATTGTATCTGGCCATATTGACCTGTCGGTCGGCTCGACTGCAGGACTCGTTGGCGCGCTCGCCGCAGTGTTGATGGTTCAGTTCAATGTGAACTACGTGCTGGCCACCATCATCTGCATCGCCACTGGTGCGCTCATCGGCGCGGTGCAGGGTTACTGGATTGCGTTCTGGCGCATGCCGTCATTCATCGTGACGCTGGCAGGGATGCTGGTGTTTCGCGGGTTGACCAATCTGGTCCTTCAGGGCCAGTCGATCGGCCCGTTTCCGGATAGTTTCGCTGCGGTCAGTTCGGGTTTCATTCCGGACGTTTTCCGTGGCCAGGAACTCCATATCACCTCCATTGTGCTTGGCGTCCTGGTCGGTGCCGCATTCTTCGCGATTGAGCTTCGTCATCGTGCGAGTGCAGCGAAGCACGGGGTGGGCAAAGGCTCGTTTTCGATGTTCGTGGCAAAGAACGTCGTGCTGACCGGCCTGATTGTCTTTTTTTGTTACGTCCTCGCGTCCTATCGTGGTTTGCCGACGGTGCTCGTCATCATGGGTGTGCTGATTGGGCTCTACACGTTCGTGATGAACCGTACGACCATCGGGCGCCGTGTGTATGCAGTGGGCGGCAACGCGAAAGCGGCACGACTCTCTGGGGTCAGCGTACCGGCCGTGAGCTTTCTCACGTTCGTCAACATGGGCATCCTCGCCGCTCTCGCGGGCATCATTTTCGCCGCGCGGCTCAATAGCGGCACGCCGAAAGCAGGTACCGGATTCGAACTGGATGTGATTGCGGCCTGCTTCATTGGCGGTGCATCGGCTTCCGGCGGCGTGGGCAAGGTTGTCGGGGCAGTTGTCGGCGCATTCATCATGGGCGTGATGAACAACGGAATGTCCATCATGGGTATCGGGGTCGACTATCAGCAGGTTATCAAGGGCATCGTGCTGCTGGCAGCGGTGTTTGTCGATGTCTACAACAAGAACAAGGCCTGAGCGGCGCGCTCACAGATCAGATTCAGCGAACGGTTGCCTCCGAGCGGGTGACTCCCGTACGGAATGAAGAAGGCGCAAGCGACATATCGGGAGTCTCTGCCAGTTGAGACGCTGCGAAGTGTGTTGCTTGCCTGAGAACCAGGCGTCAAATAGTGGAACGGACATGATCAAGCACATCGTTATGTGGGACGTTCGAGGCGAAACGCCTGAGCAGAAGAAGGAAGCGGCGCAGGTCGTCAAGACTGCATTCGAAAGTTTGGCTGGGAGAATACCTGGACTGACAAAGCTGGAAGTCGGTATGGACGTAAGCAAGGTCGACTATGCGTGCGACGTTGTGCTGTACACCGAGTTTGAGAGCCAGGCAGACCTCGAAGCTTACGCGTCCCACCCGGAACACTTGCGGGTAAAGCAGGTACTCGGAGACTGCAGGATTGCTCGGCATCAGGTCGACTACGTCTGATGCTTCCGTCGGCCAGACAGATAGCGGAACACTCACTCCATGTACGACTTTACTTATACGACTCATTCCTCGCGCGTAGTGTTCGGCAAGGGGAGTATGAAGCTGATCCAGCAGGAAGTTGAAACGCTGGGAGCACGTCGGGCGCTTGTTTTGTGCACGCCACAGCAGAGAGTCGAGGCAGAAGCAGTATCTTCTCTGCTTGGACCGTCGAGTGCGGGCGTCTTTGACGGCGCACAGATGCATGTGCCGATAGAAAACGCTCGCCGTGCTCGCGAATTTGCCAAAGAGGTCGGCGCTGATTGCGCGGTGGCCATAGGTGGTGGCTCGACGATTGGACTTGGGAAAGCCATTGCGCTTGAATCGTCACTACCGATTATTGCAATTCCGACGACGTACGCCGGGTCGGAGATGACGCCGATCTACGGCATCACAGAGGAAGGCTTGAAGCGTACCGGCCGCGACCAGAAGGTTCTGCCGAGGACTGTCCTCTATGACCCGGAGTTGTCGGCGGCCTTGCCTGCGCAGCTTTCGTTCGTGAGTGGTCTCAACGCTATCGCACATGCGGCAGAAGGCCTATACGCCAAGGACGGCAACCCGGTGATGGCCATGATGGCGGAAGAGGGGATCCGATCGCTCGCGAAGGGGCTGAGAGGCGTCAAAAGGAACAACAGGGACATGGAGGCACGCAGCGAATGTCTCTATGGAGCCTGGCTCTGTGGAACGGTTCTCGGGAACGTCGGTATGGCGCTGCACCACAAGCTATGCCACACGCTCGGCGGGACCTTCAACTTGCCACACGCGGAGACTCACGCCATCGTGCTGCCGCATGCACTCGCGTACAACAGCCTCGTCGCTGCTGAGGCAATGACCCGCATCGCACGAGCACTCGATGCACGCGATGCCGCAGACGGCCTGCATGAGCTGGGTCGCGAGCTTGGTGTTCCCCGCGGTTTGGGTGAAATCGGGCTAGGGGAAGAGGACCTCGACCGCGCATGCGAGGTTGCTATGTCCAACCCGTACTGGAATCCGCGACCTGTTGAAGCTCGTCCGCTTCGAGAACTCTTGCAACGGGCCTGGGAAGGTAGCCGGCCGCGGTCTTGACTGTGGACCTTTTCTGGGGCAGGTCGTGGTCTTTGCGACGTTAGCGGCTGCGTAATAAATGGTGCAGAGGGTCAAGTTAGGCCGCTCGAACCCTTCCCTGCCACGCCGAAGCCTCGGTAGGCGCGTTGCTTTTGTGCCCGTCGGGTGGTGAAAAGGAGGCACTCAACCGGACGAGATGTGACGCAGCCCTTTGAAATGCTGACGAACGCCAAATTCAAGGTGTCCACGGTTCGTGGGTAAGATCAAGCCGACCCAACTCGGCCATTGCGCATTCGCAGCAGCAACGTCTGCTTTCAGGACTACAACGTCCGATCCAGGTATCGCTCGTGTTGAACGAAGTTGATGCAGATTTGCCTCGACAAGGCCGCGAATAAATTGGCCGAGAAAATCCTTGCGCAACGCGGATCAAGTGAGAATCGACGACCGCCTCACCTTGTCCCGGTTTTAACTGACGGCGTGTTGGAAGAAGCCCCGTCGAAGGGGCCACTCAAAATCAGTTCGTCGCGGTTGCAGGTTTCGCTTCTGACTTCACGTCAGCTTTGGCGTCCTGCTTGATTCCAGCTTTCTCTGAATCCGATTTGCCGAACAGCATCGTTATGAGATCGGGATAATCGAAAGCCGAACCGTTCGCGGTGTCGATAGCTGCGCCGACAATGCCGCCGAAGAGAATGTTACCGAACGCGGAACCTTTGACGGATGATTTCACGGTGCTTGTCGCTGGTTCAAGGCCGTCTTTCTTGCAAGTGACATTCAGTGCATCAGCCGAACGATGAACCGTCACGGTCCCCGGCGTGGTAAGGAACCACGTGCCTTTATCGTTTTTCAGTTCGCACGTTGCGCCAGTAACGGTATCCGCGCCATTATGCGCATCGACAGAAAGAGTTTGCTGTGTCCCACCAACAATCGATGCACAGCCGGACATCAGGGCGGTCGCGCCAGCAATAGCAGTTATGATTATTCGCTTCATACTTCGGTCTCCTACACATACAGAATAAACAGGTTGGCCTTTACGGCCATTTATAAAATGGTGCCGCGCGGCACAACGGCCAACCGCTGAAGCGAACCCATTCACATCTTGTTACAAAAACAGAATGCGGGTGGAACTGTAGGGGATCACGTAACCCGTGTTTTATCTTTTTACGACAATTTTTTCGTATTTCATGCCACTAGGCGTAAACGCCATGGCGCGTCACCGAGCGCAGGGAAGGGTTTGCCCCACTGAATTCCGAAGGAGATGGGCAGGCGCGGCGTTGGCTAACGTGAAAGGAGCCGCCATATGAAACGGACCGGTTACTGAAGACCCGGCTCACCCAACTTTCAAAACTACTTCGGGAAATCCGCGTTGCTGTCGTTGTTCAATCGACGTCGCAAGAGAACCCCCAGAAATTCTCGAGTCTCCGTAGACGACTCCAAGGTCGCAGAGGTGGGACTCGCAGCGGAGACCAAGGGTGTCTTGGGGACATCGCCTGGGGGTGGGTGGGGGCTGGCCACCGGCCAAAGCGCCTATGGCCCCAATTGCTGCGGCTGTACCACAAACGCCTCTCTCGCTGTACCCGGCGGGAGGGACGCAACCGCGTAAGTAGGCTTGCGGCGTCCCGGTTCCTCGAACTGATCAACAGCGGTGTCGCCCGGCTGCACGGTGGCAGCAAATGACCGAAAGCGCGAGTGAATCTGGCGCTCCCGTGTCTGGTCGAGCGAGTACGAGAAGGTCCGTTCCTGGCCGAACCCGGAAATCGACGTTAATCGTCCGGCGCCCTTACTCTTGTCGGCCACGAGTTTCTGTAGCCGACACGTTGCCGGGTCGAGTCGTCCGAAGTTCCACGGCAGGTATCAAGGCAGGGCTATCGCCCAATGCGGAGACCGAAACGCCGTCGGTTTGCGATCAGCTTTCAAGCAAGGGCAACGCTACGCGCTCTTCCGCTTCGATTGTGGTTGTCTTGATCGCGCTGTGCCGCGCGCCATACTTGATGCACCCAACAGCGTTTGGCGAAGTCGCTAGCGCGGCTTTCGCGGTTCCGATGCCGTGACCTATTCTGTGATGAAACAGGTAGGAGTTCCGGGCCATGCGAATAAAAAGTCGCCTTTGCGATTACCTGATCCTGCTAGCCCTGCTGCTGGCGGGATGCCAGGGTGGTAGTGACAACAACTCCACTGTGGCGGCGCCTACCGGGCTGACCGAACACGATTCCTCGGTGGTGTACGCCGTGGATAGTCCCATTGTCACGGAGGTTGCGGATAGCTCGGGCGGCTCACTGACGCAATGCAGCGTATCGCCACCGTTGCCGGCGGGACTGGTGCTGGATTCGCAAACGTGCGCAATTTCAGGCACACCGACAACGGTTGCAAACGATGCGGTCTATATGGTCACCGGCAGCAATCCGACGGGCAGTGAAACGATTCGTGTGGAGCTTGAGGTCAAGGCGCACGCAATCGCGCCTGAGAATCTGGGCTATCTGGATGCGGCAATTGTCTATGTGACCGCCACGCCGATTGCGCCGAATGTACCCATCACCACGGGCGGCGAGATCACGCAGTACAGCGTTTCCCCTGCGCTCCCTGCAGGACTCGCGCTC
Organism: Paraburkholderia flagellata; assembly: GCF_021390645.1. GTDB lineage: Bacteria > Pseudomonadota > Gammaproteobacteria > Burkholderiales > Burkholderiaceae > Paraburkholderia > Paraburkholderia flagellata. The sequence continues at coordinate 181,906 of NZ_JAJEJT010000005.1, forward strand.
GATCCACAAACCGGCATCATTTCCGGCACACCCACGGCTGTGACCGCCCCGGCCGTCTACACGGTCACCGGCAGCAACAGCGTGGATAGTATCCAGACGCAACTGAACATCGAGGTGAAGGCGCAGGTCGTGCCGCCAACCAGTCTTGCTTATCTGGACCCGGTGCCGGTTTATATCGTCGGAGAGCCGGTCACGTACAACGAACCGCAGCCTGCGGGCGGTGAGATTACCCAGTATTCGGTGACGCCTGCGCTGCCGGCTGGCTTGAGTCTCAATACGCTGACCGGTGTGATCAGTGGGACGCCAACCACGGCGCAGTCTTCGGCAACGTATACGGTGACCGGCAGCAACAGCGCAGGCAGTGTAACGGCGCAGATTGTGATCGATGTGAATCTTGCCTTACTGGGCGAATGGCTACCTGCTGACGCGATGAATCAGGGGCGCTTGCGGCACGCTGCTACCCTGCTTGCCAACGGTCAGGTGCTTGTCGCAGGAGGGTACAACAATGGCACGTTGTCCTCCGTCGAGCTTTACGACCCGACATCAGATTCATGGTCGACCACCGGCAGTCTGGCGCAGGCGCGCTACTATCACACCGCCACGCTCTTGCCGAATGGCCGGGTGCTCGTGGCAGGCGGATCCCCCGACCCGTATACCTCGCTGTCTTCGGCCGAACTGTACGATCCGGCCACGGGTACATGGTCGGCCACAGGCAGCATGAGTCAGGCGCGTGACAGCCAAACCGCCACATTACTTGCGAATGGAAAGGTGCTCGTCGCAGGTGGCGACGTCAACAGTAACGGGGCGATCGCCTCAGCCGAACTGTACGATCCGGCAACGGGTACGTGGTCGCCGACGGGCAGTATGGCGCAGGCGCGCTACTCCCACACGGCCACGCTGCTGGCCGATGGCAGGGTGCTGGTGGCAGGTGGGTACAACGGTGTGCGCCTGGCCGGTGCCGAGATTTACGATCCGGCCACAGGCACCTGGTCGTCGACGGGCAACCTGGCGCAGGCGCGCAGCCTCCATACGGCCGCACTGCTGTCTGACGGTCGCGTTCTCGTCGCAGGCGGATTCTTCGGGAGGGCCGCACTCGCTTCTGCCGAAGTGTTCAACCCGGCGACCGGCGCATGGTCTGCCACGGGGAACCTGAATCAGGCGCGTTACTCCCATGCGGCGACACTTTTGCCCGACGGCCAGGTCCTCGTCGAAGGCGGAGAGGACATCTCATCCTATCTATTCTCAACGGAACTCTACGATCCAGCCGTCGGCACGTGGTCGCTAACTGGCAGCCTTCACCATGCACGCAGTCAGCAAACTGCCACACTGCTCCCGGATGGGCGCGTGCTCGCGGCAGGAGGACGTCCTGGCTACCTGAGTTCGTCGGAGCTGTTCCATTGAACGCGCACCAGCGGTGCGGGTGTCCCCGCAATGATTGCAGCAGAAATCTTTAGCCTGACATGTTTCCTGATCACAGGATATCTGTGCAGCCAGCGCGGAATCTCTGAAGCAGCCAACGGAAACGAGGCAACCGTGATGGTCCGTTCAGCAGCAGAAAAAATTGACCACCCGTCTGTTACTCGTCAGTCGCGGCACGTTTCGTGGAGGAAAAGACGATGCATTGGTTTGATACGATAAGGTCCGCCTTGCTGGCGCTGCCGTCCCTGGCAAAGTTGGCGATTTTCACGGCAGTTGTCGTCAGCGCTCCCGCGCTTGCGCGGCGCCTCAGAATTCCAGAACTCATTGTGCTGCTCGTTTTCGGGGTCCTTCTAGGACCTTACGGGTTCGATGTCATCCCGCGCAACCATCCGGTTGCGCAGTTCTTCGCGGACCTCGGAGTGCTGATGCTGATGTTCACGGCCGGGCTTGAGATCGACATCGATCTGTTTCGGCGAACACGGACTCGGTCGATCGCATTCGGAATAGTTACTACTATGGTGCCGCAGGCGATCGGCACCGCACTGGGTCTGGCGTTCGGCTATCCGATTATTCCCGCTATCGTCATCGGTTCGCTGCTCGCATCGCACACGTTGATCAGCTTGCCGATCGTCACGCGCCTGGGCGCCGTGGGGCTGGAACCGGTCGTCGTCACGATCGGCGCCACGCTCGTATCGGACATGCTGTCACTAATCGTGTTTGCAATTTGCGTGTCAATCTACACGACCGGCTTTTCGCCATCTGGCCTTGCCGTGCAGATTGCTGAGGTTGCCATTTTCGTGCCACTGATCCTGTTCGGCGGCAGCCGTGTGGGCGCTTGGGCCCTGAGCAAGCTGCGCGACAACGAGCAAGCCTATTTCATCACAATGCTTGGCATCCTGGCGGTGGCTGGCATGCTCTCAAATCTGATCCAACTGCCAGGCATTGTCGGCGCCTTTCTGGCCGGATTGTCAGTCAATGCGGCGGTCGGCAAACACTCCGCGAAGGAGAAGCTGGAATTCGTTGGCAAGACCCTGTTCATCCCGGTCTTCTTCATTGTTACCGGCTTCCTGATCGCACCCATCGCATTCGAGCATGCTGTCTGGACGCACTTTTGGCTGGTTGCAGGCCTCATCGGTTCCCTGATCTTGGGAAAGGGAATTGCCGCGTTTCTCGCGGGGCGTATATTTGGCTACTCACGTCAGGCGAAGCTGACGATGGTGGCGCTGACGTTGCCGCAGGTTGCGGCCACGCTTGCGGCCTCGTTGGTCGGCTATAAAACGTTCAATGCAGCCGGAATACGGTTGCTGGACGCCAAGATGCTAAACGCAGTGCTGGTGTTGCTGGTTGTTACTTCGATCCTTGGACCGCTCCTGACCGAGCGGTTTACCCCCAGACTGGTCAAGGACGAAGCGCCAACAAAGGCCCCGGACGGGGCAACGCCTGAGCCAGAATGATTGAAAGAGGCTGCTAAGGGGACCGTCACGGCGGCGCAAATTCGTGCGATCGGCCGTAGTCGGCTTTCCGAGTCCGATGACCGATTGCAGATGCGGAGCCGACGTCTGAGTGTCCGACCGACGGTACCAGCGAATGACGGTTCATGGCCGACACCGGCACTTCGGTGGCAGCGGCGCGTTGAACAAATCGAATGCCGCAAAGGCCACACGCAGCGCGGACCACGGCCTTTGACGCTTTCCGGTGCCTGCTGCGCTTATGCGTCCGCGCCTCGAGGTATTGGCTCCCGCAGTCGCCGCGTATTGCGGTGACGGGACCCGTCTGCAAAGCGAACCTAGATCGGAGCAAGCATGGTGCCGCGGCAACGCCTGTCGCCACAGCGACAGGCGTACTCGCTGGCTGAATTGCGCGCTTGCGCCGAGACTTCAAGCGCGTAGTCGATGAACAGCTCCTCGCCGGGCTGGATGTCCCTGAGAGCGTGGATGTAGACGCGGCCTGATTGCTCGATCGCCTTGCAGTTCGCCTTGCACGCATGATTGAGCCACCTTGCGCCGTTACCGCCGCGGCCGCCATCAATGACGCGCCCGTCCGACAATCCAAAGAGGAAAGTGTGCCCGGCATCGGCGCGCCGCGCGTACGTGCGGGTCGCTTCCCGCCAGGTGGTGACAAGCCCCTTGTACTCAAAGATGCGTTCGCCGACGGAAAGCGCCCGCAGGGCAAAGACACCCTTTCCGTGAATGGGAGAGTGCCGAACGGAAACGCGCTTCATGCCGGGAAAGTGTGAGGAAGGGAGATCCTGAGTATAACGGCAGCAATGGCTCCCAACATGTGACGGTGGATCGTAGCGGGTGTCTGGTCATGGGCCGGCACATATGGGCCACTCGGCGCTCACTTCGTCGTCGCAAACGCGCCGGCTATTTGCCTCTTAAGTTTGACCTCGTCGCTGTGCATATTTTGAGGTGGTTGAGGCCGAAGTGATCTTACCCACGTTCGGTGGACACCTTGAAAAGGGCATACTAGCTCTGCGAGGTGTCTCATGGAACGCAAGGAATACAAGCGGTATAGCCGGGAATTCAAGCTGGAAGCGGTTCGGCTGGCGGCGCTGGGCGAGAAACCAAAGGCGCAGATTGCTCGCGAGCTTGGAATCCGTGTGAACCAGTTGCGCAACTGGCGGCTCGAGTTCGAAGAAGAGGAGCGCGTCGGCGTGCCGAAACGTGCACCAGTTCAGGAAGAAGACGTCGCGAAGCTCAAGCGTGAGAATGCTCGGCTCCGGGAGGAGAATGAGCTTTTAAAAAAAGCGGCCATCTACTTCGCGCGGGGATCGATGTGAAGCATCAGTTCATTGCTTCGCATGCGCATAGCTACCCAGTGAAGACCATGTGTCAGGCACTGAACGTCTCGGCTAGCGGTTACTATGCCGCCCGCACCCGTGTGCCAAGTCGGCGCAGCGAAAGGCAGGCGCTGCTGACCTCGAAGATCCGGTCCATTCATGTCGCAAGCCGCCACACGTACGGTGCCCCGCGCGTGCATGCCGAACTGCTCGTGCAGGGAGTTGCGTGCAGCCTCAATACGGTAGCCAAACTGATGCGACAGGCACAGATCATGCCGAAAGCCATCAGGCGGTATCGCGTGACCACTGACTCGCGCAACACGAGAAAGGCCTCGCCGGATCTGGTCAAGCGCAAATTCCTGGCTGACCGGCCGGACGCCTGCTGGCTGAGCGACATCACCTACATCGCAACGCGCGAGGGTTGGCTCTATCTGGCCGCGATCCTGGACCTGCACTCGCGTGCTGTGGTGGGCTGGGCCATGAGCAGGACACTCGATTGCCGGCTCGCAATGGATGCTCTCCAGATGGCGATAAGCAAACGCGGATCGGCTCCGGGTATCGTGCATTCCGATCAGGGAACAACGTACTCAGCGGTCGAATATCGTGCCTTGCTCGGCCGGCACGCGATCCGTCAGAGCATGAGCCGCAAGGGAAACTGCTGGGACAACGCGCCAATGGAAAGCTTCTTCCACACGTTGAAAACAGAGCTGGTCATGCATTGTGACTTCAAAACCCGCGATCAGGCACGAGCCAGTCTGTTCGAATATATGGAGGTGTTCTACAACCGCCAGCGGCGTCACTCAACGATCGGTTACGAGGCGCCGCTGCCCTTTGAAATGCTGACGAACGCCAAATTCAAGGTGTCCACGGTTCGTGGGTAAGATCAAAGCGTGCCGCAATTGTGGCGCACCGTTGTGAGTTCCGCGCGGCTTAGGGTTCCCGCAAGCAGTGCATGATTGGCCTCGATGACGGTGGCGGCGCCCTGAAAACAAAAAGCCCGCTTGGCGGGCTTCCTGTCAACGTCGCAACGGGCCTCAGGCTGCGGCGGCGTCCTTCAGCTTCTTCAGCGCGCGAATCTTCAGCTTCACCGTTGCCGGCTTTGCATCGAACCAGCGCTCTTGACCCGTGAACGGGTCCTTGCCGAAGCGCTTTTTCTTCGCCGGGACAGCCTGGACGCCGATTTTCACCAGGCCCGACAGTGTGAACTCACCTGCACCCTTCTTATGCACCGAGCCCAGAATCGTGTCTTCGAGCGCAGCCAGAACGGCTTTGGCTGCTTTCGGATCGACACCGGCTTGCTCGGCAACGTGCGTTGCCAACGAGGCCTTCGTGAACGTTTCCTTCAGCGGCTTGAGTACGCCATTGGTCGCAGCCTTCTTCGCCGGAGTAACAGCCTTCGGCGCGGCCTTCCTGGCTGCCGGCTTTGCGGCCTTCGGTGCTGCCTTCGGTGCGGCCGATTTTGCAGCCTTCGGGGCTTTCGTTGCGGTCTTCGTTGCCGTGAATAATCCTCTATCAAGTTGAGAACCGCTTAAGACGGTGCACGACGCCTCGCGTTACTGCACTGTCTTAAGCTGGCGCTTAGCGTATCAACGGTTTTCGCGATTCGCAACAGGAAAGCGCCTTCTGGCAAGCCGTTTCTTCATCGCCAGCGAAGAAAGTCCATGACGCACGCCCGATTTCGCAGCGACCGCGCGTGAGAGCCGCGTCTGAACAGGAAGAACCGTGCAGTCCCACCGCCTGCACGCATCTACGTATCGGTAAGGCAGCCAACTGCCCAGGTTACGGCGCTTTGCGGCTTCGCCGAACGGGACACACGTGGCAACCCAGGACCACCTCAAGCAGCGCGCGGAACAAAAAGGCCGCCCAGGATGGTTGACTGCCCAGCTCTCAACGGACGTCCGCTCAAAAAGGCGGCCGTCTACATGGCCAAAGCCATTCACACGGACTGGAGAAAATGCTCGCCAGCCTGAGCGGGTGGTGCGCTCGATCAGCTACTGCGTCATCAACACGACAACGCGACCGTGCCTCTGGAGGGCCTCCCCCCACGGATCGATGGGGCGGCCCAGGTTGTTCGGCGCTGTGGGCTCAGTCGTTAGGCAGCGAAGCCAGAAATGTCGCAACCTTCGCCTTGCTGGTTTTCTGCAATCGCGCCATGAGGGCGTGATCGATTCGCTTGAGCCCGTATGTTTGAGCGATGTCGTGCTGCAATCGGCACCATAGATGGCTGGCGACCTCAGCGTCAACCATCGCCCGGTGAGCACGACCCGATTTCGGTAACCGAAGCATCTCCGCCAAGCTAGAAAGGCGGTGACTCTCAGCGCGTGGGTAGATCCGCCTGGCGACGAGCATTGTGCAAGCAAATGAATGCTCCGCTGGCACTCCAAGAAGCCCCAGTTCTGCCTGCCAAAACCGCTTGTCGAAACCGGCGTTGTGGGCAACGACGGGATGGTTTCCAACAAACGCCGCAGATTCCCTCATGACTTTCGATACAGGAGGAGCCGATGCGATCATGTCGTTCGTGATGCCGGTGAGAGCAACGACATCGGACGGGATGCGCCGTCCTGCGTTCATCAAGCTCTGGTAACGATCAACAATCTGGCCGTCACGCAGGAGGATGACGGCAATCTCGGTAGCGCGGTCGCCCAGATTCGGCGAAAGCCCGGTTGTTTCGAAGTCGAGTACCGCAACGGTCTGCATTTTTCTTTCGTTCACTAATCAGTTGATGCCGTATTACGCACGCTTCCCCACGCCTGTCGAGCCACCCAGGTAAGACGCCCATATGCCGATGCCTGGCTGCATGGAGAACATCCTTGTACAAAGCCAAATGGAGCGCTTCGTTCTTTCTTGCCGTCAAGCTGATAACGCCTTTGTTAGTTCGCCCGACTGCCGCTCAGGCCAGTTCGCCAACCAACGACACACCCAGAGCCTGGATTTTCAGGGTATTCGTGGCGCTGCGCCCGGATCCGGATGCGTTGAATGAATGGCGGCGTATTCTACGCCTCGTGAACCGACATTATTTATATCGGCTCTAACGCCGTCGCGAGTTACCGGGGCGAACGTGGACGGTTGACAGATGAAAACGCCTGGACTGACGCGTAGGTCAGGAGCTGCGCTTTGATCTCGCTGGAGTGGAGGAATGCGGGTTCACCGGCATCGGGCAAGCCGACGGGTTCAGCGGAGGACGGGCCGCGGGACCGCATCCGTCGATTTTTGAATTTGCGTAGTTTGATAGGTAAACACGTGCATTGTGATAATTAAACTTATCTCAACACGAATGTTGCGTGCCGATTTTTGGAGCGAGACTTCTGTCCGTCCGGAAGACGTTTCATCTGGAACGGGAGGGTTTCGATGCCGGCTCACTCGGCTTGCCCCTTGACGAGGCGAAGGCACTCCGGGCCGGCCGCAATGTTCGATCGTCGACACGCGGGCCGCCGAAGCTATCGCACGGATGAACGCGCGCATCTGCCGGCGACGACCCTCCACACCCGCCACGAAAAGCTCAGCGCCAGCCGCGCCCGGCGTCGATCACTTCCTTGTTCAGCCTGATCAATGCCTCGCACGCGTATGCCGAAAATGTCTCGATCAGAGCGAACGGTCGCGCGGTCCTCGACCGGATCAGCCAGATCTCGAATTCCATTTTCGGTTCGAATTCGCACACGACGAAATCCATACCCGCGTTGTTGTACACGCTGATCGGATCGACCACCGCGACGCCGACGCCGTTGGCGACGAATGCGCACGCGGTTTCCGACTGGCCGACTTCGATCTGGATACGGCGCTGCACGTCCGCCTCTTCGAAGATCTTGTCGATCTGGAAGCGCGAATGGTCTTGCGGGCCAAGCGCGACGAAGTCCTCGCCGTCCAGATCCTTCGCCCGGATCAAGCGTCGCTTCGCCAACCGGTGCCCTTTGGGCAGGATGCACACGCCGCGTAGCGTGCACACGTAATCGCTGTCCACCTCCGGGCGGTCGCCCGGCAGCACGCTGAAGCCGAGGTCCACCTGCTGGGCGGCCACGGCATCGACGAGCGAGCGCGAGCGCATGCTTTCCACGCTGAATTTCACGTCAGGCCGCTCTTTGCAGAACGACGTGACGATGCCCGGCAGCACGCGCCGCGTAAGCACCGGGAACGACGCGATGCTGAGCGCGCCCCATGTCTGGTCACGTAGCGCCTTGGCGACGTTCGCGACGCGCCCGACGCCGATGAACATGCGCTGCACTTCCGCATACAGCACTTCCGCCTCGCGCGTCGCACGCAGTTTCGTGCCGGCGCGGATGAACAGGGAAAACCCGCAACTGCTTTCGAGCTGGGCGATCAGTTGGCTGATCGCCGGCTGCGATACGCCGAGCAGTCCAGCGGCCGCCGTGAGGCTCCCAGCGGACATCACAGCCTGAAAAGCTTCGAGCTGACGTACATTCATCATCCGATTCCTGCATAAGAACCACTTATAAGAAGTGAATTTTGTCCTATTTGACTATTATAAGGCGTGATCGAAGAATACTCACACGCCAACCGCCGGGCCGACGCCCGGAACGGCCGGTGCGATCACATAATTTTCTTCTGGAGACCGTTCATGTCAAAGCGTTCCTGGTGGGTCGTTCTCATGCTGTTCGCGCTCGGCTTTGGCTGCCTGTCGGGCGGTGCACGCGCCGACGAACTGCAGATGGTCAAGGCGCGCGGCAAGCTGATCGTCGGCATTCGCAACGACTACGTGCCGTTCGGGTATCTGGACAACAAGGGTCAGTTGGTGGGCTTCGAGGTGGACCTCGCGAAGTTCGTCGCGAAAGACATGTTCGGCTCCGAAACAGCCATTGAATTCGTGCCGGTAGTGGCGTCGAACCGCATCGAACTGCTCAACGCGGGACGCATCGACGTGATCTTCGCGACGCTCGGGAAGAATCCGGATCGCGCGAAGGTAATCGACTTCACGGACCCGTACTACATGATGGCTGGCATGGTCCTGCTCGCGCCAAAGAACACGACCATTGCGAAATGGGAAGACGTGAAGGGCCGCAAGGTGTGCGGCAGCCAGGGCAACATGTACAACCGTGCGCTTCAGGAGAAGCTGGGCGCGGACACGGTGCTCTTCACCGGCACCGCGCAGATGTACAAGGCATTCCAGGACGACCGTTGCGAGGCGATCGCCTACGACGGCCCGAATCTCACGCGCAAGGTGAGCGAGGACGGCTGGAAGGACAAGGACAAGATCGCGCTCGAGGCGTACGAATACGTGCCGATCGTCGGCGGCGTGCGCAAGAACGAACCGGCGTTCCTCGCAGCGCTGAATCAGTCGATCAAGCGGGCGGAAGCGGCGGGCGTGCTCGCCAACGCCGAAAAGACCTACAACATGGGCACGAGCAAGTTCGTAACGGGCCAGCAGGCTTCCGCGAAGTAGTCGCTGATCCTGACTGGACGAAGTGCGCAAGGGGGGCTCATGAGTCTTGACTTCACATGGCTGGCCGATCCGCTTTATCAGAAGTGGCTGCTCAGCGGCATCGGCACGACGGTAGCGATGTGCGTGTGCGCGATCGCGCTGATGTTCGTGATCGGCATTGTCGGTGCGGCGCTGATCTATTTTCGCGTACCGCTGCTCGAGACGTTGACGACCATCGTTGTCGAGCTGTTGCGCAACACGCCTCCGCTCGTGCAACTGTTCGTGCTGTATTTCACGCTATCGGAACTGGGGCTCTCGGTGCGCAATCTTGCAACGGGTCAGCAGATTCCCGTGTTCAGCGGATTCACGTGCATGGTGTTGTCGCTCGCGCTCTACAACGGCGGCATTGCGGTGGAGATCGTGCGCTCCGGTTTGCACGCGGTGCCCTATGCGACCGTCGAAGCGGCGCGCAGCCTCGGCTACTCGCGGCTGCGCACGTTCTGGCATATACAGCTGCCCATGGCGATGCGCCTGTCCACCGTGCCGATGACCAACAACATCGTCAGTCTGATCAAGACGTCGTCGCAGGCCGCATTCGTCGCTGTGGCTGACGTGATGTATTACGCCACGCAGATTACGCTCGAAAACTTCCGCAATCTCGAAGTGATGCTGACGGTGTGGTGCTGCTATCTGGCGCTCGCTTCGTTCGCCTCGACGGTCGCGGGACGCATCGGCCGCGCGGTGCATATCCCGGGGTACGGCGTATGAACGCGATCACGACCAGCAAACCGGCCTGCCGTACGCGGCCGATGCAGCCCGAAACGCGCGCCTTTGTGTACGGCATGATCGGCGTGCCTCTGCTGCTGGGGGCGGTGCTAGCCGGTTGCTACGGCCGCGCAAGCGGCGATGCCTTCGCGTTGCTCGCAGCGCGAAGCGGCATGCTGCTGACCGGCGCGCCCGGATCGGGTCTCGCGGGCGGCTTCTGCGCAAACATCCTGATGAGCCTCGCGGCCATGTGCGTTTCGGTCTGTACCGGCGTGCTGCTGTGTGTCGCCACCCTCGCGAACACGCGCATCCTGCGGATGATCGCGCACGGCATCGTGAATCTGCTGCGCAACACGCCGTGGCTGATCGCGCTCTACGCGATGCTGTATCTGCTGCCGTTCTATGTGCCGGTGTTCGGCACGGTGATTCCGTTCTCGCCGTTCGTGAAGGCGGTGGTTGGGCTGTCGCTGCCGGTGACGGCGAATGTGGCGGAAGTGATGCGCGGCGGCATCGAGGCCATTCCAGCCGGACAGTGGGAATCGGCGCGCGCGCTCGGCTATCGCAAGAATCAGATCCTGCAATACGTGATCGTGCCGCAAGCGATTCCGCTGATCATGCCGAACATGATGACGGTGTTCGCGATGCTCTTCATCGGCAGCAGTCTCGCAGTGGTGACGGGCACGTCCGACGTGCTGTCCGTGGCCAACACGATCACCGCCAGCGACGGCTCGCGCTATGCAACGGCGGTCCAGCTTTTCGTGTTGCTGCTTTTCTTCCTGTTTAGCTTTCCGATTGCAATCCTGAGCCGTCGTCTCGAACGGCAAATGCGGGAGAAGTCATGAACGTGGTCCAGCAAAAAGCGCCGCTGATCGAACTCGTCGACGTGCACAAGGCGTTCGGTGGCACCGACGTGCTCAAGGGCGTGTCAATGACAATCCGGAAAGGCGAAACGGCGTGCATCATCGGGCCGTCCGGCTCCGGCAAATCTACGCTGCTACGCTGCCTGAACGGGTTGATTCCGGTGGATGGCGGCACGGTCCGCGTCGGTTCGTTCGCGGTCGAGCAACTGAAGCGCGACAAGGATCTCGTACCGCTGCGCCATCAGGTGTCGATGGTATTTCAACAGTACAACCTGTTTCCCCATCGCACGGTGCTCGAGAACATCATGATGGCGCCGCTTCAAGTGCTGCATCAGTCGCGCGACGAGGTGAGAAAACGCGCCCTCGAACTGCTTGAGCGCGTGCGGCTGACCGGCAAGGAAGGCGCGTATCCGGCGCAGCTTTCGGGTGGCCAGCAGCAGCGTGTCGCGATTGCGCGCGCGCTGGCGATGCAGCCCGCGATCATCCTGTTCGACGAAGTTACGGCGGCGCTCGATCCGGAAATGGTGAGCGAAGTGCTCGCGGTGATCCGCGACCTAAGTCGCGGCGGCATGACCTGCGTGCTCGTCACGCACGAAATGCGCTTCGCAGAAGAAGTGGCCGATGTCGTGTTCTTCACCGACCGCGGCACCATTGTCGAATCCGGCGCGCCGGCCGACATCTTTCACGCGCCGCGTGACGCGCGCCTCAGGAGCTTTCTCGGCAAGGTCCTGTCGCGTACGGCGGCGTGATTCAAACGGAGGAGAAGTGTCAAGCAAACTCAAGGTACTGGTGCCTGACGCGCATCTGCGCGATCTCGACGTCGAAAAGGGCGTGACGGGCGCGCTCATCGACTATCAGGTGTACGACGAAACCGAAGCCGCGGCGATTCCCGACGAGCAATGGGCGTCGTGCGATGCGATCCTCGTCTGGCATCGCATGAAGATCACCCGCGACGTGGTGAGCCGTCTCGCGCGGTGCCGGATGATCGTGCGCGTGGGCGTGGGCTTCGACAACGTCGACACGCTCGCCTGTCGCGAGCATGGCATTCCCGTGTCGAACGTACCGAACTACGGCACCACCGAAGTGGCCGATCACGCGATTGCGATGATGCTGTATCTCGCGCGCGGACTGGGCACTTACGAGGCGCGTGTGAAGGCCGACCCGCAGCACGGCTTCGTCGCGGAGAACGTGCCGGTGGTGCGGCGCCTGCGCGGCGGCACGTTCGGCGCGATCGGCATGGGCCGTATAGGCACGGCGATCGCGCGGCGCGCGGCGGCGCACGACATGCATGTCGTCTACTACGATCCGCTCGTGCCGGAAGGCCACGAACTCGGCCTCGGCTACGAACGCGTCGAATCGCTCGAGGCGCTGCTCACGCGCGCCGACGTGGTCAGCGTGCACGTGCCGCTCTCGGATGCGACGCGCTTCATGATCGGCGACGCGCAACTCCAGGCGATGAAGCCGAACGGCATCTTCATCAACATCGCGCGTGGCAAGCTGGTGGACGTCGACGCGGTGTACCGCGCCTTGCGCTCCGGCCATCTGGCGGCGGCGGGTCTCGATGTGCTGCCGTCGGAGCCGCCGGTGCCGCTGCCGCCGCTCCTCGAGGCGTGGCGCAACGAGGAGCCGTGGCTCGCGGGCCGTCTCGTGATCACGCCGCACGCAGCGTTCTATTCCGAAGCCGGATATCTCGACATGCGCACGTTCTCCGCGCAGATGCTCGTCGACTATCTGGTGCACGGACGGCTGCGCAACAACGTCAACCCGGGCTGGCAGGACGCCGTGCCCGCTTCAACCCGATAAAGCGACCGTCATGGCCTATCACCAGCTCGATGTGAGTTTCCCCCGGTTGTCCGACGAAGTCCTCGCACAGTGGCGGCTGATTCCCGCCGCCGTTGCATCGGACTGCATGAACCGCACGCAAGTCATGGCCTCGACCATCAAGCCGATTTTCGCGGGCGCGCGGCTATGCGGCCAGGCGCGCACGGTCGCGACGATGGTTGGCGACTGCGGGCCGATCTGCAACCTGATCGGCTACGCGCGCCCAGGCGAAGTGCTCGTCGTGGACGCGGGCGGCGCGCAAGACATCGCCGTGTGGGGCGGCGTGATGACCGAGGAAGCCGTGCATCGCCGGATCGGGGGCGCGGTGATCGACGGCGCGATTCGCGACGTCGCGGACATGCGGCGCCTGAAGTTCCCCATGTTCTGCCGCTCGGTCGTGCCGCGCGGCCCGCATCACGGCTTCGGCGGCACGGTCGATTCGACCATCGCGGCGGCGGGCGCGCCCGTCAGTCCCGGTGACGTCGTGCTAGGCGACGACGACGGGGTAGTGATCGTGCCGCTCGCCATTGCGAACGACGTGCTCAAGGCGGCGCAAGCCCATCTGCTGAAGGAGGCGAAATGGATCGATGGCATTCGGGGCGGAGTATCGATCAGCGAAATGTTCTCGCTGCCGCAGGCGCAGACCATGGCGCTGAGCCAGAAGCCGGCGAGCGAGCCGCAGCGGTAGCGCACCTGCACGCGTGCCGCGTGGAGGCGCCGCAACGGTCGGCGCACCTGCGCGACGTGCTGTGCCTGAACGACTTCGCGAACGTCGCGAAACGCCGCCTGCCCGCGGCCATGTACGCGTACGTGTCCGGCTGGGCCGAGGATGGCGCCGCGCATCGACGCAACCTGCGTGGTTTCGAGACACGTTCGTTCGTGCCGCGCGTGCTGGTCGATATCGAACGGCGCGACACGCGTACGACGCTCTTCGGCGTCGAATACGAGAGTCCGTTCGGCATCGCGCCAATGGGCTTCAGCCGGATGGCGGCCGCGCACGCGGACGAACGGCTGGCGCGTGCGGCAGCCGAAGCGGGCGTGCCGTTCATCCTGAGCGGCGCTTCACTGACGCCGCTCGAAGCGGTGCGCGCGGCAGGCGCGACGAGCTGGTTCCAGGCGTACGTTCCGGGCGACGCCGCGCGTATCGATCCGATGCTCGAACGCGTCGCGCAGGCGGGCTTCGACACCCTTGTCATCAACGTCGACACTGCCGTGCATGGCCAGCACGAACACGCTGAGAAGCACGGCTTCCGTTCGCCGGTGAGGCCGAGCGCGCAAATCGCGTGGCAGGCGATCACCAGGCCGTCGTGGTGCTGGCGCGTGCTCGGCGAAAGCCTGCTCGCGCGTCGGCCGCTGCGCTTCGAGAACATGGACGCGGTGGCGGGGCCGCCGGTGCTGTCGCGCACGCTGGTGCGCGACATCGGGCGGCGCGGCGCGCTGTCGTGGGCACATGTCGAGCGCATCCGGAAACGCTGGCAAGGCCACCTCGTTCTCAAGGGCGTGATGTCCGCCGCCGACGCGGTCCTCGCTGAGCAGGCCGGCATTGATGGCATCGTCGTGTCGAATCATGGCGGGCGCCAGGTAGATTGCGCAATCGGCTCGCTCGACGCGCTCGAAGCCATCGCCGCGCGCGTCGACCGGTTGACACTGATGTACGACGGCGGCGTGCGGCGCGGCTCGGACGTGCTGAAGGCGCTCCATTGCGGCGCGCACTTCGTGTTCGTCGGACGGCCGATCCTGCTGGCCGCCGCTGCCGCAGACGCAGCCGGTATCGCACACGCACTGGCGATATTGAAGCGTGAAATCAGCACGAACATGGGACTGCTCGGCATCAACCGCATCGACGAAGTCGCTCGACTCCAACTGCTGCGCGACTGACGCACCACGCTTTCATCTTCCGACGCATTGTGCGTCATGGTAAGGAGACCTATGGATAAGCCAATACGCGTACTCACACCCACCTGCACGCTAGGCTACGGCTTCGCGAACGATGCGTTCGAACGCGCAATGTCGATGCAGCCCGACGTGATCGCCGTCGATGCCGGTTCGACCGATCCCGGCCCGCACTATCTGGGCTCGGGCGAAGCGCTGGTGTCGGAAATCAGCATCCGCCGCGAACTCACGCAGTTGATTCTCGCCGCGCGCAAGGCGGGCATTCCGGTGATCGTCGGCAGCGCGGGCGGCGCGGGGACGCGCATCCACGTCGACGACGTGGTACGCATCGTGCGCGAGATCGTCGCCGAGCATGCACTGAGCCTGCGTCTCGCGTGGATCTACGCCGATATCGCGGCAAGCGTCGTCGCCGATGCGGTGGGGTGCGGCGAGGTGCGAGACTTCGAGGCCGGCTGGGAGCTGAGCGCGGACGAGGCGCGCGCCAGTCATGCGATCGTCGCGCAGATGGGCCACGAGCCGATCGTCGAGGCGCTGGAAGCCGGCGCGGACGTGATCATCGCGGGCCGCGCCTGCGATGACTCGGTGATCGCCGCGTTTCCGATCTGGAAGGGTGCCGATCCAGGGCTCGCGATCCATATGGGCAAGATTCTCGAATGCGGCGCGTTTTCGGCCGAGCCGCACGGCACCGACGTGATGATGGGGACCATTGACAATACGGGTTTCACACTGGAGCCGGGCAGCATGAAGCGGCGTGCGTCGCTGACCTCGGTGGCCGCGCACACGCTCTACGAGCGCGAGAATCCGTTTCGTCAGGCCGGGCCGGGCCATGAGCTCGATCTGTCCGCGTGCGAATTCACGCAGATCAGCGAGCGCGAGGTGCGCGTGAACGGTTCGCGATTCATTGCCACGGACGATTACTGGATCAAGCTCGAAGGTGCGCGCCGGCGCGGTTACCGGACCATCACCGTCGCGGGCGTGCGATGCCCGACGATGGTCGCGCGCATCGACACGCTGCTCGCCGACGCGAAAGCCGCCGCGCTCGCTTATTTCGCCGCGCCCGATCTCGACGTGCAGTTCCACGTCTATGGCCGTGACGGCGTGATGCGCGGCCTCGAACCGGTGAAGAAGACGGCGACCCACGAACTCGGGCTCGTGATCGAAGCGGTCGCGCACGAGCAGTCGCTTGCGCACGCGGCGGCGCATTTCCTTAGCGGCACGCTGTTGCACGTGAGTTTTCCGGGTATGTACAACACGGCGGGCAATCTCGCGTTTCCGTATTCGCCCTCCGAAGTGGACGCCGGGCCGGTGTACGAATTCTCCACGTATCACCTGCTTAAAACCGTGTCGCCCACGGCGCTATTTCCCATTCACCATGAGGCGCTCGCATCATGACGACCGTTCCGCTGTCATCGCTCGCAACGGTGATCCGCAGTAAAAATGCCGGCCCGTTTCTGCTCACCTTCGATGTGATGTTCGAAGACGCCGCGCATTTCGAAGCCGCATGGCACTCCGGTCGATTCACGAAAGCCGCGATGGCCGAACTCTTCGGCGTGGACGGCGGCGCGATCACGTCGATCTTCGCCGTCCCGCGCGGTCAGGCGATCAAGGTGACGATGCGCCGCCCGTTGCCGCAAGGGCGGCTCGGCGAATCCGACATGTACGGCTGCCAGCAGCATGCGCCGTTGCTCGATTTCGCCATTCCCGTGCGCAATGTACGAGTGGAGCTGGAAGCCGTTTCGCGGGAGTGAGTCCCGGCAAGCCGACGCCAAGGGGCCGCCGCCGCAGGAGCGCCGCTCAGTCCGCAAGGCTTGCCATCGCTTCGCGGCGCGTTGCCGGCGCGGGATCCGCCGTGAGCGCAACACGCCGCACCAGCAGGTCGGCGCGCATTGAGGACAGCGCTGGCGTACCGGACAACGCCATCGTCGTATCCACTTCCTGGCGCAGCAACGCGATCGCGTGGGCGACGCCTTGCGCTCCCGCCACCGCTGTTGCGAACAGGAATGGCCTACCGGCGAACACGAAGTCGGCGCCCAGCGCCAGTGCCTTGAGCACGTCCGTTCCGCGGCGAACGCCGCCGTCGAGCAGGACCGCCATATGCGGCGCGGCGGCGCGTATGGCCGGCAATGCGTCGAGCGGCGCGATGGCGTGGTCGAGCTGCCGCCCGCCGTGATTCGACACAACAATCGCATCGGTGCCGATGGCCTGTGCCCGGCTCGCGTCGTCGGCGCGCAGTAGTCCCTTGACGACGAGACGCCCAGCCCATTGATCGCGAATCCAGGCAATGTCGTCCCAGCCAAGGCGGTCGCGCCCCGCGCGATGGTCGTCCCGCAAGCCGGTGACGATCGGACCTCCGCGCTGGGCCCCGTAGTTTTCGAAGTGGGGAACCCCGCCGTCGAGCAGCGTGCGCAGCGCCGTGCCGGCAAGCCAGCGCGGGTGTGACAGCGCGCCGCCGAACAGCTTGAAGCCGGGCCGCAAAGGCACGCTGAAGCCCGCGCGCAACTCGCGCTCGCGCTTCGCGGCGATCGGCACGTCCACGGTCACCACGAGCGTGGTGACGCGGGCCGCGCGCAGGCGGGCGAGCAGGGGCGCGACAACCTCACGCGCTTTCGGGATATAGGCCTGGAACCAGGCGTTGGGCGCCACGGCCAGCACCTGTTCGAGCGGCGTGGTCGACGCGCCGCTCAACACGAAAGGGATATTGACCTCGTGCGCGGCGCGCGCGATGATCAGGTCGGCGCGATGTCGGCACAGCGCCATCACTCCCATCGGCGCGATACCGAACGGCGCCGCCCAGACGCGGCCCAGAAGCGGCGTGGCCATGTCGCGCCGTGAGATGTCGACGAGCGCGGGCGGCGTGAAGGCCCAGCCGTCGTAGGCGGTGCGGTTGCCGCGAAGCGCCGCTTCGTCGCCAGCGCCGCCGGCGACGAAGCTGTAGACGCTCGGCGGCAAACGGCGGCGCGCATGGCGTTCGAATTCGGCCAAGGTACGGATCGAAGTCAGCTTCATTTCAGAAAGTGCCGGGATAGGTGCCGCCGTCGAGCAGGATGTTCTGCGCATTCAGATAGGAGGCCTGAGCACTGCAGATGAAGGCGCACCAGGCGCCTAGCTCGTCGGGGTGGCCGAAGCGTTGGGGCGCGGTCTGTGTGCGTCGGCGCTCGCGGACCTCGGCGGCGCTCACGCCGTCGCGGCTGGCGACAGTGGCGAAATTGCCGGCCAGCCGGTCGGTGTCGAATACGCCGGGCAACAGGTTGTTGATGGTGACGCCATACGGCGCGACTTCGCGGGCGACACCGGCGACGAAGCCGCTCAGTCCGCACCGCGCGCCGTTGGAGAGCGGCAGATACGCACTGGGCGCCTTCACCGCCGTGCTCGTGATGTTGACGATGCGGCCCCAGCGGCGCTCGATCATGCCGTCCACCGTGAGGCGGATCAACTCGATCGCGCTCAGCATGTTGGTGTTGATCGCGTCGAGCCAGTCCGCCGCGGTGAACTCGCGGAAGTTGCCCGCTGGCGGGCCGCCCGTGTTGGTCACCACGATGTCGAATTGCGCGGCGCTCCTTGCGCCCGCCTGTTGCGCGGCGGCGAGTGCGCGCTCCCGGCCCTCGGGTGTGGCGATATCGGCGGCCACGGGTACGACGGTCGCGCCGCTCGCGCGCAGGCGGCCCGCGGCGGCGGCCAGCGCGTCCTCGCCGCGCGCGACGACGACCAGGTTGACGCCTTCGCGTGCCAGGGCTTCGGCGCACGCGTGGCCGAGCCCCTTGCTGGCGCCGCAAACGAGCGCCGTCTTGCCTCGCAATCCCAGGTCCATCGCTGTGCTCCTAGTGTGTGCGTTGTTCAACCGCGCGCATCAGCCGCGCGGGGATCCCGAGCCAGACGAGCACCGCGCCCGCAATGCTGATGAGCCCCGAGAGTGCGATGCCATAGTCGAGACTGCCGGTGGCGCTTTTGACCCAGCCGATCAGCGCGGGAGTGACGAAACCGCCGAGGCTGCCGACCGTGGTGATGATCGCCAGTCCCGCGGGGGCGATGGCGCCCTCCAGGAAGGCGGCCGGCATCGTGAAGAACACGGCGTATTCTCCGTAGACGCCGAACGCGATCATCGAGATGAACAGGATCGACATTGCCGTATGGCCGTGGACCGTGGCGAGCAGCAGGGCACCGGCGGCCGCCATCAGCGAGCAGAAGATGAAGTGCCAGCGGCGCTCGAGCACGCGGTCGGAGTTGCGGCCCACCAGGTACATCGAGAGACAGCCGACGGTGTAGGGCACCGCCGAAACAAAACCCACCATGCCGACGTCGTGAACGCCGAGTGACTTGATGATCGACGGTCCCCAGAGCGAGAGCACGGTGACGGCCGAGACCAGCGTGAAATACGCGGCTGCCGCGATCCACACGCGGCGGTTGAGCAGGGCGCGGCCGAGCGCGCTGGTTTTGGAGGGCGTGGCGCTCGCGCGCGACTTCGCGACGTCCCACGCGATGTACTGCTTCTCATCGGGGGTGAGCCACCGCGCCTGCTCGGGTCCGTCAGGCAGGTAGAAGAATGCGATGATCCCCAGCGCGATGGCCGGCACGCCCACACCGATGAACAGCATCTGCCAGCCATGCAGGCCGAACGCGCCGTCGAGCCCCGACATGATCGCCCCGGCGATCACGCCCCCCACCAGTCCCGAGAAGGGGTTGGAGAGCATGAACATCGCGTAGATGCGGCCTTTCTTGTCGGCCGGAAACCAGTATGTGATGTACAGCAGGATGCCCGGAAAGAACCCGCCTTCGGCCACGCCCAGCAGGAAGCGCGCGAGATAAAACTGCGTGGGCGTGCGCACGAGGAACATGAGCGTCGTGGCGAGTCCCCAAGCCACCATGATGCGCAGGATGGTGCGTCGAACGCCGAAGCGGTTCAGGTAAATGTTGCTCGGCACTTCGAACACCACGTAGCCGGCGAAGAACAACCCGGCGCCGAGCCCGTATGCCGCTTCGCTGAAGCCAAGCTCCGTCAGGAACTGCAGCTTCGCGTAGCCGACACTGGTGCGGTCGATCATCGCCACCAGGTAGCAGACGAACAGGAACGGCACGAGGCGTAGCGTGACGCGCCGGTATAGCGCCTCACGTTCTGATGCGCTGTCGGCTAGCGCCGGCGCGATTTCGCTTTCCGGGATGTCCATTGAAGTCTCCTGACCATATTTTTGGTGGTTCTAAGCAACGGCACCGGGCAGGACCCGGGTACGGCATTCAGTCCGGCAGAAGGATCGTCGCTCCGGTGGTTTGCCGCGACTCGAGCTTGCGGTGAGCCTCGGCCACGTCGCCGAGCGCGAAACGCTGCGCGATGTCGATACGTACCGCGCCCGAGCGGATCACGTCGAACAGCTCGGCGCACATGCGCTCGAGATTGTCCCGCCGGGCGGTATAGGTGAAGACGCCGGGGCGCGTGAAGAACAGCGAGCCGCGCTTCGCGAGTTCCTGGGAGTCGATCGGTGGAATGGGCCCCGAGGCGTTGCCGCAACTAACAAGGAGTCCGAGCGGACGCAGGCAGTCCAGAGATATCCAGTAGGTGTCCTTGCCAACGGAATCGTAGACCACTGGCACGCCTTCGCCGCCTGTGATCTCACGCACGCGTTCCACCACGTTCTCGCGGGTGTAGACAATGGTGTGCGCGCAGCCATTGGCGCGGGCTCGTTCGGCCTTGGCGTCGGAGCCGACCGTGCCGATCACGGTGGCGCCGAGATGCTTCGCCCATTGCGTGGCGATCGACCCGAGGCCGCCCGCGGCCGCGTGGAACAGGATCGTCTCGCCGGGCTGCACACGCCAGGTCTGGCGCAGCAGATATTGGGCCGTCAGCCCTTGCAGCATGATGGCGGCCGCCTGCTCGTACGAAATGTCGTCGGGCAGCTTGATGAGCCGGTCGGCCTGGATGACGCGCGCGCTCGCGTAGGCGCCGAGCTGGCGGCTGGCGTAAGCCACGCGATCGCCGGGCGCGATAGCGCTCACGCCAGGGCCGACGGCCTCGACGACGCCGGCCGCCTCGACGCCGAGCCCGGTCGGCAGCGGATGCGCGTACATGCCGCTGCGGTAGTAGATGTCGATATAGTTCAGGCCGATGGCGTGGTGGCGCACCCTTGCTTCGCCCGGCCCCGGCGCGCCAGCTTCGAACGGTACGTAGCGCATCGCTTCGGGGCCGCCGGCGCGATCGATCACGATGGCTTTATCCATGGCGGGCCTCATTGCGCGGACTCCTCGAACTGCGGCTTGCGCTTTTCGATGAACGCGAGCACGGCTTCGCGGTGCTGCGGGGTCTTGTGCGCGATGGCCTGCATGGTCGCCGAGAGTTCGAGGACGCTGTCGAGGCCGCACGTCTGGCCTTCGCGCATCAGGCGCTTGGTCATGCGCAGCGCCGGCCCCGAGTTCGCGGCGATACGTGCGGCAAGGCCGCGCGCGGCGCTCATCAACTGCTCGGGCGGCACGACCTGCGAAACGAGGCCGATTGCGAGCGCCTCGCGGGCGTCGACGGCATCGCCGGTAAAGGCCATTTCCGCGGCGCGCGACATGCCGACCGCACGCGGCAACAACCATGCGCCGCCGTCGCCCGGCACGATGCCGACCTTCACGAAGCTCTCGGCGAAGGTGGCGCGTTCCGAGGCGATCCGAATATCGCACATGCAGGCCAGATCGCAGCCGGCCCCGATTGCCGGGCCGCTCACCGCGGCCACCGAGGGCACTTCGAGGCCAAACACGGCGCGCGTCAGGCGCTGGATGCCCCCGCGGTATTCGTCCACGATGCGCGTCGCGTCCAGCGCATCGTCGAAGTAGCGCTGCATTGCCTTGACGTTGCCGCCGGAGGAGAAGATCGTGTCGCCGCCCGTGATGATGACGGCACGCACGCTTGTATCGGCGTTGATCTGCGCGCAGGCGGCGACGAACTCGTCGACAGCGCTGTT
This sequence comes from Paraburkholderia flagellata, assembly GCF_021390645.1. Taxonomy (GTDB): domain Bacteria; phylum Pseudomonadota; class Gammaproteobacteria; order Burkholderiales; family Burkholderiaceae; genus Paraburkholderia; species Paraburkholderia flagellata. The sequence goes on from NZ_JAJEJT010000005.1 coordinate 203,752, forward strand.
GCCGGTCAGGGCGTTGCGCACTTCGGGGGCGTGCATGGTGAGTGTGACGATCGCGCCGTCACGCTGGATGTCGAGAAATGGATTCATTGTCGTATTGCGCTCAGGCGAGCGAGGGAGAAAGTTGGCCGCGGACGTAGTCGAGCGCGCTGGCCTGCGAGGCCTCCGGCATGTCGATCCAGGCGGCGCCGAGCCGCTCGTACCAGTACGACTCGGAGCCGTAGTGCGCGCGCCATTCATGCAGGCGGCGCGTGAACAGCGAAAGGTCGTGCTCGGCCGTGATGCCGATGGCGCCGTGCACGGCGTGGGCGACCGCGCACACGAGCACCGCCGCCTCACTCGCGTAGCCTTTGGCCATGGGCGCCGCATCGGGGCGCGGTGCGATGCCTTCGGCGGGAAGCGCGAGTTGCGCGGCGATCCGCGTGGCGGCCACACGCTCGGCGAGCTGGCTGATCTGTTGCTGCATTGCCTGGAACTTGCCGATGGGGCGCCCGAACTGGACGCGTTGGCGGGCGTGGTCGAGCGACAGTTCCAGCACGCGCGCCATCGCGCCCGCCATGCGCGCCGCGCAAAGCGACGCGCCGAGCGTCGGCCAGTCGAGCGGCGGCAACGCCCGCGCCGCGCGCGGCACGCCATGCCAGCGGATCGTCGCGTCGCGACAGCCGGCAATGCCGGTGCAGCTCACTTCGGCTTCGGCGGTCGGCCATAGCGCGGGACGGCCATCGTGCTCGAGTGCAACCCACTCGCAATGCAGGCCGTGCGGCACGCGCGCGAGCACGATGTCCTCCGCGGAGCGGGCCGCGCGCGGCGCGATGCCGAGCGGCCCGGTCACACCGGCCAAGGCCGCTTCGCCGCCCGCCTGCGCGAGCGCCGCGCGTAGCGCCATCGTCTCAGCGAAGGGTAGTGGCACGGCGTAGCGCCCGCAGGCCTCGAACAGCGGATACGCATCGCGCAGGGCGAGGCCTGCGCCGCCGTGCGCGCTCGCGAGCACCGTGTCCGGGAAGCCCGATTCGACGAAGGCCTGCCACACGCGCTGTGCGCCCCGGTCGTGCTCGATGGCCCGGACCGCAGCGGCGTTGCAATGATCCGCCAGCAGGCGTTCAAAGGCGCCGGAAATCAGTTCGTCCAATTCAATCTCCGTGAGGTTCTGTGTTCAGCGCAACCCGAGTCCCAGGGCGATCATGCCGCGCAGGATTTCGCGCGTGCCGCCGCGCAGCGAGAACGAAGGCGCCATGCCGGTGACGTAAGCGAGCGCGCGGACCAGCGCGGCGGGCGGCGGCGGGGCATCGGGATCGTTCAGGAGGTCGCCGACGAGGGTCGGCACGAGTTGCTCGAACTCGGTGCCGAGGTCCTTCGTCAGCGCGGCTTCGATGACCGGGCTCGCACCACGGGCCAATTGCGCGGTCACGGCGACCGACATCGCGCGCAGCGTGCCGAGATGCGCCAGCAGCCGGCCCGCGCAGTGCGCGTGCCGTGCGTCGTGCCGGCGTGTCGCGCGCAGGTGGAGCAACCATTCGTCGAGCACGACGATGCTCGAGTAAATGCGCTCGGGGCCGCTGCGCTCGAATGCAAGCTCGGCGGTGACCTGGCTCCAGCCTTCGCCTTCGCTGCCGATCAGCGCGTCGTCGTCGAGCCGCACGTCGTCGAAGAAGACTTCGCAGAAGTGCTGGTCGCCGCTCAGATCCTCGATGGGGCGCACGCTCACGCCAGGCAATGACAGATCGACGATCACCTGCGAGAGACCTCGATGACGGTCCTCGCTCGTGCCGGACGTGCGCACCAAAGCGATCATGTAGTGAGAGCGATGCGCCTGGGTGGTCCAAAGCTTCTGCCCCGAGAGCGTCCAGCCGCCGTCCGCCCGCGTCGCACGGGTGCGTACGGAGGCCAGATCGGAACCGGAGCCGGGCTCGCTCATGCCGATACAGAAGAACGCTTCGCCACGGCAGATGCGCGGCAGGTAAAAGCGCTTCTGGCGCTCGCTGCCGTACCGCGCGATCAGCGGACCGCTTTGCCGGTCCGCGATCCAGTGGGCGCCGACCGGCGCGCCGGCATTGAGCAGTTCCTCGGCGAGCACGAAGCGCGCGAATGCGCCGCGATCGCTGCCGCCATACGCCTTCGGCAGGGTCAGCCCAAGCCAGCCGCGCGCGCCGAGCGCGCGGCTGAAGTCGGCGTCGAAGCCCATCCACGAGCGCGCGCGGGCGTCGGCGGGAAGCGCGCGCAAGCGCTCGCGCAGGAAGGCGCGCACCTCGGCGCGCAGCGCCTCGTCCTCTGGCGGCAGCGCGACGCAGGCAAGGGGTTCTATCATCGCAGTCGTTTCATCGAAGGGTTGAGGAGCCGATCACGCCATCCGCGGTGAGGCGTTCGAGCGCGGCGGCATCGAGGCCGAGCAGGGAGGCGAGCATGTCGTGGGTGTGTTCGCCGAGCAACGGGGGGGCGCCGCGGTAGGTGGCCGGCGTCGCCGAGAGGCGGATCGGGTTGGCCACGAGCGGGACCGAGCCCGCCACCGGATGCGGCAACTCCAGCTTGAGCCCGCGCGCGACGACCTGCGGATCGCGAAATACGCGATCGACCGTATTGATGGGGCCGCACGGAACGCCCGCCGCTTCGAGCAGCGCGACCCAGGCGTCGGTGCCGCGTTGCACGGTGACGGCGCGCAGCAGCGGCACAAGCGTCGCGCGGTGCGCCACGCGCGCGGCATTGGTCGCGAAGCGCGGGTCGTCGGCCCACTCGGGATGCGCCAGCACCTGGCACAGCCGGGCGAACTGCGCGTCGTTGCCGACGGCGAGAATCATGTCGCCGTCGGCGGTCGGGAAGTCCTGGTAGGGCACCACGTTCGGATGTGCGTTGCCGAGCCGGTGCGGCACCGTGCCGCCGTACAGGTAGTTCATGGCCTGATTCGCGAGCGTTGCGACCTGCACGTCGAGCAGCCCCAGATCGATGTGCTGGCCCGCCCCGCTGATCTCACGATGCGCCAGCGCGGCGAGGATCGCGTTCGACGCGTACAGGCCGGTCAGCACGTCGGTCAGCGCGACGCCGACCTTGAGCGGGCCGGCGCCGGCATCGTCGTCGGCACGGCCGGTGACGCTCATCAAGCCGCCGAGGCCCTGCACGAGGAAGTCATAGCCCGCGCGGGCGGCATAGGGCCCGGTCTGCCCGAAACCCGTGATGGAGCAGTAGATGAGCCGCGGATTGAGCGCCTGCAGCGACGCGTAGTCGAGTCCATATGGCTCGAGGCCACCCACCTTGAAGTTCTCGACCACGATGTCGGCGTGCGCCGCCATCTCGCGCAACAGGCGCGCGCCCTCGGGTTTCGTGAAGTCGATGCAGACGGACTTCTTGTTGCGGTTCGCGCACATGAAATACGCGGCGTCGCGCGTGTCGTTGCCTTCGCGATCCTTGACGTACGGCGGCCCCCAGCTGCGCGTGTCGTCGCCAACACCGGGGCGCTCGATCTTGATGACGTCGGCGCCCAGGTCGGCCAGCAGTTGCGTGGCCCACGGTCCCGCGAGGATCCGCGAAAGGTCGAGCACGCGCACATGGGACAGCGCGCCGGGGGCGCAGGATTCGTCGCCGCGCGGCGAGGGGCTGGAGGGTATCGTCATGACTCGGCGCAAGTTCGGTCGTGGTGGGCGGCGTCGTTCACGCGCGGGAGGCCTGGGCCGCTTCGCGCAGGGCGCTGAGCGAGGCGTTGGGCGTAATCGCTTCGGGGTCCAGAAGACAATGCAGGATTGCCGGCCGCCCGCAAGCGAGCGCGCGCTCGAGCGCCGGCCCGAACTGCGCGGTGCTCTCGACGCGCTCGCCGTACCCGCCGAACGCCTCGGCGAAAGCGGCGAAGTCGGGGTTGCGCAGCGCCGTGGCGGTGACGCGCCCCGGGTAGATTTTTTCCTGGTGCATACGAATGGTCCCGTACATGCCGTTGTCGACGACGATCACGACGATCGGCAACTCGTACTGAACGGCGGTGGCGAACTCCTGCCCGTTCATCAGGAAGCAGCCGTCGCCGGCGAACGCGACCACTGTGCGTTCCGGGTAGAGCCGTTTCGCGGCAACGGCTGCCGGTGTGCCGTAACCCATCGAGCCGCTCGTCGGCGCGAGCTGGGTGCCGTACTGCGAAAAGCGGAAGAAGCGGTGCAGCCACGTCGCGTAGTTGCCGGCGCCGTTGCAGAGGATGGCATCGGCAGGCAGGCGCTCCTGCAGCCACGCGACGACCTGCGCCATCTGCAATGCGCCCGGCGAATCGATCGACTGCGGGTCGCTCCAGCTTTCGTAGCGGCTGCGCGCGCTGCGCGTGGACTCGGCCCACGGCGGCGACGCCGGCGGTTCGAGCCGGGCGGCCGCGGCCGCGAACTGCCGCATCGAAGCGTGAATCGCCAGGTCGGGCTGATAGACGCTGCCCAGTTCGGCCGCATCGGGGTGAACATGGACCAGTAGCTGCACCGGGTCCGGAATGCGCAGCAAGGTGTAGCCCTGGCTCGCGGCTTCGGAGAGGCGGCCGCCGATCAGCAAGACCAGATCGGCGTTCTGGAACTGCTCCACCAGTTTGGGATTCGGGCCGAGGCCCAGGTCGCCGATGAAGTTCGGGTGCTGCGCCGGATACAGCATCTGGCGGCGGAACGACACCGCCGCGGGCAGGCTGTAGCGCTCCGAAAACCGCACCATGTCCTCGACGGCCTGCTCGTCCCAGCCGCTGCCGCCCAGCAACGCGATGGGGCGCCGCGCGGTGGCCAGCAGGCGCTGCAAGGCGTCGAGGTCCGGCGCGCCGGGCCAGGTCTGAAGTGGCTGGTGAGGGCGGGCGTCGCCCGCGTCGGCGGTTTCGACCAGCATGTCTTCGGGCAGGGCGATGACGACCGGCCCCGGTCGCCCGGAGGTCGCGACATGAAAGGCGCGCGCGATGATCTCCGGAATCCGCTTCGGGTCGTCGATCTCGGTGACCCATTTGGCCATGGAGCCGAACACGGCCCGGTAGTCGAGTTCCTGGAAGGCGTCGCGCCCGCGCATGCCGCGCTCGACCTGGCCGACGAACAGGATCAACGGCGTGGAGTCCTGTTGTGCGATATGCACGCCGTGGCAAGCGTTGCTCGCGCCCGGTCCGCGCGTGACGAAGCACACGCCGGGACGTCCCGTGAGCTTGCCGCAGGCTTCGGCCATCATGGCCGCCCCGCCTTCCTGGCGGCACACGGTGAGCTTGACCGACGTGTCGTGCAGCGCGTCCAGCGCGGCGAGGAAGCTTTCTCCGGGCACGCAGAAGACGTGTTCAACGGCGTGCAGCACCAGTTGGTCGATCAGGATCTGGCCGCCGGTGCGCGCCTTGAGGGTCTCGTTTCGCATGGTTCTGTCAGGCGTTGTCGGGGGAAGGGGCGGCGCCGGACGGCCCGGTTTTGGCCACGCCGGCGGTTGAAAAGTGTTGGGGCGGCACTTCGTAGACCATGATGCGGATGTTGTCGAGCGGTGCGTTCAAGGTGCGGTGAAGTGCGTCGGCGACTTCGCGGTACATCGCCGCTTTCTGTTCCTGGCTGCGGCCTTCGATCATCGTGATCTGGACGATGGGCATGATGCGTTTCCTCTCTGGGGGCGGACGTAAAGGGAATCAGTGGCCGCAGAACTGCGCGGCGGCACCTAGTGAAGGGGCTTGATACAGGAACAGGCTGGCGGCCTCGCGGATCCTCTCCGCGCATGTCTCGGTGCGCGCTGCATCGAGGTCGCGGGTCAGCCCGGTCATCACGAGGCAGCCCACCGCCCCGTGCGCCCAGGACCTGACCGGCGCGCCGATGGCGGTCACGCCCACGCGCTGCTCGTCACGCGCCACCACATAGCCGCGCGTGGCGGCCTGCGCGAGGTCCGCGTCGAGCTGCGCCCAGCTGGTGAGGGTGGCATCGGTCCAGGCGGCAAACGGCTCCTCGCCGAGCACCGCGCGGCGCGCTGCGCCGTCGAGGCCCAGCAGCAATGATTTGCCGCCGCCGCTGCCGTGCAGGGGCCCGCGCAGCCAGGTGCCGTAGTACGGACTCAGCGAGCCCGGCGTTTGCGCGATTTCCACGACCATGCGCTCGTATCCGACAAAGAGGATGAACACGACTGTTTGCTGCAGGTCGTTGGCGATGTCGCGCACGAACGCCGAGGTCTCGCGCCGCAACTGCTCAACGGGATGGAGCAGGGCGAACGGATGAATGGCCTTGGGCGACGGCGAATAGCGCTTCGTGAACGGCTGGCGCACGACGTATTCGGCCACCTCCAGCGCGCGCAGGAGCCGCAGCGTCGTGCTCTGTTCGAGACCGACGCTCGCGGCGATCTCCGCGAGCGTGAGCGGCGCGCGCGCGGCCAGCAGCGCGTCGAGCATGGCGAGGCCGCGCGCGAGCGTGCCGGTCAGCGCGTCGTGGCTCGCGGGCGTTTCGAGGGAAAGGACCATGCTCGGCCTCACGTTTGCAGCGTGGGAGACGGCGGGCTCAGCCGCCCAGCACCGGCGAGGCGACCTTGAGCGCGTCGAGCCGCTCCCAGTCGAATTCGAACCCCACCCCGGGGGCCTTCGGCATCGCCGCATGGCCGTGTTCGTCGAGTTGCACTTTCTGCCTGAAGAGCGGTTCGAACCACGGGAACGATTCGCAGTACAGACCATGTTTTGACGAGGCGACGATATGCATGCTGTGTTCCGTGAAGATATGCGGCGAGACCGGCACGTCGCGCGCGGCCAGGTAACTGGCCGCCTTGCGCATTTCGGTGAAGCCGCCCATACGTTGCAGGTCGGGCATCATGATGTCGGCGGCGCGCGCCTCGACCATGCGCCTCACGCCGTAGCGCGTGAACTCCGTTTCGCCGCTCGCGATCGCCGTGTCGAGCGCATTCGCAAGAGCCGCGTTACCGGCGTCGTCCCAGGTGGGCAGCGGCTCCTCGAACCAGACGAGATCGAAGCGCTCGAGCGCACGCCCAAGGCGGATCGCCTTCTGGGGCGTGAGCCCCTGATTGGCGTCCACCATCAGCGCGATTTCGGGGCCGATCACCTCGCGCACACATTCGACGCGCGCCACATCGTCCTGCCAGCGCGCGGAGCCGATGCGCAGCTTCATCGCCTTGAAACCCTGGGCGAGGAACGCTCGCGCTTCCTCCTGCAATTGCTCGGGCGTGGCGGACAGCCACAGGCCGCCGCTCGCATAGATGGGCACGCTTGTGCGACACGCGCCGAACAGCTGGTAGAGCGGCCGTCCGGCCGCCTTGCCGACCAGGTCCCAGCAGGCGACATCGAAAGGCGTCATGGCGATGACGGCGATGCCGGCCTGGCCGTAGAAGTTCAACGAGCGGAACGCTTCGGCCCACAGCGCCTCCACGTCGTGCGGGTCGCGCCCGAGATAGAGCGATTTCAGCGATTGCGCGAGCGCCGCGATCGACTGCATGCGCTCGACGTCGAAGCAGAACGCGTAACCCTCGCCGCTGAGACCAATGTCGGTGCGCACGGTCACGAGCAGCGCTGCCACGTGGTCGAAGCGATGGATGGCTGTGGTCTGCGGCCGTTCCAGAGGCAACTTGACGACGGACAGTTCGATCCCGGTGATGCGCATGTCGGCTTCTTTCGTCACGGTGAATCCTCGTTGGTTGCATTCAGTATTCACCTAATTTTTGACCAATGCAATTATCGTTGCGCTGGTCGAAAGTAAGTGTTTCCCCTTGGATCGATCGACAAACCCTTGTGCGGCGGACACGTAGCTCTTGTGCGAAAGGTGATCCAGGGATTTCACCAAGTGCTTACAAGATTGACATTGAATCCACTAGCTCATATCGTTCAGTGAAAGAAAAATTGTGATCAGCGAAATTAAGGAGACGAAATGACCGTACGGCTATGTCTGCTGGGACCGGTGCGCCGCAGGTTGACGGGTGCCGTGCTGGGGGTGCTGGTGGCGAGCGCCGGCGCGCACGCGGCCGAGACGGGGCCGATCAGGATCGGTTGGCTGTCCTCACTGACGGGGCCGCTATCGTCGGCGGCGAGCGCGGAGAACCAGGGCGTGCAGTTCGCCGTGGAGCAGATCAATGCAGCAGGGGGCATCAACGGGCGCAAGATCGAGCTCATCACGCGCGACACGGCGGGAGACCCGACCAAGGCCGTCAACTACGCGAACCAGCTGATCTTCAACGAGAAGGTGTCGTTCGTCATCGGCCCGGTCAATTCCGGCGAATCGCTCGCTACGGTGCCGGTGGTCGCGCGCTCGGGCACGCCCAATCTCGTCATCAGCACGGTCGACGAACTCACGGATGCGCGCAAGTATCCGGACGCCTTTCGCGTCATCAACACGAACGAGCAATGGCTCAACGCGGCCAACGACTACGCGCTGAACACGCTCAAGCGCAGCAAGATCGCGATCATCGGCGACACCAGCGGCTACGGTACGAGCACGGCGAAGCGCGCGACGCAGCTGCTCGCGGCGCGAGGCATCAAGCCGGTCTACAGCGTGCTGGTGGACCCGAACCAGACGAGCCTCACCGACGAAATGAGCAAGGCGCGCGCGGCCGGCGCCGACGTCGTGATGCCGTGGAGCGCGGCCACCGGGCTGCTCGCCCGCGTGCTCAACGCGCGCGGCGACATGGGCTGGGACGTTCCGGTGGTCGGCCACCCCGCGATCATGGGCACACCCATCCGCGCGTTGCTGAACAAGCCCAGCTACTGGGACAACACGTTTTCGGTGGGCTACGCCTCCACGACCTATGACGCGAACGGCAAGCTGCCGGCGCCCACGGCGAAGCTGATGCAGGAGATTGCCCCGCGCCTCGGCGGCAAGATCGACTTCACGTTCTGGTGGATCGCCATGGGCTATGACACGGTCAAGCTTGCCGAGCGGGCCATCAAGACGGCGGGCTCGACTGACCCGGCGGCCGTGCAGAAGGCCCTGGAGGGGCTCAGGAACTTCCCCGGCGTGTATGCGAGCTACACCTATGGCGCGACCCAGCGCAACGGCTTCCCCGATGCAGGCATCGTGATGAACCGCGCGAACTCGTTCAAGGACGGCAGCTTCCAGCGCGCCCCCGACTAACAGGTGCGCGGGCAACGGCCCCGCGCGCTCCGGCTACGAACTGGAGGCTGGCTTTCGCATGGATACCGTCTTGATGACCGGGCTCGCGATGGGGGCGCTGTATGGCGCCGCCGCGCTCGCCTACAACGTGATGTTCTCGACCTCGAAGGTGCTGAGCGTGACGACGGGCCACCTGTTCATGGTGAGCGCGGTGACCGGCGCCTGGCTCGTCGATCAGCTGGGCGCGCCGGTCTGGCTCGGTTTTCTCGGGGCCGTCGCGGCCTCGGTGCTGGCCGGCATGTTGACTGAGATTGTCGCCATCCGGCGCATCCTCGCGCGCTCGTCCGATCACCTGTGGCTGCTGAGCACGCTGGCGCTCGGCACGATCGTGCAGCAGGGCGTGGGCTTGTGGTGGGGCACGGAGCCGAAGCCGTTTCCCCGCGTGCTCCCGCAGAGCTTCCAGGCGGGGGCGCTCGATCAGAAGTTCTGGCTGCCGATCGTCGCGGTCGTGCTGCTAGCTGGCGGCCTCGAGCTGTTCTACCGGCGCACGCTATTCGGCAAGGTCTTTCTTGCCGTTGCCGAAGACCCGCTCGCCGCATCCGCGCGAGCTGTGAACACGGCGCGCGTGCGCATGCTCTCGTATGGCATGGCGGGGCTCATCGGCGGTGTGGCGGGGTTCGCGGCGGGACAGCTCACGTTTGCCTTCTTCGCGACCGGGCTGACGCTCACGCTGAACGGCTTCATCGCGATTGCCGTGGGCGGCCTCGGTAGCAATCTGGGCGCGCTGGTGGGCGGTCTCGCCCTCGGGCTGCTCAGCGCGTTCACCACGTATTTTCTCGGCGGCCAGTACCAGCAGACAATCGCGGTAGGACTGCTGATGGCCTTTCTCTTGATCCGGCCCGAAGGTCTGTTCGGCGCCAGACTGAATCGTCAGGTATGAAGATCACTTCCAAGCGCAAGGCCGGCTGGACCGCTTCCACAGGCGCTGCACTGCTCGCGCTAAGCTTGCCGTGGTGGGCGCCGAATATCTATCTCGTCCACCTCGCGACCCTGATCGCCGTCTACTGGATCCTGATCGCCGGCCTCGATCTCGTGATCGGTTACATGGGACTCCTTTCGATTGGCCATGTGGGCCTGCTGGCAATCGGCGCCTATGGCTATGCGATCCTCGCCGGCACGTTGGGCTGGAACCCGCTCTTGACGCTTGCCGCCGTGAGCGTGCTGGGTGGCGTATGCGGGTTTCTGCTCGGCTTGCCCGCGCTGCGGCTGCCGGGCTTTTACTTTGCGATGGCGACGCTCGCGTTCTCGCTGATGGTCGGCGAGTTCTCGCTCGCGCAGGCCGACCTGACGGGCGGCGGCGCGGGGATCGCGGCGCCGTCGTTCGCGCCGCCTTTCGACACGCCGGAAGGACTGTACTGGCTCACGGCCGGCGTGGCGATCGGCGTGACATGGGTCACCTGGAATGCCGTGCGGACCATGTGGGGGCGCGGCATGATCGCGCTGCGCGATAGCACGGTCGCGGCCGCTGCGTGCGGCGTGCCGACGTATCGTGTGCGGCTCGTCGTCTTCACGTTCAGCGGCGTCACCGCGGGACTCGCGGGGGCGCTGTTCGCGACGCTGCAGAGCTACATCACGCCCGAGACGTTCGTTTTCGAGCTAGGGCTGTTCTTTTTCATCTGCATCGTGATCGGCGGTCGCGGTTCGATCGTCGGCCCGCTGATCGGCACGATCGTCCTCACCGCGCTGCCCGAACTGGTCGCGCCGCTCGCGCGCTATGGCCAATTGTTCTACGGCGTGCTGCTGCTCGCGGTCGTGCTGCTGTTGCCCGAAGGGCTCGGTCAGTTGCGCCTGCGTGTCGGCGTGCGCCGGCGCGCCGCCCGGCACCAGCACGAGCACGAGCACGAAGCCTTGACGCCGGATATCGAATTGCTGAAACGGGCCATTCTGGCCGCACGGGAGGCGGCATGAACGAGGCGTATAGCGCGGCGCGCGTCGAGTTTTCCACACAAGGCGTCGTTCATGACCGCCCAGCTGCGTCGGGGCCGGCCGCGCGCCTCGATGCCGCGGCGGATACGCTGAGCGCGCGCAACGTCGTGCGCCGCTTCGGCGGCATCGCGGCGGTGGACGACGTCACGCTCGAATTGCGCGGGGCCGAGATCCATGGGCTGATCGGCCCGAACGGCAGCGGCAAGACGACGATGCTCAACCTGCTCTCGGGCTATTACAGGATCGATAGCGGCGAGATCGCGCTCAACGGCGAGTCGCTCGGGCAAATGAGCGTGCAGACGCGCACGCGGCGCGGGATCGCGCGTACGTTCCAGAAGCCGCGCCTGCTCGAAACGCTCAGCGTGCTCGACAACGTCGCGCTCGGCGCATGGAACGACGCGCGCCCCGGCTTTGTCGGCACGGCGCTCGCGTGGCCCGCGCAAATGCGCCGTGACGAGGCGCTGCGCGAGCGCGCGCGCAATCTGCTCGTGGGGGTCGGCCTCGGCGCGATGATCGACCGGCGCGCCAATCTGCTCGACCACGCGCAGCAACGCTTCCTCGAGATCGCACGCGCGCTCGCCATGCGTCCTCGCTTCATCCTGCTCGACGAGCCGGCCGGCGGGCTTACGGAGCATGAAATCGACCTGCTCGGCGAGATCCTGCTGTCGGTGCGCGAGTGCGGCATCGGCGTGCTGATCGTCGAGCATCACACGGATTTCGTGTTCCGTGTCTGCGACCGCGTGAGCGTGCTCAATCTCGGCAAGACGCTCGCGAGCGGCGGCCCTGCCGAGGTGCGCAACGACCCCGAAGTGATCCGTGTGTATCTGGGAGCCTGAATGAACGCCAACGCTTCGATCGACGCGCCGGCGCGTCAACGCACGACTGCGGCCCCCCTGCTCGAGGTGCGCGGTTTGACGGTGGCCTACGGCAAGGCTCAGGTCGTGCACGATGTGGCCTTCCACGTGCGGCGGGGCGAATTTGCGGTGCTGCTCGGCCGCAATGGCGCGGGCAAGACCACCATCCTGCAGGCGATATCCGCGCTGTTGCCGAAACGAGGAGGACAACTGACGTTCGCGGGTGCCGACGTCAGCGCGAACGACGCGCCCGAAATGGTGCGCGCTGGCGTGATCCACGTGCTCGAAGGGCACCGCGTGTTTACGAGCCTGAGCGTCGAGGACAACCTGCTGCTGGGCACGTTCGCGCGGAATCGGCGCGGCGACCGCACGAAGCTCGCGCGCGTCTACGACCTCTTTCCGGTGCTCGCCGAGCGACGCCATCTGCAGGCCTCGCGGCTTTCGGGTGGCCAGCAGCAGATCCTCGCGGTCGCGCAAGGCGTGATCGGCGAACCGAAGCTGCTGATCCTCGACGAACCCTCGCGGGGCCTCGCGCCGATTGTGGTCGACCAGATCCTGCAGGTCGCGCGGCAACTGTGCGACGCCGGTATCGCGGTGCTCCTCGTCGAGCAGCTCGTGCGCGAGGCGCTCAAGTATGCCGACTACTGCTATCTGCTCGAGACGGGGCGCATCGTCGGGGAAGGGACGAGCAGCGAAGTGCAGGGCGGTGATGCGCTGCAGCGCGCATTCCTTGGCCACTGATAGACCCACGAACAACGGAGCACGTTATGAGCGAAAGCGGGAGCCGTATCCGCAGTATCGAAGCCATACCCGTCGGGTTGCGGTATACGCATGACGGACCGCCGACGGGATTCGGTGGCACGAACTGGACCACGTTGCGCTACGCGCTCGTCAAGGTCTGCACGGAGGACGGACTCACCGGCTGGGGCGAAGGGTTCGGCTACAACGTGCTACCGGCGACGGTAGCGGTGATTCGCGACACTCTCGCCCCTCTCGCGGCGGGCCGCGACGCCGCCGACATCAGCGGGCTGATGGGCTGGCTCAAGCATACGCTGCATCTGTTCGGGCGCGGCGGCCCGACCCAGTATGCACTCGGCGGCCTTGACATCGCCCTGTGGGATCTGGCGGGCAAGCGCGCCGGCGTGCCGCTCGGGCAGCTACTCGGGGGATTGAGCCGACGCGAGATACCCGCGTATTCGAGCCTCATGCGCATGCCGGACCCGCGAGCGGTGGCCGTTGCCTGCGAACGGGTGCGCGAGAGGGGGTACGCGCAGGTCAAGCTGCACGAGCACACGGTGGAGGCAGTGGCGGCCGCGCGCGCGGCGCTCGGTGACGACTTCGAACTGATGCTCGACGTGAACTGCGCGTGGACGCCGAACGAGGCCCTGGCGATGGCGCAAAGGCTCGTTCCGCATCGGCTCAAATGGCTGGAGGAGCCCATCTATCCGCCCGAGGACTTCGACGCGCTCGCCCGCCTGCGCGAGCGCGCCCCCGTGCCGCTCGCCGCCGGCGAGAACCTGCCCAACGCGTGGGCGTTCAAGGCGGCGATCGCGAGCGGAGCGCTCGATTTCGTGCAGCCGAGCGTGACGAAAGTGGGTGGCGTGAGCGAGTTCCGCACGATTCTCGAACTGGCCAGCATGCACGGCCGCGCGGTCGCGCCGCATTCGCCGTATTTCGGCCCGGGGCTGCTCGCGACCTTGCAGCTCGCCGGCCACTCGGCGTTGATTGGCGGCATCGAAAGCTTTGGCGTGAAGCTCGAGACCCCGTTGTTCGGCGACGTGGGTCTGCCGGACGCGCGAGGCTTGATCCGCGTGCCGGACGGCCCGGGGCTCGGCGCCGATCCAGACCCCGAGATCGTCGCGCGGTGTCGCATTGAATGACCGCGGCGTGGGCCGGTGCGCTCGGGGAAGACGTCGCCGGCGGGCGGTGGCGCGTGGCTTAAAATAGGCGGTTACCCGATCGGGTCGGTTCGTTTCAGGGGTTTCATGAAGAAGGTCAATGCCAAAATCGAAGGCGCCGCCCTGGCGGAGTCCGACGAACTCTTGCCGCCGGAAGAGGCGCAGCGCGAAGGGCCGGTCGGGACGCTGGCGCGGGGGCTGCACATCCTCGACGCGCTCGTCAACGCGCCCCAGCCACTCGGGCTGGGCGAGGTGGCGGCGGCGGTCGGGCTGGAGCAGAGCACGACGCTGCGTTTGCTGCGCGCGCTCGAGGAGAGCCGCTATGTCGTGCGCAGCACGGAAACCAGAAAGTACGTGCTGTCGCCGAAGGCAATCCGTCCTCTGCCGCTGCTGCACCCGCTCGAGCAATTGCGCCGCGAGATTGCGGCGCCGTTGCGCGAACTGGCCTGGCGTGTCGACAAGACCGTGCTGCTCGCGCTCTATCTGGGCAGCGAACGGATGGTGGTGGATATCGCACAGGGCGCCAGCACGATTCACGCGTACTACGACACGTGGCTCACGGGCCCGCTGCACGGCACCGCCGCCGGCAAGGCCTATCTCGCCACGCTCGACGCGGTGAAGCGCCGTGCGCTTCTCGGGCCGGAGCCGCTCTCGCGCTTTACGCCCGGCACCGTGACGGACTACGCGTCGCTCGAAGCCGACATGGCCCTCTCCCAGGAGCGCGGGTACGTGGTGGCCCGCGAGGAGAGCCGCGTCGGCATTGCCGCGCTCGCGGCCAATGTGCGCTCCTGGAAGGGGCGCGCGGTCGGTTGCGTGGTGGCGACGGGTCATGCGCGCGATTTCAGCGAGGCCAACGTGGCGCAACTCGGCGAAGACGTTCGGCACGCGGCCGAGTTGTTGCTGGTCCAGGCGCCTTCGCTCGTCGCGGCGGCGCAGTTCTGCGGAAGCTGAGCCGGCGTCGCTCGCGGCCGCCGGTATGCCCGTTCGGGGGGCTTCAATAACCGTACGCCAGTCCCGCATACATCAATCGTTATCAGCGGCACCCTCACTCAAGGACAGGTCGCCTCGTACGTCGGAAAGCGCGCAGCGAACGCGTCGAGCCATTCGACCAGGCGCGGATAGTTCTGCCGCCACAACCCGTCGAAGCGAAAGTCCAGATAGCCGAGCGCAGCCGCCAGCGTGATCGCGCCGATATGTGGCCGGCCGTCAAGCGGCGCGGGCCGCTGGGCTGCGAACGCGTCCAGTGCCCGCTCGATCTTCGCGCGCTGGTACGCGACCCAATTCTCGTGGCGTTTTTCTTCGGGGCGAAACCGCTTCTCGTACACCTGGAGCACGGCGGCGTCCATCAGCCCGTCGGCGAGTGCCTGCTCGCGCAGCACCTCATAGCGCGCCCCGCCCGATGGAATCAGGATGTGCCGCCCGTCGATCTCGTTGAGGTACTCGACGATGACCCGCGAATCGAACAGCGGCGCAACGTCCGCGTGCAGCAGCACCGGAATCTTGCCGAGCGGATTCTCCTGGCGCAGGCTGTCAAGCGGATCGCTGGTATCGGCCGCGACGATTTCGGTGTCATGCAGGCGGTCGATCGCGGCCAGTGCCATGCGGACCTTGCGGCCGAACGGCGACGCGCTTGACGTGCGCAACTGCCAGCCCGGCAGGGGCGGCGGCGAAGCCAGGCAGTGGGCGCTCATATGTTCGCGAGCAATCCGCCATCGACGCGGATCACCGAACCGGTGATGTACGACGCCCGCTCGCTCGCGAGAAACGCCACAGCGTCCGCATATTCGCGCGGCTCGCCGTAACGGCCGACCGGAATCGACGCGACGCTTTCGGCGGCGACTTCCCTGACTTCGCGGTTTTCGCGCCTGGCCTTCTGCTCATCGAGGAACTGGATGCGCGCCGTGGCCACCCGCCCTGGCAGCACGATGTTGCTGGTGATGCCGTACTTGCCGACTTCACGCGCGAGCGTCTTGGACCAGCCGAGCAGGCTGGCGCGCAACGCATTCGACAGTCCGAGATTCGGAATCGGTGCAATCACGCCCGACGACGTGCTCGTGACGATGCGCCCGAAGCCGCGGCTTTGCATTCCCGGCAGCACGCGATCGGTGATCGCGACCACCGAAAGCACCATGCTCTGGAAATGTCGGGTCCACAGTTCCGGCGCCTGGCCTGCGACCGGCGTTGGTGGCGGGCCACCCGTGTTGTTCACGAGAATATCGACTGGTCCCAGCTCGCTTTCGATCCGCGAGACGTGCGCGTCGATCGACGCCAGATCGGCCAGATCCCATGTGAGCGCGAGCGCCCGTGCGCCCGTGCAGCGCAGTTCTTCCGCGACGGTTTCGGCCGCCGCGCCGTCGATATCCGCGACGGCGATCTGCACGCCTTCCGACGCGAGCGTACGCGCGATCGCACCGCCCAGTCCGCCGCCGGCGCCGAGCACCAGCGCGGTCTTACCTGCAATTCCCAAGTCCATTGACGCCTCCTCAGTCCGGCGGGGCTAGATCAGCTTGCCGGGATTCATGATGTGATTCGGATCGAGCGACTGCTTCACCAGCAACATCAGGTTCAGCTCGACCGGCGATTTGTAGTGGCGCAACTCGTCGCGACGCAGTTGGCCGACACCGTGTTCCGCGCTGATGCTGCCGTTCGCTTCGACTACCAGATCGTGCACCACGCGGTTAAAGCGCTGCGTCGCGTCGGCCATCGCCTCGGCACTCGTGTCCGAAGGCATCAGGATGTTGAAGTGCAGGTTGCCGTCGCCCACGTGGCCGAAGTTGACGATATGCGCCGATGCCTGCACGCCGCGCACCGCGTGCTCCGCTGCACCCACGAAATCGGGTAGCGCCGAAATCGGCAGCGCGATGTCGTGCTTTATCGCCTTGCCCGCGCGCGGCTGCGCCTGGGAAATCCCTTCGCGGATTTTCCAGAACGCCTGACGCTGCGCGAGACTGGCGCCAAGCACTGCATCGTCGATCAGGTTGGTGTCCATCGCGTCCTGCAACGCGTCCTGCAACATGTCGGAAAGGCCCGTTTCGCGCGTGTCCGCGACTTCGATCAGCGCGTGATACGCGTGCCGGCCTTCGAGCGGGCTGCGCGTGTCGGTGACGTGGTCCAGCACCAGTTGCAGCGATTCGGCCGACATCATCTCGAAGGCGACCAGCCGGTCGGCACAGTTCGCCTGCATCAGTTCGAGCAGATGGACGAGCGCGCGGATGTCGTGCGTGCCGACCCATGCGCAGGCGCGTGCCTTCGGACGCGGAAACAGCTTCAGCACGGCTGCGGTGATCACGCCGAGCGTGCCTTCCGAGCCGATGAACATGTCGCGCAGGTCGTAGCCGGTATTGTCCTTGCGCAATCCGCGCAGGCCGTTCCAGATCCGTCCGTCCGGCAGCACGACTTCGAGGCCGAGCGCCAGTTCTCGGGTGTTGCCATAGCGCAGCACGGCGATGCCGCCTGCGTTGGTCGCGAGATTACCTCCGATCGTACAACTGCCTTCGGAGCCCAGGCTCAGCGGAAAGTAGCGGTTCACGTCCTCGGCCGCCTGCTGGATGGTCGCGAGCAGCGCGCCCGCTTCGACGGTCATGGTGTTGTTCAGCGGATCGACCTGGCGGATGGCGTTCATGCGCGTCATGCTGAGCACGACCTGATCGCCGCTCGCATCGGGTGTCGCGCCGCCGCTCATGCCGGTGTTGCCGCCTTGCGTGACGACAGGCGTGCGATTCTCGTGGCACAGCTTCATTACCTCGGCGGTTTGCTGGGTGGTCGCGGGCCGCACGACGATGCTGCTGCGGCCGTGCCATTTCTTCAGCCAGTCGCTTTCGTAGGCGCTTTTCTGATCGGCGTCGGCGACGATGCCCGCCGGTCCGACGACTGCCAGCAGGCGGTCGAGCAGGGTATTGCGGAGGTTCGGATTTGATTGCGTCATTGCGTCACCATCCCAGTTGTATCCGACCCAGCGCCATCGACACCGCCGCTTGCACGGGTTCGACGACGGGCAGGGCACACGCTTCCTGCAGTCTCGCGCGATAGGGCGCCATGCCTGCGCACCCCATGATCAGCACGTGCGCGCCGTGTTCGTCGCGCAGACGTTCGCCGGCGCGAATCATCGCATCGAGGGTGGCGTGGTGGTCCGCAAGATCGGTCACGCCCCGGCCGATCGCGACTTCGCCCGCAAGTCGACCGCCGATGCCCATCGCGTTCCACGTACGCAGATGGCGTGGAATGGAGCCCGCGAGTATCGCGACTACGCCGAAGTTCTGCCCGAGCGTCAGCGCGGTCAGCGCCGCGCATTCGCTAATGCCGAACGACAGCACGCCGTCAATTTCGCGCAGCGCCTGCAGGCCCGGATCGCTGAAACACGCGGTGACAAAGCCGCACGCTTCGTGCCGGTGTTCGCGCGCGAAGCGGGCGACGCGCAGCGCGGCATCGTCGACGTCGTGCTGCGTCTGGACGCCCGGCGGCCCATCGGCCAGCGTGACGCAGCGGATCTCGGGGGCGCCATCGTGCCGTAAGGGCGCCATCGCGGCGTCGATGCCGTCGGTGACCGACTGGCTGCTGTTGGGGTTGATGACGAAGAGTGTCTTTCGCATGACCTGGAACCCTGGTGGAGACGTGGCGTCCGGCTATTTAATCGAGGCTTCGAGACGCCCGATCAGGCGTCCGAGTTCGGCCTGGTCGGTGGCATCGAGCACCGGACCCGGACGGCGCACGTAGGCCGAGGCGATCGCTCCGCGACGGCACAGCGTTTCCTTGCGCAGCGCGAGACCGAGCCCGTACTGGAACTCGTGACGCAAGAGCGGCAGATACACGTTGAAGAGATCTTCTGCTTCCTCCGGCTTGCCTGCCTGGAACAGGTCGACCACTTTCACGAGCATTTCCGGGTAAGCAAACCCGGTCATCGCCCCATCAGCACCGCGCAGCATTTCCTGCGGCAGGAACAGTCCGCCGTTGCCCACCAGAATGCTGATGCGGCGCAGGCCGCGCGCCTGGCTTTGCTCGCGGATTTGCGTGAGCTTGCGCATGCCGGGAAAATCTTCGTGCTTGAACATCACGACCGACGGACAGTCCTCGATCAGACGCAGAATCACGGGCACCGACATATGCACGCCGGTCACCTGAGGGAAGTCCTGCAAGCAGATGGGAATGTCGTCGCCGAGCAGTTTTGCCACGCTGGCGAAGTAGCCGTATACCTGATCATCGGTCTTCAGATTCGCGACCGGCGCGAGCATCACGCCCGCCGCGCCGAGCTCCATTGCCTGCCTGGAAAGACGCTCGACATGGCGGTTCGATGCGTGACTCACGCCGACAACCACCGGCACCTTGCCGTCCACGCGGCGCAGTACGCGCTCCATCACCTGGGTGGTTTCCGCTTCAGTCAGCTTGGGCGCTTCGCCCATCATGCCGAGAATCGTGAAGCCGGTGACACCCGAGGCGAGATAGAAGTCGGTCAGGCGATCGATACTTTCCAGATCGAGTTCGCCGCTATGGGTGAACGGCGTGGCCGCGATGATGTAGACGCCCCTGGAATGCTCGTCAATTCTGTTCTGTCTGGCAGCGTTCATAAATTTGGATTCCTTAACGAAAGCGAGAGCGATCGCGCGCGTGCGGCGCATCGGCCGCACCCGGCGCGATCAGATGTGACGTTTGTGTTCCATGCGTCCCAGCCAGCGGGTTAATGGCCACAGAATCAGCAGATAGAGCAGCGCGGCCAGCACGATCGGCGACGGGTTGAAGGCGATCGATTGCACGTCGCGTGCGGCGCGAAGGAGTTCCGGCAGCGCGACGACGCTTGCGATGGTGGTCAGCTTGACCACTTCGATGCTATTGCCGACGAGGTCCGGTACCACGTTGCGCACCGCCTGCGG
Organism: Paraburkholderia flagellata; assembly: GCF_021390645.1. Taxonomy (GTDB): domain Bacteria; phylum Pseudomonadota; class Gammaproteobacteria; order Burkholderiales; family Burkholderiaceae; genus Paraburkholderia; species Paraburkholderia flagellata. Next base: position 223,341 of record NZ_JAJEJT010000005.1, read on the forward strand.
CACCACCACGCTCCACAACGCCTGGCCGGGCGTCAGGCCGGTCGAACGCGCCGCTTCCATCTGGCCTTTGGGCACACCTTCGAGCCCCGCGCGGAACACCTCGGCGTAGTAGCTCGCGTTGTTCAGACCGAAGGCGAGTACCACGGCGCTCAGCTTGTCGAGTTCGATGCCGAGAAACGGCCAGCCGAAATAGACAAGGATCAGCAGGACCAGCGGCGGAAACGAGCGGAAGAAGTCAATATAGGCGACGATCGCCCACGCGACGAGTCGGCTGCGTGCCTGCGTGAGTCCGAGGGCGAGAAATAGTCCCGCGATCACGCCGACCGGGATCACGATCGCCGAGAGCCACACCGTGGTCCACAGGCCCGTGAGCAGATGCGGTAAGGCCGCGCGGTAGATCTCAAGGTTGAAAAAATTCTGGATCAGATTGTCCATGTCGTCCTCCGCCGCTCAATGCTGTACCCATCGCTTCTCGACGTAGCGCGAGAAGAGAATGAGCGGAAGAAAGATCGCCACATAGGCAAACGCTGCCATCATGAGCGGCGTCGGATTGCCCGAGTCGCTGGTCGCGCCCTGTGCCTTGTTCAGCATCTCGTTGAGCGACACCACCGAGCCGAGCGCGGTGTTCTTGGTGATCGAGATGATGCGGTTGGTCAGCGTCGGAATCGCGCGGCGAATGGCCTGCGGCAGCACCACCCAGCACATCGCCTGCCACCAGCGCATGCCGGTTGAACGCGCGGCTTCCATCTGGCCTTTGTGCAGCGACGTGATGCCGGCCCACACGCTTTCCTCGGCATACGCGGCGAGCACCAGCGACAGCGACACCCAGGTCACCGCCAGCGCGGACAACTGCACGCCCACCGCGGGCAGCCCGAAATACAGCACGATGAGGATCACGAGTGGCGGCAGCGAACGCAGGTTGTCGGCGAAACCCACGATCAACCACGTCAGCGGACGCACGTACAGCGCGCGCAGAATCGCGAGCAGGATGCCGAGCGCCGTACCGGTCACGACGACCGCGAGCCCCGTCTCCACCGTGACGAGCGCGCCGGAGAGCAGACTCGGCAGGAAACTGGCGGCGACCGGCCCGTTGAAGAAGGTGAACAGAAAGCCCGATGCCGGATCGCTCATGACGTCACCCGATTGCCGTAGCGCGAGAGGAACGCGCGCGTGCGCGCTTCGCGCGGATGTTCGAAGACGTCAGCGGCGCTGCCTTGCTCGACCACCACGCCGCCATCCATGAAGACGACGCGATCGGCGGCCGCATGGGCAAACGCCATTTCGTGCGTGACGACCAGCATGGTCATGCCGCGCGAGCGCAGGTCGCGCATCACGTTGAGCACGTCTTCGACGAGTTCGGGATCGAGCGCGCTGGTCGGTTCGTCGAAGAGAATGATGTGCGGCTGCAGCGCCACGGCCCGCGCGATGCCCACACGCTGCTGCTGGCCGCCGGATAGTTGCCCTGGCATCGCCTGCGCCTTGTGGCCGAGACCGACCTGTTCGAGCGCGGCCTGCGCCAGCCTGTGCGCTTCCGCCTTCGGGCGCTTTTGCACCTTGCGCAGCGCGAGCGCGACGTTGTCGAGCGCGTTCAGATGCGGATACAAGTTGAACTGCTGGAACACCATGCCGACGTCCTGACGCACCTTGTTGATGTCGGTCGACGGGTTCGTCACGTCGTGTCCGTTGGCGACGATCTTTCCGTCGGTCGGCACTTCGAGCAGGTTGCAGCAGCGCAGCATCGTGCTTTTGCCGGAACCCGACGGCCCGATCACGCACACCAGTTCGCCAGCGCGCACCTGCAGGTCCACGCCGCGTAGCACGTCGTTGTTTCCGTAGCGTTTGCGCAGCCCCGCGATATTGAGGATGACCGGCCCAGCGCTGACCTGGGCGAGCGGGGAGGGCGTCGTCTGGGCGAGGTTGCTTGCCATGTGATTCACCTTTGGCGCGTTTGCGCAGTCCGCAGCGATCATTTGCATGACAGTGTGACGGGTGTCGGGTCGTAGCCTTCCGTGCCTGGGACGCCAGTTCCCGGCGTGATGGCGATGGCGGCGTCGGTGGTGTCCGGTTTGAAACCGAACCACTTCACGGCGAGCGCCGAGATCGCGCCGTCTTTCTTCATGCACTTGAGCACGCTCGACACTTTGGCGCGGCCTTCGGTATCGTCCTTGCGGAACGCGATCGCCCAGACGAGACCGGTCTTGATCGTGTAGCTGGTTTGCAGTTGCGGGTTCTGCTTCGCCGCCCACGCGGCCACCGTCGAGCCGGCCAGGTTAAAGTTCGCGCGGCCCGCGAGCACGGCCTGTACGGCATCGGCGTTGCCGCCGTAGACGTCGTAGCGGAAGCCGTATTTGTCCTTGTTTTCGCGCGCCCATCCTTCGTAGTTCGAACCTTTGTTGACAGCGATCGTCTTGCCCTTCAGGTCTTCGAGCTTCGTGAGCGGCGGCGTGCTCTTCGCTTCGAGGAAGGTGTAGTTGGTGTCCAGGTAGCCGTCGGAGAAAAGCAGCGTTTTCGCGCGTTCCGGCGTGACCGTCACCGGCGCGATCAGGAAGTCGTAGCGGTGGCTGTTCAATCCCGGCACCAGGCCGGAGAACTCCGCGGGCTCAATCGTGATCGGGCGGCCGAGGCGCTTCGCGATCTCATTGCCCAGGTCGACGTTGAAGCCCTGCACGCCGCCGTCCAGCTTCGCCATTGCGTGCGGCGCGAAAGTCGCGTCGACGGCGGTTTTGATCGGCGTGGCCTCTGCCCAGCAGGAGGATGCGACGCCGATCAGCAGGACGCAGCCAAGCGTTGTCTGGCGAAAGAGAAGCTCGAATGCCTTCATAGGGTTCTCCGGAGAGGTCGGGAGGAGTCGGTTGAAATCGTGGACGAGGCGTTACTGTTCGTGCCTTGGACCGTTCAGGCCGATCAGCGAGCGAAAGGCGCCGCGCGTAGCGGACGCGCCGGTGCGTTCGACGACCGGCGCGGGCCGCGAACGGGCGATGAACTGGCCGCTGCCGGCTTCGACGTGCAACTGGTTGCCGCTGACCACGCAGCGGCCGCGGCTGTAGACCTCGACCGGCCAGCCGTGAAGCTCGCGGCCTTCGTACGGCGTGTAGCCCACGCGGTCGTGGAGGATCGAGGCGGTCACGGTCACCTTGTGGTGCGGGTCCCACACGGCGAGGTCGGCATCCGCGCCGATCGCGAGGCTGCCCTTGCGCGGCGCGAGGCCGTACATGTGCGCATGGTTGGTCGCCGTCAGCGCGACAAACTTCTCGATGCTTAGACGACCTTTCATCACGCCCTCGGAGAACAGCAGCGGCAGACGCAGTTCGATGCCGGGCACGCCGTTGGCCATTTCCTTGAAGGTCGTATCGCCGCCCCTGGGCAGCTTGCCTGACGCATCGAAACGATAGGGCGCGTGATCGGACGAGTAGACGTTCAGCGTGCCGTCGAGAAAGCCCAGCCACACCGCTTCCTGCGAATCGGCGTCGCCGGGCGGCGGACTGCAACAGTACTTCGCGCCTTCCATGCCGTCGAGATCGCTGTCTTTCGCTTCGAGAAAGAGATATTGCGGGCAGCTTTCCGCGTAGATCGGCGCGCCGATGTTCTGCGCATGACGGATCGTCGCGATCGCCTCACGGCTGCTCATATGCACCATCAGCAGCGGCACGTCGATCAGACGCGACAGCGCGATCGCGCGATGCGTCGCTTCCGCTTCGACGAGCGGGTCGTGCGCGACGGCGTGGAACCTGGGTGCCTTGTGGCCGCGTTCGAGCAGGCGCTGCGCGACCCACTTGATCATGTCGTGGTTCTCGGCGTGCATCATCACCAGCGCGCCGTGTTCGCCCGCGACCGCCATCACGTCGAGCAACTGATGATCGTCGAGCTTGAGCTTGTCGTAGGTCATGTAGACCTTGAGCGACGTAATGCCGTCGCGAATCACCGTGGGCAGATCCTGCGTGAGTGACGCGTCGTCGGGATTCGTGAGGATCAGGTGAAACCCGTAGTCGATCACCGCCTTGGCTTTGGCGCGCGCCGAGTAGTCGGCGAGCACGTCGGGGATACGGTCGTTGCGATGCTGCGCGGCGAACGAGAGGACGGTCGTGGTGCCGCCGAACGCGGCCGAGACGGTGCCGGAGTAGAAGTCGTCGGCACACATCACGCCCATGCCGGAAAGCTGCTCGATATGGGTATGACTATCGATGCCGCCCGGCAGCACCCACTTGCCCGCTGCGTCGACGTCGCGCAGGCCGGGTGCCAGGTTGGGCCCGATGGCCACGATCACCCCGTCCTTCACGCCGATGTCGGCTTCCTGCGTGCCGTCCGCGTTGCAGATCCGTCCGTTGCGGATCGTCAGGTCAAATCGCGCCGATGCGGGAGAGGAGGTGCCGGACAGGGCCATGAGAAGTGCTCAATGTGGTTCCGATGGCCAGAGTATTGAGAGCAAAAAAAAACATGGCAATTGCATATTTGATGGGATAGATTAACAACGTGTTAAGTCTTTACTCCGCTCAGGCTGCTTTCGTCCCGCCCATGTCGCGGTTGACCTTCCATCGGGTGGCGGCTGCATCGGCGCGTGAACACGCCCCGCAGGGCGCGTGGGTGAAGCGGTCGCGAACTGTCGTGCAGCGGCGAATGCGCCTGCTCCAGATTTAACCTTGCAACAACGACTCGGGACGCACGTCAGTCTCGTCGGCCTCTTTCATGTCACTCAACCTTCGCCAGATCGAAGTATTCCGCGCGGTCATGATCACGGGATCGATCCGTGGCGCGTCGGAGCTGCTGTTCGTGTCCGAGCCGGCCGTGAGCCGTCTGTTGTCCCACATGGAGCAGCGCATCGGCTTCGCGCTTTTCGAGCGCATTCGCGGTCGTCTGCATGCGACGCTCGAAGCGCGAAAGCTGTTTCCGGAAGTGGAGACCGTCTACGAGTGCGTGAAGCGCGTCAATGAGATGGCGCGCGATCTCAGCGAGCATCAGGAAGGCATCCTCAATCTCGTGGCGAGTCCGAGTGTCGGACAGATGGTGATTCCGCACGCGATCGCTGAGTACAGGCAGAGTCATCCAAACGTCAAGCTGACGTTCCACTACCTCAACTATGTGCCGCTCATCGAACGTCTGCTGAAGCGGCAGGCGGATCTCGCGATCACAATCCTGCCGTCGAATCATCCGAACCTGGAGCACGAGGTGATCGGCGAAGGGCAGCTCATCTGTATCTGTCCGTACAACCATCCGCTGTCGCGGCGCGCCGAGATCAAGGTCGCGGACCTGCTGGCGTATCCATTCATTTCGTACGAGCGCAATTCACCGTTCGGGCAGATGGTGCAGAAGGTGTTCGCCGACTGCGATGAAACCGTCAAGCCCGTGATCGAAGTGGGCTCGCCGCAAAATGCGTGCGCGCTGGTGCAGGCGGGTGCGGGCATCGCGCTCGTCGATTCCTTCTCCGCTCGCAGCTGGTCGGCGAGCCGGTTCGTCGCACGGCCGATGGCCGATGCGCCGCAGCTCAACGCGTATCTCGTGCGGCTGCGCGACGAGCCGCAATCACAGCTGACTCACACCTTTGTCGAGACGCTGAAATCGGTGATGTTGAACGAAGGCCATCTTTCGAAGCTCGATAGATGTGCTTAATGAATGCCATTCGATTTAAGGCCTGTCTCCTCTCAAGGATTTTCGCTGCGCACTCATCATCCTATACGGGATTGAGCTCATGCAAATGATCCGCAAGGGGCAGAGGCGTCACGAATACCTCGCCGCGACGACTGCCGACCAATTCACAGCGGATTGCCGTTATGAGGTGGGCCATCCGAGCTTCTGCGCCCGATAAAGCGACGCTCGCACGACAACGCGATGAAAAGGAGCGATCAGGGCATTGTCAAGATGCGGGATCGGTCGCGTGAGATGGCGCGATGAAGAAATCGAAATCGCTCTATCACGGTCACCGTTTCCCAGCCGGCGTCATCAGTTGCGCCGTGCGCTGGTACTTTCGCTTCCAGTTAAGCTTGCGCGACATTGAGGAGTTGCTCCTCGAGCGCGGCGTGGTTGTGACCTACGAGACGATCCGATGCTGGTGCGACACATTCGGCGTGAGATTTGCCCGCCGGGTGAAAGCGGCGCGCCGCAAGCCGGGTAGTACGTGGCATCTTGACGAGATGTTCGTCACACTGCGCGGCGAGCCTTACTTATTGTGGCGTGCGGTCGACGAGCACGGCGCCGAACTCGACATCCTGATGCAAAAGCGGCGTGACAAGGCCGCCGCGAAATGCTTCAAGTTGACAAAGCCAGCCGTAGTACTGCCACTCAAATAGCCCGTCTGCCGTCCTTATCTGCGGATTCAACCCTTCGATGCAACACAATCAAAGCTGCGTCAGCAGCGGGTGTATTGCAGATGAAGTACAGAACCCGGATCTATTACAGCGAGAGCCAGAAGGCGTTGATGTGGGAGCGCTGGCGCGCTGGCGTAACGCGCCGGTGTTGGAGCGCACCGCTCGCTCAACTTTCCACCGAACACCTGAATACGCGCGTGTGGTCTGGCTTGCTTCTTCTATTTTCGCTATGCAGTCAGAACACGGCGCGCGAAGAAGCGCTGCATCTCTCGCGCGGTGGGCGACATGCCAGTGAAAACTTCGGCATACGTAGCAATTCGCGTCATCCGCTCCGCCATCGGCTCTGTCGTCTTCATCGATACATAGCCGAGTTGCGTCAGATACATCGTGCGAGCGCGCACCTGAGCCGCGAGCAACTCGTAGCCGAAGCGTTCGAACATTTCCGTCAACGCTGCAATGCGCTTCGCGTCCGCGTCTGCCAGCTCGGCCGCGATCTGCGGCGCCTGCTGCCCCCAACTGCGGATGGCCGCTTCGTAACGGTTGTCGAAGATCGTGTCGTCGAACCAGCAGTCGAATACATTCAGCACGGCTTCTGAAATCGTCTCCGCGTAGGCTTCCGTGCGCGCGATCCAGTTGATGGTGTTCGTTGCTTTCCAGCGTCCAAGCAGCGTGGCGAGCAATTCTTCCCGGTCCTTGAAGAACCAGTAGAAGCTCGTCCGTGACATATTCAGCTTCTTGGCTAGCGGCAGAATCCGCACGGATTCGATGCCGCTCTCGAGCAGGCTTTCCGTCGCTGCGTCGAGCCACGTATCCGCCGTCCCGCGGATGTTGTCGGATGCAATCGGTTCTTCCATTGGCAAACGTCCTCCTGCTCGAATCGTCGATCGGTTGTGTACATCACAACCGACATTGTGCCGCACCGTGCAACGGCACAGGCCGTTACACCGGGCACGGGCTCTTACCTCCGGCCCATTGCTTCAAATTGCCCTGATGCGCCCATCATAAGGGCTTTCCCGAGCAATGTGTACACATGTGTTTTGTTTACTTGACACATGTGTACAGCGATTCTAACCTAGCTCGCAACAGGCATCCACGACTTGCAGTCACGAACCACGATCCCGTCCCCATCCAGAGGCATCCCATGTCGAATGACCCGCTGCTGCAGCCCTATACCCTCAAACATCTGACGTTTCGCAATCGCATCATGACGACGTCGCACGAGCCGGCGTATGCCGAGGACGGGATGCCAAAGGCGCGCTACCGCGCGTACCACGTCGAACGCGCGAAAGCGGGCATCGCGCTGACGATGACGGCCGGCTCCGCGGCGATCTCGAAGGACAGCCCGCCCGTGTTCAACAACATCCTCGCGTACCGCGACGAGGTCGTGCCATGGATGAAAGACCTCGTCGACGAGTGCCATGAACACGGGGCGAAGGTGATGATCCAGCTGACGCATCTCGGCCGCCGCACGCGCTGGGACAAGGGCGACTGGCTGCCGGCAGTTTCGCCGTCGCATGCGCGCGAGCCCGCGCACCGCGCGTTTCCCAAGAAGCTCGAGGAGTGGGACAGGGAGCGGATCGTGCGCGATTATGCGGACGCGGCGGAGCGGATGAAGGCAGCCGGCCTCGACGGCATCGAGCTGGAAGCGTACGGCCACCTGATGGATCAGTTCTGGTCGCCGCTCACGAATACCCTCGACGCACCGTACGGCGGCTCGCTCGAAAACCGCATGCGCTTCACGTTTGACGTGCTGAGCGCAATCCGCAAGCGTGTGGGCGACGCGTTCATCGTGGGCATCCGCTACACGGCCGATGAAATGATTGCCGGTGGGCTGACCAGGGAAGAGGGGATGCAGTTGTCGATGGCGTTGAAGTCGAGCGGCCTGATCGACTTCCTGAACGTGATCCGCGGGCACCTTGAAACGGATGCAGGTCTCACTGACATCATCCCGATCATGGGCATGAAGAGCGCGCCTCACCTCGATTTCGCCGGGGAGATTCGCACTGCTACGGATTTCCCGACCTTCCACGCGGCGCGCATCCAGGACGTGGCCACCGCGCGTCACGCGATTGCGTCCGGCAAGGTCGACATGATCGGCATGACGCGCGCGCATATGACCGATCCCCATATCGTGCGCAAGATCATCGAGCGCCGCGAAGACGACATTCGCCCCTGCGTCGGCGCGAATTATTGCCTCGACCGGATTTACCAGGGGGGCGCTGCGTTCTGCATCCACAACGCGGCCACCGGGCGTGAAACGACGATGCCGCATACGATCACGCCCGCCCAGACAAAGCGCAAGATCGTGATCGTCGGCGCCGGACCGGCCGGCCTCGAGGCGGCACGCGTTGCCGGGGAGCGCGGGCATGACGTTGTCGTGTTCGAGGCGACCGGCCATCCCGGTGGCCAGGTCCGGCTGACGGCCCAGACGCCGCGGCGCAAGGAAATGCTCGGCATCATCGACTGGCGCATGGCGCAGTGTGAGCGGCTCGGTGTGCGCTTCGCCTTCAACACGTGGGCGGATGCGTCGACCGTGCTTGACGAGCGCCCTGACGTCGTGATCGTCGCGACGGGCGGCATGCCGGACATCGAGGTGCTGACCGAGGGCGTCGAACATGTGGTGTCCGCGTGGGACATCCTCTCCGGCGACGTGAAGCCCGGCAGCAATGTGCTGATCTACGACGACGCGGGCGATCACCCGGCGCTCCAGGCGGCGGAAACGATCGCGCATGCGGGTGGCGCGGTGGAGATCATGACGCCCGACCGTTCGTTCTCGCCTGAAGTCATGAGCATGAATCTCGTGCCGTACATGCGCTCGCTGCAAAAGCTCAACGCGAAGTTCACGGTCACGTACCGGCTCGAGGCCGTGCGCCGCGAAGGCAATGACCTTGTCGCGATCGTCGGCAGCGACTACGGCGGTATCCGCAAAGAGCAGCGCTATGACCAGATTGTCGTCAATCACGGCACGATCCCGATGGACGAACTGTATTTCGCGCTGAAGGCCCAGTCGACGAACCTCGGCGCCGTCAATTACGACGATCTGATCGACGGCAAGCCACAGATCGAGAACCGCAATCCCGCGGGCCGCTTTCAGTTGTTCCGGATCGGCGACGCCGTGTCCGCGCGCAACACGCACGCGGCGATCTACGACGCGCTGCGGCTCGTCAAGGATCTGTAATGCGCGCGTTTCCGGAGGCCTTCGCGGTTCCGGAAAGGCACGCCGCCATACAAGGGTAAACATCATTTTTGGCGCATTGACAGATGGTTCCACGCGGGACTAATCTGCGTTGCAACAGGCAATGCGGTGCGATGTGCCGCAATGCGTCGAGTTTGCGCTCCACTGTGAGCGCTCGCACTCCAGCCTGAAGGAAGTCGCCGTGATCGTGGACACCGCACTACAAGCCCCCAGCGTAGCTTCCTCACTCCCAGGCGAGCACGCGAACGAACGTGCGTACCGGCAAGACGCACTGGTGCAGGACAAACGCGTCGCGCCGGTCGATCGCGCGCTGCTCGACGCGTTTGGCGCCATCGATCGCCGCGCGCTGCGTGCGTATCGCATGGAGCGACTGCGCGAGCAGTTGCGCAAGCACGACTACGCGGGCATGTTGCTCGCCGATCCGCTGAACATCCGCTATGCAACCGATACGAACAATCTCGGCCTGTGGGTCATGCATTCGCCGAGCCGTTACGTGTTCATCGCCACCGAAGGCCCGCTCGTCCTGTTCGAATTCACGAGCAGCAAGCACAACAGCGAGGGCATCGAATCGATCGACGAGATTCGTCCGGCTACGCCGTGGATTTACTTTCTTGCAGGGCCGCGTGTTGAAGAAAAGGTCGAGGTGTGGGCACAGGAAATCGCTGATCTGCTGCGCACGCATGGCGGCGGCAACATGCGGCTTGCCGTGGACCGCTGCGACCCGTGGGGCGCCGACCGGCTGACTCGACTCGGCATCACGCTGTTCGATGCGCAACCGCTGACTGAGCAGGCCCGCCTGATCAAGGGCCCCGAGGAGGTCGCGCAGCATCGTGTTTCGATGGGCGTGTGCGACCTCGGCGTCGCGCGCATGCGCGAAGCCTTGCGCCCTGGCGTCACCGAAAATCAGTTGTGGAGTGTCTTTCACGAAACGAACATTGCGCACGGCGGCGAGTGGGCGGAAAGCCGGCTGCTGTCGTCGGGTCCGCGCACGAACCCGTGGTTTCAGGACGCGACGAACCGCGTGATCGAATCGGGCGACATGGTGTGCTTCGACACCGACATGGTCGGGCCGGGCGGCTACCTCTCAGACATTTCGCGTAGCTTCGTGTGCCCGGGGCGCGGCGTATCCGCGAATCAGCGCAACCTGCTCGGCTATGCGGAAGACCAGATCCAGCACAATGTCGGAGTGCTGCGCGCGGGCCTCACGTTCAGGGAATTCGCCGAGCGTTGCTGGCCTGTGCCGGAGCGTTACGTGCACAACCGCTACATGATGATGCTGCACGGCGTGGGGCTGGTCGACGAATATCCAAGCGTCGCGTACGCGGTGGATTTTGACGCGTGGGGGTACGACGGAACATTCGAGGAAAACATGGTCGTGTCGGTCGAGAGCTACATCGGCGTGCAGGGCGGTGCCGAAGGCGTCAAGCTCGAGGAACAGGTGCTGATCACGAAGACCGGTGCGATTGCGCTTTCGTCCACGCCGCTGATCTCGGACCGCAACGCATGAGTTCGCCACGTTAAAACCAGATTGATCATGATGATATCGAGCCCCTTGCCCCAGTTGATCGACGCCGATGCGGTGCTGAGCCGCGTGCCGCCGACGCAGATGGTCGATGCGTTGGAAGCCGCGCATCGGCGCGCCTGGTCGCCACTCGCGCGATTGCACGCGATGGTCCCGCGCGATGCGCGCGACGACGGCGAGATGCTCATCTGGCTCGGTGGGGCGCAAGACGGCGCCACGGGTGCGAAAGTCGTGTCGATCTCACCCGACAACGGCACGCGTTCGAGCGGTTCGGTCGACACCGTGCATTCGGCGTTTCTCCTCTGCGATGCGGAACACGGCCGCTTCCGCGCGATCATCGTCGGCAACGCTTTCACTCGCTACAAGACGGCAGCCGATTCCGCGCTGGGTGCCCGCTTGCTCGCACGGCGCGCGCCGCAGACGCTGACGATTGTCGGCGCCGGCGCGCAGGCGGCCACGCATTTGCGCGTCATGGCTGCGGAATTCCCGACGCTGCGGCGCATCGATGTCTGGAACCGCAACCACGAGCGCGCCGCGCGGCTCGCCGAACAGGCCGCCGGTGACGCACCTGGTGCCGAAGTCCGTGCGGTCGAAGATCTCGAGCGCAGCGTTCGCGAGGCCGATCTCGTCGTGAGCGTGACGCCTTCGACGTCGCCGGTGATCGATGGAGCGTGGCTGCGTGCGGGCTGCCATGTCGATCTGGTCGGCAGCTACACGCCGTCGATGCGGGAAGCGAACGATGCGGCGCTGCTGCGCTCGCGCATCTACGTCGATCATCGCGCGCTCGTGACCGAACATTGCGGCGACATTCGTCAGCCGCTCGAAGCCGGTGTGATCGCGGCAACCGATATCGTGGGCGATCTGTTCGACCTTTGCAGCGGCCGCGCCGCTCGGCGAGGACACGATGTCGACATCACGCTGTTCAAGAACGGTGGCGGCGGTCATCTGGACCTGATGTTCGCCGACTGGCTGAGCCGCTTGTGCGCGGTGCCGCACGATTGCCTCACGCCTGCCGACCAATGAATCGATGGAGCCGTTCCCGATGAAAGCTACCGACATTGACCTCGAAGGCAACGACACCGAAGATCGCGACGAGGCCACGGCGGGCGACGCCGTATTCGACGCAATCGTCACCAACGGTCCGCTGAACGACGCATGGAGATTGACGCTGTGGTCGAACTATTACACGGAGCCGGTCTTCACGGAGATGATGGAGAGGTTCGACGTCAGCCGCGACGAATTCAACGTGCTCGCCTGCCTCTCGATAGTGGGCGCGATGACGGCGAAGAAGATCTGCGAGGTGACGGGTCGGCCGAAAAACAGTATCAGCCGCGCCGTTAGCCGGCTCGCGGAGCGAAAGATGATTCGCCGCAAGACGAATGCAGACGACCGGCGCGAGATCCGGCTCGCGCTGAACGAAAGCGGCCGGCGGCTATACGAGCAGGTGCTGCCTGTCGCACTCGACAGGCAGACAATGATGCTAGGCGCACTCGACAAAAACGAGCGCGCCGTGCTCGATCGCATCCTCGACAAGCTGATGAGCACACGCCGCGCGTGGTGAGCGCTTTGATGCAGTCGTAGCGCGCACGCTTGAGCGTACCCGAGGTAATGCGTCCTGCTCAAGATGTGATGAAAAAGCATCGCTTGAGACCGGGATATTGGATGCGTTAAATACGGTTCATCCATTCATATCGTTGTCCTCATCAATAAGATTGCGAATCGCCGTGCTTGAATCGACAGCCCGTTGTGCCACGGCCGCGGTGAATGTCGATCGAGCTTGCGACAAGCCTTGAAAGCCGTCGACGGAGAAGCTTCCATGAACAGCATCGTCCCCCCTCCCTTGCAGCCGGAAGCGAGCCTTGCGCAGGCCAGCCGGCCCGGTTTGCAGCCGATCCTCTGCATGAAGGGCGTCGGCAAGACGTTCGGCCCGCACCGCGTGCTGCAGGACGTCAGCTTCTCGATGTACGCCGGAGAAGTGATCGCGATCATCGGCCCAAGCGGATCGGGCAAGAGCACGTTGCTCCGCTGCATCAACCAGCTCGAACCGCCGACCGAAGGCCGCGTAACGATCGGCGACGTGACGATCGAGGCGAATCAGGCACCCGCGCGCCGCGAACTCGTGACATTGCGCCGCCGGATTGGCATGGTGTTCCAGTCGTTCAACCTCTTCCCGCACCTGAGCGTGCTGCGCAACGTCAGTCTCGCGCAGGAGCGCACGATGGGCCGCAGCCGCGCGCAAGCGGACAGGCGTTCGATGGAACTGCTCGAACGGGTGGGCCTTGCGAGCAAGGCTGCGCAGTATCCGGTGCGCTGCTCGGGCGGCCAGCAGCAGCGCATCGCGATCGCCCGGGCGCTCGCGCTCGATCCGGAAATCATGCTGTTCGACGAGCCGACGTCGGCGCTCGATCCCGAGCTCGGCCTCGAAGTGCTCGCGGTGATGAAAGAGCTCGCGGCGTCTGGGATGACAATGATCGTCGTCACACACGAGATGCATTTTGCGGAGAGCGTGTCCGACCGCGTGATCATCATGGCGGACGGGCGCATCCTCGAAGCCGGGCCGAGCGAAACCGTGATGAGCCACCCGCAAACGGAGCGCGCAGCGAAATTCCTCAGTGCAGTGAGGGACCGCTGAATGAGCCACTATCTCTTCGCCATTCTCGCCGGCGTGCCCTGGACGATTGCGCTGACGCTCACGGTCTTCGCCATCGGCGCGGTGCTGGGGCTGCCACTGTGCGCCATGCGCAGGGCCACGAATCCGCTCGTGCGCACGTTTGCGACGGCGATCGTCGTCGGTTGCCGCTCTGTGCCGCCCATCGTCTGGCTGTTTTTCGTCTTCTTCGGGATCGGCAACGACCTGCTGCCGCTCAGCCCGTTTGTGGCGGCCGCGCTCGGTCTCGGCCTCGTGACCGCGGCGAATCTATCCGAAGTCTACCGAGGGGCGCTGACCGCAATTCATCCGGGGCAGTACGAAGCGGCGAAAGTGCTGAACCTCACACGCTTCCAGCAGTTTCGCGACGTGATTCTCCCGCAGATGGTGCGCGTCGCACTGCCGACCGCGGCCACTTACCTGATCGGCCTGCTGAAGGATTCGGCCGTCGCCTCGACGATCGGCGTGGGGGAACTCGCGTTTCAGGCCTACCACGTGTCGCAGGAGACGTTTAGCGGCCTGGGCGTCTACGCGGCAGCCGCGCTGCTGTACATCGCTCTCAGTCTCCCGGTCGCATGGCTTTCGCGCTGGGCCGATCTTCATCTTCGTTCCGGGGTGTCGCGATGAGCGCCATGATCGATCTCTGGCTGTCCTGGTTACCAGACCTGCTTGGTGGCTTTCGCCTGTCGCTTGAAGTCACCGCGCTGAGCGTCGGGATCGGCATTCCGCTCGGCCTCGTGCTTGCACTTTGCGTGTCGATGCAACCGAAGGCGATTCGCGGCGCGGCGCTCGTGTTCGTCGAAATCGGCCGCGGCGCACCGGCGCTGATCCTGCTGCAATTCTTCTACTTCGGACTGCCGAGCGCTGGCCTCACACTGTCGTCGTACCTGTCCGCTGTGATCGCGCTGGCGTGTTGCACCGGCGCCTATACGAGCGAGATCATCCGCGCCGGCTTTGACGCCGTGCCGTACGGCCAGAAAGAGGCCGCAGCGGTGATCGGGCTGAGCCCGGTCGACTCACTGCGCTTCGTCATCGTGCCGCAAGGATTGCGCGTCGCGCTGCCGGCCTTGCTTGGCTTCTCGATCATGATGCTGCAGGCCACGTCGCTTTGCTTCACGATTGCGCTGCCCGAGCTCGTGAGCCGCGCGTCGAGCATCGGTTCGTCGACGTTCGAGTATATGCCCGTGCTGCTGCTCGCAGGCCTGATGTTCGCGTTGGTCTGCGTGCCGGCGACATTCGCCGTGTCGGCGCTCGAACGCCGTCTGGGACGGCACGCGGTGCGCTGATTCGCTCGTTCTGTCCTGCCCGTTGCGTCATTCACCGGTTTCCGCACTTTCAACCTGCCACGCACTTTTGGAGAGATCCTCATGACATCAACCATGCGTCGCCTTTCGTTCGCGCTCGTCGGCCTGTATTTCGCGGGCCTTGGCGCCACCGCCCACGCCGAGTCTTGCAAGCCCGCTCACCAGTTCGAGACGATCCGGCCCGGCACGTTGTCCGTTGCCGTGTGGGATTTCCCGCCGTATTCGATTCCGGCCGGCACGCAGGACATCAAGGGGGTCGACGGCGAAATCGTCAAGCAGATTGCGGCGAGGGAGTGCCTGAAGATCTCCGTTTCGGTCGTCGATCCGGCCGCCGTGGTTCAGTCCGTTGTGTCCCGTCGCGCTGATATTGGCCTCGGCGACTGGTATCGCACAGCCGACCGTGCGAAGGTGTTGGGACTGAGCGGTCCGATGTATCTCGACCAGATGGCGGTGATTTCGAAGCAGGGTGTCGACACGGTCGGCAGCATCGTCGGCAAGCGGGTTGGAACCGTGCAAGGCTATTTGTGGACTGGCGATCTGCAGAAGCTGCTCGGCAGCGCGCTAGTGGTCTATCCGAATCCGGTTGCGATGGCGCAGGACCTGGCCGCCGGCCGGATCGACGCCGGCACCGACAGTTATGCGGTGTCGCAGTACAACCAGACCAAAGGCGGCTATCCAGCGATGAAGATCATGCTCGTGAAGCCGGATCCGCGAGTGCCAGCCACACTCGAGCCAGGTCAGACCGCGCTGCTATTCACGAAGACGAATGCCGCGCTCGGCACCGCGCTCAGCGCCAATATCGAAGCGTTGCGCCAGTCCGGGGAGATCGCGCGGATTCTCAAGACTTACGGCCTCTCGACGTCGGCGGCGGAAGTGGGGGCTCCGCGGATCATCCAGTAGGACTTGCGATCGCCTCAACCGGATGTGCGTTTGTGAAACGGCGATCCCACAATCGACTTTAAGCTGCGATGAGGACGACGCACGCTGCGGAAGCTGTCCTCATATCATACAAATTAATAAGGATACCAAATGAACAGGAGCGTGTTGAACTTGTCCCGCTCAATGATCATCACCTCGACCTTCGCCGCTTGCTCGGCCGCTGCGCAGGCGCAGTCGACCGTCACGCTGTATGGCGCGATCGACGAGGGCATCGACTATACGAACAACAGCGGCGGCAAATCGCTCTGGCACATGCAGGACGGCTCCTACGACGGCGTGTACGGAAGCCGCTGGGGGCTGAGGGGGAACGAGGATCTCGGCGGCGGCCTGGCGGCGATCTTCAAGCTCGAATCAGGCTTCAGCGCTACAAACGGAAAATCGCTCCAGGGCGGCCGGCTGTTCGGCCGGCAGGCTTACGTTGGCTTGTCGGACACGCGACTCGGCACGCTGACGTTCGGCCGCCAGTACGATTCGGTCGTCGATTACCTGCAGCCGTTGACGGCGCCCGGCCAGTTCGGTGGCCCGTTCGTGCATGCGGGCGATATCGACAATACCGACAACTCGTTCCGCGTCGACAACTCGATCAAGTACGCGAGCCCGAAGCTCGGCGGGTTGACGTTTGGCGGCATGTACTCGTTTACGAATTCGACCGAGCCGGGCCGCGGCACGACCGGCATGTGGAGCATCGGCGCGAGCTATTCGATCGCTTCGTTCAATGTCTCGGCGGCGTATCTGTACGCGAAAGACCCGGCGCAGCTCTTCACGGACGGCAATTTTCTGCCCAACACGACAGGTTCCGCGATTGGTGCCTCGGGTACGTTCAGCTATGTCGGCAATCCGGCGAACGAACAGGTGGCCGGGATCGGGGCGAGCTACGCGTTTGGCCAGGCGATTGTTGGGGCCGACTTCACCGACACGCGTTTCGATCAGGCGAACGGCACGACGTCGACGGTTCGCTTCGACAACTACGAGGTATGGGCGCGCTATGCGCTGACCACCGCCTGGTCGGTGGGGGGGGCCTACACGTACACGCACGGGCATATCGGCTACTCGAATGCCGTGCCTATCTACCATCAGGCGGGCCTCACGACGTCATACGCGCTCTCGAAGCGCACTTCGATCTATGCGATGGGTGTTTATCAGCGTGCCGGGGGAGCCGCTTCGCAGGCGGCCATCTTCAATGGGGTGGTGGGCGACGCGTCGAGCAACAACCATCAGATCGCATTGCGCCTCGGTATGTATCACCTGTTCTAAACTTTTCAGGGCTCTGGCAAGCCTGTTGCGCTGCATGGCGAGCGCGAGCCCCTTTACCCACAAGGAGTTGACAATGAGGATTCTGGTTCCAGTCAAGAGAGTGGTCGATTACAACGTCAAGGTCCGTGTGAAGTCGGACAACACGGGTGTCGATATAGCGAATGTGAAGATGTCGATGAACCCGTTCGACGAAATCGCCGTGGAAGAAGCGGTGCGTCTGAAGGAAGCGGGCGTGGCGACGGAAGTCATCGCCGTTTCGGCGGGCGTGGCGCAAGCGCAGGAAACGCTGCGTACGGCGCTGGCCATCGGCGCGGATCGCGCGATCCTCATCGAGTCGAACGAAGACCTGCAGCCGCTGGCTGTCGCCAAGCTCCTGAAGGCGCTGGTCGACAAGGAACAGCCGCAGCTCGTGATCCTCGGCAAGCAGGCCATCGACGACGATTCGAACCAGACCGGCCAGATGCTCGCCGCGCTGGCGAGCCTGCCGCAAGCGACGTTCGCATCGAAGGTGGTGGTCGCCGACGGCAAGGCTACCGTGTCGCGCGAAGTGGATGGCGGCGCGGAAACGCTCTCGCTCACGCTGCCCGCGGTGGTCACGACGGATCTGCGCCTGAACGAGCCGCGCTACGTCACGCTGCCGAACATCATGAAGGCGAAGAAGAAGCCCCTCGAAACGCTCAAGCCGGAAGACCTGGGCGTCGATGTCACGCCGCGTCTGAAGACGCTGAAGGTTGCCGAGCCGCCCAAGCGCAGCGCAGGCGTGAAGGTGCCGGACGTGAAGACGCTGGTCGAGAAGCTGAAGACCGAAGCCAAGGTGCTGTAAGGAGCGAGACGAAAATGACGAATCTGGTGAATCTGGTAATAGCTGAACACGACAATCACTCGATCAAGGCCGCGACGCTGAACACCGTCGCTGCAGCACAGAAGATTGGCGGCGACGTGCACGTGCTGGTCGCGGGCCACAACGCCCAGGCCGCAGCGGACGCAGCCGCGAAGATCGCAGGCGTGGCGAAGGTGCTGCTGGCCGACGCGCCGCAACTCGAAGCCGGTCTCGCAGAGAACGTCGAAGCGACGGTTATTGCGATCGCGAAGAACTACTCGCACATCCTGGCTCCGGCCACGGCTGCGGGCAAGAACGTCACGCCGCGTATCGCCGCGAAGCTCGATGTCGCGCAGATCAGCGACATCACGGCCGTGGATTCGCCGGACACGTTCGAGCGTCCGATCTACGCCGGCAATGCAATCGCGACGGTGCAATCGGTCGATCCGGTCAAGGTCATCACCGTACGCACGACGGCGTTTGACCCCGTTGCTGCAGAAGGCGGCAGTGCAGCGGTCGAGAAGCTCGAAGCGGCAGCGGACAGCGGCCTCACGCAGTTCGTCGGCCGTGAAGTCACGAAACTCGACCGTCCGGAACTCACGAGCGCGAAGGTCATCGTCTCGGGTGGCCGTGGTCTGGGCAGTGGCGAAAACTACACGAAGGTTCTTGAGCCGCTCGCCGACAAGCTCAACGCCGCACTCGGCGCTTCGCGCGCAGCAGTCGATGCGGGCTACGTGCCGAACGACTACCAGGTCGGCCAGACCGGCAAGATCGTCGCACCGCAACTGTATGTGGCAGTCGGCATCTCGGGCGCGATCCAGCATCTGGCCGGCATGAAAGACTCGAAGGTCATCGTCGCGATCAACAAGGACGAAGAAGCACCGATCTTCAGCGTGGCAGACTATGGCCTTACCGGCGACTTGTTTGAGCTCATCCCCGAGTTGGTTAAATCTCTTTGAAGCGTGTCGCGTTCAGTGACTGGATACGCGCATCGGCGAGCCTCGCATTTGCAATTCGACGCTGATTTCGGCGAGGCTCAGATGTGCTTCGTCACCAACAACGAGAAAACAAGCGCGGCGCCCAACGTAAGATCTCGCAACTTAACGTAAATTAAATGATCTAACTTTAAATAAGGATTGCGAATATTTTTCGTGTTTAGCTTCCTGGACTGTGACAATGAACATGCCATCCACGCGGCGCACATTTTCGTCACATCAGGACGTCTCTGATCCGCCGCGAAGGCAGAGGCGCTGCTCGCGCGGCGCCTTCAGGTTGACTACCAGCCGAAGCAGGGACTCGGCGGAAAAGCGTGTGTGGCTTTGCGCGAGCGAAACCGGTAGGGGCACGATCTGAAGGCCGCCGTCAACACTGGCCGTGACGTCGATATCAGCTAACGGGGAGCCAGCGACCAGATTCCGGGCAGACGGCGGCGGGTGAACCGTTGAACCAGACCTGCTCTTTCTCGAGATGCTGCGACGTCGAGGGGGCGATATCGAAGATGACCTTTAGCGCGCTTCCAATATCGGCGTCTTCGATGGGAAGTTCCCACGTCAGGAAAATCTGGTCGAAGTCCTGGTCCGGGGCGAATTCGGCCGCAGAAAAACTGTCGCTGCCGCGCTGAATGACGCCGTGGGGCTGAACCGGATCGAAAATCACGGCTGTTCCCCGCTTGAGGGGAATGCGTTGGCCCGTAAAGGGAAAGTGCAAGTCCAGACCCTTGTCTTCACTCAGGAAGAGATTGCAGAAAGCGGTACCGCCGTATTGTTCGCCATCGTGGTGATACCTCGCGCCACGACAGGCCATCAGCGCCATGTCGCTGTCGGCAAGCACCGCGGGCAGTCCCAGGGCGCCCGTCCAGGCGGACATGGCCTGGACGCAGCGCTTGTAGTCCGGCCAGCGCATTTGCGTGCGCGCCAGATGCATCGCCTCGACATCCCCAGGTTCCAGGGCGAGCCGCACCGCCGTCTCTCTTTGCCAATCCGCAAGCACGGCCGCAGAAGGCGCCGGCAGATCGAGCGTTCCGGATAAAACGATGTCACTTACGCGTCGACTGCGGATGGCGTCGCCGCTCCAGAAAAAGGAGGTCAGGATATTTCGCATTCGATGCTGTCGAAGGGAACTCGTCGAGGCATTGTAACGATTGATCCTGGTCATCCGGACAGAGATCGGGCCGACATCGGACCGCGGGCCGGCGCGTCAGCCCATCGCCAGGCGTAGTCCAGTGAAATCGTGCTCCGCTACCTTCGCAGTCAGCGCCCGAGGATGGCTCTCAAGGCGCGTGTGGGAGCATCGAGGGTAAGCGCGCCAGCCAACCAAAAGATTTCGCGCAAGCCTGACATCAGTTAGCGGCCGCTTTCCAGCGAGCGCATCCGGTGTTCGAGCTCGGCAATGTCTCGAGCGCCTGCAAGGTACTCGTCATTGCGGCTTTGTTCAGCGCGCTCGAACCAGCGGCTAACCCGTGTAAGGAGGAAGGCAAACATAATAATCTCCTGAAAGTTGTTCACCAGTGACACTGGTCGAACTTGACACTATGCATGTGCGTTGCGGCCGTTCTATTGCGCTGTTCGACGATTCAATCTTAGGCGGCCAGTATGCTTACGTATACTTATCGTTTTTTACGTAATACATTAGTAATTCTGTTGAATCGATCTGTTCTTTCAGGAGGTACCTGCCTTGGAGCTCGGTCGAATGCGGGCACTCCTGGAGTTGGCGCGGTGTGGCACGATTGCCGCTGCCGCCGAAGCTCTGTTCCTTACGCCCTCAGCGGTTTCACAGCAGATCGCACAACTTGAAGATGAGGCGGGCGTCACGCTCACGGAGCGCATCGGCCGCAGGGTCAGGCTTACGCCCGCGGGCCACGCACTGGTGGGCTACGCCGAGCGGCTGATGGTTGTGCTGGACGAAGCTCGCTCGGAAATGGCAGAGCTTCGGCGTGAGATCGCCGGCGAGCTGCGCGTTGCCGCGTTTCAGTCGATCGCCTCGGTTGTCCTACCTGACACGGTCAAGACGCTGCAGCACGCGTATCCGCGTCTGGCGATCGCAATCGAAGAATTGGAGGCAATTGATGGGGTCGCGGCACTGCGGTCCTGGAGAACGGACATCGCCTTGATTGACGATCTCTCAATCGTGGCGGGCGAGAATCGGGAAAACATCGCGATTGTGCCGCTGGCCGAGGATGTCTGGTACGTGACACTGTCGACCGACCATCCGCTGAGCAAAAAGCCGTCGCTCAGCCTGGCCGATCTCAAGGACGAAACCTGGGCGATCGAATCGACCGGTGGACCCTCTGGCAGCTTCGTAGCCGACTTGTGCCGCCGCGCCGGGTACGAGCCTCGGACCAACGCCATATGCCGTGGATCGGAGATGATCGAAGCGATGGTGGCCTCCGGCTGCTCTGTGTCAGTCGTCCCTGGACTCAGGAGGCTACGCTTACCTCCGGGCGTCGCATGGGTAAAGCTGAGGCCGGAGCTTCGCCGAAAAATCTACGTCGCTTATCGCCGCGGCGAACGCAACCATCCAATGGTCAAAGTGTTCGTCGCGGAAATCGTGCGAACGGCCGCTAAACTCCTCAGTTAGCAAGCGCGCGGCCGGAGTTCAGCCAATTTATCGCATTTTATGGATGTTTCCGAACATTAATTTCATGCTTCGGCCAGCAAGCCATCGAGCGAAGAGAGCTTGGACTCGGCCCGCGCATTGAAGTCCTCGACCTCGCCGATCACCGCGCGGAGTTGGTGCTCGCTCTCGATATCCACTGGTATCGTCGTGGCGCGGATCGGTCAATTCGGAACGGGTGTCGAGAAAATCGCCACTACACTTGACGACAGTCTTCGGACACGAAAACGGGCGCATGGCAGGCGAAAGTCATGAGCACCCGTTGGGATCCCTTTGTCGACATACTGAACTAGACTTAGCCGCCGACCGATGAGTCCGCGCAGTTCTGCCGAAGCGTTTCCCGAATTCTTACGCGTGTGAAGCAAAAGAAATGTGGGAGGGGGCATGCGAGCATTGATCGTGTTGTTGACCGGTTGCCTTATTCAGGTCAGTGCGTTGGCGGATGAGGACGTGGCGCTCACGCGCGAGGAGGCACTTTCTATGGTGCCGGGATCGACCATGAGTCGGATCGGGCAAAATGGTGGCGTTCGTGAATGGACTAATGACGCGGACGGAACCGCGACAGTTAGCCGACTGCCAGGTCCCGGGTCGAAACAGGGAGTGCGGAAAGCTCAGGCACGATGGTCGATTTCGGATGACGGTCGATATTGTCTCGACGAAGATTAGTCTACAGCGCAGGGTGGCCCAGGGCATTGGTGCTCCCGTGTTGCGCGCGATCCGGACGGGAAACTGCGCCTGCTGCGCTGACCATGATGTTGAGGAAAACCTCACCTTCGGGCTCCGGCGAACGAAAAGAACCTTGCTGCCCGAGGAGCAACCCGTCACGCGCAGGTTGCGGCAGACGTTTGCTCGAACGAAACCCCGGTCTTGACGGGATCCACCTCAACAGTGGTTTGCTACGATATGTGGGCAGTACCGTTTTCCCGCCACGGGATGGCCGATAAGCGGCTGGAGGCAGCCACTGCTGATGTTTTGGGCGATTGGCCGCAGCGGCGTCAACAAGCGCTTGAGCACAGAGGCGGTGACACGTCCTGTCTACGTCCAGTCATGGATAATCTATCACTCGTAGTACTACGAAATTTACTATAAGCTTTATGATCAATGTTTAGTAGGATTGCAAATTATCTGTCTTCGATCTGATCATTCAACAGACCGCGTCGAGCATGGAAGCAGATTCCGGGCAGCGTGAAGCAAAAACGCCGACAATGCCCGACCACGCCAGCTCGCTTTGTCGGCGGTGGACTGGTGTTAGGTCATCAGCACACTGGGACGGTCCGGACAGTGCTGCTCTCCGGCAGCGGAATGGCATGGCTGTCGGTGCGGTATCATCGAAACGATGCGGCGCTCCGTTCCGGCACGTCGGCAGACTCCTCAGGAACCTACGGGACAAAGACGCATGAAGACGCTGCTGATCGTCTATCACACGATGACGGGGGGCACACGGCAAATGGCCGAGGCAGCGGCCACCGCTGCGCGCGAGCAATCGGGAGTCACGGTCAGACTCCAGCTTGCGGACGAAACGCAGCCGGACGATGTGCTCGCCGCCGATGGCTATCTCTTCGCGACGCCGGAGAATCTCGCGGCCATGTCCGGGCTGATGAAGGACTTCTTCGACCGCAGCTACTACGCGGCGCTCGACCGTGTAAACGGTCGACCTTATGCGGTCATGATCTGCGCGGGCAGTGACGGGCAGAACGCGCTGCGCCAGATCGATCGCATTGCAGCGGGCTGGCGGTTGAAGGCGGTGGCAGAGGGCGTCATTGTATGCACGCATGCGCAGACGCCCGAGCGCATCCTCGCGCCCAAGACCATTGGCGCTGACGATCTTGCACGTTGCGCCGAGCTTGGCGCGGGGCTTGCGGCGGGGATTGCCATGGGGATTTTTTGAGTCACGCGTGCGCTGTCCGCGTATTTCTCGTGCCGCTCGATTCGCCGGATTGCAAGTCCTAATCTGAATTTCGCTCTCCAGAGCGTGTACAGCGTAACGCCTATGGCGAAGTCTGCGAGCGCGCTGTAGCGGTTGTTTTGCCCCGCGGGGTAATCTCATTGTAGTTGATAAAGCAACTACAATATCGAGACCTCTCCGAAACGCGTGCAAGTCAACTCGCAGGGTGATCCAGGCGAAGTGCCTGGGGAGCCAGTAGCCAACGAGGAACCTCGTGCGTCATGAGACCTGGCGGCAGCAAGGCGTTTGGCCCTGTCTACCCGCACTACAACGCATCAAAGTTCTTTGTAAGCCGCACCAACTGTCAGATGACGCGATAGACGGGGGCTCTTTGCTTTTCGTGCATTTTTCCGGTTAGAGCGACTCAAGCCTAGCGAGCCTTTGCCTTGCGGCCCTATAAAAACTCTGTTTGCAATCAATCACATGCTGACTGCGTCGACGTGACATCCAGACCGGAATCGTTGTTCTAGCCTGCCGCGACGAGCAAGCCGATAACGCCAAGCAGAACCAGGACGAGCACGCCATATCCGGCGTGCAGATAGCGGGCCTGCCGCTTGTAGCGCGCGGCGTGCATGGGTGCGAAGTCTTTCATGCGCTTGTCGAATATGCTGATCGGGTTCGCATTGTGATCGGCATACCGCTCGCGGTTGCGCTCGTAAATGAGGCGTTGCGACTCCTCGACCTTGCCCTGTTCCACCAGTTCGGTCGAGCGCGAGCTTTTCTTGATGCGGTGGAGGTAAAGCGGCTCCCTGATGTACTGCACATGCGCATCCGGGCCGAGCAGGCGCACATAGAATTCCCAGTACTCGAACCCATGCACCATTTCCGGCGCATAGCCCCCCGCGCGCTGGAACGCCTCGCGGCGGTACATGGTCGTTTTGACGATCAAGTTTTGCCAGAGGAGCTTTTCGTAGCTGTACTCCGCCGACCGCCAGACCTTGCGGTTTTCACCGAAGCTCCGCGTACCGGTATGCACAAGCACGGTATTGGGGAACGCCTCGAAACACTCGACGGCGCGCTTGAGATAGTCAGGGTGGATTTTGTCGTTACCATCAAGCGGCACAAAGAGCGAGCCGCTCGCCTGGAAGAAACCGAAGTTGTGCGCCGCCGCGACGCCGCCGTTTTCCCTGGTCAATGACAGGATGCGGCTGTCTTTCTTCGCGTAGGCGTCGACGATGGCCTTGGAGCCGTCGGTCGAGCTGTCATTCACGACGATGCACTCCCAGTCGGTGTATGACTGCGCGACCAAGGAATCAAGGGCCTCAGCGATGAACGCCTCCTGATTGAAGCAGGGGACAACGATGGAAACTGTAGGCATGGCGAAGTGTGGTGGGTTTGCAGGCCGCTTTGCTGCGGCCTTCGGAATGCCAACGGATTTTAACCGACTGGACGCGCCGGGATGGCCGGGCTTCAGAATGGGTCGATGACCGGCCGGTGCGGAGAGCCGCCGAAGCTTTTCGCCCTCACAGGAAGCAACACGGACGCGCGCCAGGAACACCGTGACCGAGCTATCTCGCATGAGGCTATGCAGGGAGACCGGTCATCGGGAAGCAGGCGCAGGATGCGTCAACATTCCGCCAGTCAGTCAACGCCGGGAGACGCGCCACAGACGGGACGAATCCAGACCCACACCGCACGTCAGCGGCCAAATTTTCTGAGCCAGGACACCGGGAGCCCGTTTTTCAAGGGGATCTCACCCGGTCCCCGAGCGGCTCGTGGCGGCCCGGTTCGAACGGGTCGGACATCCATGCGTTTCAGGCGGCTCTTTGCCGCTTCAACCAACGTTGTTCTCACCTGCACCCGGGTTGCTTCGTCGGCAATAAAGCTCGCGATTTCGTCCATCGCCAAAGCCATGAGCGCATCGCGCTTCTCTGGCTGCAGTTGGAGCCAGGGGCCCCACGGATCGATCGGGATCCGCTTTCCGCCAATGATGGTCCACCCGCCTGCGTCACTCGCCACTCCCCCGAGTAGGGTCCCGACAAGTATCGGCAACGGTAAGCGCTGCAACCATTGCCAGCCTGAAGCGGGCGTGAGCATGAACGCCGTCGGAACGCCGTTGAGCTTCCCCATTCCGATGATTTGCCCGCTTGCGTTGATATCGAACGTATATGACAGTTGCCATCCCGGCTCGGAAATCAACGTGTCCAGCAGCGTGGTCGTCCCGTTTTGATAAACGAACGCTGATTGCGTCATCGGCTGACCGCCAAACAGGCAGGTGCCGACCACGACGCCACTGTTGTTGATCGCCTGTGCCGTACCCTGAATCGCTCCGGCGGGCAGTGGGATCGCCTGGAAGACCGGTGTCGCCTGACGTGAATCGCATATTCCGGGAACTTCGTTGTATGTAGGGGGCGTACCAGATGAGCCACAGACAATCCCATCGTCGTTGATGCCGTAGGCCGCTGCCATTGCATTCAGCGTCTTCGTGGTGCCGTTCGTAACGCTATAGACCGAAACCTTTCCTTCAACATCTAATCCGAGCGCTTCGCCCGGGTTGTTGATCACTGAAAGGTTGACCCCCGGAACGGTCGCAAAGAGACGCTTCGCGGGCACGCTGTATAGGAAGCCATTCCCGCTTCTGCCACCGCCACACACGAGGCCGTCATCGTTCACGTCGGCCGCCCATGAGGCCGTGCCAACCAGGGGCGAGAGGTCCGTCACGTTGCCAGTGTCGACAACGATGGCGGATATGGTTGCATAGCTGTCCGGTGTCGTGCCTCCCACAGCGACAAGGCCGTCGTTGATTCCCCAGAGGGTGCTGTTATTCGGAGGCGGAAGCGTGGAGGCGAGCAATCCGTCTAGCCACTGCGCGCCAACCCCCAACGGCATCTCGTCGACGCTCACTGATGCGACTCCGGCCGCCTGGCCATCATTACCCAATGAGAATGCTTCCGCGCTTGGCATCGCCGCCGGGTCGGGCCCCAGAATTGGCATTAAGGAATACATACGTTCCTCCTACACCCGAGAACTGGGTATCAATCGCTCGTTTCATTCACGGAACAATCGTTGACCGTTCCCGGCCAACTGGCACCAGCGTGGAGCTCCAGGCAAGCCTCGACAGCTCGCTCCCTGAAAAGGGACATGCGTCGTTCAGTTATAGGTGACGGCGTGATGGTTGTGTGCGTCACGGTTTGCCCGCCTGCGACAGTAACAGGAAGTCCACGTATCCCGGGCCCGTCGTCAAGCCTGTCCGTGTGATACTTTGCTTCTCGTTTGGTGGACACATCAACTTAATGATAGCCCGCTTTTTGATCTGCTTCCGTGACGGGGTGCCGTGCGAGGCCAGTAGTAGAGCGCAATATCAGGGGCAGGGGAGAATGAACGGCCGCGGCAGGGTCTTCAGCACGAGGCACGGCTGCCGGAGCAGTTCCGTGTCGGAGGCCCAGCCAGTGCGCAGGAGCGCGGCGCCGGCGAGCGAATAGACGTGGTCGGCCACGGGGATGGCGTTGGCCCGGACAGGATCAGGAAGGGCACCGAGAAACGCCTCCACGCCGGCGCGTGCATCCGCAACGTGCACATCCAGCTCGTCGTCGCAGTCTTCGGGCTTTCCGGACCCGGAAACGAACGCTTCCCACAGCAGCAGCGCGGCATGCTGGGCTTGCGTGAATGGCTCCCAGGCGAGGAAGGTGGGAACCGGATGGTCGAGCTGTTCCCGGATTGCCCGCAGTGCCCACGGGAGCTGCACAAGGCCAGTGGCCAGCGCGCCACCACCTGCGCCGGCGCACCAGGGGCGGTTGCCTTCACCTGGGCGCGCGCGGGTGAGCGCCGCTTCGTCATCCGGGACCAGCACGAAGAGCGGGCACTCGAATCCGAGGGCCACCTTGCGGCCTCCGTTCAATTCGCACGCCACGAATTCCGCAAGGCTCGATAGATCCTTTCCCGACTCGCCCACAGCAGCCCACCAGCCGAAGTTCTTCCTCTGGATCGAGCCGACATCCGCGCAGACGACAACGAGGTTTTCCATTGTCAATGCGGCGCGCCGGGGTGAAGCACGGTTTCGAGGTATGCACGCGCCAAATCTTCAGGCATGCCATCGCGAAGATGGCGCGCCGGGCTGCTGTCGCCTTCAGGCGTCAAGAGCAGGGGCCCCAGGTCATCTGGTCGAGGCTGAACCAGGACTCGGATGCCGACAGAGTCCGGATAAAAAGGGATGACGTTGGCGAGCTTGCCCTGATAGGGACCGCCGACCGTGCCCTTTTCGGATGTTTCGCAGCAGTCCTGGAAGTCTTCGTGGCGCATTTTAATCGTACGCGCCCAGAGAAACACTCACGACAGATCCATCAGCGGCCCTGAAAATCTCAACCTGCAGCTTGCTCACGAAGGCATCGCGCAGAAGCGCAACCTGCGCGTTCCGAAGGATCCAGTCCGCTTCGGTTGGCACCGGAGAAACGCCTGGTGAGTCCATCCACAAAATAAGATGCTCGATGGGCCCGCTACTTGGGACAAGACCAAACTCACAGGCCGTGCCCAAAGCTGGGTGGTTCAAGACTTTCACATATGCCACGGTTCCAATGTCTTCTTCTGGCATGCTCGTCTCGCTCAACAAAGGCGGATCCGACTGCCCGACCCGCGTAGGTGACGAAGAAGTTCCACACCGAGCTTCGTTGAACCGAAGACTCGTATGCGTCGCGTGGCGAACGCCTCAAGGGGAGACAACTTGCCGGCCGCGATCTCACGCCAGGTGCAGTGCTTGCACACGATCTGAAACGTTGGGTTCGCTATGGGCTGATGCTCCACGCTCACTCCGGTCTTCGTGATGTTGACTACGAAGTTCTGCGTCGGCTCGTCTCCTTCCAAACGGAACTGGAGGATTGCTTCCCGACCAAATCCAGACAGGAGACTTGCCATGGCACCGAACGTGGATGCGACGTCGGAGCCGCCCCCAGTGAGGTCCTTCAGTTTGGCAAAGTCCGCAAACGTGTCACTCGCTGTTGTCATCTGTGCCCCCACAATCGTGACGCTCCGGGTGGGACTGCCAAGCCAGGTTGCCGCGCCAGTTTGAACCGCCCGTCGACCAGCCGCAAGAAAAGTCCTATGCCGCGTATACCCAGCGGCGCGTCGGCATGGCGAAAAGCGTCGAGAAGCTGTGCGCGATACCGTTTCCTTATGCGTTCGAACTGGTTTCGGTCGCAGGTGTCACGCGAGACTACCGGAGCGAACCACGGCCACTTGTCGTGCCCGAGCACGACGCCTATCACCGCGCAATGGCCGAGCTCGATTGGTGGTGGGTCAATTCCAGCTCAACGCTTCGGCACCCTCCCACGCCAGTTGCTGTGCCGACATCAGTCGTGCTCGAAAGCGGCGCTTTCCGGATCGGTATGCCGCCTCGCGCATTCCACGAAGATGTCCAGACCCGGCGAGCCATAGCTGGGGTTCCACGCGATCAGCGCGGGGGACACCGCGTCCGCATCCAACAGCGGGACGAAGCACACCCCGCGCATGCCGCAGCGGGCCATGCTCTCCGGCACGAGCCCGATGTGAAAACCGTTGGCGACCATCGCCGCGATGCTCAGCCAGGTTCGCGCTGCGTGGCGTGTGCGCGGGTGCACCCCGGCGCGGCTGAACGCGGCGATGACGTTGTCATAGTTGGCGGGCGCGACTTCGCGGTCGAACATGACGAAGTGCTCGTGCTCCAGATCCGCGACGCGAAGGGATTCACGGTGCGCGAGCGCATGCGATTCCGGCAGGCACACAGCCAGCTTGTCCGCGCGTAACGGAATCGATTTCAACTGGGGCGGCGCGGTGGCGGCGTTGATGAAGCCAACGTGCAATTCACCGTGCAAGAGCGCCTGAACTTGTTCCGCCGAGCCGGTCTCGTGCAGGATGACCTCGATATTCGGCATCACCTCGTCGAATGCCGTGAGGATCCTGGGCAGCTCGCGATAGAAGAACGAACTGGTCACCCCCACATCGAGGCGGCCGCGTCTGCCGCTGGCGACGGCCTTGGCCGTGTCCTTGGCGCGCGCAATGCGCTCCAGGATGATGCGGGCCTCCACCAGGAAGGCGGCGCCGGCCGGCGTGAGCTGGACCTGCTTGCTGTCGCGATCGAAGAGCCGGGCGCCGACCTCATCCTCCAATGCCCTGATAGCCGAACTCAGCGGCGGCTGGGTGATGGACAGGCGCTCAGCCGCCCGTCCGAAATGTAATTCCTCGGCGAGCACCGCGAAGTATCGGAGATAGTGGATCTTCATATCGACGTCGATAGCTATTTCTAACTATTTTATGCTTCGTCGATATTTTCTGTAAATCGTCGGGTCGCGTCGTGCCTCATCGATGCATCGTCGATTCGAAAAAAAGATCGTCCGAACCGAAAACGCAATTGGACGGGAATCGTTGCCCTCCCTACAGTCGCTCGCATGTCGCCGATATCTGATCGGCCGATGACCAACATGCAGGAGGCACGATGAAACCCGACGTAAATGCGGGCTCTGGAGACGAAACCGCGACGCAGGCGCGTGGCGGTCCGCTGGCTGGCGTGAGGATCCTGGACCTGACCTCTGTCGTGATGGGACCCTTCGCGACGCAGATTCTCGCCGCTCTGGGCGCCGAGGTGATCAAGGTCGAGTCACCCGATGGCGACAACATGCGCCACGTGGGGCCGATGAAGCACCCCGGCATGGGCCATATCTTTCTGCATGCCAACCGCGGCAAGCGCAGCCTCGTGCTGGACCTCAAGCAGCCTGAGGCGCGCAAGGCGGCGCTGCAACTTGCCGAGCGCTGCGATGTGTTGATCTCCAACGTGCGCCCCCAGGCGATGGCGCGTCTGGGCCTCGACTACGACGCGGTGCGGGCCGTCAATCCGCGCATCATCCACGTGTCCTGTTGCGGCTTTGGCCAGGATGGCCCCTATGCCGCCAGGCCGGCCTATGACGATCTGATACAGGGCGCTTCCGGATTGCCCTGGTTGATGAGCGAGTACGGCGCCGACAAGCCCTGCTATGCGCCGCTCACGCTGGCCGACCGTGTCACCGGTTTGCACACGGTATACGCCGTGACGACGGCCCTCTATGAGCGCGAGAAGTCCGGGACCGGCCAGGCTGTCGTCGTGCCGATGTTCGAGGCCATGGCGCAGTTCGTACTGGGCGATCACCTCGCGGGTCTGAGCTTCGAGCCGCAGGACGGCGAGCCTGGCTATGCACGGCTGTTGACCTCGCACCGCCGGCCATACGAAACGAAGGACGGACACCTGTGCGTGCTGATCTACAACGACAAGCACTGGCGCGCGTTCTTCACCGCCATTGGTCAGGCCGAGAAGTTCGAGAGCGATCATCGCTTTTCCACCCATACCAATCGCGCGAAGCACATCGACGAGGTCTATGCCTGGGTCGCCGATTTGATGCGCACGCGTACCACGGCGGAGTGGCAGGCGCTGCTTCAGCAGGCGGACATCCCGAACATGCCCATGAACTCGCCGCACGATCTGGTGGACGATCCGCATCTCACTGCCGTGGGTTTTATCGGCCACCAGGTTCACCCGACCGAAGGGCCTTTGCGTACCTTGGGCAATCCGACGACGTGGTCTCGTAGCGCTTGCGTCGAGCCGTCGCCCGCCCGGCGTCTGGGCGAGGACTCCGTCGATATCCTGCGCGAGCTGGGCTGGTCTGACTCCGAGATCGATGCCCTCGATCAATCGCATGGCACGGCCACGCCCACCTGAGCACGATTCGATTCAGTTCTCTTCAAGAATCTCACGAGACACACCATGGATTTCGCACTAACAGAAGCCCAGCAGCAGATTGTTGATGCTATCGAGAAAGTCTGCACCCCGTTCGACGCCGAGTACTGGTATGCGCGGGACAACGATGGCGAGTTCCCCGAAGCGTTTTACCGCACGCTCGCCGATGCCGGCTGGCTGGGCATAGCCATGCCCGAGGAGTTCGGCGGCGCGGGGCTCGGCATTACCGAAGCGGCGCTGATGATGCACACCATTGCGAGCACCGGCGCGGGATTGTCAGGCGCGTCGGCGGTGCATATGAACATCTTCGGTCTGCATCCGGTGGTGGTGTTCGGCACGCAGGAGCAGAAGCAGCGCATGCTGCCGCCGCTGATTGCCGGCAAGGACAAGGCCTGCTTTGGCGTGACCGAGCCCAATGCCGGGCTCAACACGCTCAAGCTCAAGACGCGCGCCGTGCGAGAAGGCGACCACTACGTGGTGCATGGCCAGAAGGTGTTCATCTCCACCGCGCGCGAGGCCACGAAGATGCTGCTACTCGCGCGCACCAAGCCGGTGGAGGAGTGCAAGGGCACTGAGGGCCTCTCTCTGTTCTACACCGACTTCGACCGCAGCAAGATCGAAGTGCACGAGATCCCGAAGATGGGCCGCAAGTGTGTGGACACGAACCAGTTGTTCATCGACGGGCTGCGCATTCCCGTGGAGGACCGCATCGGCGAGGAGGGCAAGGGCTTCGAATACATCCTGCACGGCATGAACCCCGAGCGCATTTTGATCGCCAGCGAGGCGATTGGTCTCGGCCGTGCGGCGCTTTCGCGCGCTGCCAGGTATGCCGGCGAGCGCGAGGTGTTCAACCGGCCCATCGGCAAGAACCAGGGCATTCAGCATCCGCTCGCCGAGCGCTGGATCGAGCTGGAAGCGGCCTTCTTGCTCGCGATGAAGGCCGCATGGCTGTACGACCAGCACAAGCCCTGCGGCGCCGAGGCCAATGCCGCGAAGTTCTTCGGCGCGGAAGCCGGTTTTCGCGCCTGCGAGACGGCGATCTTCACGCATGGCGGCATGGGCTACGCGAAGGAGTTTCATGTGGAGCGCTACATGCGCGAGAGCTGGATTCCCCGCCTCGCGCCCGTCAGCCCGCAACTGATCCTGTGCTTCATCGCCGAAAAGGTGCTGGGGCTGCCGAAATCCTATTGAGCGAGCGCTTATGGACTATCGAAACCTTGAGATAGAGGTCGCGCGCGGCGTCGCCACGATCTGGCTCAACCGGCCCGACATGCGCAATGCGATGAACGAGGCGCTGATCAGCGAGCTGACCGGCGCGGTGCGCGCGTTGGGCGCCGACACCGGCGTACGGGTAGTCGTGCTGGCGGGCCGCGGCAAGGCATTCTGCGCAGGCGCTGACCTGGGCTGGATGAAACAGATGGCCGAATACAGCCACGCGGAAAACCGGGCCAGCGCAGTGGAGCTGGCGCAGATGCTCCACGCGCTGCATACCTGCTCCAAGCCGACCATCGCACGCGTGCACGGGCATGCCTTTGCTGGCGGCATGGGCCTGGCATCGGCCTGCGATATTCGCATTGCCGATCCAGCGGCCGAATTCTGCCTGAGCGAGGTGCGCATCGGCCTCGTGCCCGCGATGATTTCGCCCTACGTGGTGCAGGCCATGGGAGCTGCGGCTGCGCGGCGCTATATGCTGACCGCCGAGCGGCTTTCGGCCACCGAGGCGCACCGTATCGGCTTCATGCATGCCCTATGCGAGCCGGGCGCGATCGACGAAGCAGTTGACCGGTTTGCGCAACAGCTGCTCGGCGCCGGTCCGGCCGCGCTGGCGCGCACCAAGCAGTTG
The DNA here is from genome assembly GCF_021390645.1 of Paraburkholderia flagellata. Lineage (GTDB taxonomy): Bacteria > Pseudomonadota > Gammaproteobacteria > Burkholderiales > Burkholderiaceae > Paraburkholderia > Paraburkholderia flagellata. The sequence continues at coordinate 256,397 of NZ_JAJEJT010000005.1, forward strand.
CTCGATGACGTGGTGGATCGTCCGGTCGACGAGGCATTGCTGGAGATGACCGCCGACGTGATCGCCGACGTGCGCGCCTCGGCCGAAGGCCGCGAGGGTCTCAGTTCCTTCTTCGAGAAGCGCAAGCCCGCGTGGGAGCAGGCATGACCCAGGTTCGCATCGTCGAGGTCGGCCCGCGTGACGGCCTGCAAAACGAAACGCAGACGGTTGCAACCGCAACGAAGATCGAACTCATCGGACGTTTGATCGAGGCGGGTCTGCGCACGGTCGAGGCGACATCGTTCGTTTCGCCCCGGTGGGTGCCGCAAATGGCTGACCACGCCGAACTGATGGCGGCGCTGCCACGGCACCCGGACGTGACGTACCCTGTGCTGACACCCAACCTGAAGGGGTTCGAGGCGGCATTGGCGCATGGCGTGCGCGAGGTGGCCGTTTTTGCCGCTGCGTCGGAGAGTTTTTCCCAACGCAACATCAATTGCTCGATCAGCGAATCGATCGAGCGTTTCCAGCCGGTGTTCGAGGCCGCGCAACGCGAAGGCGTGCGCGTGCGCGGCTATGTCTCGTGCGTGGTGGGTTGCCCCTATGAGGGGCCGATCGTTCCGCAACGGGTGGCCGAGGTCGCTGCGCAAATGGTGGCACTGGGCAGTTATGAAGTGTCGCTGGGCGACACCATCGGCACCGGCACGCCCGCTTCGGTGCTGCGCATGCTGGAGGCGGTCGCCAGGCGCGTGCCGGTGGAGCGACTGGCCGGTCACTACCACGACACCTACGGCATGGCCGCGGCCAATGTGCATGCCTCGTACCAGTTCGGGCTGCGCGTGTTCGACAGCTCCGTGAGCGGTCTTGGCGGCTGTCCGTATGCGAAGGGCGCATCGGGCAACATCGCCACGGAAGATGTCGCTTACCTTCTGCACGGCCTGGGCGCTACGACCGGTATCGACCTCGACCGGCTCGTCGACACCTCTGTATGGATTTCACAGCAACTCGGGCGCGAGCCGGGTTCCAAGGTGACGCAGGCCATGCTCGCCAAACGCCAGAGCACCTGACAAGGCGGCCGCCGCTTTCATTAAAAATATCTGCCGTTCTTAAACGGCGCATGGAGACAACATGCTGGCAATAATCGGGCTCGTATCGGTATTGACGCTACTGACGCTCATCCTGACGAAGAAGATGTCGCCCCTCGTGGCGCTGATCGCCGTACCCATCGTCGCCGCGCTGATCAGCGGCTCCGGATTGAAAACGGCGACGTTCGTCGTCAAGGGCATCGAGAGCGTTGCGCCCGTCGTCGGCATGTTTATCTTTGCGATTCTGTACTTTGGCATTGTGAGCGATGCCGGCATGCTGGATCCCATCATCAACCGCATTCTGCGGGCGGTGGGCGGCCGCCCTACACGCATCCTGATGGGCACGGCGATGCTCGCGCTGCTCATTCACCTCGATGGTTCCGGCGCGGTGTGCTTCCTCGTTACGGTGCCGGCCATGCTGCCGGTCTATGAACGGCTCAACATGGACAAGCGCTTGTTGACCTGCATGGCGGCGCTGGGGGCGGGCATCAATTTTCTGCCCTGGAGCGGCGTCATGATCCGGGCTTCCGTCGCGCTGCGTATTCCGGCCATCGATATCTTCACGCCGCTCATTGGCGCTCAGGCCGTAGGCATTGTCTTCGTGCTCGTGACCGCATTCGTACTCGGCAAGCGCGAAGAGCGCCGCCTGGGTCTGGTGAACGATGGCGCCGCGTTCGTCGTGCCGGCCCGCGAGTTGTCCGAACAGGAGCGGGCGCTGCGCCGGCCGAAGATGTTCTGGGCAAACCTCGGTCTGACCATTTTGGTGATGGGTGTGATGATCAGCGGCAAGGTCGAGCCGGTCGTGATGTTCATGATCGGCACGGTCATCGCGCTGTTTCTCAACTACCCGAATGCCGATGAACAGCGCGTACGCGTCGACGCGCATGCCAGCGCCGCGCTGATGATGGCCGGCGTGCTGCTGGCGGCCGGCGCCTTTACCGGTGTCATGTCCGGAACCGGCATGCTCAACGCGATGGCCAACGCCGCCGTTCACTTCATTCCCGCTGAACATGCCTCGCATATTCCGTTCATCATGGGGCTGATTTCCATGCCGCTGAGCCTGATTTTCGATCCCGATTCGTTCTACTTCGGCATTCTGCCGGTCGTGGCGAACGCGGCGCATCAGCTTGGCGTCCCGCAAATTCAGGTCGCTCAGGCCGCCATTCTCGGACAAATGACGACCGGCTTTCCGGTGAGCCCGCTGACGCCCGCGACGTTTCTTCTGGTCGGGCTGGCAGGACTGGAATTGTCCGAGCATCAGAAGTTCGCCATACCATTCCTTTTCGGTGCGTCGGTCGTCATGACGTTGGCATGCGTGGTGATGGGCGTCTTTCCGCTCTGAATGCGGCGGATCAGATCGACCTGACAAGGGGGCCGCGGGCCGCGCCTTCGGCGCCGTCCGCATGCGTGAGAAACTTCTCCGTATAGGAGACCGCGCCAATGCGCGCAGTCAAGGTGGCGGGCATGACCCGTGCGTGAATCGGATGGAACGGAGCCATCCACACTTCCACGGAGCCCATACCATGAAAAAGCTGATCCTTTCTCTTGCTGTCGCCGTGGCCATTCCAGCCACCTTTGCTACCCCGGCGCAAGCTGATGGCTGCCTGAAAGGCGCGGCCGTAGGCGGCGTTGCTGGGCACGTCGCGGGCAAGCACGGCACGGCCGGCGCGGCCTCCGGGTGTGCAGTCGGCCATCACGAAGCCGCCAAAAAGCAGAAGGCCGCGAGTGACGCGGCCGCAAGCAAGCCGGCGAGCCAATAGTTTCTCGGGGCCGGCTACGTACGAAGCCTCAGGTCGCGAAGCCGGGCGCGGTGCGGCGAGCAGTTGACGGCAACGTCAGCACGCCGGCCAGACCGATGACCACGCTCACCTGCACGTAATAGATCGGCGCGAGGTTGCTGCCGGTCACATGCACGAGCCACGTGTTCACGAACGGCGCGAGGCCGCCGAAGATCAGCACCGCGAGGTTGTAAGTGACCGCGGCGCCGGTCGAACGCACGCTGACGGGGAACACCTCCGTCAGCACGATCGGCGTCGGGCCCCAGAAGAAGCTCATGAAGAACGACACGCCGATCTGCACCGTGAGCAACGAGCCGAACGTCGGCGCGTCGACGAGTTGTTTGAACAGCACGTAAGAAGCGATGCTGTAGGCGACGATGGCCGGCAGCAGCACTGCCTTGCGGCCGATGCGATCCGAAAGATAGCCGGCGAGCGGGCAGAACACGAGGATGACCAGCGTGCCGATGAAGGTGCTCAGGTTGACGTCGGAGGCCGACATGCCCAGTTGCTTCTTCGCGAAGATCGGCAGGAAGAACACGAACACGTAGGCCGACACGGTGCCGACCACCGACATGCCGAGCGTGCCGAGCATCGCGCGCGGATAGTCGCGGAACACGGTGCGCAGCGGCGTTTTCACGCGCTCGACCTTACCGCTCTGCACTTCGTTCGCGTAGGCGAGGAATTCCGGCGATTCGTCGACGGTCGAGCGGATCAGCCAGCCGACCGGCCCGATAAGGATGCCGAGCAGGAACGGCAGACGCCAGCCCCACGACTCCAGCGCTTGCGGCGCGAGATTGACGGTCAGCAGATACGCGACGAGCGCACCGAGCGAAAACGCCAGCGCCTGCGAGCACATCTGGAAACTGCCGAAGAAGCCGCGCCGGTTCGCGGGCGCGAATTCGACCAGCATCGTCGTCGCGCCGCTGAATTCACCGCCCACCGAGAAGCCCTGGATCAAGCGCGCGAGCACCATCAGGATCGGCGCGGCAAGGCCGATTGCTTCGTGCGTTGGCAGGACGCCGATCATGCCGGTGCCGATCGACATCAGCACGATCGTCAGCGAAAGCGCTTTCTTGCGGCCCACGCGATCGCCGTACAGGCCGAGCAGCACGCCGCCGAGCGGGCGCACCGCGAAGCCGACGCCGAACGTCGCGAGCGTCAGCAGCATCGACGCGAATTCGTTGTCACCCGGAAAATACAGCTTCGAGATCATCACGGCGAAGAGGCCGTAAATCGCGAAGTCGAACCATTCGAATGCATTGCCCAGTACGGATGCGATTACGACTTTGCGCACCATCGCCGGCGACGGCGTCGGTTTGGTGTTCATAGCGGTCCCTTCTGATCGAGTGCGTGGAATGCAGTCAGCTTAGCCGAGCCGTTGACGAACGATTTCTATGAACACGGCCGCGCCGGTGGGGGCGGTGTCGTCGTCGAAATCGAATTCAGGGTGATGGCAGGTAAGTCCGTTATGGCCTAGGAAGAAGTACGAGCCCGGACGCTGCTGCAACATGAATGCGAAGTCTTCCGAGGCCATCAGCGGCGCGACGTCGACGATCACGTTGTCCGCGCCGAGCACGCGCTCGGCCGCGCGGCGCACCGTTTCGGTTTCGGCGGGAGTGTTGAGCGTGGGCGGCGAAGTCTGCAGATGCTCGAAGCTCACCTCGCAGCCATACATCGCCGCCGCGCCTTCGCAGATCGCGCGCAGCCGCGCGAGCGTGGTTTCCTGTGCCTTGACCGAGAGCGTGCGCACCGTGCCTTCGAGCACCGCGCTGTCGGGAATCACGTTGATCGCGGTGCCCGAGAGAAACTTGCAGACGCTGACCACGGCGGTATCGAGCGGATCGATGTTGCGGCTCACGATGCTCTGGATCGACTGCACCAGCGTGGTGCCGACGATCAGCGGATCGATCGACTTGTGCGGCATCGCCGCGTGGCTGCCGATGCCCTTGATGTTGATGCGGAAGAGGTCGCAGGCCGAGAGGATCGCGCCATTGCGCACGCCGATCTTGCCAGCGGGCAACTGGTTGTTGTTATGCAGTGCGTAGATTTCGTCGCAGTGGAAGCGCTCGAACAGGCCATCGTCGATCATCGCCGAGCCACCGCGCAGCGTCTCTTCGGCCGGTTGAAAGATCAGATGAACGGTGCCGCGGAAGTCGCGACGCGCGGAGAGGTATTTCGCCACGCCGAGCAGGATCGCCGTGTGGCCGTCGTGGCCGCAGCCGTGGAACACGTTGTCGTGGGTCGAGCGGTGTGCGGGCGTGCCTTTTTCGCTCATCGGCAATGCGTCCATGTCGGCGCGCAGACCGATCGACGGACCCTCACCGCGGGTGCCGCGAATCGTGCCGACCACGCCGGTGCCGCCAATGCCGGTCTGCACGTCGATCGCCCAGTCGGCTAGCCGCTGCGCGACCAGGCCGGCGGTGCGATGCTCGTGAAAACCCAACTCCGGATGCTGGTGAATGTCCCTGCGCCACGCGCGCATTTGTTCGCCCAGGTCATTCAGTTCGCTATCCGTCTGCATTGCGCCAATCCCTTCTGGTAAGTGAGTGTGCGATACGTCCATACGATACATGGACGACCGGTTCAGTTCCAAGAATAATTCAATAGTTGAAATCTTCAACTAATGATATTCCCTGAGGTCGGCGAACGTCCGGCGCGCGTGGGCTATCATGGTGGGTGACAGAGCGGCCGCGCACGGCCAGGCGCGCCGGCGCGGCGCGCTTCCACACAGTGAAGGCTTGGGAACAGGACGGCAGCACATGCGAGCAGGAACGCCACCGGCGGGGCATCAAAGGAAGCCGGACGACCACGGCCAGGACGACGACAAGGCAAAAAGCGACGCAGGCGGCGCCAACGGTGCAGCGCTTTATCTGACCTTCAAACTGGATCTGATCAAGAGCGAAATGATCAGCCGCGCGAACGCCGAGTACCGGCCCGCGTTCGGCCTCGACGTGCGCTCGCTGCGCGTGCTGCGGATGATTTGCGATGCGCCCGGGATCACCGCAAGCGCGCTGAAGGAGCAGACGCTAATCGAGAAGACGATGCTCTCGAAGCTGGTCGCGGACCTGATCGAGCGTAAGCTGGTGCGGCGCTCGATTCATCCCGACGACGCGCGCCACTTCCAGTTGTGGCCGACTGCGGCCGGCAAGCGGACGCGCGTTTCCAGCGACGCACTCGGCCAGTCGCTGGAAACGGAGATCCTTTCGATGCTGAGCGCGGAAGAGCGCAGCCAGTTGAACAGCATCGTCGACAAACTGGTCGACGAATTCCGGAAGGCGGCGAAGGGGCAGGGCTGAGCGCCGTGCGCGTTATTCGATGCGCGCCCGATCGATGACGTTGCGCTCGATGACGTCGAAGTTCGGCTCGAATCCAGGACCTGGCGTTTCCGGCAAGCGTATGCGCGGGCCGGCCCGCTGTGCGGCATGGATCGTTTCGGGCCAATCAAGCCAGGGAATTTCGAGTGCAATGTCGTCCGGCAATGTGGCGTGGCCGCTTGAGTCATGACGCGGCTCGCGGCCGCGCTATTCGCCAATCCAGGATCCGCGCAGGTCGCTGTCATGCAGCAATTGCAGCAGCGTTTGGGCCGGACGGCTCAGGCGTTTCGCGGCGAGCGCGATGAATTCGACATCCGGGAGCGTGGGCAGGCTCGCCGCGTTGACAGGCGGCGCAAGGCCGCGCGCCGCGAGATACTGCGATCGCACCGTGATGCCGAGCCCGCCACGCGCTGCCGCCACGCAGCCCGCATGACTGCTGCTCGTGCAGACCATCTGCCAGCGGAAATCGGTTTGGGCGAGGGCATCGAGCACGACGGCGCGCGTGACGCTCGGTTCGGCGACAAGGACGAGCGGCAGCGGTTGCGTGAGATCCACGACCGTGCCGGTGGGCGCGAGCCACTCGAGCCTGCTGGTGAACAGGACCGAACCGCGTTTGTCGCCGACCCGCCGTTTGCCGACCATGAGATCGATCGTCCCGGCATCCAGCAGCTCGTAGAGGTCGCCCGTCATGCCGATGGTGATTTCCAGCTCCACGTCGGGATGCGCGTTGCGAAAGGCCGTCAACACGGTTGGCAGCGGACCGAGCGCCACATCGTCCGACGAACCAAGGCGAACCCGACCCTTCAAGCGCGGCGCACGGAACTGGGCCTGTGCGCGGTCGATCGCCTGCAGGATCACGCTGGCGTGCGCGAGCATGGCCTCGCCGTCTGGCGTGATCGAAAGAGAATGCGTGTCGCGGACGAAGAGCCGTCTGCCGATCGTCTGTTCGAGGCGGCGGATATGCTCGCTGACGCTCGACTGAGTCAGGTCGAGCTGACGCCCAGCCTCGGTGAAGCTGTGACAGGTTGCGACCGTGACGAATGTCCGGAGCCAGATGGGATTGAGCATCCGCGCATTGTTATCGGAAATGCCGATGACAGTCAACGTCGTCAGTGGGGTTCCCGATTTACGGCGATGACAATACTATGACGAGATCCCCACAAAGTTTGTTCTCGCGCGCTGCGCGCCCGAAGTATCAATGAGCAAGGAATCCAATCACACCGCATTGCTGTGGATCGTCGCCGCCGGCTTTTTCATGCAGGCGCTCGACACGACGATCGTCAACACCGCGCTGCCGTCCATCGCACATAGCCTCGGCGTGCGCCCACTCGAGATGCAACCGGTGATCGTCGCCTATACGCTGACTATGGCGATGCTCACGCCTGCATCGGGCTGGCTCGCTGACCGCTTCGGCACACGCCGTGTCTATTTCACCGCCATCCTGATCTTCGTGCTCGGCTCGCTGTGCTGCGCGAATGCGCATTCGCTGGGCCAACTCGTCGTTGCACGCGTGCTGCAGGGCGTTGGCGGGTCGATGCTTTTGCCGATCGGGCGACTCGCCGTGCTGCGCGCCGTGAGCGGCGAGGCCTACGTCTCGGCGCTGGCGCTCATTTCCGTCTCCGGTCAGGTTGGCCCGATCGTTGGGCCGACGCTTGGCGGATGGTTTGTCCAGGCCTTCTCGTGGCACTGGATCTTCCTGATCAACGCGCCGATTGGCGTGGTCGGACTGCTCGCAGTCCTGCGCTATCTGCCGCGCGCGACGGGGGAGAGTGCGCCTGCGTTCGACGTCGCCGGTTGCGCGCTCGTGTCGTTGTGCATGATCGCGTTTTCGCTGGCCGTGGAGGTGCCGGGCCAATCGCATCGCGCCGCGTGGTCCGCGGGGCTCTTCGTTCTCGGGCTCGTCAGCGCGCTCGCTTACGTGCCGTACGCACGTCGGCGCCAGAATCCGCTCTTCAAACTGGCGCTGTTCCGCGAGCCGAACTTCAGCGTCGGCCTGATCGGCAACCTGCTTTGCCGCATCGGCTCCAGTGCGGTGCCGTTCCTCGTCCCGCTGCTGATGCAGCTCGAACTCGGCTATTCGCCGCTGCGATCCGGCATCATGATGCTGCCCGCCGCCATTGCGGGCGCCCTTGCCAAGCGCTGGATCGCGCCGCTGATTCGCCGCTATGGCTACGACACTTTCCTGCTCGTGAATACACTGATCGTCGGTGCATCGATCGTTGCGTTCGCATTGATATCGCACGACACGCCCGTCATCGTCGAGATCGCCGTGCTGGCGATTTTCGGCGCGGCCAACTCGATGCAGTTCGCGGCGATGAACAGCGTCACGCTCAAGGGGCTTTCGCACGAGGACGCCGGCAGCGGCAACAGCCTGTTCTCAATGGTGCAGATGCTGGCGATGGGCCTCGGCGTGTCGGTTGGCGGCGCGCTCGTCAGCGGGGTCGCCGATCAATGGGGATCGGTGGTGCTGGGCTTTCGGGTGAGCTTCGCCGTGGTTGGTGCGATCACGTTGGCTTCGGCGCTGATTTTCCGGCGCATTGAGGAAACGCCCGCAGCGGTCTCGACGCCGGTTAAAGCGGCGGCTGCGGGCGGGAGATAATCGGGGGCGACGCGCAACGTCGCTCCGTACAGCGACTACTCTAGCGGCAGGTTATGTCTCGGTTGCGTCAACATAGCTGGCTTCAGAATATCTTCGAGCTGCGTGCGGGTGAGCAGTCCTCTCTCGATGACGATCTCCGCGACGCTTCTTCCCGTGACGAGCGCTTCCTGTGCCACCTGGGTCGCATTCGTATAGCCGATGTACGGGTTCAGCGCCGTCACGATGCCGATGGAATTCTCGACGAGCGAGCGCAGCCGGTCGCGATTGGCGGTAATCCCGTCGACACACTTCGAAGCAAGGGTCAGGCATCCCGCACGCAAGTGCGCCACGCTCTTGAACAGGCTGTGCGCGATGATCGGCTCGAACGCATTCAACTGCAGTTGGCCCGCTTCCGCAGCAAAGCTCACCGTGACGTCGTTGCCGATAACTTCGAAAGCGATCTGGTTCACGACTTCCGGAATGACCGGGTTGACCTTGCCCGGCATGATGCTGGAACCGGCCTGAACCGGCGGCAGGTTGATTTCCCCCAGGCCCGCGCGCGGCCCGCTCGACAGCAGGCGAAGGTCATTGCAGGTCTTCGAGAGCTTGACGGCCACACGCTTGAGCACGCCCGACAATTGCACGAATGAGCCCACGTCTTGCGTCGCCTCGACGAGATTGGGCGACGTCGTCACAGGGATACCCGTGACGCTGGCCAAATGGCGGCAAACGAGCGGCGCATAGTCGGGCGATGTGTTGATACCCGTACCGATCGCCGTGGCGCCCAGGTTGATTTCGCAAATCAACTTCGACGCTTCGCGCAGGCGCTCCTGGTCTTCTTCGAGCATGACTGCGAACGTGCTGAACTCCTGTCCCAACGTCATGGGGACCGCGTCCTGCAACTGGGTTCGTCCCATCTTCAGATCGTCACGGAACTCCTGGGCTTTGCGTTCGAACGACGCGCGCAGGACACCCATCGCATCGACCAGTTGCGCAATGCCCATGTAAGTGGCGATTTTCAAAGCGGTCGGATAAACGTCGTTGGTGCTTTGCCCCAGATTCACATCTTCGTTTGGATGCAGTACCGCGTAGTCGCCTCGCTCGTGACCAAGATGTTCGAGCGCGAGATTGGCGATCACTTCGTTCGCGTTCATATTCGTCGACGTGCCGGCGCCGCCCTGAATCACGTCGACGACGAACTGATCGTGGGCAATGTCGTCGCGGATCTGCTGGCACGCGTGAACAATGGCTTTCATTTTGTGCTCGGGGAGCAGGCGCAATTCGTGGTTCGCCAGCGCCGCAGCCTCTTTCACGCTCGCCAGGGCGTTGACCAGATTCGGGTAGGTCGAAATCGGAATGCCTGTGATCGGAAAATTGGTCAGTGCGCGAAGCGTATGGACTCCGTAATAAGCTTCGTTGGGCACGGCGAGGTCGCCAAGAAGATCGTGTTCGATGCGTTCAGAACGATTGGACATGTTTTGCTCCATTGGATAGGGCGCGCGTCAAACGATGGCCGCGTCGGCCGACAAGGCGTACGCGACACACCGGCGAGCGAGAACGTCGGTGGGGTCGACCAGCCTGACGTGAGCGCCGCTCGCGCCCACGAATTCAGTCCCGGTGAGCAGGAGCGGAAGTTCGGTGCACCCGAGGACGACGGCTTCAACGCCTTGAGCTATCAGTCCTTCCATGGCGGCGGCGATGTCTTCCTGGCACTGGCCCTTGGTGAATCCTGCCTTGACACCGTGCTTGCCATAAATGGCTTCCATCACGCGCTCCTGTAGCTCAGGGGAGGGCACGACCTGACGAAGATCCTGCGATTCGAGCGCCTTGCGATAGACCCCGCTTTCGATCGTGCCCGATGTCGCGAGCACGCCGATATCGCGAAGCGCCGGATAAGTTTCTCGCAAAAAGCCCACTGTGACCGTCAACATGTTAACGATCGGGATGTTGAGGTACGGCTGGATGCGCTCGACGAACGCGTGAGCCGTGTTGCACGGAATCGCGATGATGTCCGCGCCGCCGTCTTCGAGCCGCTTACACGTTGCATACAGCGAGACCGTGGGGTCCGCGCCGTCGCCGATCAGATTCTCGGTGCGATCCGGAATCTGTGGGTTTTGTTCGACCAGCAGCTTGATGTGATCCTGATCGCGCGTGGCGGGCGTATTGCGGACAATCTTCTGCAGAAAGTCGACCGTCGCCGCGGGGCCGACACCGCCCACGACTCCGACCTTGAAGGCGTGCGACGGCGAACCGTAACCTTCCGATACCACGTACTGCGCATACGCGAGGTTGGCATCGACGAGCGGCACGCCCAGCGGGCCGATTTCATCCGCAACCAGCGCGACCTCCGTCATGCCGGGCACGATCACCTGTGCCCCTTGCTCGATCAGATCGCGGCACGCCTCGCGCAGTAGCTCGACAGGGCGCCCGCGCAGGTTGCCGCTCTTGATGCCGTCCGATCCATACACGGCTTGCGTGACAGGATCGAAATGTTCGTCGCATCGCGGGTGGATGACTTCGAACTCGGGCGACGCAAAGTACCGTTCGAACAGGCGCTTTTGCCGTGCATAGTCGGAGGCGAGTATGCCGATGCGGCTTGCACCGGGGAACTTGCGCCGAACGTGGCTGCGAACCGCCTCGATCATGTCCACGATCTGCAAGCGCGTGTTCGTGCGCAGTTCGTCGATGAAGGTGTGACTGAGAAAGCACGGCAGCACGATCGTCGTCACGCCGCGCTTCTCGAAGTCCCGGATCATCTCGAAGATATACAGCTTGCGTTCCGACGTAGCGGCGCTGCCAGCGCCCGAGTTGGGAAACGGCGACTGCTGAAAGATCGCGTCGAAGTGATCGGCATCGGTCGATGCGGGCGTCGCCTTCACCAGTTTGAAGAAGACGTCCGCGCTCGCCAACGGCCCCAGGCCGCCGACAATGCCGAACTTGCGCTTGTGGCCGGCGACATCCGAAGTCATTTTGCTCCACCTTGCGCGGAGCCGAAAATTTGTTCGTCTTCCTCGATAAAGTCGGAGGCCTTGCTCTCTCGCGCGCCTTCCCACTTCGCGATTACGGCCGTCGCCACGCTGTTGCCGATCACATTGGTCATCGTGCGGCCCATGTCGAGGATCTGGTCGATCGCTAGCACCATGGCGACGCCTTCGACGGGCAAATGGAACATCGGCGCCACTGCCGCGACCACCACCACCGAGCTGCGCGGCACGCTGGCCATGCCCTTGCTGCTCAGCATCAGTACGAGCAGCATGAAGAACTGCTGCGAGATCGGCATGTTGACGCCGAACGCCTGGGCAATGAAGATGGCCGCGAAGGCCTGATACATCATCGAGCCGTCAAGATTGAACGCGTAGCCCAGCGGCAGCGTGAAACCGACGACTTTCTTGTCGACGCCGAAGCGCTCCAGTTGCTCGGTCAACCGCGGATAGGCGGCCTCGCTGCTTGCCGTCGCGAACGCAATCATCGCCGGTTCGCGCACTGCCTTGAGCAAGGTGCCGACGCGACGGCCGAGGAACAGATAGCCGACGAAAACCAGGATCGCCCACAGCACGACCAGCCCCAGATAGAAAGAGCCGATCAACTTGCCATACGTGTAGATGACGTCGAGGCCGCGCAGCGTCACCGCCGAAGCGATCGCGCCGAACACGCCGAGGGGCGCCGCACGCATGACGTAGTTCGTCACGCGCAGCATGACGGGCACCATGCCTTCGATCACCTCGATCACGACCTTGACCCGCGCGTCTCGCTTCGTTGCGCTTAGCCCAACGCCGAGGAAAACCGAGAAGACCAGAATCTGCAGGATGTCGTTACGCGCCATGGCGTCGAGCAGACTGGTCGGAAACGCGTGAGTCAGGACGTCCTTGAAGTTCAGCGCCGACGTGTTCAGACCGGTCTCGACTTCGCCGGTGCCCGCGACCATGTGCAGGCCAGCGCCCGGCTGCAGAAGATTGGCGAAGACGAGGCCCACCGTGAGCGAAATCAGCGAGGCGCAAACGAACCAGCCCACCGAACGCAATCCGATGCGGCCTACGTCCTGGCCGCTGTCCATGCCGGCCAGTCCCGACACCAGCGTGACGAACACCAGTGGCGCGATGATCATCTTGATGAGGCGAAGGAAGATGTCCGTGATGATCGAGAAGTATCCTGCGATGGCCTTGAGCGTGGCCGGATCGGATGTGCTGGCGTGACACGCGTAGCCCGCAATGACGCCCAGTATCATGCCAACGGCAATATAAAAGGTAAGGCGGTTTTTCATTTCCGTTTGTCCCTGAATGACGCAAGGCGGTCAAGACATGACCGGTGTACGTTGAATGACGCCTGAAGCGAGATCGGCTGCGACTCGGTCAAGCGTTGAGAGGCATACTAGGGACGACAAAAATAGAGTTGATGCCGTTGTGGCATGTACGTATGCGAATTTTGCATAACGCAGTAAAACCCGGGAAAAACCCTAAGCGCCGGACTGCAGAACCGCGCGAAGATGCTGCCAAAGCGTATCGAGAAACTCACTGCGATTCGATGCGTCGCGATAGACCCGCAGTTCGATATCCAGATTCCACGCGGGCGGTCCTGCGGGAACCAGATCCCCTGCATCCAGTTCTTCTGCAATCGCACTCTTGGGCAGCCACGCCATCCCTTCGCCTTCCATGACCATTTTTTTGAGCACCTCGGCCATGTCCGATTCATAGTGAAGCGACAGGGACGGTGCAGAGGAGGCTCGGCCAAGCAGCAGGGAAAGGCAACGCCCGAAATAACTTGTCTCCGTGTACGAAATGTGAGGTAACGGCTGCTTCGCCGTGCCTGGCAGTCGATACATCGGCGCAGAGCGCTGGTTCGGCCTGCTCGCCGGCATGAGCGTATCGATACCCACGGTGAGATGCTCGTACCTCGCGGGATCGAGATGCAAAGGCAACTCGGGGTGGTGGTAGGCGAACATCAAATCGCAGTTGCCGTTCACGAGCATCAGGATCGAGTCGTGCACATTGGTCGGCACCACGCGCGCGCGCACGTCGCCGAAGTGAGCGGAAAGCGCCTTGAGCCAGGCGGGCAGGAAATTGAGCGCGATCGTGTGGCCGGCCGCAATCTGGAGGCTCTTGCCGCCAATGCGCTTTTCTGTGCGGATGATGGCGCGGGTATCGAAGAGCCGGTCGAGGATATCTTCAGCGGCTTCGCGAAAGAGTTGACCGGCGGGCGTCAACACGGGAGGGAAGCTGCTGCGATCGATCAGTTCCGCGCCGACCCATTGCTCCAGTGATTGAATGCGCCGGCTGAACCCCGATTGAGTCACATTGCGAAACTCAGCGGCGCGCGAAAAGCTCTGGTATTGAGCAAGGGCGATGAAGTCCTCGACCCATTTGATTTCCATACGTGAGGCCCGCCTTATACGAAGCGAAACACCGGTTACGGGAGGCTCCAATCTTACGCTGGTGGCGTCGTACCCGGTCGCATGCGTGAGCGCGCCCGCGCTCACTCGATGCGGGCGCAATCCTCACCGGTTTCGCTCAGTAAGTCGCAGAGAACGCGGCCTGGACCTGGGCGGGCGACGTGCTCCCATTGGCGATCAGCAGTTGCGTGAGCAAACGGGCCTTTTCCGGATTGAGATCGAGGGACGCGACGAATCCGCTCTTGTCATCATCGACTTCGACGTTGCGGTTCACGAATCCCGATCCCACCCGCGATGACCGAACGACCACCACGCCCATCTTTGCAGCGCGCTGCATGGCGAGCATGGCGGAGTTAGAAACGTCGCCGTCGCCGACGCCGGCGATCACGATTCCCTTCGCCTTGTCTGCGATCGCATGATCGATTTGTGTCGCGTCCATATTGCTGTGCGCAAAGACGATTTCGACGCGAGGCAACTGGCCGTCGACGGGCAGCGTGTACGGAGGCTTGCGCGCCGCGAGCACTGGTGCGACGAAGCGGATCGACGCGGGATCCACGTAGCCGATCGGCCCGGCGTTGGGAGAGAGGAATGTCTGAAGTGAAGTGGTATTCGTTTTCGTGATCCAGCGCGGATCGTGAATCGTGTCGTTCATGACCACCATGACGCCACGGCCCTGTGACTGCGGGCTGGCCGCGACCTCGACAGCTTCTAGGAGGTTGTTGGGGCCATCGGCGCTGGTGACGCCGCCCGGCCGCATCGATCCCACGAGTACGACGGGCTTGGTGGAATGGATGACGTTCTTCAGAAAGAATGCGGTTTCCTCCATGGTGTCGGTGCCATGCGTGATCACGACACCGTCCGCCTCGCCGCGATCAAAAATCTCGTTGATGCGCTTCGCCAACTGGAACCAGACCTTGTCGTTCATGTCCTGCGAGCCAATATTCGAAATCTGCTCCGCCGAGATCGTGGCGAACTTCTCGATGCCGGGCACATCCTTGATCAACTGTTGTCCGGTTCGCTCGCCCGAGTTGTATCCGATCGCTGAGCGTGCGTCTGCCGTTCCGGAAATCGTGCCTCCGGTTGCAAGCACGATGACGCGTGGCAATTGCTTCGTCTGGGCGGCGACACTGGTTTGTTGATCCGGGCTGGTGTCCGCCGCCGCGGCGGCGGTGGAGTAGAGGGGAAGGGCAGTAAATGCCGCCACTGCCACGATAATGGTCGTACGAAAACGAACCGAAACGGGATGAGCGAATTTATTCATGTTCGTGTGCAGATGGAAGAGACCTTGGACGGAAGGAACAGCGAACTCACCTGGCCAGGTCGTCGACCTGACGAAAGCGGGCGATTCTACGACTCCGAATTGGCTTGGCAGCGGGATGAATCACGCTTCGCACCAGAGTCAGACCGGATGGTAGAAGCGGCCAAAAAAAGGACGATGCGGGGGTGGCATGTGGCTATGCGGAACTCGCATAACATGGGAAAACCCTGGCCGCTGGGAGCTGTCGTTTCTTGGCGGCAGTGGGGGGCACGACGCCGAAGCCGCACGATTTTTATCTGTCCCGCAATGTAGTGTGACTCGACGAGTCGACGGAAAAATGCGAATCTGAAACGCAGGCGGAACCATGTCGCATGGTGCGGCATGATTTTGCAGGATGTCTCACCGCCTGTGCGCCGGGAGAGGGGATCCACCCCTTATTTGGCTATTTGTCAGCCGGTCTTCGGCATGGGCCGTTCCCGCCGTGTTTCTTCAACAGTCGCCGATCACCACGCAGACCCAATGGAACACATCTACGCAGCCGACGATACAGGTAACCTGATTCTGCTCGAGCACGTCAATCTTCGGGTTCCGGACCAGCTTCTCGCCACTACCTTTTATGTCAGCGGGCTCGGGCTCACGCGGGACCCGTTCATGATGACCGGTGTTGGCAATATGTGGATCAACATCGGTCGGTCGCAGATTCACTTGC
This sequence comes from Paraburkholderia flagellata, assembly GCF_021390645.1. Taxonomy (GTDB): domain Bacteria; phylum Pseudomonadota; class Gammaproteobacteria; order Burkholderiales; family Burkholderiaceae; genus Paraburkholderia; species Paraburkholderia flagellata. Next base: position 272,484 of record NZ_JAJEJT010000005.1, read on the forward strand.
CGACCGGAAAAGCGCAGTGTCTACGAGGCAGTGTCGGTATCGTCGTCGGCGAACTGGATGCACTCGCCGTGCGATTGCAAGCCGTTGCGCCGCTACTCAGTGACACGCAGTTCGGATGGGCTGAACGCACCGACTACGTTGAAGTGACCTGTCCGTGGGGGAATCGCTATCACTGCCTCGATCCGCAGCGCCGAGCTGTCTCGGTGCCGTGGTCGAACATAGATTTGGGAATCGCCTATGTAAAGCTCGATGTCCCGGTCGGTCGTGCTGGCCAGATCGCTGAGTTCTATCGGGATGTGTTCCACACGCCCGTCGAAGTGAGGGACCAGGACGGGTTGCGGTGCGCTGTGATCGATGTCGGAACGCATCAGCAACTGCTGTATGCGGAAACACCGGAGACGATTCCAGACTACGACGGGCATCACATCGCTATTTACGCCGCCCGCTTTTCCGAGCCGTATGCGCGTCTGGCCGAGCACGGCGTGGTTTATGGCGAAGAGCCACACCAGTTCCGGTTTGCCAATATCGTAAATCCGGCATCGGGAGCGCGTTGCTTCGAACTTGAGCACGAAGTGCGGAGTTTGCGTCATCCGCTTTACGCGCGGCCACTGGTGAACCGGAATCCGGAACAGACGAACCACCAATACCGGAAGGGCGCCGATTCACGAAGCGGCACGTTTTGACGTTGCGCGACCGGCCGCACGCATTCGATGAGCCCGTAACGGGCGGCGTGGCCAGTCAAGCGTCGTCGCCTGTGAAATTGCCTATCTGTCTGCCCAATTGCCCTGCGCGCGCGCAGATCGCCTTCATGAGCAGCATGGCGCTTCGCGGCGGCGGCGAAAACAGCGCGAGCGGTATGGGCGGGCTCGGCTGGTCGATCATTCCCGACATCGCGCCCACGCGGCTGATGGGTCTGACTGGCAGCATCTTCAATTTCACGGCCAACATCGCCGGGATCGTCACGCCGATCGTAATCGGCGCAATTGTGGCGCTGACCGGATCTTTCTACTGGGGGGCTCATGTTCATTGGCGCGGTGGCGTTGATGGGCGCGGCGTCGTATGTGTTTATTCTGGGCGATATCAGGCGCATCGAACTGCCCGGCGACGCCGTCGCTCGGTGCAAACCCGGAAAGTGAGCGTTTATCGCACGCGCGTGAGCGATTATCGTGCGCCACCGCGATTCCGAATATTGCTGTCTCACCGGCATGCGCCTATTCTTGGGCGACCAATGGGTAGGGCGGTTTGCATCGAACGCGACAGCGCAGCGATCGGCATGCCGTAACGCAAACAGACTGGCGTCTGTACTTTGAAGAAGGTGTCGCGATGAGTTCGACGTTGAAGCAGCCTTGCATCATCTCTGTAGCCATTACGGGTTCCGTGCCGCGCAAGAAGGATAATCCGGCCGTACCGATCTCGGTGCCCGAGCAGATCGAAAGTACACACGAGGCCTACGAGGCGGGCGCGACACTTGTGCACCTGCACGTGCGTGACGAAGAGGAGCGCTCCAGTTCCGATCGCAACCGCTTCGCGATGCTACAGGAAGGCATCCGGAAGCACTGCCCGGACATCGTCGTCCAGTTTTCGACGGGAGGGCGGGGCCGGTCGTTCGAGCAACGCGGCGCGATGCTGGATTTGCGGCCCGATATGGCGTCGCTCGCAACCGGCTCGGTGAACTTCCCGACCATAGTCTATGAAAACCCGCCGGATTTCGTGCGCTCGCTTGCGCAGACAATGCTCGACCTCGACGTGAAGCCAGAAATCGAAATCTTCGATCTGGCGATGCTTTACAGCACCGTTGACCTTGTTCAGCAAGGTCTCCTGAAGGAACCGGTCCACGTGCAATTCGTGCTTGGCGTGAAAAACGCATTGCCTGCCAGGCGCGAAATCCTCGAATTCGAAGTGGCACAACTGAACAAGCTGCTGCCCACGGCGACCTGGACTGCGGCCGGTATTGGTCGTCACCAGCTGGAGGTGAACCGGTGGACGCTCGAAATGGGAGGCCACTGTCGCACGGGCCTGGAAGATAACGTGCGCTGGGATAAAGACACGCTTGCGAAGAGCAATGCCCAGTTGGTTGAACGGGTGGCCTCGCTGTGTGGCGAATATGGCCGGCCGGTCGCGACGGCGAAAGAGGCTCGCGAAATCCTGGCGCTCAAACCTGTGGCGTAGTCGGGGGCTGGGGAGCCTCTCACACCGGACTGCCAGGCGGCGGCAAAGCCAATTTATAGCCAGATGATCGCAAAGCATCCTGAACTCGCTAACAAACCTGTCAACTGACCGACCCGATGAAAGCTAGCCCCTATACATTTGCGATGGCGTAGTCGTCGTCACTACCTAACTTCTGGAGTTCAGTTCATCTAATTGGCTGGTACAACTGGCTTGTGCGTCGCTGCTGTCCCGATCGATGCAGTCACGATTGTGCCAATGGCTAGCATCTGAATGGCGGTGAGACTTTCATGCAGGAATAGCCATCCCGTGAATGCGCCGATCGCGGGCTCTACGCTCGTCAGCGTCCCATAGACCCGGGTCGGCAACCGCACAAGCGCGATGATTTCAAGCGAGAAGGGTAACGCGCTAGAAAATACAGCAACGACGACGGCACTCAGCAAGACGCCCGGATTAAAAAGTGATGTGCCAGCCTGCGCCAGGCCAATAGGAACAACCAGAACGGCCGCGATGGTGGTACCAAGTGCAGCCGTCGATACGCCATGCTCCTCACCGGCCAACTGCCCGAACACACTATAAAGCGCCCAGAAGCCTCCGGCGGCCAGCGCAAGAAGAACGCCAATTGGGTCAATAGCGGGCCCGAAATTGTAGAGCGGCAGAAGCAGTAGAAGTCCGGTGGCAGCCAAGCCTATCCAGACAAAGTCCAGCCAGCGGCGAGAGGAAACGACCGCAAGCGCAAATGGACCCAAGAACTCAAGGGCAACGGCGAGCCCAAGTGGAATGCGACGCAAAGCCATGTAAAACAAGAGGTTCATCGCGCCCAAGGAGGCACCGTAGACAAGCAGTACGGGCAGTTTGCGAGAAGAAAAATTCGTGCGCCACGCACGCGTCGCAAAGATGAGTATGAGCGACGCAATTCCGAGGCGTAAAGCCGTAGTCCCTTCTGCTCCGACAACGGGGAACAGGCGTTTGGCGAAAGTCGCGCCATACTGGATCGAAACCATCGCGACAAGCAGCGCAACATACGGCAGGAAAGGTGATGTGGCTGCCGACCTGAATACTAAACGCTGCGTCAATGACAATTGCTTACCCCGGAAACGGTGCTGGTGGATGTCCATTCAGCATTCTACAAGTTGCATCGATCCAGCCCGTTTTATCGAATTTCCACCTCGATAAAGACGATTTCGTTTTCGGTCGGATTGACGACATTGTGCTCGACGCCTTTCGCACCGGCATAGCTCTGCCCTGCCTGTAACGACGACTCTCGATTGCCCTGTTTTGTCTCAAGCAGCAATGTACCGTCTGTCTGCGGCACGACAACATAGTCATGCCCGTGAATATGCCAACCCGTCTCGGCGCCTGGCGGAAAAATCCACCTTGTCACAATGACGCGCTCGTTGGATAGCTGCTGTTCTGGAATTGCCTGTGGACGACGATTCATAAACGATCTTTGGGTTCAGAGGAAAACGTACTTGATTTCAGTGTTCTGATTGGCAATGCCTGTCGAGCGCGCCCGGGATAAACCCATTCGCGAACAGGCTGGGCTTACGACAACGCCGGTTGCGCTGTTGCGGGCCTGTCGATTCATTCTCAGGGAGCGCTGCATTATTTGCACTGTACAGTGCGCCTGGCTCGACCAATACGGTTGTACATGCAGTCCCTTTCCCGTCGGCAAGGCGCAGGGCGCGAAGTCAGGCTTGCGCTACGACCCCGACATGGGCAGCAACCCGCCGTTGCACTGCACGGCGAGCGGTCAGGCGTGGCTCGCCACGCTGCCGGACGAGCGCGCGATCGAACTGGTGTCCAAGCAGGGCGGCCTTGGATCGAAGGCGCAGAATATGCCGCGCGCGCCAAAGACGATCCAGCAATTCCTGAAAGATCTGAACGGTGCGCGGCAACGCGGGTACGGCATGGCCATCGAGACCTACGAGGCCGGCATGACGTCGATTGCGGCGGCGGTGCGCAATCCCGTGACTCAAGAGGTGGTCGGAATCGTAAGTCTCGCGGGACCGAGCAGCCGCTTGCCCGAAGAAAGGCTCAAGGAACTCGCACCGCATCTGCTGGAGGCCGCTTCGGACATGGGGGCCGCCACGCTCAGCTCGCGACTTTTCAAACGGAGCGTGGCGTCGGCACCTGAAGCCGCTCAGGCACCTGTCGCCAAGGGGCGGGGCAGGTCGGCGCAGAAATAAGCAGGTCAATGAGAGCACGCCGCCGCCTCGATCGAGGCGGCAGGGGTGCTTCACGAACACGAACCCGCCCGGTTCGCGCTAGCCGCCGCACGTTGATAGGCCCTCTCGACGCGGGGCTTTTAATCAGGAGTCCTGTAGCGGCACTCTCAACAGGGAGTCCGCTCGGGCAACCCCTGCATTATTACGCCGCCAATGCGAATCGCAAATAGCTGGATCACAAGGCCGCGTAGCCATCGATTTCCCGCTTCATGGTGATAGCGGCGTGCCTCGAATAGGTCACGGAAGCGCAGAATCACGCTCTCGTCCGGCAAACGCGCCATCTCGCCGTCCTGTCCACGGCTGTGGGCATGACGTTCATCGACCAGTACGGATTCAGCGACCAGAAACCCGAGCGTGGGTTGGCAGTTCGATTGGGATCGTATGCGCCTGCTGGCGCAAATACATAGAATTCGAATCGCGGCACAAAGACTGATCGACCGCCGCTGACGGTCATCCGGCATTCATCACGATGCACGTTTTGTCCGGGTGAACGTCGTCTCTGTCCATTGAGGGGAACGCGGCACAGGCTCTAAATTGGCGGCATTAAACCCACCGGGCGCTTGCGAGAAACATGGTCACCTCGCGCGCTGCCCCGCCCGAACATACCGCCAGCGGAGCGCTATGTCCGGGTGGCCCTAGAGGAGACACCGCCATGGCCCATCAGATAACACTCCGTTTTGAGGACGGGGTGACCCGGTTCATCGAGTGCGAGGAGGGTGAGCGCATCACCGATGCCGCCATTCGCGCGAGGATCAATATTCCACTCGATTGCCGCGATGGTGTGTGCGGCACCTGCAAGGCGGTTTGCGAGTCCGGCGAGTATGTTCTGGGCGACTGCGTGGAAGATGCGCTTAGCGCCGAGGAGGCGAGCGCTCGCAAGGTTCTCACCTGCCAGACGAGCCCGCGTTCCGACTGCGTAATCCAGATCGCCACGAACTCCGATGTCGCCGGCACCGGGCCGGCCTCCCACAGGGGGCGGATCGTCGCCTGCCAACGAGCGTCCGACAGCACGATCGCCTTCTCGGTCGAACTCGAAAGCCGCGCGGATCTCAGCTTCCTTCCTGGGCAGTACGTCAACATCCGGGTGCCCGGAACCGATCAGACGCGGTCCTACTCCTTCAGTTCGGGGCCGTCCGAGCCGCACTTGTCCTTCCTTGTGCGCAATGTGCGTCAAGGGGCGATGTCGACCTGGCTCTGTGAAAGCGCCAAAGCAGGGGATTCAATCGAGTTTCGCGGCCCGATGGGAAGCTTCTACCTGCGCCCCATCGAGCGCCCGGTGCTGTTTCTGGCGGGTGGCACGGGACTCGCGCCGTTCCTCTCGATGCTCGACAAGATCGTCGAGGACGGCGGCAGCCCGTATCCGGTCCACATGATTCTGGGTGTGAACACTGATGAGGACCTGGTTGGCATCGACCGGCTCGAAAGCTATGCGCAGCGCCTGCCGAACTTCACCTATGCTTGCACCGTCTCCAACCCCGACAGTGCCCATCCCAACAAGGGCTATGTCACGCATCACATCATCCCCTCCCAGCTCAACGACGGCGATGCGGATGTTTACCTCTGTGGCCCGCCGCCGATGGTCGATGCGGTGCGCAACTATCTTGCATCCGAAGGGCTGACGCCGCGCAACTTCTATTACGAGAAGTTTGCCGGCACGGGCCTGGTGGTACAGACCGGCGAGGAGCACATCGCGCCTGTCGATGTCGATGAAGCCTTCGAGCTGCGCATGGCACTCGAACTGGGGGCGGCTCAGCTGACCATGGGCAGGCTCTCGAGCGAGCAGTTGATCTTCTTCCGCCAGCTCGCCGAGGCGACGGCGCCGTTCGTGTCCGGGCAGCGCTTTACGGACGTGGCGCGCTACATCGAGGCAAACCACGCCTTCCACATGTTCACGATCGAGGCCTCCGGGAACGCCCAACTGATCGCGCTTTACCGGCAACTGGCCGTGCAGGACTACATTGCTCGCACGCTGACCGACCAGATCGAGATCGTCGGTGACATCGTCCAGCAGCACCGGGACATTGTCGGCGCCTTCGAACTGGGCGACCTGAACAAGGCGCGAGACGTGATTGCGCTGCATGCGCTTCATTCCAAGGCCACGATGAGCCAGGCGCTGGAGCGTATGCAGCTGGGCAAGACGGCACCCAGGTTCGTAGCGCCCCCCTTGCCCGCGTCTGCTATGGCACTGAGCGCGCCGCAGATTTGCCCATTCACGGCGAAGACCCTTCCGGCCTATTCACACGAACTGGACTGGCCCGACGGGCTGGAGCCATTCAAGGTGGTCGACGACGGCTCGCAAGGCGACCCTTACGAGCACTACCGCTGGATGCGCGAGCATGCGCCGGTGCTGCGTTGCCAGTCGGCGACTTCGGACGTGTGGTTCCTCTCGCGCTATGACGACGTCTACCAGGCGATCCGAAACCCGAAGCTGTTTTCCTCCGAGGTCGTCAGCCCGCCGCCGCTGACGTTCCTGACGTTGTTCGACGCACCCGACCATTCGCGCTTGCGCAAGGTCGTCCAGCCGTCCTTTCTGCCGCTGGCGCTCGATCCCTTCATCGGGCAGATCGCGCAAAGGGCGGAGGACCTGCTCGACGCGATGATCGCCAAAGGCGGCGGTGATGTCGTCAACGATTTCGCCATCCCGCTCAGCATCTCGACCATCTCCACGATGATCGACGTGCCGAACGAGGATGAGGAGAAGATGAAGTTCTGGTCGGACGAGACCTTTAGCTACTTCGGCCGCCTCGCCCGCAATGCGCCGGGGACCGGCACCGACGAGCAGAGCGCGCAGGCTTTCTTCGCATACCTGAAGGAAGCGATGGAGCGGCTCGCTCTCACCGACAGCCAGTCGATTGGCGGGCACATCGCGCGCATGTGGAAGGACGGTCTGCTTTCGGAAAAGGAAGCGAAGGAGCTGTGCGCATTCGTCTTCATCGCCGGGCACGACACGACGACCATCCTTGTCGCCAACGCTTTTCGCATGCTTGCCGAACAGCCGCATCTGCTGGGACGCATCCGCGAAAAGCCCGTCGACGCTGATCGTTTCGTCGAGGAGGTGGCCCGCTATCGCGGTACCGTCCAGCGCGTAAGCCGCATCACCACCGAGGCGACCACCGTCGCGGGGGTTGATCTGCCCAAGGGCGCGGTGGTGCGACTGCTGCTGTCGGCTGCGAATCGCGACAGCCGCAAATTTCCCGAGGGCGAGACGTTCGACATCGACCGTGATTCCAGCGGCCACCTGGGTTTCGGCAACGGCATGCACAAATGCCTTGGCGCGCCGCTCGCCAAGCTGGAGACACTGATCGCGACGAAGGCTCTGGCCCGCAAGATTGGCGCTATCGCGCTCGATCCGGCAACGCCGATCCAGTATGTGCGGGGTAACAATCTGACCAATTCCGGGCCGGAGCACCTGTTCGTCAAGTTGGGCGGAGTGTCGGCCTGAACCGGATAGGGGGCGGTCAAGTCAGCCCGCTTCCCCCTTTTCGGGCGGCGAGGATCGATCGTGGGCCGCAGAGCGGTATTCGGTTGGACGCAGTCCCGTCTGCTTGCGGAAGAAGCGACCGAAATACGCCTCGTCCTGAAAACCCAGCTCGCTGGCGATCTGCTTCACGCTGAGGTTCGAATAGCCGAGCAGGCGCTTGGCCTCATGGATCGAGCGTGCGTCGATTGCCTCGATTGCAGAGACTCCGAACGTGGCGCGGCAGATGCGGGAGAGCTGGCCGGTGGTCACGCCCATCTCGTCGGCGTAGCTCGCGACTGGTCGCCTCTCACGGCAATGGCGGTCGAGCAGCGCGCGGAACCGTTCGATCCGCGCTGCCATCGTCCGCTGCTCGGAACTGGCTGAAAGTCGGGCGCTCTCGCTAAGGCGCCCGATCTTGACGAAGAGGGTGATTGCGAGTGCGGCGCCTGCGGTGAACTGCCAGCGCTCGTGGCTCTGCGCCTCGTGCCCGATCGACTGAAAAAGCGTTTCCAGAGGTGTGCCGCGCTCGACGTCGGGATCGATCGACAGCACCGTCGGCGTGCGTATGAATTCCAGCAACTCGGGCGCGGCCGTCATCGCCAGCGATTCCAGTGCAGGCTGCGCGGCGGTGATGACGTGACCGTCGATGTCGCTGCGGAAATGAAAGCCGTGGACCGAGTGCGCCGGCACGACGATCAGGCATGGCGCAACGACCGCCCAAGTCTTGCCATCGATGAAGGTCTCGCCGCCCCCGCCGGTGACGTAGAGCACCTGGATTAGCGCGTCGTGGACGTGCGGCTCGATCTCGAAATCGAAACGGCCGGCACGCAGCGCAATTGGCTCGTAGTGCACCATGTCGACCCAGGATTGACCGGCTTCCGCGCCATAGAGCGCGAAACGCGGAACGGTCCGGCGGCGCTGTTGGTCAGGGGGCATGATGCACGTTATGTCCTGCTATATGTAGGCTCTGTCCATTGTTCCACAGGCGCTCGAGGCGTTCAATGGCGATACAGATTTCAGGAAGCGCAATTGCACGGAATATTTTAGGGAAAGTAACAGCATGGAACAGGGACTTGAAAATCGTGCGGCTGCCACAACCGCATACGGGCTGAACCTGGATGGCAAGATCTGCGTGATCACGGGTGCAGGTAGTGGTATTGGTGCCGGCATCGCACGTGCCTTCGCCAGCGTTGGAGCACATGTGGCGCTTGTGGACCGCAATCTTGCCGGCGCTGAAGCTGTCGCCGCCGAACTTCGAAAGGCAGGTGCCGTAGCGCAAGCGTTCGGTTGCGACGTGTCGGACGAAGCTTCGGTTGCCGCAGCCGCCGACGAGGTTCGCGCAGCGCTCGGTTCGGCAAGCGTGCTCGTCAACAATGCAGGACTCCTACGCGCTGGATCTCTCGAGACAGTCTCGATCGCGGACTGGAACCAGGCCATCGCCGTGAACCTCACCGGCTATCTGCTGTGTGCCCGAGCGTTCGGGCGTGACATGCTGGCGGCGGGCAAGGGCAGTATCGTGCACGTTGCCTCGATTGCGGCGCTCAATCCGCAGACCAATAGCGGTTCCTATAGCCCGAGCAAGGCGGGCGTGCTACTGCTCTCGCGGCAGTTGGCGGCGGAGTGGGGCCCGCGCGGCGTGCGCAGCAACTGCGTGCTGCCCGGCATGATCCGCACCGCGCTGTCCGCGAAGTTCTACGAGGAGCCCGGCTTCGAGGCTCGCCGCGCCGCCGCTACCGCGAACCGCCGCATTGGCGAGCCGGAGGACCTCGCCGGTCCGGCCATGTTCCTCGCCTCTGACCTGGCGGCCTACGTCAATGGCGCCGAGGTGCTCGTCGACGGCGGGCTCGATTGCATGCTGATGGACATGGTTCCGCGCCCCGGCTTTAACGCCATCCCGGCCGCGTGAGCGCCATCACATCGTAACGAAAAGGAGAGTGGATATGGCCAAGGAGATCACTTGCGATCTGGTCGTGGTCGGATCGGGTGCTGCGGGCCTCGCCACCGCGATCACGGCAAAGAAGCGCGGCCTCGACGTCATCGTGCTCGAAAAGGAGCCCGTGTTCGGTGGTACCACCGCGCTGTCGGGCGGGGTCTTGTGGATTCCGCTGAGCAAATATGGCAGACAGCAGAACCCGGCGGACTCCCTCGAGCGTGTGCGCGAATACATGATGAACGAAACGGGCAGCAACTACGATGCCGCCGCGGTCCAGTGCTTCATCGAGAATGGGCCGAAGATGGTCGAATTCTTCGAGCGTGAGACTGAGATGAAGTTCGTGCCCACGCTCTATCCGGACTATCACCCGGATGCGCCCGGCGGCGTCGACATCGGCCGCTCGATCCTCGCCGCGCCCTATGATATTCGCGGGCTGGGCAAGGACATGCAACGCCTCAAGCCGCCGCTCGAGACGATCACCTTCATGGGGATGATGTTCAACTCCTCGAACGCTGACCTCAAGCACTTCTTCCGCGCGACCAAGTCGATTGTTTCGTTCTGCTATGTGGCTCGGCGTCTGGCCACGCACATCAAGGAGCTTGCGCTTTATCGCCGCGGGATCAACGTGACGAGCGGCAACGCGCTCGCTGCGAGGCTCGCGAAGTCGGCGCTGGCGATCGACATTCCGATCCACACTTCGACGCCAGTGAAGGAACTGCTAAGCGAGAAGGGCAACGTGGTCGGTGTGCTCGCAAGCGCAGCGGAGGGTGAACTTCGCGTCACCGCCCGCCGCGGCGTCGTGCTGGCTTGCGGCGGCTTCCCTCATGATCTCAAGCGCATTGCTCAGGTCTATCCGCATGTGAAGCGTGGCGGCGAGCATCTCTCGCCCACGCCCGTCGGCAATACGGGCGATGGGCTGACCATGGCGGAGAAGGTGGGTGGCGCCGTGCAGCTTGGCTTCCCCGATGCATCGGCCTGGATGCCTGTCTCCAGGGTGCCTTTCGGCAAGGGCCGCACGGGCGTGTTCCCACATCTGCTGGACCGCTACAAGCCCGGCGTGATCGGCGTGCTGCGCAGCGGCCAGCGCTTCACCAATGAATCGAACTCCTACCATGATGTTGGCTCGGCGCTGATCCGTGCCTGCGAGGGTGAGCGGGAGACGGCGATGTGGCTCATCTGCGATAAGGTGGCGCTGGGCAAGTATGGCCTGGGCTATGCCAAGCCCGCGCCGATGCCGGTTGGCCCGTTGCTGCGCAAAGGCTACCTCGTCAAGGGCGAGACGATCGGCGAGCTGGCGCGCAATTGCGGGATTGCTCCCGACGCGCTCGAGAAAACCATCCGCGCCTACAACGTCGATGCCGTGCGCGGAGAAGACCCGGCGTTCCATCGTGGCCGCACTTCGTTCAACCGCTATCTCGCCGATCCGGACAACAAGCCCAATCCTTGTGTTGCGCCGATTTCGACTGGGCCCTTCTATGCGGTGAAGGTGGTGATGGGCGATCTGGGCACGTTCGACGGCCTTAAGACCGGCGTCAGCGGCGAGGTGCTGCGCGCGGACGGCAGTGAGATCGAGGGCCTTTACGCGGTCGGCAATGACCGGCGCAGCGTGATGGGCGGCAACTATCCGGGCGCCGGTATCACCCATGGGCCCAATATGACGTTCGGCTATGTCACGGGTAATGCCATCGCCAACAAAGCTACGACCATCAAAGAGAAGGTGCACGCATGAGCCGCCGCTCCATGTATCTGGCAAAGCCTCTCGTGGATTTCCGGGTCTACACCATCGCGCTGCGCAAGATGCCCGAGTTCATCGAGGTGTTTGACCGGCTCGCCATGCCGATCCTGCTCGAGACGCTTGGGCACCCACTCGGCTTTTGGACGAGTCTGGTGGGGCAGCAGAACCAGTTCACCCACCTGTGGGGGTATGACGATCTGGCGGACTACGAGCGGCGGTGCCTCGCACGCGATACGCATCCGGATTTCCCGGCCTATCTCAAGGCATCGGGCCATCTGATCACGGCGCAGGAGACACGCCTCATTCGTGCCGCCGCGCTGGGTAGCGTCGCAGAGTAAGCCGGTTCTTTTCGCGTATCGCGCTACGACGGACCCAATGCCAGATCGCGATGAGCAGAGCTCTGGAATTCGCGCGGCGTCGCGCCTGTCTGCTTGCGAAAGTAGCGGCTGAAATAGGCGCTGTCCTCGAATCCCAGGCTGTGCGCTATCTGCTTGACGGTCATGCCTGAGTAGACCAGATCGCGCTGCGCTTCGCGAATCAGATGGTCGTTGATCAGCGCGGTGGGTGACGAACCGAGTTCTTCGCGGCAGATGCGCCCGAGTTGCGGCGGGGTGACATCAAGCGCGGCTGCATAGAACTCGACGGGGCGATGCTCACGGAAATGCTGGGCGATCAGCTCGCGGAAGCGTCTGATTTGCTGGCTGCGCCGCGCGGCGAGCGCGGCCACCGGCACGTTGGCATGGTCGACAAGCCGCGCCGCCTGTACGAAAAGTGCCATTAACAGTGACATGCCCGCTGCCGTATAACCGGCCGCGCCACGGCGAAACTCGTTCTCAAGCATATGAAAGAGCGGCATCAGCGTTTCGTCGCTGGCTGCTGGCCCGCACACCGGAATCACGGCAGGGTGCTGGAGAACCGCGACGAGCGTTGAAGAAACGGACTTCGCGATGGACTCCAGCGCGCGCTGCGCCGCCGTGACGACAAGGCCGTCGATCTCCGGCGAAAACGCGAAACCGTGCACGACCTGCGCAGGAAGGATCACGAGGCAGGGCGGATTAAACGGTGTTTTTTCGCTCTCGATGACGACGTGACCCTGGCCGCTGCGGATGTAGAGAAACTGCAGCAGCGCGTCGTGACGGTGCGCCGGAATGTTCCAGTCGTTCGGCCGGCTGCGCTCCGGAATCCACTCGAAATTGAATGCATCGTGCCACGGTGGGCGCGCGGCCGATGCTTCTCCATACAGCTCGTAACTAGGGATTTTCCTCATGTCGCCTTCCCTCACATGTGCAGATTGTCCTGTTTATCCACAGTTTTGTCCATGATCGGCCGGCGCCGTCTGCCTATACTTCAGGCAGACGGAATCGATGAAGATTTTTCGTTGGAGACGCAGGACACGCTTTGGCGTATGCCTTTCTCGTGAGAATTTCGGATGACTAACGAAGTAAGAGTGCGCAGCGCAAGCTGGCTGAATCTGGCGGGCCAGGTGAGCGGGGCGGCGGGCGGCATCGGCGTCGCGCGCGTCGCACACACGCTGCGCGGGCGCTGAAACGAACCTCTCACGCAATGGCGCTGCGGCGCGCCGTGGCAGATACCGGCCGTCCCGCGCCCGCGGGTATGGCGCCGCAATAGAACGACATTAATCTCTGGAGACATCGCAATGGAAACGCTCGATCGCGTCGGCCTCGCCGGCGCGTTGCCCCCGCTCGTCTATCACGTGGCTGGAGGGCAGCAATGAAGACCTTCGAACGCGTCGTCGATACCCAGGCCTTCATAGACGGCCAACGGTTCTCGCCATTTCAGTGGGTCATTCTCGTGCTGTGCTTTCTCGTGGTCGCCGCTGACGGCTACGACACGGCAGCCATCGGCTTCATCGCGCCGTCGCTCGTGCAGCAGTGGGGCATTGCGCGCGTCGCGCTCGGTCCGGTGATGAGCGCGGCGCTGGTCGGGCTCGGCATCGGCGCAGTGCTGGCCGGCCCGCTCGCAGACCGGCTCGGACGCAAGACCGTGCTGGTGCTTTCCGTGGCCTTCTTCGGACTTTGGAGTCTTGCGGCGGCATTCGCCGGCACCGTCGAGTCGCTGACCGTGCTGCGCTTCTGCACGGGTCTCGGCCTCGGCGCTGCCATGCCGAACGCCGTCACGCTGATGTCCGAATATGCGCCGACGCGCGTGCGCGCGGTTGTCGTCAATACGATGTTCTGTGGCTTTTCCACTGGCCTTGCGCTCGGCGGATTCGCGTCTGCATGGCTGATTCCGCATTTTGGCTGGCAAAGCGTGCTGGTCGCGGGTGGTATCGGGCCGGTCGTGCTTACGGTTCTGCTGATCCTGCTGTTGCCGGAGTCCGTTCAGTTCATGGCGGTACGCCAACGTGCCGACGCGAAAATCGCACGCATCCTCGGCCGTATTGCACCTGGCATGACGTTCGGTGGCTGCCGCTTCGTCGCGCCTGAGGGCGGCGTGAGCGGGAAGCGTGAATCGGCGATTCGCGTTGTCCTGTCGCGCCAGTACCGCTTCGGGACATTGATGTTGTGGCTCGCGTACTTCATGGGCCTGCTGATCTATTACCTGCTTACCAACTGGCTGCCCACGCTGTTTCGCGACACGGGCTTCTCCGGCGCGCGTGCAGCCCTGATGACGTCGCTTTTCCCGCTTGGCGGCGTGCTGGGCAACCTGTGCGTCGGCTGGTTCATGGACCGCCGCAATGCCAATCGCGTGATCGCAGCAACGTATGTGCTCGCCGCAGTCATGGTCCTGCTGGTGGGACGCGGTGTCGGCCACCAGTTGTGGCTCGGCACGCTCATCTTCCTGACAGGGACGTTGGTGACGAGCGCAGTCACCTCGATGTCCGCACTGGCCGCCGCGTTTTATCCGACGCACGGACGAGCGACGGGCGTTGCCTGGATGCTCGGCGTGGGGCGCATAGGGGGAGTAGCAGGGGCACTGGTCGGCGCGGCTCTGATGGGCTTCGGCTGGCAGATCGGCTCCGTGTTCAGCCTGCTTGCCGTGCCGGCGCTGGTGTCCGCGTGCGCGCTGTTCGTGATGATCGGGCGTGGCGCAGCCGCTTCACAAACGCGTGCACAGCAAAGCGTGCCGATGCACTAGGTAGGGTCTCGAGCCGTTCTTGTCGTGAATTCTTGTTCATATAGTTAGACATGCTAATAAATAATTCAGGTTTGGAGAACCGCAAATGAAAAGGAAGCTTCTTGCATTGGCCCCGCTTTGCCTGTACGGCGCATCGGCCTGGGCGCAAAGCAGTCTGACGCTGTACGGTGTGCTGGATGAAGGCATCATGTTCAACAGCAACGTCGCCACGGGGCCGTCGAAAGGCGGGCAAAAGTGGTACCTCGACTCGCTCAACGGCATGTACGGCAGCCGTTGGGGCATGAAGGGTGCCGAGGACCTGGGTGGTGGCACGCGTGCGATCTTCACGCTCGAATCCGGCGTGAACCTGAATTCGGGCGCCGCAGGGCAAGGGGGACTCCAGTTCGGACGCCAGGCAGCCGTCGGCTTGAGCAACCAGCGCTTTGGTGACCTCACGCTGGGGCGGCAGTACGATTCGGTTGTCAACTATGCGCAAGCGGTCACGATTCAGGGCTATCTCGCGAGCGAAGTCTTCCAGCATCCGGGCGACTTCGACAACACCGCGAACTCGCTGCGCACCAACAACGCGATTCGTTACGCGAGCCCCAACATCAATGGACTCACGTTTGGCGCCACCTGGAGCGTGGGCGGCCAGCCCGGCAATATCAGCGGCAACGGCGGCTATTCGGCCGGCGCGGCGTACTCCAACGGCGTGGTGACCCTGGCGGCCGCTTACCTCTACTTCAAGAATCCGACCGCGGCCACCGCGGGCCAGGGGTTCTTCACGAGCAACGGCAGCGGAACGCAGTTGACCGGCATCCTGAACAAGGCTTATGCAAGCGCGAATTCGTATCAGGTCGCGGTAGCGGGCGGGCTGTACACGATTGGGCCGGTGCAGATCGGCGCGTCGTGGTCGAACATCGAGTACGGCGATATCGTGGCACTGGGCGGTGCAAGTGCGCGGTTCAATAACGTTGATGCGGGTGTCAAGTGGTCGGTCACGCCGGTATTCAGTCTCGGCGCGGCCTATGATTACGCGAAAGGCAACAATGTCCGCACGTCGGAAGGCGCAAACGTCGGCAATCAGCATTTCAACCAGTTCAGCGTGATGGCCGACTACTTTCTTTCGAAGCGAACCGACCTCTACGCCGAGGGCGCGTACCAGATCGCGGCGGGTACGTCGTCCACTGGTGCGCCTGCAGTGGCGAACATCGGCAATGCCGGCGACTCGTCGAACACCCGCCAGGCGCTCGTGCGCGCCGCTATTCGCCACAGGTTCTGACGCATCGTTGCACTCACAAGCCGCTCTTGCATCTGGTGGACAGGTCGCGCGCTCAAGGGGTATCGCATGGGCGCGCAGCCTTGCGCCGGGATGCACGCTCGTGTTGACGACTCTGCAGGGCGGCAGCCCGATGTCGGAAACAATGCGATCATTTTCGCTTGCGAAAAGCGTTTGGCGTCACGCCGGTGAATCGCTTGAAGAATCGCGTGAAATACGCAGGCTCCGTGAAGCCCAGGAAATCGGATACCTGATTGATATTGAGTGCGGTGTAGGTGAGACTGCGCTTGGCCTCTAGCAGCAATCGCTGATGGACGAGGGCGAGGGCGCTTTTTCCGGCTATTCGTTGACAAACCATATTCAAATACACCGGTGTCACGCCTAAGCGTTCGGCGTAGCGGCTGATTGGATAATGTTCGCGGTAGTGTTTTTCGATCAGACCGGAGAACGCCCTAAGGTAGGCTTGGCCACGATCCTGAAGTTCGCCCCTTTCCTCGCCTTGCTGATCCTGACGACTGACCCATACGACGAGCGCGCTCACGAGCGACCGGAGCATCAGGTCCCTTGAAGGCGCGGGAAGGCCGTATTCCTGATTCAACCGGCCGCACAGCGTGTTCAGGTAAGGCAGGTCGTCGCCGACCGAATAACAGCCCGGGTGCTCGAGCACGCGGCGCGGCGCGTCGATTTGCTGCTGAAGCCAGTTCATCAACGGCGCGGCGACAGTCACCACGTATCCGTCGACTTCCGGAGAGAACTGGAAGCCGTGCACGCACATTGGCGGGACGACCTGGACCGATGGCGTGTTTATCCTTGTCTTCTCGCCCTCAATTTCGAGTTCCGCCACGCCTTTCTGAACGTACAGAATTTGCGCGAGGTCCGCGTGCCGGTGCTGCCGGATTTCCCAGTCGTGAAGGCTGCTTCGTTCGGGTATCGACTCGCAGTGCAGCAAATCGAGCGTGCTCCAGTCCGGCCCTTCGCCGTATAACTTGAAAACGGGGATGTCGTGCTGCGCCGGATGTTTCATGAATTCATCACCTGGTCATCGGCTCGTATGGGACTTTCTAAAAGTCCAATTTTAATCGAAGAAATTGCCTTATCAGCGCTGCATATTTCTAGAAAAATGCAATTCAACCGTGGCGCCAGTTATTGGGGCTCAAAGAGCAAAGTAGAAGTCACGGCGTAGAGGAATACAGGAGACATCGGTCATGAAGACCAGAGTAGCGATCATCGGCGCCGGGCCGTCCGGCCTGCTTTTGGGACAGTTGTTGCACAAGGCGGGCATCGACAACGTCATCCTCGAACGTCAAAGCGGCGAATACGTGCTTGGCCGAATCCGTGCGGGCGTGCTCGAGCAGGGCATGGTCGACCTGATGCGCGAAGCGGGCGTGAGCGAGCGTATGGATGCGGAAGGGTTGGTCCACGACGGCATCGAGCTCGTGTTCGGTGGGCGACGTGACCGGATCGACCTGAAGCAGCTCACGGGGGGCTCGTCGGTGCTGGTGTACGGCCAGACCGAAGTGACGCGCGATTTGATGGCGGCGCGCGAGGCAAGCGGCGCGACCACGATCTACGAAGCGGCCAATGTTCAGTTGCACGACGTGAAAGGCGAAGCGCCTTACGTCACATTCGAAAAGAACGGCGAGACATACCGTCTGGATTGCGATTACATCGCGGGCTGCGATGGCTTTCATGGCGTTTCGCGCAAGACGATCCCTGCGGAAGTGCTCACGCATTACGAGCGCGTCTATCCGTTTGGCTGGCTCGGCATGCTGTCCGATACTCCGCCTGTCAATCACGAACTGATTTACGCACATCACGAGCGCGGCTTTGTGCTGTGCAGCCAGCGTTCGACGACTCGCAGCCGTTACTACCTGCAAGTGCCGTTGACCGAGAAAGTCGAGGACTGGTCCGACGAACGCTTCTGGGATGAGCTGAAAACGCGCTTGCCACAAGACGTGGCGGAGAAGATCGTCACAGGTCCCTCGCTCGAGAAGAGCATCGCGCCGCTGCGCAGCTATGTGGTTGAGCCGATGCAGTACGGCAAGCTGTTTCTCGTTGGTGACGCGGCGCATATCGTGCCGCCGACCGGCGCGAAGGGCTTGAATCTCGCCGCAAGCGACGTGAGCACGCTGTATCGGATTTTGAATCGCGTCTACCGCGACGGCCGTACCGATCTGCTGGAAAAGTATTCGCAGATCGCGCTGCGCCGCGTGTGGAAGGCAGAACGTTTCTCGTGGTTCATGACGAACCTCCTGCACGAGTTTTCGGACCGCGATGCCTTCGACAAGCGCATGCAGCGCACCGACTACGATTACTACACGACTTCCGATGCCGGCCTCAAGACGATCGCGGAAAACTACGTTGGTTTGCCATACGAACCGATTGAATGAAGCAGCAGTGATGTGCGCTTGATTGGCACGCGCCGCTCATGAGGGTGTATCTCGGGGTGCGCCGCCTGGTATCCCGAGATCCCGCATCCAACTTTTCAGCGGACGAATTTCGCCAGAAAAGGACGATTACCCCAAATCCGGCTGTCGGTATCGAGTAGTTGGCCACGAAGTGACCCTCAATATACTTGCCCGCCCCCCCTGCACGTCGTCGATATAAAACGCGGCCAGTGCGATGACGGGCGCTGCGGTATTGTTTTTGGCACCCGAGACTAATCCGGCGGTGGTAACCGGTATGAGGACCGTGGTATTTACAGGGACGATACTAAAGTCACCGGCCATTGAACCGGTCGCGATGTAGACGTTGTCACCAATCGCTACTGGATTCGGATTCCCGCTCGTAATCAGTGTGCGCATGGCCGAAGCGTTCAAATTGCTTGGCCCCGAGCTAAACCCAATCCACTGTCCCGCCTGACACGAACTCCCAAACGTCTGGTTGGCGTTGCCGATCTGGAATTCTACCGGCACCCCCCCGAAGTGACTGGCGAATTCGTGGCCGGATTCCAGTACTGGTTGTACACGCACTGATCCATCACCATTGGAAACAGCGCTCCTGCGGGCACCCCCGTGGGCGGCGAGATGACGGCGACGGACGTTGCACTGGCGTTCGCCGTTGGCACTCCCAGGAATTCGGCGAGGAGCAGCTTGACCACGGTATTGCTCGTGCCACTGCGCGTCACGGTCACCTTGACCGCGGGTTCTGGCAGGTAGGTACTCGTGGGCGTCGGGGCGGTCGCGCCCGGTGCGACTAGTGTCGGATTCGCTGAGGCGACGTCCCAGAGCTCGGACAGCCAGCGGCGGTAGTCCTCACGCATGGCGAGGTTTTTAAGGTCGTCTGTCATGCATTGCAAGCGTCGCGCCGCCGATCGGTGCCGTCAAGGCTTGATTATCCGGTTGGCACCATGCGACCCGCAACCCTGTTCGTCGTGGTGTGAGGATTCAAATTCTAACACCAGACCCCAATTAAAAAGTCGAATCTTGGCACCTATGGCACGGTGTTGCGTCGGTTTGGATTTTCAGGTTTTGTTATATTTCAACGGGGAAGGCGGCCGAGTTATCCACAGGATATGGCCGTTTTAACAAGTTCCCCGTTGCGCATCGCCAACCGGGACTGTTGTTGCGCCGAGTATTACCAGACGACGCAACACGATACTCACCAAGAGCGATCAATGACGGCCGTCGTGTTGCGCACGATCTAGCTGGTTTGCGATCTGGGGCCGACGCCGAGTTGCCACAGCATGTCGATGTTTTTCAGGTACAGGGCAACTTTCTCGGGCGGAGCGTGGATGATCGCATGCCCATCTTCACCAACGCCGGCCACGTGTGCGGTCCACGGGTCTTCCAGGCATTGGCACATGTCGCTGATGTCGTCGCGATACTGCTGCAGCTTTTCCGGATCCCAATCGCTTACCAGATCGGACGCCAGGAGAATCGTTAGCGTGCCTTTCCGCTCACCGATATACCGCACGGGGGAGAGTAGCCCGCCGACGTAAAGCATCATGACGGCGTCGATCACGCGGTCGTCGTGATCTTCATCCCAGATGACCGCGAAGTCGAGGAAGGCGCACCGGTCGATTCTGTTCAGGAACTCGTCGTGCCATACCGGCACCCGAAGCACCGAGTAGTGGGTTCCGCGACCCAGGTTGCCGACTGGGCGGGTTTCATCGTGTAGCGTCTGGAAGAACGGGCAATAGGACATCAAACGCTCCTTTCGGGAGAGAAGCGGCTTCCGCCGCGGAACCTCAGCCATTTCGTAGCTGGGGTGTCGAGCAAACACTATCACACCGCTGGGATGGTCATCGTCGCTTTGTGTCTGCGCGGCGTTCTGATTCGGCCGGCGGCATCGCCGATACCGGCGCAGCAGGTATCGCGCCGAGGGCGGCGAGCTTGTCGCGCGCCTCCCGATGGTGCTCATAGAATTTCGCCCACTTGCTGAAGCCACCGAGTTCGCCGACAGCACGCAGCATGGCGAGGTGAGAGGCGGTAAGCAACTGCACGGTAGCTTCGAGCTCTGCGATGCGCATGTCCTTGTCGGCCAGCGACGCAGCCGTGTCGGCGCCGGAACGTTTCGCGATCCGGCCGCGCCAGCGCCTGTACGCTGACTGCCGCTGCTGATACTCGGCAAGCAGGCGACTGCGAGACTCGCTGCGGGTAATAGACGATGCCGCATTGATGGTCGGATGCAACCGGGCAACAGCGCGCGCCGTAATGTCTTCGTCTTCAGCCAGCAGCGTCTCAAGAATCTCGCGCATCTGCTCGTCGCCGTGCAATATCGATTCGCCGGGTTCAGTCATCAAGTACTCCTCGTTGTGGCGGTATGGAGAGGTCGATGCCTTCCGGGAAGGGGTGTTTGCCAGGTGGCGTCGCGAGCAGCTTCTGAACACCGGCCAGCCGCTTTTCGGCGTGCTCAAGCTGGTTCTTCCAGCCGAAGCTCGTTGAGGGGCGGCCCTTGATCGTTTCCAGCGCCAGCTTAAGCTTGCCTTCGAGACGGACGAGGTTCTGCCGGTGCTCCGGGAGGTCGGTTGCCGAGAGATGACGACAGTCGGCGAAGCACTCGAGATGTCTGGGGCAAGGGTCGACTGTGAACGAGTTCAGGCAGTGCCCATAGGGTGTGGCATGGAATCCGTCAGCTTCAGCACGCAGGTATTCGTACGCGGCCATGTCGCCTTCAGCGACCTGGATGCGCCGGAACGCATCAACGACCGGCCCAGAAGCCTTGCGAACCTTGATGAGCTTCGCCACCGTGGTGGCTTTCTCACCCAGCATTAATTCGATATCCTGTGGAATTTCAATATGATCAAGATCCTCGGCAAGACTACGATGGTCGTACTCGTAACTCTGTGCGACGCTGCGTCGATTGAACCGCTTCGAGATGATCGTGTCGGCAACGCCCAAACGGAACAACTCGGTATTCTGCAGATGGCGCAGCATATGTGATTCCAGCTTCAATGTCCGGTCATCATCGTTCTGACCGTACTTCTCGAAGAGCGATGGGAGTTTCCTGTCGTCCCCAAGTGCAAGCCCGATGAACCAGGGGTCTGGCCGATTGACTGCCATGTAGCGAGTCACATCGCACAGACCATCATTGCGTTCTTCCGTGAGCGCGCGCTTGGGCTGTACAAACAGGAATTCCCACGGTTGAACCACACCAGATGCCAGAGGTAAAGGAGCGAGGTCGGATACCTTCGTTGGTATCGTACGCCTGATATGCTCTTCGAGTTCGCGGACGTGGAGATACGTTGTATGCCAGTCCATCCGTTCGGCGAGATCAATCGGTGAACCGTCGCCATGCCGGAAACGAAGGTACGTCTCGCCATTGCACATCGCTGTCTTCAGGCGATTTCCGAACATGTAGACAGCCATGTCGAGGGTGCGATTGCCGCCGCGCCAACGGTCGTGCTGATACTCATGCAAGTCATCAAGGACGGCGGGATCGAACCCAGCCCGATAGCGTTCGATGAATGCTCCTCTCTCAATTTTCAACCAGAACGGGTTGCCCGTGAGGCGAGGGTAGATTTCGGTCACAGGTACGACGGTGTCGGGCGGGTACCAAGGCAGCAGCCGTCCCGTTTCACATTGCAACTTCAACGTGGTGCGCAGGGGCTCCGTAATCGTCGCTACGTGGTCGAGGGTCTGAGTCAGCAGCGTACGGAACATCTCCGGTACCGGCTGGGTGCCCTCGCACAGGACGCGGCTGTCGGCCTCGCCGTCCTGCTGCTTCTCTGCGAAGTGGCGGATCATCAAGGACGTCGAGATTCCGCCAGACCGTCCGGCTGGCCGCCCCTTCGAATCCAGGTACGTTCGCTCCCGCTTCCAGTCGAGCGGCAGCAGCGCGACTTCGCCTGCGCGCATCCCGGTCACGATCAGGACTCGCATGGCTGCGAAGCGCACGGCGTCGATGAACGTCTGCGGCTTCTCTGTCATCACGATACGTGTCAGTTCCCAGAACGCGCGTCGCTCAGGCAGACGTTCGTTGCGTTTGCGAGCCTCCAGATCGTCGCGGAGTCTTTCCTGCGACCAAAGATGTTTTGCCTTGATCGCACTTTTGCTTTTCATCCGCGGAACAGCGAGCGCAGGATACAACGGCCCCGCGTCGCAGATGTGTTGCGCGTCGAGCACGACCCTGACGATACCAACAACCAAGTCCCCCAGCTTCCCCGAGAGCTGGACAGCCTTGCCAATGCGAACAGCAACGTGGAGGTCGTCAACGGTTAGCGACCAAGGCTCCTTGTCCGCGCATGTTGCAATAAGTCGCAGGGGACGCGCGACGCATGCAGCTACATGTTCGGTCGTGTTACGCCTGAACAGTAGCTGCTCTGCGACCGCCGCCTTGACCAGATCCTGCCATGCGTCCGACAGCGGCTTCTTTTCTACCGGCACCAACCCTCGCGCTGCACGCTCCGCATTCACGAGTGCCAGTGCCTTTGTCTCCGCGCCAAGATCTCGCAGATAGTGAGTTTTTGGCGGCACATCGCCGGCGGCAGCGGTAAGATTCCATCCCCGCCCGTCCCGGGCAGCTCCCGTTTCGTCCAGGGGCATTTCCCAGCGCAGCCCTCTTTCGGACGCGAGCGTCTTGCCCAGCTCGATATACGCAAGGTAGTGACGATTCATCGGCTCTCGTCCTCAAGCTCGCCAATGACCATCTGGATTTCGGCGATCGTGCGCTGCAACTGGAGATAGGTCGGAGATTGGGCGTCGCCACGCGAGCTTTGCTCGAAGAACATGACCACCTCGCGCATCGAGGCCAGCACGCTCTCATGCATTGCCCTGTCATGCAAGGGCATGAACTTCCTGCAGCCGTAGCATGACGTCACCGGGTTGTAGGGGCACGCTGGCTGTCCCGACGTGCAGCCGCCGATACCTGCGATCGGGATGCCGTGAGGCACACCGGCGATTTGCTGCTCACCCTTGAGCAAGGTGAGCTCTTCCGGGGAGATGAACCGGTCGTGCGCGAACTTTGCGACGCGTCGATAGACATCCGATGCACCCAGCGCCCGGTTGACACGCTCCGCGTGGGAGGCTGAAGTCCTGAAGTAGACCAATCCGGTCTGCACGTATGAATGCCCCAGGAACTCGGCAAGTTCTTCGTGGCTCGCGCCCGCGTCAACCAGCCTCTGGGCTGCCGTATGTCGCAGGTCCGTGGCCGTGCCAAGCTCTTCCGAACCGATCAATTTCCTCACGAGAGAGGCGATTCGCGATCCCGTTTCGTAGTTCGACCGGACAGGGAAGAGACGCCCGGAATTCGCATCGTCCCTGGCAGTCCATCGCGCGTCGATGGCAACGAAGATCGGAGCCCATTCGCGCTTGACCCGGCGCGTCAGCGGTTTTTTCTTCGAGCCGTTGCGCTGCTTGGCCATGTGGAAGGTCAGGTGAACCGTGGGCAGTCCCTCCGGGGTATCCTCCCAGATCCGCACATTTCTCCTGGCGAGCATCGCTATCTGGATCGGACGCATACCGAACTGGTACGCGCACAGCAACATGCCCGCGTCGCAAATGTCGTCGAATGATACCGATGGCACCGATGATACGGCGAGAGTGGCGGCCATTTCGTCCAGATATCGCACGATTGCAGCTTCTTCGTCGGCGCCGAGAAATACGTCTCCCGAGCGGACGCCAGCGTGCGCGTCACGGGTAGGCAAGGGTAGAGCCGTGTGAAGGTAGGCGCGGTATTCGACTGACCATCCAAACAGGCGATACGTACATAGCAGATGGAGCAAGCACTTCGCGCACAGATACACGTGCACAGGCATGCACCGGGCTCGCAAGGCGGCCCAGACAGGACCGATACCAGCGGGGCCCGCACGCAAGAGGGCTACCACGTCAGCTGCGTTCAGGTGATGGGCATAGGAGACGTAAAGCGCGGCCGTTGCAACGCTCAGGTCCTGCCCGAGAATGGCAATAAAGACGTGCTTGAAGACGAATGCACGTTGCGCATCCAGCCGCGAGAAGTCAACGTTGACGCGATTGCCGTTAATCAGCAATTCGAACACTGGCTGCTCGAGCGGAGCCCGGATGGAACGGGGCCGGTCGTTGAAGTCGTCGTAGTAACGGATGACTGGTGGCAGGTCCGGCAGTTCCGCGCAAAGTATCTCGATGACGTCATCCGCCTCTTGCCCCTGGAACGAGCTTTTTGTTGCCGGAAACCTGCTCATCTAGTGCCCCTTGGGAAGCGCGCGCAACAAGGCTATGCGGTCGTCGAACGCGTCGTTCCACACGCCAGCCAGGCGATCTTCGAATACTGCCCGCGCATACCGCGATGGCATCGAGGATGTCTTGGACCAGCCGAAGAAGGTGCGCAGTTTCTGGATCGCTTCGTCCATCGCATCGCCTTGTTCGAGCAGCTGATGGAGCCGCACGGCAGCAGACGTGTGGCGAAGATCGTGCGGAGTGACAGATTCCTTGCCCGTGCGTTCTTTCAGTTCCTTCAGGACAGGCGCAGGCAAGCAACGTGAGACCTGCGCAAACATCTTTGTCAATGCCTCCGTCGACAGCGGCAAGCCAGCCTGGGAGTTGAGCAGAAACGAATGCTGCGGTCGGCCACGATAGTTTTCCGCGTACGATTGCACCAAGCTCGCGGTCAATTCACTGACCGGAACCTGACGGATCGAATGCGCGGTCTTGATGCCAGGTTTCGAGTAACGCGGGTCATCGTTCAGGTCCTCGTACTCGTTTTCCTGAACGTTGAGCCAGTATCGCGTTCGGCCTTGCCTGTCGTCGTAGGCACTCTTTATCGCGTCGACAGGTAACAGCAGGATTTCGCCGCGACGCAGTCCCTGATGCAGCATCAATACAAACGCGATGAAGGCACGCCAGCGGGTCTGCTCACGCGCGAACGGACTCCCGGATGATTCGGGATCCAGAATTTCGTACAGCGCCTTGACCGTGCTCGCCGGCAATGAACGGACGGCCTCGATCGACCTGACTCTGCGAACGTGAAGCTGGCTGTAAAGCGTCGAAAGCCGGGTCAGCTGTTTTTCAATGCGCCGAATTCTGTCGTCAGCAGCCTGACTCCTGGACACCCACGTCACAATTGCTGTGACGAACGCCAAGCCGGTCTGCCAACGCTTTTCATCTATGGCGGTGCCGTCAGGCTGATTGCGGATCGATACGAACCATGACTCAAGAATCTCGGCCAGCACCTCGTCGTTCAGCGTTCCCAGCGCGACGTCCAGCGACGCCTCGCCGCGAAGCTGGTCGGCGTGTTGATACAGGTTTTCGATGTAGCGTAGCGCCTTGACGTGCGTCGAATCGGCCAACTGAGCCGACGACATGGCCGACCAGACTGCAGCCCAGTACCGGGGCAAACCGTATTGATCCACCAGAACCGGGCCTCGCAGCCCAGGCGGCACAGAGGCATCTGACAGTCGTATAAGCATTCGTGCGTCCGCTCAATTGCGCAACGCCAAAAGATACCATTTATCAGATGTATGTTGTGGTCATAAGACCCTGAAATGCCGCCGAGCCGCAACGGCTGTAAACATACTAGCTAATGCGATAAATAACCTTATGTTAAATTGGATTATTTTGTGATCGATCCCTTGATATTCCGATCGGCGCTCTCAACTAATTGCCCCCCATGAGCTTGAGAGAATGCACCAAACGATCGAATTGCTGATGGAGAACGAAAAGCCTGTTGGCGAATACTTTGCCGCCGCCAAGCAGCGCTGGTCCGAGATTCTGGCCGATATCACGGAGGTCTCCGTCGAAGAGCTTGCGGAGCGCCTGACCCGCGAACAATTCTGGTTTGAGCACCACTGCGGCGGCCGCTGGGTCGGCCAGGAAGTCATGGTCTGGAGCGGCTTTGCGTCGATCTACGCCACGACCGAAGGGTATGACTGCGAAGGTCTCACCCGCCGCGAGGCAGCGAAACTCGCGCAGGCGTTCGCCCGCAGCATGGTCAGCGTTGAGGTCAGGGCGAAGCGCGCGACGCCGCGACGTCCTACCACCTCGAAATTGAGAACGGCCTCTACGTCTAAAAGCGGAAGATCGCCTTGCCGTAAAAAAGCCCGCTCGAAGCGGGCTTTTCTAAATTGGTGCGTGATCGCGCAGAGGACAGTCTTATCGGGCTGTCGCGAGCAGCGTGACGACGTTCGGTGCCGCAAAGCTAACCGCCGCAATCGTGCCCACGACAACGACCGCCAACAACGCTTTCTGCGATGGGCTAAAACGAGCGATCAGTGACATTGTGGCCCTCCTTGAGAGGTATGAATCACGAGTAACAGTGCCAAGGTTACCACACTGACGACCAGAGAACTCCCGAACGCGAGGATACGCCCGTTGCGCTTCCTGCCGGTGCTGATAGTGTGATCGGGCTTGTCAGTCTTGATGGAACCCGCGGCGGCGATCAGACCGCCCAGCACGAGAAGAATCCAGACGCCGGTGTGCATGCCGCCATACTCGGCCGCCGGAAAGCAGTGCTGCAAGTGGTCGATTTCAAGCAACGCCGCTGCGCACCACCCCACCGAAACATAGCCTAGCTGCCCGTCAATATATGGGTCGGCCAAACTGATATCACGGTCCCCTTCCGTTATTTTCTCCATGCCGATCATGATCGCGGCACCGATGCCTGGCGCGAGCGCCGGCACGACAACGTTGACCATGAACCAGCCAGTCTCAATCTGCATCAGCCCTCCATAGCAAGTTTGAGCTCGTGCTTGAAGCTCTCCGCTTCAGCGCGCGTATCGACCCAGATCATCCCGTCGTAGAGCGCCTGAAGTTCACGGAAGCTTCGACCCATCGCGACTTCCCTGACGCTATCTTCGAGACCGAACAATGGCGCAGCAGCACCGTTGTCGAGATATTCCCAGAACACATAGTCAAGACGCAGGTGGCGCAGTTGGTTGCGCACGAGATCCTTTGCGAACGGGGTGTAGTCAGCGCGCAAGGCTTCTTTCCAGCCAAGCAGCACTGCGTCGTCAATGGTCGAATGGGTGTCGAGCGCCCAGAGGACTGCGGCGCGACGGGCGCTCGAAAGCGGCGCAAGCAGGACGCGTAGGTCGCCCAGCGTGAAATTCTTCTTGTTCATGTGCTTCTCCAATAATGGGGCACATGATAGCGGCGCGGTTTACCCACTGTCGAGCGACCTTCAGTCTAGAAAGTCAAGAATCTCCTCCAGGAAGGTGGACACACTTATTGGCAAGAAGAAAGCGAGTCCAACCGCAATCCCCACCCATTCCTCAATATGGAAGTGACCCAATATGGCGGCAATCGCGAAGGCCATGAACAAGCCAGCCGCAGACGACGCTAACTTCAAGTAGACATCCCGGAACTTTGAGAAGAAACCCGCGTCCTCATCCCCCTTCCGTTGCAGAATAACCCATGTCGACGCGCCTATCGCCGCTGCCGCGGCTGCCAATCCGACTGCAGACCTGAGGTGCTCGTCGAACTGGTCAGTGGCCACATTTGTCATCGCCAGCAAAGTTGCAATTGCGACGCCCGTTGAGCCCAACAGGAGCTTTTCGAGGAAGCTGTCAAGTCTTTCGTCTTTAGCCATACCGCTCTCCCGAACGCAGTTATCGAATATTGGTGTGTGACATTGTGAATACAAACCCGGCACATGCCGGATTTGTAGAGTGAGGCTATGTGACATTTATAACGCTTCGCAGGGGCCGCTCGCAGCGCGCGACTAGCAGGGTTCGACCGCCCGCCCGTTGCGCATGCAAGGCTCAACATGCAGGCCATCTGGCCACGCGAGTGCGAACACCAAACGATCCCACACGCCCAGTTCCGTCACCTCCTTGCCGCAGCGGTTAACCACTTTGAACCGCGGCACAAACCGCCCTCCTTCGGGCGCGTAGCAGATGATCGAAACGACCCCGACTTATGCGTGAGCCACGCGACGCTGCGGTCTGTCGCATGGTGTCGCGTGAACGTCTGAGGATCGTCCCGCATCGCGTCGGCGAATGCTTTCACGGTGGGCTGCACCAGCCCGAGCGCAACAAGCATCCGTTCAATGGCTCTCATGCGGCAGCCCCTTGCGCTTTCGCTTCACTCGCGGCCACCGTCATCGTGGTGATGCCGGCTAGCGCGGTGATATTGAGCAGCGGCACTTCCTTGCCCACTGCGCCGAGCATGCGCACACCACCCATGCCGTTGAAGTTGACCTGCGTCGTCCACGGGAACGGCGACGCTGCACGAATCTCGGCAATGCTAACGGCCTTCATGCTGCCACCTTCTCGAGCTCGGCCGGCACGCCACCGCGCGATGCGTTGTCGAACTGCTCGAACACACTCTCCAGGCTGTCGGCTTCGGACTTGTCGATGCGATACCCTGCTTCGACCATGCGCGGCAGGAACAGCGAGTGCAGATCGTTGCTCGGCGAGGGCTTCATGATCGAGTTGAAGCGCACCGCCCAGACGCGACCGAGGAAGTCTTCGGGGTTCGCGTCGATAGCGTCACACAGCTTTTCGTTCTTCACGGTCACATCGACGCGCAGCAGACCATCGGACGTTTCCATCGTGATCGAGCCCGCGCGCCCTTCGTTCTTCGTGCTGTCCTTGCCCGCGACGATGCCCTTCGAGATCAGGTCCACGTCCACTTCGAGCTTGAGCTTTACGACATCCGGGTTGCCGCTGTCGGTGTCCTTCCAGAAGCCGGCGCCGTTCTTGAGGACGGTCCCCTCTTTGCCTTGCAGTTGCAGTTCGTTGCAGTGGGCATAGGCTTCAGCGAGCGAATGGACGATGCGCGTCGGGATGATACGCACCGAGGGCGCGACGCCGACCACACCACCGGCCGCAGCCAGCTGCATCAGCAGTGCCTTGAAACGCTAGCGATAACCGACCTCGTATTTGCCCTTCGGCACAACTGCGCTCAGCGGGATTTGATCCCACGCCTGGAACACCGGCTGCTCGTTCTCCTCGAACGCACCGCCCGCGGACACGCGGTTGATGATGCCATTGCCGATCTCACGCGAGGCGATCACACCGTCCACCAGGACCACGATCTCGCCGTGCGTCTGCGTGCCCCGACTTATGCGCTTGAACAACTCAGCCGATTGCGGCGTGAGGAACGTCATGAGGCGCTGCACTTCGTCGCGCGCGGCGTTGCCGGTGAGCTCGCGCTTGGCGAGGTGTTCGAGCGTCTCCCAGATCGGCGCGTTCTCGAACGTGTTGGCGCCCGGTGCAGCACCGTCGATGCGATCGGGCACCTGGCGCATGCCGTAGGTCGTCAGTGGATCGAGCGCCGCCATGAGCACGCCGCTTGAACGTGTCGAAAGCGAGGAACTGCTTCACGAGCGCCTGCTTCTCGTTCTTGCTGCTGGTCGCGGCGATTTTCTCGATGGCGGCGAATGCCTGGTCCGAAGTCATGTGAGTCATAAGTGATTTATCGCTGTTGTTAAACCTGTTGGGCTTGCCTCTCGCGTTGCATCCGGCGCGCAGCTTCGAGCGGCGACTCCCCTGCGCGGAGTTGGAGTCTGGGTGCGGCCCCTGTCCTGGTGGCCCGGGTTACGGCCGGAGCGGGAGCGGCGGGCGTCATAGGCGTAGCCGTCTGACAGTTAGTTGCGTTACAGGATGAAGGGGCGACACCCTTCGTGCGTTGCTCAATCATCGGGTTGAGCACGGCGGCGTGAATGTTGCCGTCGAACTCGTATGCGGGCTTCTGGGGCTTCACGCACGGCCCGCATGCCCTTTCGGATGCAGCGGTCGATGGCCTGCTCTGCCCAGTTGTCGGAGAGGCGGCAGGTGCGCGGTGCGGCCCGCAGTTCACGGCCCTCGGTGGCGAGGTAATGCGCTTGTTCACGGAACTCCGGTCCCATGGCTCGGCCACGTCCGTGTAGTAGGAGCCCTGCTGGGCGAACCAGCCCGAGCCGCCGCGCAGCCAGAGGATGCCGCCGAACGCCTTGAACTCGTCCTCCACCGACCCGTCATCGTTCAACATGTGCTTCGTGCGCCACACCGATGCCCTCCATCGGGTCGAAGTGAGGCATCCATGACGGGCGCCAGCCCTTGAATCCAGTGCGGTCGCTTTCCTGGCAGACGAATTTACGGACGATGATTTGGTGTTGCTGTGGTTGGTTGCGATGAGGGAATTGTCGAGACGCCTGCACGGCGCATTAAGTCATCGCTGATCTATCAAAGTATAGGAACACGCCTGCCGGTTCCCCGTGCTTCGCGATCTACCATGAGGTCCGCGCCCGGCTGCAGCGCGGAGATATTGGGACGACCGAGCGCATTCTCGACTATGAAATTGCCGACGAATTCGGCTGCACGCGCATGCCCGTTCGCCAGGCGCTTGTCCGACTGGTCAACGAGGGATACCTGGTCGGCACAACGCGCGGCTTTGTCATGCCCAGACTCACGAACGACGACGTTCATGAGATTTTTGAAGTCCGCAGACTGCTCGAACCGAGCGCGGCTGCTGGCGCAACGACAGCGCTAACGGACGAACAGCACGCCGCGTTGAAGCGTGCCTACCAGAAAGCCGTGCGAGCTTGCGAAAAGCAGGACCGCGCTGCGCTGATTACCGCCAACGTGGAATTTCGCGATGTTTGGCTCTCGGCCGTACAGAACCGTCGGCTGCAGGACACGATCAGACGTTTTGCGGAACACGCGCAACAAGTCAGATCGCTCACGCTGACCGACGCGTCCACCCAGAAGATCGCATTGGCCGGACTGCATGACTTGCTGGAAAGCTTCCTCGCGCGCGATTCGAAGCGTGCAAGAACCGTCATGCTCGAATTCATTCTCAACGCTGAGCAGCGCTATTTCGTCCTGGTGGACGGCCAGGACCAGTGATCAGAATAAGGCGCGCATCCACTTTATCTGGCCGCATTCCCACCGCGATGGGGGCCGTCCGTCCGCGTGGCCTCTTTATAACAGGACAACTAAAGATGGAGCGCTCATTGGCGAACGGAATTCGAAACAGCTTTCGTGATACTCGGCTCGGCCGTTATCGCCCTGAACTACTACGTGTTGCTGCAGCCGAACCAGATTCTGCCTCCCGGTCTCGGCGGTCTGCTGGCGTTCGCGTCGCGTCAATTTGCCCTTCCATTCGACATTGTCTATTTCGCGGTCAATATCCCTCTGTTTCTGGTTGGATTCCGCGTAGTCGGGTTGCGTTTCCTGATGCTGAGCCTGGCAGGGACGTTGGCCATGTTGGTTTTTCTCAACCTGTTCAGCGCGGTGCCGGGCATTCATGGGCTCCTGCTCGGAACCTTGGTCGGCGGCTTGTTGAACGGGGCCGCCATCGCCGTCATTCTGATGTGCCGGGGATCCACTGGCGGAATGGATATCGTCTGCGTGGTGTTATCTCATAGGTACCCGCGTTTTAGCATTGGCCAGTTTTCATTTCTCTTGAACACGTCCGTGATCCTGATTTCCGGGGCATTTCTTGGCTGGGCAAGTATGCTGGCCACCCTGATCGCGATCTTCCTCGCAGGCAAGGGGGTCGACTGGGTGATGGCTATGGGAAGGCCGCTGGCAGCCCGGTGAAAAAGCTGCGACCACGTGTGTCCAGCTTCGATTCCGTGAATGCTTCGCCTGCCCTCACACGCAACGCAAGGTTAGCGGGCACGCCACGGCAACCAGGACCAACTGCTCGTGCTTCACTCGTCATTCCAGATGCCCGGCAGCACATCGTGTGAACCGTTTTCAGGCGGAACAACGCGCTTCTTGCAGCGCTTGAAGGCTCACCGGCGGATCTGCCATTCATACCCGCGCTGCAATGATTGACGACGATCCCACGCTCGCCGCTCAACCGGCTTCAGACAGGATTTCACGTGTCCCGCCCTACTTGTCACATCCCTATTCCGCCTTCGCCTCCGGGGCTACCACTTGAGTGCGGAGAATGAAGAGCGGTCTTCCGAAGTGTGTACCGATTCACTCTCCTGACGATGCCCGTGAAGCTGATCGCCGTGATTTTCCACGATGATGCGCTTGCCGTGGCTACGCCGGTTATTCTGATCCTGTTTCAGAAGTCGCATGATCCGGCGCGACGAGAGTGTCAGTTGGCGAGAGAAGTATTCAAATTGAGCGAAGATGACGACAGTATCGCGGCCTTTAACACTATCTAACATTATGCTTTCATATTAAGTGTTAAACTTGTCCTTACATCTTAAGAAAGGACAAGTCAATGCTGAAGAAGATTGCAGGAACGACGGCTATTGCCGCTGCGATGGCAGTGGCGTCGCTACCCGCCGAGGCGGGGGATATGAACAATGCGGTGGGCGGCGCGCTGGGCGGTGTCGCGGGCGCGGCGGTCGGCAACGCGATTGGCGGCAGCACGGGCGCCGTGATCGGCGGCGCAGTGGGCGGCGGCGCGGGTGGCGCAGTGACGTCGAGCAAGCAAGAACGCACCGGCGCGGTGGTGGGCGGTGCACTGGGCGGCGGCGCCGGCGCGGCCGCGGGCAACGCTATGGGCGGCTCGACCGGCAGCCTCGTAGGTGCCGCGGTGGGCGGCGGCGCGGGTGCCGCGCTGGGCGGCAATGTCTCACGCAACAACTCGTACTCCGACGACCACTACCACGGCGGAAAGCAGAAGCATAAGAAGCACAAGAAGCATTACGACTGAACGGTGCCGGCCTCTCGGTATCGGCTCTCAACGAGTGGCATCTCGAACGCCGCCGTTGTCTGGAATCCGAACATCCGTCGTGCGGTCGCGAATCCTTCGGGTTTGTAGATCGGCGTGCCTGCGAAGAGGTCGTAAGACACACTCACGTATTTCGTCGGTACGCCGCCGCAGATGGCGATCACCGCGGCGGCGATCATATGGCTCGACCTGGACGCACTTCGTCATGCGACCCATTTGATGTCAGCTTGGCATAGCGTTAGGGTTTAGGGCAACGCCGTGCGCCTTTTGCCCGGGCTGCGATACACCGGGACATCCTGCCCGAACGGATAGGTGCGCTCCGACTCGGTGCACGCTAAAGTCACTGATGAGGGTGTTCCGGTGCCCTCGGTCTCCTAACCTGCCACCCGCGCTCGCGCGGGTATTTTTTTTGCCTGCGCGGGCGGCAATCCGGGCCGAAAAACGCGGGGCGTCAGAGACCCGGAAAAGCAATAAACCTACTCGCGCGGCCTTGACCTGGACGCTGCTTTACAAAGTCGAAGAAGAATCCTATTCCCGAACCGTTGTACGGAGCTTGCTGATGCTAGTGACCGCAGCGCTGCGCGCGAATGTCTCGTACGAGCGCGACAGCGGACTTGCGCCCATGCAGACTGAGTGACGCAAACGGGTCCGAATATAGCCAACCGTGTCGGGCACTAGCTCGACCGGTGGCGTGGACATGCCCGAGACCAGCTTTTGATACAGCATCCCTTCGATCATGCTCTCGTCAGCGGCAACGACGCCGACGCGCAAGCCGGCTCCAATCGTCTTCGAAAAGCTGCCGACGTAGATCACGCGCTTTAGCTGGTCCATCGACGCGAGCGTGATCATCGGAGCTTGAACCAGACCTGCCGACACATCGTCTTCGACGATCAAACAGTCGAAGCGCCCCGCGGCGTTCAACACCTTGAAGGCGGCGGCAGAACTGTAGCTCGCGCCTGTCGGGTTGTGCAGCCGGCTGTTCGTAAAGTAAAGCCGCGGTCGATGCGTTTCGAAGACCGTTTCGATCGGCACTGGTCCCTGCCAACCGTACCCGAGTATCGCCGAGGCGCTACGCGAGCGCCGTCCTCGATCCGCTCACGCTTGCCCTCCGGCCCGCTCTTTTCGCTAGCGGATACGGCGCATAATGTTTGCATGGTGGCCCTTGGCAAGGGAAATACTGTCATGCACTGCGCAAACTGCGGATGCGAGAACGTCACCGGCGCCAAATTCTGCGAAGCGTGCGGAGCCATTTTGCCGCGCGCATGTCCTCGCTGTGGGCACGAGGCGAGGCCTTCCGCCAGATTCTGCAATGAGTGCGGCGCACCACTGAGCGAAGGGCCTGAAGCGTCATCTCCGCGTTCGCAGCCTGTTCCAGAACCAACCAGAGCGCCCATCCATTACACGCCACACCATCTTGCCGAACGCATCCTCGCCGAGCAGGCCGCCATGGAAGCGAGGGGGGAAACCGCCGGTGAACGCAAGACCGTTACGGCGCTGTTCGCCGACATGGCCGGGTCCACCGCGTTGATCCACAACATGGACCCGGAAGAGGCCCATCGACTGATCGAGCCCGTCATCGCCCTGATGATGGAAGCCGTGCACTATTACGAGGGCTACGTGGCCAAGTCGCTTGGCGACGGCATCCTCGCGCTGTTCGGCGCGCCCATCGCGCACGAAGACCATGCGCAGCGCGCGCTCTTCGCCGCGCTGCGCATGCAGCAGGCGATGCGCCGCCACGGCGATCGCATTCGACTGGAGGAAGGCATTCCGCTGCAAATCCGCGTCGGCGTCCACACCGGGGAGGTCGTGGTGCGCTCGATCCGCACCGACGACCTGCACACCGATTACGACCCGGTCGGGCACACGATCCACATCGCGTCCCGGATGGAAGGGATCGCGACACCCTCGTCAATTCTCGTGAGCGAGGCGACCCACAAGCTGACCGAAGGCTATTTCGAATTCAGGGCCTTGGGGGCAACCCAGGTCAAAGGTATTCCCGAACCGCTCCCGGTGTACGAGGTATTGGCTCCAGGCGCGCTGCGCACACGCCTGCAACTGGCGGCGCACCGTGGTCTCGCCAGGTTCGTAGGCCGCGAGGCCGAACTGGAGCACCTGAACCGGGCGCTGGGTGAGGCCAGAACTGGCCGTGGTCAGGTGGTTGCCGTGGCCGGCGAGGCCGGGGTAGGAAAATCGCGGCTGTTCCATGAATTCAAGGAGCGCGCCCGGGGCGGCTGTCTGGTGCTGGAGACGTTTTCGGTATCGCACGGCAAGGCTTTTGCCAATTTGCCCCTTATCGATCTGTTGAAGAACTATTTCCAGATCACCGCTCAGGACGACGAGCGAGGGTGCCGGGAAAGGGTCATGGGCAAAGTACTGACGCTCGAGCGCAGCTTCGAGGATCTCGTGCCATACCTGCTCTATCTGCTGAGTATCTGCGAAGCCGGTTCGGCTCTGGCAGAGATGGATCCCCACATCAGGCGTGACCGCACATTGGACGCGATCACCCAACTGCTTGCACGCGAGAGCGCCAATCAGCCGGTCGCCCTGCTGTTCGAGGACCTGCAATGGCTGGACCGCGAAACGGAAGCCTTCCTCGCCTACCTGCTCGAACACGTGCCAGACACCCGCATCCTGTTGCTCGTGAACTACCGGCCCGAGTATCAGCCCGCCTGGCAGCATGCGGATCACTGCAGCCAGCTACGGCTCGAACCGCTCGGCCCGGCCGAAGCCCAGGGACTCCTTACCGCACTGCTCGGCGACGACCACTCACTCGTGCCCCTCAAGCAGCTCATCCTGGAGAAGACAGAGGGTAACCCGTTCTTCCTGGAGGAAGTGGTCCAGACGCTGACTGAGGAGAAAGCACTGCTTGGCGATCCCGGCCGTTACCGGATCGAGCAGACCCCGGCCGCGCTGCATATTCCCACGACGGTTCAGGGCGTTCTCGCCGCCCGTATCGACCGACTCCCCGTCGCGGAGAAGGATTTGCTGCAGACGCTTGCCGTCATCGGCAAGGAGTTTCCGTTCAGCCTGATCCAGCGTCTGTGTGGCGACCCGGCTGCGCACACGGATGACGCTCTGCGGCAGCTTCTTGCCCACCTGGAAGCCGCGGAGTTCATTTACGAACGGCCCGCGTTTCCTGAGGTCGAGTATTCGTTCAAGCACGCGCTGACTCAGGAAGTCGCCGGCCACTCGCTGCTCAAGGAGCGCCGGAGCGCATTGCACGAGCGCACCGCGCAGGCCATCGAGACACTGTTTCCCACCCGCATCGCGGATTACTGCAGCGAACTTGCGCATCACTATGGCTTGAGCGGAAATATTCCGAAAGCCGTGGAGTACCTGCATCGTGCCGCGCAACAGGCCCTGCGCCATGCGGCGCATCTGGATGCGATGCAGCACCTCGGCACCGCGCTCGAGTTGCTCAAGCGTCTACCCGATACCGCTGCTCGCGTGCAATGGGAGCTGACGCTGTTACTTGCGCTGGGTCCGGCCTTGATGGACGTGCGAGGTTATGGCGCGCCGGAGGTGGCTGCGACCTACACGCGCGCGCTGGCGTTGTGCGAGCAGATTGGCGAGACGCCACAGCTCTTCGCGGTGCAACTTGGACTGCGGATCCACTACGTGTCGCGTGCGGAGTATGCCACTGCGCGCGAACTGTCAGAACGGATGCTCCACACGGCGCAGCGGGCCAAGGACGCAGCTTTGCTCGTCGACGCACACGACGCCCTCGGTATGTGCCTTCTCCTCCAGGGGGAGCTCGACGCCGCCCGCACCCACGCGGAACAAGCGCTTGCTCTCTACGATCCTGAGCAGCATCAGGCGCATGTCTTTGCTCACGGGCTGGATCCCGGCATCTGGGCTTTGAACATCCTGGTTCTGACGTTATGGCTGCAGGGTTACCCCGATCAGGCGTACACGCGAAACCTCGAGGCACTCGCCCTCGCACAGAAGCTTGCCTATGGTCCAACTCTCGCGAACGCCCTGGCTTACGCAGCCGAGTTACATCAGCTTCGGGGAGAGACATCGCGGGTCCTCGAGCACGCCGATGCGCTCATCACGCTCTCGACCGAAGAGGGGCTGCAATACTGGCTCGCGTGGGGAATTTTTTTTCGGGGCTGGGCGCTGACCGGACTCGAAAGCCCCAAGGAGGGAATCGCCAAAATGCGCGAAGGCCTGGCCGCCGCCAGAGCCGCTGGTGGCGAGGACCAGCGATCGTACTGTCTGGCCCGCCTTGCCGACAGCTATCTGCGTGCGGGAGACGGGGAAACTGCTCTCGGCATGCTCGAAGAGGCCATGGACTTCGTAGACAAATCCGGGGAGCGCTGCCACGAGGCAGAGTTGTATCGGCTCAAGGGCAGCATATTGCTCGCGGCGTTGAACAACGATGATTGTGTATGCACGAGCAGCGACGAAGCAGAGACCTGTTTTCGCAACGCGATCGAAGTGGCTCGCCATCAGGGCGCGAGATCGCTGGAATTGCGCGCAGCGTCGAGCCTGGCCCGGCTGTGGCAGCACAAGGGCAAAAATGCGGAGGCCCGGCAAGCGCTGTCGGAGGTCTGCGGGCGGTTTACGGAGGGCTTCGACACCGCCGACTTGCGAGAGGCCAAGGAATTGCTTGATGTCCTTGCGCCGATTTAATCGGATGAAATGCAGTGCGCTCTCGAAAAAAGCGGACTGCACCACCAGGAACGGCGCCTATACCTTCTCCTGCTTCGATGAGGTCAATCAGACCTGCTGCGATCAACTACTTTGACTGCCGGGAAAAAAACTAAGGAGAACGTTCTGCTGGCGCAGTACGACCTGAGCGTCCGCGCCGGCCGGCAAATAGCTTGTTCGGCGATCATGGATAGTCACCCCAGCTTTTACTTGTGAGGCCGGTAATGGGGTGATCGTCCTTTTCGTGCGGATTCTGGCAATTAAAACTGAGAAATCTAGATTTATCAATGACTTGCAGTGCGCCTCGATCGCGCCAAACAAGACGACCCGCAAAGCCTTGCGGCAGGCGGCTCGATGTCAACTTAGCGCCATTTTCTGCACGAAAAGTACGACTACCCCAACAGGAACTTCTCGATCAATTCAAAGAACTCGTCACGGACCGGTTCAAACAAAAGAAAATGTGCTCCGCGTTCCAGAAACTCAATGCGCTTGCGCGAAGCGCCGAGTCGGCGATAAAGCTCGAGAACGATATCTGGCGGCGTATCCTTGTCTTCGGTCCCAACGACCACCAGCGTCGATACAGCGATCGATTCAGGCTGGTAAAGCGGACGTCCCGCCATCCAGAATCGGGCGATGTCATGAATCGAACCATTCGGCACGTACAGCGGCTTGCCATCGCGTGGCTCGAGCGCATTCATTAGCGTCTGCTTCCATTCCGAGCAGGTCACGATATTCTGGATCTCCGGCGAAAGCCCCAGATACCATCGATCCAGAAAGCGCTCCGGGTCAACGACGCGCCATGCCTCCGCAAGCGTTCGCTCCGTAACAAGCGGCGATGGCGTACTGCGCAGCCATTGCGGCGCGTATAAAACCAGCGAGCGTATTTGTCGGTCTGAGCGGCTCGCGAACGCACCCGAAACTGTCGCGCGCCATGCCCAGCCGATCAAATCGACCTGCTCCGAGCGCCGCTCGTGGCAGATGTAGTCAAGCGCGTCGGCAAGGTCTCCTGGCGCCTGTTCGGTATCGGCAACAACAGCCGGTGATTCGCTGCTGAGGATGGCTTCACTCACCTTGATGCTCTGCGGCCTCGCCTGGCTGTCGGGGACGATACGGATCCCGATTCGCAATGCCCGGTTGAGGCTCGAGCCAGCCGTCCCTTATCTGATGATCTTTATCGGCATCAAGGCGCCGGCAACCTAGCACTCTTTTCACTCGCTCGCGAGCGAAACGCTGTGCTACGTCAGTTTCGCGAGTGCCGGTTTTCTTCTACTTCGCCGCCTTGAGTACCGACCAGCCCGATTCGATATGCTTGCGCATCGCGAGCATGGCGGCAGTCACGTCGCCAGCGGCAAAGGCCTGGAGAATCTCCTCGTGCTCGGCCACGGCGTCGTTGCCGCGATCGTGCGCGGCGTTGATGATGTCGAACGGATAGCGCGCCCAGAGAATCTGGGTGAAATGCAGCGTCTGCGGCATGTCCGCTATGTCGTACATGCGCCGGTGAAAGCGATAGTTGATGCCTCGTGCGACCGCGCGATCCCCCTTGGCGAACGCTACGGCGAATTCCTCGGCGAGCTGACGCAGCTCGACGATGTCCTGCGCCTTGATCTTTTCGACCGTGCCCTTCACGAGTTGCGTTTCGAGCAGAAGCCGCAAGTTCAGGATCTCCGACGATGCCGCCGCGTCGAACGGAACCACGCGCGCTCCGCGATACGAGTCTCCGCTGATATACCCCTCGGCCTCCAGCAGCTTGAGTGCCTCGCGTACGGGCGTGATGCTCAGGTGCAACTGCTCGGCGATCTCAGCCTGCTTGAGCCGCGAGCCGCGCGCAATCGCACCCGAGATGATTTGCTCGCGCAGGAAATCGGCAACCTGCTCTTCCTTGGTTCTGTATTCCATTTGCTGTAGTCTGGGCCGGTTGGGTCTCGATCTGATGACGCGCGTGGCGCGCAAGGTCCGGCCGCGCCACGGGCTCGCCTCCGGGCAGATTTTAAGCGATGTCGCCCGCGGCCGATTCCGCGAGAATGCGCCGCGCTCGCTCGACCACGGGCTTGTCGATCATCTTCCCCGCCACCGCCGTCGCGGCGCCGCCACTCGCCGCAAACGCCTCGACCACCTGGCGCGCCCAGTCGCGCTCCCCGGCGGACGGCCGGAACGCCGCGTTCACCGCCGCGACCTGCGCCGGGTGAATGCAGAGCTTGCCGCCAAAGCCGAGCGCGCGCGAGTAGGCGGC
Organism: Paraburkholderia flagellata; assembly: GCF_021390645.1. Taxonomy (GTDB): domain Bacteria; phylum Pseudomonadota; class Gammaproteobacteria; order Burkholderiales; family Burkholderiaceae; genus Paraburkholderia; species Paraburkholderia flagellata. Next base: position 312,219 of record NZ_JAJEJT010000005.1, read on the forward strand.
ATCAGCCCCCAGCGCTTGCGCGTCGGCGAAACCGGTGCTCACCCCGTCCACCGGCGCCGCGAGCCCCGCATGGCAAGACTCCAGCACGATCTGCGTGCGCACGGCGAGCAGCGCGCCGCCCTCGTCGGCAATGCCGGTCTCGGCGCTGAAGTCCACGCTGCCGAAGGCGAGACGCGCCACGCCCGGCACCGCCGCGAGCGCGCGCAGCGTCAGATAGCCCCGCACGGTCTCGATGAGCGCGACGATGCGCCTTCCGGGCAACGCGTCGGAGGTTGTGCGTAGCGAGGCCTCGTCGGCTTTGGGCAGCATCACGGCCGCGCCCGGCGCACGGGCGAGCAGGCGCAGGTCGTCCTCATACCATTCAGTGCCCATCGCGTTGATGCGCACGAGCGTGTCGCGTCCGGCGCCCAGCCAGGCAGCCGCCGCTTCGCGCGCCGCACGTTTGGCCTCGGGCGCGACGGCGTCCTCCAGGTCCACGATCACTTCGTGCGCGCCGCTCGCGACCGCCTTTTCGAAGCGCGCCGGACGGTCGCCCGGCACGAACAACAAACTGCGTGCAATCCGCATGTGCCGCCCCTCACTCGAACGTCACGTCGCGCGAAGTGCTGAGCGTGCAGAAGCGCCGCAGCCCCGCAATCGCGTTCTCGTGTTCCTCGGCCGTGATCGCGCAGCAGCAGTCTTCGAGCACCGTCATCGGGTAGTCGCGGTCGTGGCCTTCGCGCACGGTCGCCTGCACGACGGCGTTCGTCGAGATGCCCGAACAGAAGATCCGCCTGATGCCGTGTGCACGCAGGATCGCCTCGAGGCTCGTCGCATAGAACGGGCTCACGCGATGCTTGACGATGTCGAAGTCGCCGCTTTGCTGACTAAGGTCCGGATGCACTTCGGTACCCCATGTCCCCAGCTTGAATATTCCGTTCTTGCAAGCGCCCGAAAAGATCGGCGAATCGGGCGGGCACTCGCGGTAGTCGGGCGAAAAGCCCACGCGCACGAAACCCACCGCAACGCCCGCGGCGCGCGCCTTGTCGATGGCGCGCCGCGTGTTCTCGATGATGCGCCGGCCGTTGACCTGCTCAGCATAGCCAGCCTTGCCGTTCGGGCCGTCCGCGTGGACCAGATCGTTTTCCATGTCCAGCACGAGATAGATTGCGTCTTTCACGTAATTCTCCTCGATCTCTTTCTCAATGGCGCGCGAGGCGCCGCCTTCAGCAAATGACGTCGCGCGCTTCCAGATCGGCGCGCTGCGCGCGGCTCAAGCCGAGCAGTTCGCCGAACACGTAGTCCTCGTCCTGCCCCAGCGCGGGCGTGAGCGAACGGATGCCCACGTCGGATGTCCGCGAGAACCGTGCGGGCGCACCGACGGCCGCGCGCGGGGGAAGATCCGGCGCGCTCACGTCGACCACGGCGGCGCGCGCGCGCAGATGCGGATCGGTCGCGATGTCCTCCATGTTCCAGGAGACGTGCGCGCACACGCCCGCCTGCTGCAGCGCCTGCGCGATGGGCTCGGCGTCACAGCCCGCGAGCCATGCGGCCACGCGTGCGTCGAGCGCCTCACGCCGTGCGAAGCGCGCCGCCTGCGTCGCATAGTCGGGATCGTCCACGGGCCAGCCCGCGACGCGCGCGAGGGCGCGCCAAGCCGCGTCGTCGCGCACGGCGAGCGTGAGCCAACGATCCGCGGTGGCCGTGGCGTAGACGCCATGCGGCGCCATGCAGGCGTCGCTGTTGCCGGGGCGCTGCGGCGTTCGGCCCGCGCTCGCGAGCACGAGCGCATCGCCGATCATCGCCGAGGCCACCTCGCGCGCCGCGAGATCGACATGCTGCGCCTGTCCCGTCACGCGCCGCTGGTGCAGCGCTGCGACCGTCGCGAGCGCCGCATGCAGACCGGCTGAATGATCCATGACGTGGCGCATTTCCATGGGCGGACCGTCGCTGTAGCCGCTCATCCAGCCAAGACCGCCCCACGCGCCGAAGAGCGGCGCGTAGCCCGCGAACGACGAATCGGGCCCGCTCTGCCCGCACGACGAGAGCGAAAGCATGACGATGTCGGGGCGGCTCTTGCACAGCTCGTCGAAACCCAAGCCGAGCCGTTGGAGCACGCCGGGCCGGAAACTTTCCGCCGCCACGTCCGACACCGCGACGAGGCGCTTCGCCAGCGCAACCGCTTCGGGCTGCTTGAGATTGAGCCGCACCGAGCGCTTGTTCGACGACACCTGATCGAACGTGGCCGCCGACATGCGGCCATACACGGCGTGCGGTTTGCGAAACGCGTCGGGCCGGTTGCGGCTTTCGATCTTGATGCACTCGGCGCCGAGCTGCGCGAGCAGGTGCGTGCAGAACGGCCCCGCCGCATGAATCGTGAAATCGGCGATGCGTACGCCGGCGAGCGGCGCCCCGGCTGGCTTCATGAGCACTCCTCCATGTCGTGTTCGCCGAGCGCCGGCACGCGCGCGTTGGCTGCGAGCGGCGTGCAGCGAAACTGGAACGGCGCGACCAGCACGTCGACGGTCTCGCCGCCCGGCAGCGCGGTGCGCGCAAACAGGCCGCGCGCGCCTTCGTGTTCGCCCGCCAACACTTCCGCGGGCGTGCGGTACTTCGCGGCAGGCACGCCGAGCGCTTGGGCCCGGCTCACGATATCCTCCACGCGCTCGTGCGCCATCCACTCGCGGATGTGGCGGTTGATCTCGTCGCCGCGTCGGCTGCGCACCAGCGGGTCCCTGAATGCCACTTCGAGCGCCCACGCAGGCGATCCGAGCAGTTGCACGAGTGCGCTCCACTGACGGTCCTCAAGCGTGAGCACCTCCACGAAGCCGTCCTGCGCCTCGAACACGCCGCCGTAGCGGAAACTGCGCGTCGAGCGATGTTCGAGCGAGCCGTCGCCGAGCCGCTGCAGCGCGAAGGCTCCGACCGCGAGCGTCGCGTCCTGCACGGAGACGTCCACGTACTGGCCGCCCGCCAGCGGCACCGCCCACCACGCGGTGAGCGCGGCGAGCGCAGCCGCGCAGCCGCCTTGATAGCCCGCGAAATGGCCGTAGATCTTGAGCGGCGCGCGCTGCGGAAAGAGCTCGCCGGAAAGGCCGTTGGGCAGCAGATAGCCTTCGCCGCCCGCGTGCAGGAGGTTCACCTCCTCGCCGTCCCAATGCGCCTTCGGGCCGTGCGCGCCGAAGGGCAGCACCGAAACGTGCACGAGCTGCGGGAAGCACTCGCCGAGCGTCTGCGGTTCGAGCCCTTGCGCCTGGCGCTCGGCAAGCGGCGTATCGTCGATCAGGATGTCCGCGTGCTCGAGTTCACGGTGGAGCACCGCGCGACCCGACGGCGTCGCGGGATCGCAAATGAGACTGCGCTTGCCCGCCGCCAGATACGCGAAGAGCGCGCTCTCGCCGCCCGCGTCGATGAACGGCGCCGCGCCGCGCAGGCGATGCCCGGCGGGCGGCTCCAGCATCACCACGCGCGCGCCCATCGCGGCGAGGAGCCGGCCTGCCCAGACCGCCGCCACGGTGCGCGAGCGCTCCACGACGCGGCAGCCCGCAAGCGGAAGCGCGGTGTCGGCAGGTTCGTCGTTGGTTTGCATGTGCTCCCCTCCCAGTTATGTGGTCAGGCGGCGGCGAGGCGCCGACGTGCGCTTAGCGCACGACCGGCAGTTCGAGGTCGATGCCGGCGCCATCGATGAAAGCGGGCAGCCGCACGTCGCGCGAGGGCAGCGCCACCGTCGCGAGACCCGGCGTGGTCACTTCGCCGCGCTGGTTCACGGCCGCGAGTTCGATGTCGACAAGTCCCGCGCCGTCTTTGACGTACTTGCGCACGACCTTGCCCTTGCAGAACGTGGTGTCGCCCATGATGTTGAAGCGCCGCATTTCGGTGCGCACGCGCTTGAGAAAGCCCGCATCGCCCATCCAGTTCGTGACGAGCGAGCACATCCACGACGAACGCTGCGGGCCATAGTCGTAGGTGCCGGGCACCCCCACTTCCTTCGCCACCGACTCGCGATGATGGCCGATGCCCGTGTACTCCACGCCGCCGCCCGCCTCCGGATTGCGGAAGAAGTGGCCCGGGTGCTTCACCGCCGTTTGCAGCACCACGCCGTGCGTATGGCCGCGCCCGCAACCGACGAGAAAGCCCATCGTGTCCATGAGCGAGAGCGGGCCGCGCGCGATCGTGGGCAGTTCCTCGCCTTCCTGCACGTCTTCCCAGTAGCGCGCGTTCGCCCCGCGAATCTGCTTCGGCTCGTCGAGCACCATCAGGTCGATGCGGTCGCGCTCTTCGTCGCTGTACTCATGCTGGACGATTTCCTTGTACTTGCCGGTGTCGCGCGCGGCTTTGCGCTCGTGACGCGTGCAGGTGCCGAGCGCGCGCGCGACGAGTTCGCTGCGCTGGTTGTAGTAGCAAGCCTCGACGTACTGCAGCACGAGCCGGCCCGAGAATTTGCTTTCCTTTTCCTCGACACCGACCACGCGCTCGATGGCCGTGATGCGGTCGCCGGGACGCACGTGACGGAACAGTTCCCAATCGTTGCCGGCATAAAAGCCGTGCACGCCTGCAAGACCCCAGCGCGTCCTGCCGAGCCATCCGAACGCCATCGGAAACATCGGGTGCCCGACCATCGAGCCGAAGCGCGTGGAAGGACCGTAACCGTAGTCGCGATAAAGCGGATTCAGGTCCCCAATGCCGTTGCACCAGTTGCGCAGCGTATCGGGGCTTGCATCCTGCAGATACGGCCCTTCGGGACGCAGTTGCAGGCCGATCATCGCGCGCGCCTCCGCAATGGCCTGATCGGTGATGCGGCCTTCGGCCGGTGCGTTGCCCACGTCGCTTTGGGCAGGGGTGAGGATCGTCGTGTCCAAGTGGCTTCTCCGTCGGTTAATCAGGTTTGTGAAGATGGTGCAGAATGCATTCTTTTTGAGATAACGAAACGAACCCGCGAGTTCGTTACGCCCGCCAGTACCTGAGAGCGAGTTCGTTATTCGTGCAACCACGAGCACGGCCACTGCGCGATCGGTTGCGTGCGCAACAGATCGCGCCGCGTGGCGCGCCCGCTCAGGCAGACAACACGAGCCCCGGCCGCGGCCATTGCGCTGCGAACAACTGGCCGTAGCCGGATAGCGTGATGAACGCTGTGCGCCGTTCCGGGCCGCCAAAGCAGATGTTCGTGCAATAGCCCTCGGGCGCCTCGTGGAATTCGAGCAGTTCGCCGCCCGGCGAGAACACGCTGATGCCGCCGCGTACCAGCGTCGCCACGCAGATGTTGCCGCTCTCTTCCACCGCGAGCGAATCGAAACGCTGATAACCAGCGAGCCCATGGACGAGCCGGCCGCCATTCGGCGAAGGCCACGCTTCGTGGCCCAGTTCGCCTTGTCCGGTCACGGGATAAGACCAGAGGCGGCTCGTCTCCGTCTCGCTCACGTAGAGCGTGCGTCCATCGGGCGAGAGGCCGACGCCATTGGGCGTGAGCACCGGGTGCGCGGCGCAGCGGATGTGGCTGCCGTCCGCGCGCGCGTAGTACACCGCGCCGCGCATGATGCGGTCTTCGAATGTCTTGCCGAAGTCGGTGAACCAGAAGCCGCCGTCGCCATCGAACACGATGTCGTTCGGTCCGTGCAAGGGCACACCGCCACAATGCGTGTAGAGCGTCTCCACCTCGCCTGTCGCAATGTTCACGCGTTGGATCGACCCGCCGCCATAGTTGGCTGCGGCGCCGGTGGGGCGCGTGAAGCCGTCGTCGGTGCGCCAGCTGAAGCCGCCGTTGTTGCAGATGTAGCAGTGGCCATCGGGCCCGAGCGCCGCGCCGTTCGGGCCGCCGCCCACTTCCGCCACGACCTTCAGTTCACCGTCCGGCATCACGCGCGTGAGGCGTCCGGCGGCGATCTCCACCACCAGCACGCTGCCGTCGGGCAACGCCACCGGACCTTCCGGAAATTGCAGACCGGTCGCCATCACGCGGCCCTGCAGGGTGAGATTCATGCGAGCTCCCATAATCGCCGTGCCCTCTTCAGTCCTAAATGTGTGCGTCCGCGCGCTCGTCCTGACGTGCGCCCAGATAAGCGTCAACGGCCCGCTGCCGGCCTTCGCGGCTGCGCAAAAGCGGCTCGTCGAGTTCGCCGACGATATGTCCGTGGCGCATCACCCACGCATGCGAAGCCAGCTTCGCGGCCGCGTGAAAACTCTGCTCGACGAGTAGCGCCGTGAGCGACTGCTCCTGCTGGATGCGCGCGAGCCGCTCGTAGACGCGCGCGACGAGCAGTGGCGCAAGCCCGAGCGACGGCTCGTCCAGCAGCAACAAGCGCGGCCCCGACATCAACCCGCGCCCGATTGCGAGCATCTGTTGCTCGCCGCCGCTCAAGAGGCCCGCAGGCGCCTTGAGGCGATTGGCGATCTCGGGAAAGAAGTCGAGCACCATGTCGCGGCGGCGCGCGCGTGTGCCCGCATCGACGAAATACCCGCCGAGGGTGAGGTTCTCGGCCACCGAAATGTCCGCGACGATGGCGCGCCCTTCCGGCACGTACACGATGCCCGCGCGAAAGCGCGCCGCGACGTTCATGTGGCTCACGTCGTGGCCATCGAAGCGCACGCGCCCTTGCGCGGCTTCGAGACCCGCGATGGCGCGCAGCGTGCTCGACTTGCCCGCGCCGTTCGCGCCAAGCAGCGCACCCACGCAGCCGCGACGCACGCCGAAGCGCACGCCGTGCACGACCGGGCCCGCGCCGTAGCGCACCGTGAGATCCTCGACCTCGAGAAGACGCTCCGCTTGGGCCTCACTCATCTTCTTCCCCCAGGTAGACACGCACCACGTCCGCGTTCGCGCGAATATGCGCGGGGCTGCCCGACGCAAGCACGCGTCCGACGTTGAGCACGTGAATGGTGTCGCACACGTCCATGATGAGATCCATGTCGTGCTCCACGACCACGAGCACAAGATCGGGACCGCGCAGCTTCTTCAGCGCGTTCGCGAGATCGCGCGTTTCGACGGAGTTCAGGCCTGCCGCCGGCTCGTCGAGCAGCAGCACGCGCGGTGCACCCGCAATCGCCCGCGCGATTTCGGCAAGGCGCAGCACGCCCGGTGGCAGTTGTGCGGGCAACGAATCGGCCACCTGTTCGATGCCAAGGCGCGCGAGCGCGGCGAGCGCCATGCCGCGGTGTCGCGCGCGTTCGGTGCGACCGCGCGCGAGCGGCAAGAACGCATCGAGCCAGCCGGCGGCGGCTTCGCGGTCGAGGCCGATCATCACGTTCTCTGCGATCGTCAGTTCGGGGCACAGCGCGACATGCTGGAAGCTGCGAGAGAAGCCACGCGCGGCACGCCCCGTGGGCGGCACGCGTGTGACGTTTTCTCCGCCAAAGCAGATGCTGCCGCGCTGGGGTGCATAGAGCCCGGTCAGGCAGTTGAAGAAGCTCGTCTTGCCCGCGCCGTTCGGGCCGATGAGCCCGGTGATTTCGCCGGCCTCGAGCCGCATGTTCACATCGCGTAGCACCTCATTGCCGCCGAACGAGAGCGCAAGCTGCTCGACGACGAGTGCGGCCGCGTCCACGGTTGCCGTTGCGCACGCCACAGTGGGTACCGCCATCGCCTCACTCATTGACGCCTCCCTTCGAGCCGGGCACGCCACGCCGCGGGCAATGCGTTCGCGCCGAGCACGACGGCCAGCAGCGCCGCGCCATAGAGGATCGGCACCCAGTCTCCCGCACCCGCGAGCAGCACGGGCACGAGTGTCAGAAATAGCCCGCCCGCCAGCGCGCCCAAGAGTGAGAGCGAGTAGAGGCTCACCACCGAGCCCACTAGCAGGAAGATCGAGGTCCACAGCGTGAAGCTGTTGGGCGAGACGGTCGAGGCGGCGAACGCCTGCATCGCCCCCGCGATGGCGGCGATCGCGGCGCTCAGCGCCATGCACGACACGCGCGCCCAACTGCGCCGCACTCCGAACGATTCGGCGGCATGTGTGGAATCGCGGATCAGCAGCAACGCCATGGCCTGGCGCGAGCGCCGGAATTGCCGCAGCAGCGCGACCACGGCGAAGAGCGTGAGGAGCGGCAGATAATAGCGTTGCAGGTTGCGTGGCACGCCGGCGAGCGCGTCGAGCTTCACGTACAGACCTTCGTAGCCGCCCGAGATCTTCGAGAAGTGCATGAGAAACTCGGGAAACGCGAGCGCGAGCGCCATGGTCGTCACCGCGAGCGAAATGCCCTTGAGATGCCGCGATGGATATGAAAACAGCACGCCGAACACGCCGCCCGCCAGCGCGGCGAGCGGCAGGCTCACGAAAACCGGCAGGCCCCAGTTCTTCTCGACGAGCGCCACGACATAGGCGCCCGCCGCCACGAACACGCCATGTCCGATCGACACCTCGCCGCCGTAGCGCACAAGCAAGCTCACCGCGATGATGGCGATCGCGTTGGCGAAGCACAGTCCGAGCGTATAGATCCAGTATCCGCCGCCGATGAGCGGCAAGACGAGCAGCGCGAGCCCGGCAGCACCACACGCGCCGAATGTGCCGAATACGCGCAATGGCCGATGACGCCGCGTGGGCATATCCTGCGCGTCGCTCGTAGTAGCAGCCGGGGGGATGGAAAGATCAGGCACGGGCGCCTCCTCGCGCGGCGAGCACACCGCGCGGGAACAGGTTGAGCACGAGCAGCATGAGCACAAGCATGTACGTGTTGTTGAATTCGGCGGAGAGATAGAACGACAGCATGTTCATCAGGATGCCTACGAATATTCCGCCGATCACGGCACCGGGAAGACTGCTGAAGCCACCCACCACCGCCGCGGCAAACGCCTGCAGCATGAACGAAGCGACGCTCGTGGAAGAAAGGAATGTGGTCGGCACGATCAGCAGCGCGGCGACAAGACCGAGCAGGCCCGCAAGCACCCACGAGAACAGATGGATGCGTCCGAGCTTCAGCCCGCACACGCGGCTCGCGAACGGATTGGCCGACACCGCGCGAAACGCCACGCCGATGCGCGTGCGCTCGATCAGCAGGTAGAGCAGCCCGACAATGGCGAACGTCGCCACCAGCACGGCGATGTCGTAGGATGTCACGCGTACGGGCCCGAGATGCGCGCGCCACGACGGCAACGGCAGATCGAGCGACACGACGTTCGAGCCGAACAGCAGCTGCGTGCCGCCCTGCGCGATCAGGCCGATGCCGAGCGTGGCGATCGTGCTCGTCAGGTCGGACTTGAGCACGAGCGGCGCGATCGCGGCACAGCTGATCGTCGTCACGACCACCATCAGGATCAGCGCGAGCGGCACGGCCGCACCCCAGTTCATCTGGGCGAACGTCCCCGCCGTGAAGCCATACACGAGGAACGCGGCGAGACCCGCCAGATTGCCGTGCGCGAAGTTCACGACGTTCGAGCTCTTGTAGATGAGGACGAGTCCGATGGCGCCGAGCGCGTAGAGGCACCCGCTCACCAGGCCCGCCCACACAAGACCGAGAAAGTCCGTCATGGCTGTGCCCCTTGCGGCGCGAGTTCGGCATCGCGCGCGATCAGCTCGATCACCGCCGGGAAATAACGGCCGCTGTAGCCTTGCTGCACCGTGGCGCTGTAATAGCGGTGCGCAAGCTCGGTGATGCGTGTCGCCACGCCCGTCTGCCCGGCCAACTCGAGCACGTAGCCGATGTCCTTGAGCACGTACTCGGGCGGAAACGACTTCTCCGGGAACTGCCGCGGCAGCATGGACTTGCGCCCGTGATTGCGCAGCACGAAGCTGTCGCCCGAACCCTTCGATACCGCGTCGAGCAGCGTGCCCGGATCGACGCCCGCGCGCTCGCCGAGCACCATCATCTCGGCCAGCGCCACGGTGTGCTCGAACACGAGCGCATTGTTGATGAGCTTCACGACCTGGCCGCAGCCGATCGCGCCGCAGTGCGTGACGTCGGTGCCGATGTAGCGCAGCAGCGGTTCGATGCGAGCGAAAAGTGCGGCGTTCGCGCCCACCATGATGCTCAGCTCGCCGCGCTGGGCCGCTTCACGCGTGCGTGCCACCGGCGCGTCCGCGAACGCGATGTCGCGCGCGGCCAGCGCCGCGCCCACCTCACGCGCCGAAGCTACCGTGGTCGTGCTCAGATCGACGATCGCCTTCGGCCGGCGCATGCCGTGCGCGAGCCCCTGCGGCCCGAGCGTGACGGCTTCCACGGCCGGGCCGCCGGGCAGCGACAGAAAGACGATGTCGGCCTCGCCGGCCAGGTCTTCGAGCGACGCCGCGCGCCGCGCCTTCGTGCCGTCGAGCACCTGAAAGGCGTGGTCGTTCGTGTCGAACGCCACGACGCCGCCCGCGTGCTTGAGCGCCATGTTGCGGCACATCGGGCCGCCCATCACGCCCAGGCCGACGAAGCCGATCACCACCTGGTTCTCTGTAGACATGCCTCGCTCCTCGTGCTCAGTCCATCCACATGCCGCCACTGATATCGAGCGACGTGCCGGTGATCCAGTTCGACGCCGGCGAGCACAGGAACAGCGCGGCCTGCGCGATATCGTCGGCGTTGCCGTAGCGGCCGAGCGGCACGGTCGCGTTCGCCGAAGGCGCGCCGTTGCCCGTCACGTTCGACCACATCGCGGTTTCGACCGGTCCGGGCGCGAGCACGTTGGCGTAGACGCCGTGCGGCGCCCCCGCCTTGGCCACCCAGCGCATCATGCCGTGCACGGCGGCCTTCGCCGACACATAGGCCGGCCCCGACGCAACGCCCCCATTCTTCGCGGCGATCGAGCCCGCAGCGAGAATCTTGCCGAAGCCGCGCTGGCACATCAGCGGAAAGAGCTTGCGCGTGGGGTTCACGACGCCGCGCACGTTCACGGACATGATCGCGTCCCACTCTTCATCGGTGCTGTCGCCAAGCGGCGTGCGCGCGATGATGCCGGCGCACAGCACGAGAATGTCGATAGCGCCATGCTCCGATAGCACGCCTTCGATTACGCGATCGGTTTCGACGCGCGAGGTCACGTCGTAGCGCAAATACTGCACGCCCGGGCCGATGTCTTCGTGCACGCCAATGTCGGTGGCGATCACGCGCGCGCCTGCGCGGCGGAACGTATTCGCAATGGCGCGGCCCATGCCGCCCGCGCCGCCGGTGATCAACGCGACCTGCCCTTCCAGATTCGCAGGACCGCTCAAATGCTGCGCCATGTGTTGCGTCTCCTGTATTTCGCTTGAGGTTGGGTAACTGCCGGCGATGTCAGAGGCGGCGGGCTACGTCTTATTCGAACGTCGCCGAGGCCGACATCGCCAGTTCGCCCTGCGCGCCGCGCGCCCAGAGTTCGAGACCGCCGTCCGGCGCCGCGCGTCCTTCCAGCGAGAACGGCCGGTCGATGAAAAGCGGGCTCACACCGCGAAAATCGAAACGCGCGAGACGCCGCTCGTTGCCGTGCTCGAGGGCGAATTGCTGCAGCAGGGTTGCGGTGAGCGGCCCGTGCACGACGAGATCGGGATAACCCTCTTCGTTGCGCGCGTACGTCTGATCGTAGTGAATGCGATGCCCGTTGAAGGTGAGCGCCGAATAGCGAAAGAGCAGCGTCGAGTCTGCGAGGCATGCACGGGTCCATTGCGGCTGCGCCTCGTGTATCGCCGGCGCCGAGGCGCTCGCCGCGGCCGCCGGCGCTGCCTCGCGGTAGACGATGTCCTGCTCCTCCTCGATGCATGGCGCGCCCTCGCACGATGTGACGTGGCTCACCGTGACGAACCAGAGCGCCCCGCGCTTGCCCGACTTCTTCTCGACCTTCAGGATGCGGCTGTGCCGCGTCGCGCTGACATCGACAGGTAAGGGGCGCAGATAACGGATGCGGCTGCCCGCCCACATGCGGCGCGGCAACGCGATGGGCGGCAGAAAGCCGCCACGCTGCGGATGCCCGTCCGCGCCAAGGCCGCTGCGACGCACGGTGGGATTGAAGAAGAGCCATTGCCAGCCCGGCGGCAGCGGCTCGCCTGGGGCGGGCGCGGCGTCGAGATCGAGCGTGGCTGCCATGGCCCGCGCCGTGCCGGCCTCGATACGCGCAACGTGCGCTTCTTCGCGGCCGATCCACGACTCGTACACGTTCTCCAGTTCCATTTCGCTCACGACAGCCTCGCGTCGAAGACCTGCTCCGGATACGGCTTGAAATCGCGTACCAGCTTGAAGCCGTCGTTGGTCGCCTGGATGATGCCTTCCTGACGTGCGCCGCGATGATCGCCCGGCTTGAAGCTCACGCCGCGCGTGCCACCAATGTTTTGATCGTGCATGGTCTCCATGACGTCGACGAGGTTGGCGCGCGTGAGCGGCTTGCCGCTCTCCAGCAGCATGTTGAACGACTTCACGAACAGCATGCCGTTGCTCCACCCGTTGAGACCGAACACCCCGACCGGGTCGCTGGCGTAATACTTCGCAATGCTGTCGCGATAGGCCTTGATGTCGGCATCGTTAGAGGTAACGGGCATGAGCCACGACGAAAAGTACACGCCGTCCAGCAGCGATCCCGCGAGCTTGCGCGTGGTGGGATCGGCGGTGAAGAATGGCGCCATCCACTTCGCCTCGAAACCGATACGGTCCGCCGATTTCAGCGCGGCGGCCAGATTGGAATTGGAGCCGAACAGGATGACGACGTCGGCCTTCGCATTCGCGAGACGGCGAATGTGAGGCGTGAAGTCGGTATTTCGGACTTCGAATGGAATCGATTCGACGGCCTGCTTCTTCGCACCTTCGAGATAACGCTCGAAGCCGCGCTTGGCGGAGCGCCCGAGCTCATCGTTTTCCCACAGCAGCGCCACGCGGCTCACGCCGAGCGACTTGAGCGCGTAGTCGGCGTTCGACGCCGCGGACCAGCCGTAGTCGGGCAGCAGCGGAAACGACAGGCGCTCGGTGAACAGCGCGCTTGCGCCGCCCACGGGGCCGACCATCGGCAAGCCCACTTCCTTCGCGTAAGGGATCACGGCCTCGGTTTGCGCGGTGCCCACGGGCGCCGCGAGCGCGAAGATCTTGTCCTCTTCGACTAGCCGCCGCGTGACCGCAACGCTGCGCGCGGGCTCGTAGCCGTCGTCGTAGATAACGTACTTGGTCTTCCACCCCTTGATCGCGTTGGTCTCGTTCGCCCACTTGAAGCAGGCGTCGGTCGCGCGCGTGACGATCGCATAGAACGGCACCGGACCCGTGATCGGCGTGAACGCCCCTACCGTGATGGTCTTGCTGGCGGTGTCGATGCCCGGCGTGGCCTGCTCGGCTAAGCCGAGGCCGGGCAATCCGGCCGATACGGCCGCCGCACTGCTGAAGACGAATGTTCTTCTGCGCATGGTCTCACCTGTTGGTGTCGTTAAGAATGCATTCTATAAGCTATTTGGAAAGGTGCAAGTCAGGGTTTTTCCCGCATTTATTGAGTTTCTTCGATTTGCTGCGAAATATAGAATGCATTCTTACTCATACAGCCGAGGTAACCATGAAGCACACACCCCTCGCCGGACGACGCGTCATCGAACTGGGCACCATGCTGGCCGCCCCCTTCGCCAGCCACATCCTTGCGCAGTTGGGCGCCGAGGTCATCAAGGTCGAGCCGCCCGCCGGCGACCCGACGCGCAGCCTCGTGCGCGGTGGCCCGAGCGGCACCTTCATCGCCTACAGCCACGGCAAGAAGAGCGTGTGCATCGACCTCGGCAAGCCGGAAGGCCGGGCGGCATTCATGAAGCTCGTCGCCGGCGCACACGTGCTGGTGCACAATCTCGCGCCCAAGGCCGCGCGCAAGCTCGGCGTCACGCGCGAGGCGTGTCGCGCCATCAATCCGTCGCTCGTCTACTGTCATATTCGCGGCTACGCTGCCGGCCCCCAGGCCGACGACCTCGCGTCGAATCCCGTCGCCGAGGCGTCGACGGGCGTGATGGAAGCCAATCGCGTGAACGGCCGGCCAGGCCGGCTCGGGCCTTCGTACCACGACCAGTTCGCGGGCGCCTATGCCGTGATCGGCATCCTCGCGGCCATGCTCGGCGAGACCGACGGTACGCACGACAACGACCGGCACGTCGAAGTGGGCCTCTACGAAACGGGCCTGCACGTGGCGTCGCGTGACCTCGTCGGCGTGCAGTTGAAGACGCATCTCTTCGGCCGCCCTGAGCGCGAACCTCACGGCGAATTCAGCATGCCAGGCTATGGCGCGTATCTCACCGCCGACGACCGCTGGATCTATCTGCTGATGCTCAACGACGCACACTGGCGCAAGTTCTGCGAGGCGCTCGCGCTGCCGCAGGCCACCGATGAGTCGCTCGTCACGCTGCGTCAGCGCAAGAAAGCGCGTGAAAACGTCGAAGAGATCGTGCGCAGCGCCGTGCGCGCCTGCACCTTCGACAACATCGCCGCGCGCCTGAAGGCGATCGGCGTGGGCTGCACCGAAGTCCTGCCGCTCGAACGCGTGCTGGAGGCGCCACAGGCGCACGAGCCGGGCAAACTGCGTTCGGTCGACTATCGCGGGCTGCCATTCGAGGTGCCCGAGTTTCCAGGCGCCGCGACTACGGCGGCTGCACCCGGCGCGCTGCCGCCGCCCGAACTCGGTGAGCACACCCTCGAGATCCTCAAAGCCGCCGGACTGAGCGCGCAGGAGTGCGCGGCACTCGTTGCCTCGGGCGCGGCCGGGGTCCGCGAGGACGACTCGTTCGCCTGGGCACCGGTGCGCCAGCCGGCCTGAGAACCGGCGCACCCGCACGCGATGCGGCCGCGCGGCAGTTCGCCGCGCGCGTCGCTCGCTCCAGGCGTCACGCTTCGCGTCAAGGTCGGCCATTTGGGGAATGTCCTGCGAACGTTGTGGAAGAACGTGCGGGCGCGCGCCGCCTCCGCACGGCCCGCTAACCGCGCTGCAACCCGCCCTTGTGTGTCGATTCAGTGCGCCGCGCCACTCGCCAGCGCACCGCCCGCACGACCCGCGCGCAACAGCACGGCTGCAACGATCACGGTCAGCGCAACGAAGACAGCCAGCCCCAGCATGCCCGCCGCGAACGTGCCGGTCGCCTGCTTGAGTACGCCCACCGCATACGGCGCGAGAAACCCGGCGATATTGCCGATCGAGCTGACGACCGCAATACCCGCGGGCGCCTCCGCCTCGGCGAGCAGCGTTGGCGTGAGCGCCCAGAACACCGGCAGATTGGCGAACGCGCCGAAGCCACCCGCGGTCAACGCGGCAAGACGTAGCGGCGGGTAGTCCGTGCACGCCGCGACGATTAGCGCCAGCACCGCGACGATGCCGGGAATCATGAGATGCCAGCGCCGCTCGCGCAGGCGGTCCGAGCGCGCGCCCCACCAGAGCACGCCGATCGCCGCGGCGACAAATGGCAACGCCGAAAGGAAACCCACCGCCGTGAACGAGGCGCCAAACGCGCGCACGATCTGCGGCAGGAAGAACGTCACACCGTAATTAGCCGCGACGATGCCGCAATACACGAAACCCAGCACCCACACGCGCGGATTGCGCAGCGCGCGCCACGCGCCCGCGTGGCCGTTGCCGGGCGGCAGCGCGCGGCGCTCGTCGGCCAGGCGCGTATTGAGCCACTGGCGCTCCGCGTCGTCGAGCCACGGCGCCTTGTCCGGCGAATCGACCAGCACGCGCAGCAGCACCACGCCAAGCACCAGCGACGGCACCGCCTCGATGATGAATAGCCACTGCCAGCCGCTCAGACCGACCACACCATGCAGGTTCAGCAACAGGCCCGAAAGCGGCGCGCCGATACCCGCCGAAGCCGGAATCGCCACGGCGAACGCGCCGATCATGCGCGCGCGATGCGTGGCGGGAAACCAGCGCGTGAGAAACAGCATCACACCGGGAAAGAAGCCTGCTTCCGCTACGCCCAGCAGGAAGCGCAAGCCCATGAATTGCGGCGCCGTCCTCACGAAGGCGAACAGCAAAGACAGCACACCCCAGGTCAGCATGATGCGCGCGAACCAGCGGCGCGCGCCAAAGCGGCGTAGCGCAAGATTGCTTGGCACTTCGAACAGAACGTAGCCCAGGAAGAAGATGCCCGCTCCGGCGCCAAACACGGCGGGCGAAAAGCCCAGCTCCTCGTTCATCGAAAGCGCCGCGAAACTCAGGTTCACCCGGTCCAGATAGGCCGCGAAATAACACAGCATCAGCAGCGGCACGATGTGCCGGCGAATCTTCGAAATGACCTCGGCTTCCTGCGGGACCATGGTCCGCCTCCGTGACATCGGTGAAGCTGCAAGGGGCGGCGCGCCGTGCGATGCGCCGCGGCAAGCGCGGTCCGATGCTCAGTCGGGCTCGTTCGTGGACAGCGTGACGCGCCCGTCCACGAGTTGCACGATCGCCGGATGATAGTTCTGGCCGAAGCCCGCATCGCGCGCACGGCACATCAGGTCGTAGGTGTAGTTCGCGATATGCGGCTCGAAGTCCGCTTCCCGTGCGAGATTGAGCGCGAGGCTCGCGTCCTTGATCGCGTAGACAAGCGGGAACACTTTTTCGGGGAAGCTGTCGGGCACGAGCGACTTCATGCCATGGTTGCGCAGGACGAAGCTGTCTGCCGACCCCTTCGACAGCAGGTTGAAGAGCGTCTCGCCGTCGAAGCCCGCGCGCCGTCCCAGTGTGATGATTTCGGAGAGCGCATTGACGGTCATGAACACGAGCATGTTGTTGAGGATCTTGATCGTCTGGCCGTTGCCGACCGGGCCGCAATGCAGCACGTCCGAGCCCATCAGCGCGAGCAGCGGCTGCACGGCCGCGAAGCCCGCGTCGCTCGCGCCCACCGAAATCATCAGCGTGCCTTTCACGGCGGCTTCTCGGGTGCGGGCGACGGGCGCGTCGATCAGCGCGATGCCGCGCTCGCCGAGCGTCTTCGCGAGCGCTCGAGTGCGCGCGACGTCGCTCGTGCTCATGTCCACGATGGTCGTCAGGCGCTCGCCCGCGCGCGCCAGTTCGGCGCACACCGTCTCGACCTGGTCAATCGAAGGCAGCGAGAGGAAAACGATATCGGCGGCGCGTGCCACCGCCGCTGCCGACTCCGCCGCCTGCGCGCCGCTTGCAACGGCCTCAGCCAGCGCCTCCTTCGAGGTGTCGAAGACGTGGACCGGCAGCGACGACTTGCGCGCGAGATTCGCGCACATGGCGCTGCCCATCACGCCTAGACCGATGAAACCAATGCTGGAATACGGGTTCATGTCCTTGCCTTCTCCTGGTGAACGCGCGGTTCTTTACGTGCGGATCGCAAACGGATCGCGCACAGCGCTCGAGTAGTCGATCATCACGTTCTTCGTGGTCAGGTATTCGCGCAGGCCCGCTTCGCCGCGCTCGCGGCCAATGCCCGACTCCTTCATGCCGCCGAACGGCGCCTGCGCCGCGAGCGCGCGATAGGTGTTGACCCACACGGTGCCGCAATTGAGCGCTTTCGAAACGCGCATCGCGCGCGAGATGTCCTGCGACCAGATGCCGGCCGCGAGGCCGTATCGCGAATCATTGGCGAGCGTGATCGCCTCGGCTTCCGTGTCGAAAGGAATGATCGCGAGGACGGGCCCGAAGATCTCCTCCTGCGCGAGTTCGCTGTGGTTGTCGACGTCGGCGAAAATGGTCGGCTCGATGAAGAAGCCTTTGCCGAGTCCAGCACCTTGCGCGCGTGCGCCGCCCGTGACGAGGCGCGCACCGGCAGCTTTCGCCGCGTCGATGGCCGCAAGGATGCGCCGAAACTGCGGCTCGTTGGCCACGGTGCCCATTTCGGTGGCGGGGTCACACGGATCGCCCATGCGGATCGACTGCGCGCGCGCGGCCAGGCGCTCGACCACTTCGCCATATACGCCGCGCTGAACGAAGAGGCGCGAGCCTGCCACGCAGGTCTGCCCGGTTGCGCCGAAGATGCCGGCGAGCGCGCCCACGACAGCCTTGTCGAGATCGGCGTCATCGAAAATGATGTTGGGCGACTTGCCACCCAGTTCGAGCTTCACCGGCACAAGCCGGCGCCCGGCAGCCGCCGCGATCTCGCGGCCCACGTTGGCGCTTCCCGTGAAGCTCACAAGCGCGATGCCCGGATCGTTCACGAGCGCGCGGCCGGTTTCGGCCCCGCCCGTCACCACGTTGAAGACGCCCGGCGGAAAACCCGCCTCCTCGACGAGCGTTGCGAATTCGAGCGTCGAGACCGAAGCGTGTTCCGACGGCTTCACCACCACGCAATTGCCCGCTGCGAGCGCGGGCGCGAGCTTGTTCGCGAGCAGCGAAAGCGGCGAGTTCCACGCCGTGATGAGGCCAACCACGCCGTAGGGTTCGAGCGAGACGTAATCGAGTGTGTCCGGCTGGTCGAGCGGTACGTGCTGGCCGAACAGCTTGTCGGCATAGCCCGCGAAATAGCGCAGCTGACGCCCCACCCACACCATTTGCGGACGCGTCTCGCGAACGATCTTGCCGTTGTCGGCACTTTCGATCGCCGCCATGCGGTCCGCGTTGGCTTCGATCAGCGCGGCGAGCCTGAGCATGAGCGCGGCGCGCGCCACGCCCGAGGTCTGCCGCCAGCCTGCGTGGAATGCGCGCGTCGCGGCTGCCACCGCGCGCGCGACGTCCTGCTCACCGGCTTCGGGAATTTCGGCCCACACTTCGCCCGTATAGGGATTCACGCTCGGCAGCACGCGCTTGCTGTGCGCCTCCACGCGTTCGCCGTCGATATACAGCCGACACTTCCTGATATCCACATCGCCTCCTTTGTCCGGCCACACGTTGCGCGCGCCGTGCTGGTTGTGCGGGTCATGCGGTGCGTGACAGCGTCTCGCGCTAACGGTCCACGAGCCGCGCAGGCAACGCGAGCGCGAGCACGGCGCCGAGCGCCATGCAAGCCGCGAGCAGATACATGGCGGGCGCGCTGCTGTGCGTCGCTTCCTTGAGCCAGCCCACCGCGTATGGGCCCAGAAAACCCGCGAGATTGCCGATCGCGTTGATGAATGCGATACCCGCCGCTGCGGCGGCGCCGCCCAGGAAAGCCGTGGGCAGACACCAGAACAGCGGCAGCGTCGTGATGATCCCGGCCGTCGCGAGCGTGAGCGCGCACATGGCAAGTGCCGTATGGTCGGCCCACAGCACGGCGAGCAGGAGCCCGAGCGCGCCCGCGAGCGCCGCACCCGCGACGTGCCTGCGGCGCTCGCGCCGGATGTCGGCATGCTTCGCCGCCGCGAGCATCACGACCACGGCCGCGCCGAACGGAATCGCCGAAAGCAGGCCGATCGTGAGCGCATCGGCGACGCCGGTGCTCTTGATGAGGGTGGGCAGCCAGAAGCCCACGCCATACAGCCCCATCACGAACAGAAAGTGGATGAGCGAGATGAGCCACACGCGCGGGTTCGCGAAGAGCGCGCGCGCCGAAGTGTGGGTTTTCGCTTCGGCGTCGGCGCGCAGGTTATCGAGAAGCAGCGACTTTTCGTCGTCGCTGAGCCAACGGGCCGTTTCGATACGCTCGTCGAGCTTCCCCAGCACGAGGAAACCGATGAGCACAGACGGCAACCCTTCCACGAGAAAGAGCCACTGCCAGCCATGCCACTGGTTCACGCCGTCGAGCGCCGTGAGCAGCCAGCCCGAAAGCGGGCCGCCGATCAGCCCTGAAAGCGCCACGGCCGTCACGAGCCACGCCGTGGTCATGCCACGCCGGCTCGCCGGATACCAGTACGTCAGATAAAGAATCACGCCAGGAAAGAACCCTGCTTCGGCTACGCCTAGCAGGAAACGCATCAGAAAGAACATGCCCGGCGTACGCACGAACATCGTCAGCACCGAAACCACGCCCCACGTGATCATGATGCGCGCGATCCACACGCGCGCGCCCACACGATGGAGGATCAGATTGCTCGGCACCTCGAAGAGGAAATAGCCGAGAAAGAACACGCCCGCGCCGAAGCCGTACACGGCGTCCGAGAGTTGCAGATCGGCCGCCATCTGCAGCTTGGCGAAGCCCACGTTCACGCGGTCGAGATAGGCGACCACGTAGCACAGCAGCAGAAGCGGCGTGAGGCGCCACGCGACCTTGCGGTATGTGGCCTGCTCCGATATCGCGGCTGCACTGCTGACGGGAATCGACAAGGGGCCGCTCGGGGTTGCCATGCTCGTGTCTCCTGGCTTTGCACAAACGCTCGGGCCAACGGACGCACGCCGCTGGCCGAGGCACGTTCTTGTGGTTCTGGCGCAGCCGCCGCGGCGCACGGCCTTGCGTGCGCGATGGCGGCTGCCGGATCGGTGCAGTCCTTCCGGCGCAGCAGGCACGCCGACGCAAGCCATGACACACAGCAACGCGTCGCTGCTCCAGCTCGCCATGGCTGACGAGATGGCGAAAGCCTAGTCCTTTCCCCGACCCATCATGTAGCCAGGGAATGTACTTACTAGTGTACTTGTGTATACAGTAGTATTCTCAATCGGACAATCAGGCGGTCTGCATGCCGCGTGCGAAACCATCTCGTTGCGCGCGAAACGATTGCCGGCGCAGGCATGACAAGACGCGCGGACCACCCGTACAGGCTGACACCGAAACGCCCCCAAACGTCCACCTAGAGGAGCCCCGGAATGACCGACTATGATGTGATCGTGGTAGGCGCAGGCAACGCCGCACTCGCCGCAGCCGTATCGGCGCGCGAAAATGGCGCGCAGCGCGTCGTCGTGCTGGAGAAAGCCCCGCGCGGCATGCGCGGCGGCAATACGCACTGGAGCGGCGGCGTCCTGCGCTTCGCCTTTGACGATCCGCGCGAGATCGGCCCGCTGCTGCCTGGGGTCGAAAAAGAGTTCGAGGACTTTTACGCCGGCATCAATCCTTATACGCGCGACGATTTCCACGGCGACCTCATGCGAGTCACGAGCGGCCAGACGGATCCCGTGCTATCGCGCGTGCTCGTCGACAATTCGAAGGACACCGTGTTCTGGATGCACGAAACCGGCCAGATCCGCATGGAGCCGGCGGTGAGCCTCACCGGCGTGCGCAAGGGCAATCAGATCATCTGGGCGCGCGGCCTCGTGGTGCGTGCCGAGCACGAGGGCGTGGGCCTTTCGCGCGGGTGGTTCGCGGCGGTGGAACGGCTCGGCGTCGAAGTGCGCTACGGCGCGGCGGTCACGGCAATCCTGCAGGACGCGAGCGGCCGCGTGTGCGGCGTGCGCGTGCGCGACGACGAAGGCATCCGCACGCTCAACAGTCGTTCCGTCGTCCTCGGCTGCGGCGGCTTCGAGGCGAACGTGCAGATGCGCACGCAACATATTGGACCGCTCGTGGGCGGGGCAAAGGTGCGCGGCACGCCCCACAACCAGGGCGACGGCCTGCGCATGGCGATGGAAATTGGCGCGATGCCGTGGGGCCAGTGGAGCGGCTGCCACGCCACGCCGATCAGTGCAGACTGGGGCAACTTCGCGCCGCGCGAAATGACGGACCGCAGCAACCGCCTGAGCTACCTCTACGGCGTGATGATCAACCGCAAGGGCCTGCGCTTCGTGGACGAAGGCGAGGACGGCGCGATGTTCACCTACGCGAAATACGGCCGCGCGATTCTCGCGGAGCCTGGCGCAAAGGTCTACCAGCTTTTCGATTCGCAGACCGTGCACCTGCTGGAGCCGCGCTACGCGACGAGCGAGCCGATCAAGGCCGACACGCTGGAGGCGCTCATTGCCCAGCTCGACATCGACGACAAGGCGCAGGCGCTGCGTACCGTGAAGTCCTATAACGCCGCCGCCCACGATGCCGCGGACGGCTTCGACCCCACCGGCAAGGACGGCCTCGCCACGCGCGGCCTGAGCCCCGAAAAGACCAACTGGGCGCTCAAGGTCGACAAGGCACCGTTCTATGCGTATTCGGCCACGGGCGGCATCACTTTCACGTTCGGCGGCCTGAAGATCGACGATCAGGCGCGCGTGATCGGCACCGACTGGCGGCCCATTCCAGGGCTCACTGCTTGCGGCGAGATGGTCGGCGGTCTCTTCTACGACAACTATCCCGCAGGCACGGGGCTCGTTTCCGGAGCGACGTTCGGGCGCATTGCCGGCCGCACGTCGGCACGCTCGTGAACGCGCTCAGCGAGGGCTCGCCGATGAACAAAAGCGCATTCACCGCCGCCGCGCTGCCACTGGCCGCACGCGTCGCGGCATTCGAGGCGCGCGCTGCCGCGCCACGCGCCAGGGCCGCGGCGCGTGAAGCCATCATCGCAACGGTTGGCGCGCTGATGTGCGGCTCGGGCAGCGAATCTGCGCGGCGGCTCGCTGAAAACGCCGGGACACGGGCGGCAAACGGGCCATGCCTCGTCGCCGGCACGACGCGGCGCACAGCGATGCCCGACGCTGCTCTCGCGAACGGTGCAGCGGCGAGCGCCGGAGGGCAGGAAACAGGCGACGGCAGTGGCGAAGGCCATGCCACGCGCTTCGCCGCCCTCTTCGCGCTGGCCGAAGCGCGCAAGCTATCCGGACAGCGGTTCCATGCGGCATGGCTCGCCGGAGAAGCGGCTGCGCATAGCTTCGAGCGCGCGGCGCCGACCGTAGCGCCTGGGCTCTCCGCGATCCTTGCAACCGTCGCGGCGGCGAGCCATCTGCTTCACTTAGATGCTGCGGCGACCGCGGCGGCACTCGTGCTCGGCGCATCCACGACGAACGAGACAGATCTCGAAGCCGCCGCGCACGGCGACGCGCTCGCAACGCCCCTACGTGCGGGCCAACGCGCCCGCACGGCACTGCAGGCGGTCATGCTCGCCGAACAAGGCGAGACTGGCGCTGCGGCGCACCTCACGCCGGACGACACGCTGATTGAAGCGCTCGCGCAAGCTGCCGCCACGTTCGGCGATATCCCGGACGCCACCCCGCCCGCGCATCTGAGCTGCGATGCTTTTGTCGCGCGTTGCAGTGGGGCAATCGGCGCGTCCGAAGCGCTCGCGCTCTACGAGCGCCTGGAGGCCATCGACGAAGCCAGTGACATCGCCCTGCTCGGCACGCTCATGGCGAGGCGCGCGCTGCCGGGCGCCGCCGGCGCAAGCGCGCCACTCGCGCTGAGCACGACGCCCGGCGACGGTTCGGACGAAACCGCCTGGGTCCCCTGATCGCAAGCCGACATGGAAGGGCGAATTGACCATGAACGATGAACTGATCGCCGCGCGTGTCGACAGGCTGCCCGTCTCGCGCTTTCATCGCAGGCTGCTGCTCCTCATCAGTCTGCCGTTCTTTTTCGATATCTCGGACATCTTCACGTTTTCGTATGCCGCACCGGCGCTCGTCAAGGAGTGGGGGCTCTCGCTGACCAGCATCGCCGTGCTCACCTCCGCGGGATTCTTCGGCATGTTCCTCGGCGCGACGCTCGGCGGCATGCTGTCGGACCGCATCGGGCGCAAACGCGCGCTCATGCTGTTCGTGGCGACCTATTCGTTCTTCTCGCTCGCAAACGCCCTCGCGCCCAACGTGCCGCTCCTGATGATCACGCGGCTGCTGACAGGCATCGGCGTGTCGTCGGCAACGGCGGTGGTGATCGCCTATATCGTCGAGATCTACCCTGCCGCACGCCGTGGCGCCTGGCAAGGCTGGGCGATGGCGATCGCGCTCAGCGCTGTGCCCATCACGAGTTGGGTGGCGCGGCTCGTCGTGCCGCTCGGTTCGAACGGATGGCGGCTCATCTTCGTCTGGGGAGCGCTCGGCGCCGTTTTTCTCGCGTTCAGCCGCTCCTTTCCCGAGTCGCCGCGCTGGCTCGCGCGACAGGGCCGCATGGACGAAGCAGACCGCGTGCTGAGCGCGATCGAAGCCGAAGTCGAGCGCAGCGCCGGGCCGCTGCCCGCGCCGCTGCTGATCTCGCAGGCGGCCGAACCGCGCACGCACTGGCACGCGCTCTTCAAGCGCCCCTACGCCGGGCGCACCTTCACGTTGTGGGCCATCTGGATCCTGCAGACACTCGGTTTCTACGGCTTCCAGGCGTGGGTGCCGACCTTGCTGGTTCGGCATGGCGTGACCGTGGTGCAGAGCCTCACCTACATCACGCTAATCAATCTGGGCGCGGTGCCCGGCGCGCTGCTCGCAGCCGCGCTCGCCGACCGCGTGGAGCGCAAGTTCAGCATAGCCAGCACGGCTGCGCTGATCGCCGTGTGCGGCCTGCTCTACGGGCTCGGCACCGATCCCTTCGTGATCGTGCCGTTCGGATTTTGCGTGGGCATGCTCACGCAGACTTTCGTTTCGCTTTGCTACGCCTATACGCCGGAGCAATATCCCACCGATATTCGCAACACGGGAGCGGGGTTCGCTTATGGCGTGGGACGGCTCGCCAATGTCGGCAACGCGTTCATCGTCGCGGCGATCTTCACGCGCTTCGGCTATGTCTGGGTGTTCGTATATATCGCTGGGGCGTGGCTCGCAGTGGCCGCCGTGACACTCGCGTTCGGCGCACGCACGACGGGGCGCAAGCTCGAAACGATCAATCCCGCGCTTGCCGGGACGCCGGATGAGCCGCTCGGCACGGCGGCCGGGCGGTTCTGAAGCTTAACTGCCTGACTGGGCGCTTTCCGGGCCGAACAGCATCTGCAGGCGCAGTTCCGTCGCGGCTGCGACGTGCGCCTGCGCGGCCTTCTCTGCGCCGTCCCCATCATGCCGCGCGATGCACGCGACGATCTGCTTGTTCTCCGCGAGTCCGCTCTTGATGCGGCCAGGCTGCGAATACGTGGTCGTGCCGAGCAGCGCGAGCGCGTCGCCGAGTACGTTTGCGGCCTTCGAGAGATACTCGTTGTGCGCGGCGGCGACGACGATTTCATGAAGGCGACGATTGAGCGCCGCGACTTCGTCTGGCACCTTCGTGCGTTCCAGTTGCGCGACGACCTGATTCATCGAGAGCACTTCGATCGGCGAAGCCTGTTCGGCCGCGAAACGCGCCGCCGCGCCCACCAGTACCTTGCGCATCGCGTAGAGTTCCATGACCTGCCGCTCCGAAAGCTGCTCGACGACAAAGCCGCGCGGTGGCGCGAAGCGCACCATGCCTTCCGATTCGAGCCGCTTGAGCGCCTCGCGCACGGGGGTACGGCTAACGGCTAGCCGTTCGGCAATATCGGTCTCTCGCAATCGGGTTCCCGAAACGAGTTCCCGGTTGCGAATTTCCTGGCGAAGCCGGGTGTAGACATATTGTGCAAGCGAGCCTTGCCCAGCATCCGCTGGCGGCTCGATCTCGCGTAACGATGTATTGGATTTTTCGCTCAAGGACTCACCTTCGGCCTATCGATTGCGGAGCTGGCCAGGACGCGCATCAAACTGCGCGCGACCCCTGACCTGGCTGCCTGCCCGGACAACTCCGCGCTGGGTGCGTACTATTGTATACGCAAGTACCCAACGGGGAGTATCAACGCAAAGGTGTGCGACCCAATGATGGGTATTGTTCGGATCGCTTCAATCAGTTTGCACCGCAGTGAACTACCCCGGCCTGACCTCGCGGGTTCCGGTTTCTGCTTCGAAGCGGGCTGCCGGTTGTCGGCCTAAGCCGCAAGCCGGACTTGCGCCCGCTCCACAGACATTTCCACGCACTGCTGCGCGGCCCCCGGCGTCCCACCGGTCCCTGAAACCTTGCGTCGAAACGCGGTACGCTTCTTCGTTTTCGGGGCGTCGTAAGCGCCACCGCGCAGCGCGACGATGCCGCGGCCCTTGATGACCTGCGCAGCACTTTCGTCGGCGTGCGCCTCGAAACCGCAGCGTTGACAGGCGAACATCGCGCCATTGCGATTGCCTGGGTGAGTGTGCCCGCAGCGGGAACACGCCTGACTCGAATAGGCCGCCCTCACCTTGACGGCGAGCTTGTTTTGCCACACGGCCTTGTACTGCAATTGCCGATCCAGTTCGCCCCAGCACGACGAGAGAATCTTCGTGGTGAGGGCGGCCTTGGCGCGCGCGTTATTGCGCAACCACTTGCCCGTGTCGGGGCAGTGCGGGCTCAATAGCGGACTCTACGGTGCAAACGCAAACAACGACCCGGTGAACGGCAGCCCGTCAAGTACCAATCCGAACTACGGTCAAGGTCAGTTCGGTGTGATTGCGGGAATCGCCACGCAATTCTGATGTCGCCACTAGAGAGGCTGGGGGGCGTGTCCCTTGCCCTCTCGAATGCGTTGAGCATTGGGCGCCGCCTGTAACGGGCGAATTCCTGTCATCGGAATCTGGCGGCGATGTGGTCGGGGATATTCTCCGGTGTCACGACAACCACCGACGACGAGTGCGAGACCGCCGAGGCGCGCAACATCTTATGAAAATGCATGATGTGCTGACAAGCCCATTGTCGACAATGCCGTATAACGTCACGCTGCTTTGGGCATTCGCAGATACCGCCGCTGCAGCCGTCACCATTCCGAACATGGCCTTCTTCATTTTCGTCTCCTTTATGTAGCACTACATACTTTTTATTCTTCAAACATGATCCTCGACACTCGTCGATACGATGCAATCATGCGTCAAGGCGATTACCTTCCGGGGCCGTCTTTCGTCGTTTTCGGCGAGTGTATATTCGCGAGGCAGGACGACACAGAGCTGTGCGAGGAATCTATTTCCCGGAAATCGGGAAAATCGAGTCGACCCCAACGATTCGTCAAACGACCGGGTTGGCGTAGCATCCGTTACGACGCTCGGCCGTTTGCAGTGCCGCCGAGGCCACGTCTGTTCACGCTTTCGCCCCTGTTAGCTGTCTGGTGCTTGCGAAGAGAGGCACGTCGCCCCGTCGCATATCAGACGCGACGCTCCATTTCACGTGGCGACGGGCAAGCGTGAAGGTGGAATATGAACCGGTTCGTGCGGAAGGCCACAGACGAGCGCAGGACTCATAGACTAAATCTCCAGCAAAGATCACAAGAATCCGCTTACCACGCAGCGGCATATCGCATGTCACCGCGATCTCAAGGTCCTGGCCGCGCAATCGTGATCCATGAAGATCGTCATCTTCATTCATGCCGTCGCCGCCCGTTACCGCAGCGTTCGGGAGCCTTTATGTTTCGAGCCATGATTGACTAGACTGGGCTCAAGAGTCCACCCGCGTTACGCTCGAATCACTCGAAAACGTGCACTGCTTCCACTGTTCAACCGATCTGCAGGGGAATAGCGAAGATGAATCAACTGGTCTATGTGCATGGCGTCGATGGTCCGCGTTCGGACGCCGCCGGCGACGCGAAATATGCCGAGTATCAAACGGCGCTGGCGGACCGCAACAAGATGTTCCAGAACGTGACGTTCGAAAAAGCGGTGACGATCAGCAACCCGCTCTGGAGTGTCCATGCAGCCCACCCTGCGTGGAATCTCGCCTGCGTTCCCGGGCACGTGCTGAAAGCCGAAGCAGGCAGCGCACCGCTCGCCATCGGTGGCATCCTGGGCGGTGCGACTGGCACGCCGCCGCTTCAGCTCGACGGCGACACGCTCGCCCGGGCCGCCAGGAGCGATCTGGACGCCGTCGTCGGCTCGCTCTCGTCCATCGCGATCGAGCAAGCGCAAAGCGCAGACCCCGCCGCAGCGGAAAACGCCGTGCGCTTCTGGAGCGCGGCGGCAGCAGCGCTCGAAAATCCCGACGCGCGCAAAAGCCTGACTAGCGCGACCGACGACAAGGATTTTCTTGACCGCTTGCAGGTTGCCGCGCGCCCCTTCTTGCAGGATCAGTCGCTCTCGCTGTTTGACAGCGTGCGCAGCGCGGCTACGCAGCTCAAGGGCGCGACTACCGACCTCGTGAACAGTCCGGCCGTGCTCGCGGTACGCAGCAAGCTGACCCCCGAGCTGGCCATCTTCATCGGCGACGTTTTTACGTATCTCAAGGCAGGCGCGGCGCGAGATGCTATCCGTGCGGAGATCCGCAAGTTTCTGATCGCAGCGGCGAACGCGGCGAACGCCGCGCACAGCCAGCTCGTCGTGTGCGGGCACAGCATGGGCGGTGTCATTTTGTACGATCTTTTAACAGACGTGCCCTTCGTGCAGGGGCTCACCGACGAAGTGGGCGCACCCTTCAAGGTCGATCTCTTTCTCACCGTCGGTTCCCAGGTGGCATTGTTCGAAGAACTGAAGGTCTTCACGGCATCGAGCGCCGGCTATGGTGCCAAGCAGGGCAACAAGGTTCCGAAGCCCGGCTGCGCGGAACGCTGGTGGAATGTCTATAACAGGCTCGACGTGCTGTCGTTCTTGGCAAAGCCAGTCTTCGAAGACGTCGAGGATCTCGAGGCGAACACCACCGCCGGTATAACCGATGCCCACAGCGCCTACTTCACGAACCTCGTTTTTTATAAGCGGCTCAACGCACGCATGAAAGAAGCGGGACTTCTGCCATGACACAGATCTATCAGCGCGTGCCCGAGCCGCCGGCCGCCACGCACGCCTTCGTGATTGGTTGCGGCCGATTTCCCGCGCTTGGCGACGCCGCTACGCGGCAATCGACCGTGGCCGGCGCGCGCGCGGTTGTCCGCTATCTGCTCGACCACCAGGACGAGTTGACCGCGCCGCTCGCCTCGATCGAATGTTTGCTGTCCGATCCGGACTCCGACGCCGGCGCGGATCAACTGGACATCGGCAAGTTCGCCAACGATCCCCGTGCTGATGACGGCGTGAGCGCCGCTACGCGCGCCAACGTCGAAGCAGCCGGCATGGCCTGGCTCTCCCGTTGCCGGCCCGGCGACACCATGTTCTTCTACATGTCGTCGCACGGCGTCGCCGAGGCCGATCTCAGCGCGTCCGGCCTGCTTGAAGACGTGCTCTCCAATCGGTTCAACCAGTGGGACGCCTCGCTGAACATCGCCAACCTCGCAACCAATCTGCCGGTGATCGGCGCGGGCGCGTGCTGGGTCTTTCTCGACGCGTGCCAGGAACTGGTCGAAAGCGTGCTGGATGAGTACGACGGCCTCTCCGGCGTCGTACTGGTCAAGGCGAGCATCAAGAAGATAACAGCAACGCGGGTGCGGTCGCTCGCTCTGGCTGGTTCGCGCTTCGGCCAGCTCGCATGGGGTCCGGACAGTCGCGACCCGCCGTACTTCACGCAGGCCTTGCTGCGCAGCTTCGAAGCCTGCGTTGACCGTGACAGCAACGGCGCATGGGTCGTCACCGGCGAACGGTTGCTCTGCAACGTGCCGAAAGTCGCGGACGCGGCCTTCGGCTATTCGACGCTGGACGTCGAGGCGCTTGCGAAATTCGCGAACCAGGCGACGCTCGTCACCGTGCAGAATGCTCGCATTCCTGTGGTCGTGCGCACCGACAATCTCGCCGACATGGCGTACCTCACACAGATCGAGGCGTCGGACGGCCTCACGTCCATCAAGTCCGCGCCTCTGCAAACGAACTGCTTTCTCGAAGTTGCGCCAACCGGCACCGAGTTCGAGGCAAGGCCCACCTTCAGTGGTGCGCAAGCCTATCGCCCGGCGAAGTTTCACGCGAATCCCTGTGCACAGATAGTCAGGTTACTGCCATGAACGATGAAACGGCGCGCACCGTCGTGATCCAGCCGCCGGGCCAGGGGGCTTACCGCATCACCGTCGTCGGCGCGCAATCGCAGACTGTGAACCGCGTTTTCTCTGCGGCGGGCGAGCCCGTCGAGATCACGCTCGGACCGGACAGCTACAATGCGACCATCGAAAGCGCCAGCAGCGGGGGGACCACCTCCCAGGCGTTCACCGTAGAGCCGGCCGGCGAAGGCGGCGCGCCCGCCTCGGTCCAGCTTGGCGCGGACCCGGACTTTGCACCGAGCAGCGCGCTGACCTCGCTGCCAAGACCGCGCCGGAACGGGCTACTGAGCGCACTGAGCGAATTGGCATCGAAATTGACATCGGCACAGGATTGGGGCGGGCTCCCTGGCGCCTCGCCGGAGAATGCGCCCAGCAGGGGCTTGCCGGAAGGCGACCTGCCGCTCTCATTGCCGGAGCACGCCACGCGATTTCAGGTGCCCCCGCCGTTACCGGTCGAGTATGCCTTCCTGCCAATAGTAGACCTGGAGCAGCGCGCTTTCACGGTGAGCCTGTCGAGCGCGGATCTCGCGGACACGGCGCCGCCCGACGCGGCCGAGTGGCGTGCGGCGCAATCGCAGATCGAAGTCGTCCAGATCTCCGACAGCGAAGTCATGTTGAAGCTTGTGGACGGCCAACGGCCGAGCCGTGCGGCACTGCGGCTGACGATCGCCGTGGAAGGCCGCGCGCCCTGGCGTGTCGGCGTGCCCGTGGTGGATGAAGGCGTCTGGTTGACACTGCGGCCCGCCGTCGCTGCATCGCGCCCCGATCTCGTCGTGACGATGCGCCCCGTGAACGAACTGACGGCCACCCTGATCGGCGCCGTGCAGCGCGCCTTGCCGAGTGAGGTCGATTCTCTGCTCGTTGCGTCCGCGAAGGCAATCGCCGGTAACGATTGGCACAGCGGCAGCGCCGACACGGCGGCCGCTCTCGAAGCGTTGATGACGCACGGAGCCGCACCGTGGGCAAGCGTCGCGGCGGCGTTGCTCATGGTGCGCACCGGCCAGATCGCCGACGCGGCGGGGATCGCGCAAACGCTTGGTACGGAATACGACTGGATCGCGGACGCCTCCGTTGCCGCGGCGTGGGCCTTCGCCGCAGCCGCGGAAAACGACGCGGATAGCGCGGACGAAAGGATTGATGACGCCGGCATCGCGCCGCACTGCCTCGCGCTGCTCGCGCATGCGCGCAGAATCGGACCGCCCTGCCTCGCCGCCAGCAACACGCTGGCGCTACAGATGCTCGCGTCCATGGCAATGAACGCCACACGGGAAACCGACGCCAAAGCGTGGCGCGAAGAGCGGCGGCTTTGGAGCACCCGAAGCCGGCGCGCGGTGCCCATCGGCGCCTTTTTCGGCTGGGAACTCGAAGCTGGTTCACCACCGCTGGAACTACAGGCGTCGAGCGACAACGTGATCGCGCATGGCAGCGTCACCGGCAAAGGTCTGCACTGCAGTATGGGCGCACCGGCATAAGCGCACGCGGCACACGCAAGAGGTGTGGCTCCCATCACGCTTCGAGCGCGGCCGCGACGATCGCTTTCATGAGGGCTTCCTCGCGCCCCGGTGCGAGGCGCGCCATCAACGTGCGAAAGGCGACCCCCTCGACCGCCTCGACGATCGAGCACAGTGCACCGAAATCGCCGGACAGCACGGCACACGCCTGCCCTCCGCCGTTGGCGATGTGCGCCTTCAGCGTCGCCGCATAGTGCCCGGCACGATCGGGATCGGTCGCGGCCCGGATGAGCGCCGCGGCGAGCCGATGCGCCACGCCGATCTCGAACTCCGGGTCCCCGCCGAGATAGCGGTTGGCGAGATTGAAATGACTGACGGCGACATGCCGCGCGTCGCCGCCCTGATATTTGTAGCGCAGCGCCTTGGCCTCGAATTCGCGTGCCGGCCCCGTACGCTTACGCTTCTGTTCAAGGGTGCCGAGCGCGGAATAAAGGTCGCCGAGTTCGGCAACCGCATTTTCCAACTCGAACACGTCCTTGCATTCAAGAAGCATCGCGTACGCGTCGGAGAACCGCTCTAGTTCGATCAGCGGCCCGTTGTCGTTGAATCGGCTGCGCGCCAGTTCCAGTGGCAACGCACCGCGCCGGCGAAGGGCGGCGCGCGCCTTGCCGTTGTACTTCAGGGAATCGCGCCACGCGGCCCGCGCGCGGGTCTCCCAGGCGAGCGCCTCCGAGCCGGCAAGACCCGCTGCCATAGCGCGGCAAGCGCTGCCGTATTGAAACGCAGCGTCGCTCGCCGTATCGAAGATTACGTTGCGCACGTTCCAGTCCAGCATGCCCTCCAGTGGCCCCGGCTTGCCCGCCACGATCATTCGCCGGCGCAATTCGGGCAAGTGCGACAGCACCTCGCCGTACTGCACCCTGTTCGAGAGCATTTGAAGCTGCTGACCAAGCGCGGACAACTCGCTCCAGGCGCCGGTCCCGGCCAGGCTCGCATAGCGGTGATGCAACCTGGCGTAGCCCAGCGCCTTTTCGACGTCCACGGACTGCCACGCATTTGCGAGATCGTTGCACGCAGGCGCCGCGAGCGCGAAGTTTTCCGCGCGCTCGGCGGCTTCGAGCACCGCCTCCCAGCGCTGCACAGCTTCGCGCCACAGGCCGGCCTGATTGAGCACGCGTGCAAGCAGAGACTGGGTGATCAAAGCCTTCGGCGTCTTCGCAGTGGCAGCCGCCATGCGTGTGACGAGAGGCAGCAACATGGCGGTCGCGCGCGGCGAGTCGTCCACGCGCATCACACGCTCGATCATCTGCGATGCAATATCCCATTCGCCGTTGCGCTGCAGATAGGGAAACGCGGACCAGCCGGCCAGAGTGATCGAGGCGCCGGCATTCGTCGCTCGCGCCACGTTGTCCGTGGACACGCGCATGAGGCGATACCAGTAATTCACCATGACCTCGTCGACGCGCGTCTGGAATGACGCCCCCGCTTCGGCCCGCCCGGCGCGCGCCACCTCCGGATGAATCGCGAAAACTTGCCGGGCGCGCTGCCCCGCCGCGACCCGCAGTTCGACGAGCCCGCAGCTTTCGAGCCGCGCGATCGCCGCACGCATATCGATGTGCGACGCGCCGTGTGGCGTTTCGTGCCAGAGCGCTTGCCAGTTGGCTTCGACGACCGCGCAGCGCCGGTCATCCGGCTCCAGTGCGCAAAGCAGATGGAACACCATTCTCACGGATCTGGAGAGCGCGTGAGAAAGCGCGCGTGTCCAGTCGCCGAGCTGATCGAGGAACGTCTGAACGTCGCAGCGCGTTTCGCCGCGAATCAGGTAAGCATCGCCTGCGTTCGCATCGACCTGCTTAAGGCCGCGGATATCACGCAGCCTCCGTGCGAGGCGTTCCGGGTCGGCGGCGAGCCGCTCCGCGAACTCGATCAGCTTTGGGTGGCCCTGCACGGCCCGCAAGGTGTCACGCAGCAATTCGTGGCCGCGCGCAGCGCCGACAGAGGGCGAACGGCCTTCGAGCAGCGCCCGCAGATTAGGCAGCTCGCGTATCAGCAGCAAGGTTTCGTCGAGCGGCAAGGCATGGACAGTCAGCAGAACGAAGGAAGCGGGCACGCCAGCGGGGACGAGCCGGCTCGACATCGCCACGCGCGACGTACCGCCGTGGTCGTGGAAGGTTCGCATCAGCATGGACCAACGCTGGTCACGCCAGTGACCGCTGGGCGTCAGAAGCGTTTCCACGTTGTCGAGCACGATCAGGACGGCCCTTGTCGCCAAGGTTTGCCGAAGCACTGGCAGCCATTGAGCCAGCGCGGACTCGCTCGCGACCGCATGAAGCATGGCGATGCCGGGCAACTGCGTTTCCATCGCGAGCGCGAGCGCGCTCAACGTCATCGAAGCGTCGGCATTCAACTCGGGCGCCCTGTACCAGATGACTTGTTCGAAGCGAGCCGCCCGAAGATGGTGCCAGGCCAGTTCCACGATGCAAGCGGTCTTTCCCGCCCCAGCCATTCCGTGAAACAGCACCCCTCGGCTGGTGGCGTTCTCCGCCAGCGCTTCGCTCGCCAGAGTCATCGCACGCACGCGGCCAACGAAGTGCCTGTGTTCCGCCGCGAACGGCGGCACCGCCGGCCCCGCGTCACGAGCCGCCGGACGCGCGTGCGGGCGCATCGCAAACATCAAATCTGCAGCGTTCCTGCCAAGCAACATCGGCATGGTCATGGATAACGGCCGGTCCGACGCAGAGCCGCCCCGCACGCACGCACGCAGCGCGCGTTCCGAAGCGATACGCGCGGCGTGCGGCAGTGGCTCGCCGCGTTCCAGAAGGTGCTCATAGAGCGCATTGGTGAATGCAGTGGCGTATTGATCGTCAACCGCGTAACGCGTGGCGAGCAAGGCACAGCCGAGGCCGCGCTCCAACGCCCATGCGGGCATTTGCTCGCCGACTTGCTCGATGTGGCCAGCAGCCTGTGCACCGGCGTCGGATTCGCCATGCGTGTCAGGCGCGCCAAGCCAGCTCAGCGTCGCCCCCAAGCTCGCCGACGCCGAATGGCACGCAACGAGCACGACCAGCTTCAATCGCGCACTGACCACACTGAGCAAGCGCACGATTGCGTCGGGCGTCACGGGATCCGGCGCGCCGTCGGGCCGCTCGAGGAGCAGCGCGCCGCTCGTTCCGTGCCCGGCGAAGTGGACGATGTCCCAGCCTCCATCCTCGCCCAGAAGCTGTTCCAACCGTCCGCGCGTGACACCGTACTGTAACGCGCGCAGTTCGATTGCCCGGCCTTGCGCGGCGAGCCGGCTCACGAGCAACTGCAGGTGTTGCCGCTCGCCGCGGAGGTTGAGCGGGCTGCCCGCGGGCGGTACGCTGAACAGCGCGAGAATACGCAGCGACTCGCCGACCGTCGGCGTGTGCACGACTCCCTCGCGCGCGACGTCGTAGACGAAGCTCACGCCACGCTGGCCGAGCGGCCGACCGGTGACGCACGCCAACTCGAGCGGCAATGCAAGCAACGGCGCGGCCTCGAGCGGCAAGACCACCCGGACCACAGCGTCCGGTTCCCCATACGCAACGATATGCCCCGCAATTGCCGGCCCGAGCACGACCGTGCCCAGCCACGCGCCGAATGCCTGCAGATGACGTCGCTCGTCCTCGTGGGCGGTATCCGGCGCGCAATGGTAGTGAAGCCAGGCAGGCAGGTTGGACAGCGCCTCGCGGCACCAGTCGCCGTGCGCGAGGATCACGGCATGCGATGCCAGCGTGGCGCCCTGGGCATCCTTCAGATGCCAGTTCCAGTTATCCGCGTCGATGTAGGCGCTAACCTCCAGAAAAAGAGGCGGACGATGCATAACGATGCGCTCCACGCAGACTGCAACGTGTGTCGTGCTCCCAGCATAGCTCATGCGCGGCGTTGCCGCCGTGGCGTAGCGTAGAGCGCATTAAATGTGCCAACGTTTCCACATTGAATGCGCCAATCCGACATCCCGCGACAGACTCAAAGCCGGCGCCATCCTGGTGCCATTGAATCCGCGCTATGGCGACGGCGAACTGCGCGAGATCGTCGCGGCCGTGGGCTGCGCTGCGCTCGTTTCGGTCGCGCGCGAGTGCATGCATCGATTACACAGCAGACGACTTCTCGCGTGCGCTACGGAGAACGTGGCCGAACCCGCGCAAATTCTGCTCGGCGTCACGGCGACCGGCGCATACGGCAGTGCGGCAACGCTGCTCGCGCTCGCAATGGGCGCGTCCCGGGTCGTCGCGCTCGGGCGTAATACCACTGCGCTCGCAGCGCTCGAGGCGTTCGGGCGCAGTCGCCTCGTAACCGTTGCCGCGACGGGACAACCGCAAACGGATTGCGAGGCGATACATGCGGCGGCGAATGGACGCGTTGATCTCGCGTTTGACATGGTCGGTGGCGCGCGCGATCCGAACATGACGCTCGCGGCGCTAAGAAGCTTACGCCGCGAGGGACGCCTGGTGCTGATGGGCAGCATGACGGCGGATTTACCGTTCCCTATACCGAGGTAATGCTCAACGGCTGGGAAATTATCGGGCAGTTCATGTATCCGCGCGATGCATACCGCAGGCTTCTTTCACTTGCCGGCACAGGCGCACTGGACTTCGCAAGTGTGCGCCCACTGGTCTACGGCATCGCCGACCTCAATGCTGCGATAGACCGCGCTGCTGACGCGTCGGGTTTGGAATGTGTGCTCATCGATCACGAGGAGCGACGCTAAGCCGTAGCGCCTCCATCTACGCTGATATTCTGGCCGTTGATGTAGTGGCCAGCCCCGGAGACGAGCAGAAGGGCCAGGCCCGCCACATCCTCGGGCCTGGCGATGCGCCCCATGGGAATCGTCGCGACGGTCATCGTCTCTCGCTCGGGCTTCTCCCAAAGCATGCGGGAGAAGTCCGTGCGCACCGCGCCAGGATTGATCGAATTGACGTTGATGTTCGACGGCCCAAGCTCGACCGCCAGGTTGCGTACCAGTTGATCGATCGCTGCCTTAGACATGCCGTACAAACCGAGCACCCCAGTACCCCGCTTCGCTGCGCGGCTCGACATGAAGACGATAGAACCATACTTACGCTCGATCATCTGCGGAGCGAGCGCCACGACGAGTTCGAAGCTGCCGCGTACGCCGTCGGCCATGGCCTTGTCCAGTTGTTGCGCTGTCTGACCCAGCAGCGAACCGGCGGGCGGATTGCCCGCTGCGTTGAGCACGAGCGCATCCACACGCCCGAACGCCGCATGCGCATCGGCCGCGAAGCGTTGCACGCTCTCCGGTTCAGTGATGTCGCACGCGAATGCCGCGACTTCGCATCCACATTCCTCGCGCAAACGGACCGCGGCTGCATCGGCCGTTTCCTGACTGCGTCCGGAAACAACGAGTTTCGCGCCCGACAAGCCGAGTGCTCGCGCAATCTCAAAGCCCATGCCCTTTGTCGATGCAGTAATGACGGCAACTTTGCCTGTGAGGTCAAACAGATTGTTCATGATCGATACTCCTTGAAAAGGTTTCCCTGCCTGCCATGTGCGCGTTCAGGCGGTGATTGACGGATAGTCGGTGTAGCCCGCGCTGCCGGGTCCATAAATGGTATTGGCATCCAAAGGATTGAACGGAGCCTCGAGGCGCAGGCGTTCGACGAGATCGGGATTCGCGATGTAAAGCTTCCCGAACGCCACTGCGTCGGCCTCACCCTCTTCGACAAGGCGCCGCGCCGATTCCGGCGTGAGGCCGTCATTTGCGATAAACGCACCTTTGAAGCGCTCTCTGACGAGCGGCGCAATCCGGCGCGGCGTATTGAGTGATTCGCGCCCGAAAATGAATGCGAGGCGCCGTTGGTTCAATTCCTCGGCCACGTAGCCGAAAAGCGAAACCGGATCGGAATCGGACATCGAATACGAACTCGACATCAGGTTCAGGTGAATGCCGACTCTATCCGCAGGCCAGACCGTCAATACGGCGTCGACCGCTTCCAGGAGGAAGCGGGCCCGGTTTTCGATCGAACCGCCATAGCGGTCGGTGCGCTTGTTCGAGCCGTCATGGAGGAACTGATCGAACAGGTAACCGTTCGCTGCGTGCAACTCTACGCCGTCGAAGCCCGCACGTTTTGCGTTTTGCGCAGCTCGCCGGAAGTCTTCGACGATGCCGGGTATTTCGTCTGTCTGCAGCGCGCGCGGCACGTCGTATGCCTTGCGGGGATTGCTCAGGGTGACGTGGCCTTCCGGTGCAACGGCGCTCGGGGCCACTGGCTGCTCGCCATCAAGGTACACCGGGTCGGAAACGCGACCCACGTGCCAGAGCTGGATCACGATTTTGCCACCGGCCCGATGCACGGCTTCGGTGACATGCGACCATGCCTGCACCTGATGCTCCGCCCAGATCCCTGGCGTGTTCGGATAGCCAACGCCTTGACTCGTGACCGACGTTGCCTCAGTGAGGATAAGTCCGGCGCTGGCGCGCTGAACGTAGTACTCCTCGTTCAAGGGGCCGGGTGCTCGCTGGTCAACCGCGCGCATACGCGTCAATGGCGCCATGACGATACGATTGCGCAGTTCCAGCGCGCCAAGTTTGATGGGATCGAACAAAGTAGGCATGACGTATTCCAGTTCAGAATTTCAGGGCCACGCAGCAAGATGATGTGGTCACGCCACCACGCAGCCACGGCTCAAACGCTCGCGTTGCCCCGCTTTCGCGAATCGCACTTCCATGTGCGCCGGAACGGCAACGCCGTTCTTCGCGGCAGTGAGTTCCGCAAGAATCGAAATGGCGATCTCGGGCGGCGTGCGGCTCCCGATGTGCAGACCCGCGGGACCTTTCATGCGCGCGATTTGTTCGTCGTCCAGATCGAACTCACGCAAACGCAGCCGCCGCGCATCGTTGTTGCGCCGCGATCCCAACGCGCCAATGTAGAAGGCAGGCGATCTGAGCGCTTCCATCAAGGCGAGGTCGTCCAGCTTCGGATCATGCGTGAGCGCCACGACCGCGCTGCGCGCGTCGAGCCGCATCGCCGCTACGACGTCATCGGGCATGTCGCGCACGAGCGCTGCATCCCGCACGTCCCATACGTCGGCGTACTCCTCTCGTGGATCGCACACGGTCACCTGGTAGTCGAGGCCAATAGCCATTCGCGCAAGATACTGTGAAAGCTGGCCTCCCCCAATCACGAGCAAACGATAACGCGGTCCCAATACGGTTTGAAGCGTAGCGCCGTCGAAGCGCAGGCCATCGATCAAGGAAGCGGGTGAAAGGCTCACCTCCCCTGTCGACAACTTCAGCGTGCGCGTGACGAGACGCCCCGACTCCAGTGCGTTCAGCAGTTGTGGCATTGCGCTCATGGTGCTGAGCGGTTCGAGTACAAGTTCGACGGTGCCGCCGCACGGCAGGCCAAAACGATGGGCTTCGTCCGCGCTGATGCCGTAGCGCAGCGTGTCCGGAAGACGCTGCTCGATGCCGCGATGGCGCACCTTGACAATCAAATCGTCTTCGATGCAGCCACCGGAAACCGAACCCACCGCCAGACCGTCTTCGCGGATCACAAGCATTGAGCCTGGCGCGCGCGGCGAGGACCCCCAGGTCCTGACGACGGTGACGAGCAATGCGCGGCGCCCTTCGCTGAGCCAGCGGGTTGCGGTCCTCACGACGTCCATGTCCACACTATCCATCTCTTCCCCTTCACTGCACCCTGCGCTACGCACCGGGTCTTCTCAAGACCGCGTTGCCAACTGAGCCGCATGCTCGATGACATTGGCAAGCTTGACATCCAACTCGCGCCCCACCGCCGCGACATCGGCATTGCCAAACTGCCCGAACAGCGTGGAGGGCTGGTCGTACTCCGCGCGCACGATTCCAGGTGCGACTTCATAAACGAGCACAGAGAGCGGCGCATAGAGGCCTGCGCGAATATCGTGTCGCGTCATCTGGAACGCGATGCGAGGATTTCCCAAGATATAGCGGATGGCGTGTCGTTGTATTCCAGCGAGGTTGAAGAGCATCCCGTGGTTCTGCATCGAAAAGATCATCAAGCCTTGGTCCCCCTCCATCTGCTTCAACCGTGCGTCCGCCTCGGCTGGGTCCGTCTGAAGCAACGCCTTCAGTGAAGCGGGATCGAAGCGGCCCAGCAAGGCTTCCAGGTGTCGAGTGAACGGATCGAAATCGACCTTGATGTCCAGACAGATGTGGGTAACCTGAATCTCTGTGGCTGACGTTTGAATTGCAGTGTTGGTGTCCATTTTGGTTAGCGGCTCGCAGTATGTGGTGATAGAGGAAGCGCTCAAGCCAATCAAGATGGCAACGAGCGCAAAACCGTGTCTCCTCATAATTCTGTCATCCTAAGTGTTTCCCACGGCATCTGTAAGTGCCCGTCTGAGCATGACCTTGGCCAACTGCTTACGGTACGCGCCGTCGGCAAAACCGTCCTCGAGCGGCGTCACGTCGACGAAAGCGATCTCGGCGAGACGATTGATCTCTTCTGAAGACCCGTTGAACTCGCTAGCGAGCGCGGCTTCAACCGCACGCGCACGGAATGCCGTCTCGGCCACGCCGGTCACACCAATCATGCCGCCCGTGCAGCGATCGCCTGCATAGCGCAACGCGACAGCGGCCGCCGCGACTGCATAGCCTGAGGCAGGGTGACGGAACTTCCGGTATGCCACGCGATCGGCGCCGGGCAACGGGACGTGAATACGCATCAGCATCTCGTTCTGCAGCACCGCTGCCGACATGAAGCCTGTGAAGAACGCATCCGCCGGGACCACGCGCGAACCCGCAACGCTGGCGATTTCCATTCGGGCATCGAGCGCCAGCATCACCGCCGGCCAGTCAGCAGAAGGATCGGCGTGCACGAGCGAGCCGCCGATCGTTCCACGATTGCGCACGGCCGGATCGGCAATGACGCTGGCCGCCATGCGGATCAGCGGCAGCACCTCCGCCAGCCGTGCATCATTGCCAAGCTCGGCATGCGTGGTCGCGGCGCCAATTGCAACGTGATCGTGATGGATCTCGACGCCGCGCAGTTCCGGCAACCTGCCAACATCAATCAACCGGGAGACACCGGCGAGGCGCAGTTTCATCAAAGGTATCAACGAATGGCCACCGGCCAGCAACCGGGCGTCGCTGTCGCTGGAGAGGACGTCGAGTGCATGCGCCACGCTGGTGGCCCTAACATAGTCAACTGCAAAGGGAATCATGCCGCACTCCTGGTGGCGGTTTGGATCGCGCGCCAGATTTTCGGCGGCGTGAGCGGCATATCGAGGTGTGAGATGCCAAACGGCCTCAGCGCATCGCAAACGGCAGAGACGACAGCCGGCGGCGCGCCAACGCAGCCAGCCTCGCCAATACCCTTTGCGCCGAGAGGATTGGTCGGCGACGGCGACACATGGAAGGCGGTGCGCATACGCGGGATCTGCTCGATGCGCGGGAACCCGTAATCGAGCAGGGACCCGGAAAGAAGCTGGCCGCTCTCGTCATAGCGGGCTTCTTCGTAGAGCGCCTGGCCGATGCCCTGCGCGATGCCCCCGTGCATCTGCCCGTGACACAACATGGGATTGATGAGCGTGCCGACGTCGTCAACCGCGACGTAGTCGAGCATGCTCACTACGCCCGTTTCCGGATCGACCTCCACGACAACTGCGTGACATCCGTTCGGCGCACCCATTGCGACGGGCTCATAGAACACGCGTTCATCCAGTCCCGCCTCCATGTCGCGCGGCAATTTGCTTGCGACATAAGCCATCTTCGCGACCTCGGCAAAGGACACCGTGGCGCCGGCCTCCCCGGAAAACGTCCCGCTTGCGTAATGCACGCCCTCTTCCTGCGCCTCCAGCATGATTGCGGCAATCTTTCGGGCTTTGGCCAGAATCTTGCCCGCCGCTACGTAAGCCGCTGAGCCGCCTACCGGCATGGAGCGCGAGTTGAACGTGCCATGGCCAGCCAGCACGCGATCCGTATCACCCTGCACGACGTCGATATCTTCCATCGGCAATTGCAGCGCCTCGCCCACGATCTGGGCGTAGCTGGTGGCGTGGCCATGGCCCTGGGGCATCGACCCGCTGAACAACGTCACCTTGCCATCCGAATGCACGCGCAGGTGTGCGCTTTCCCAGCCGCCACGGTCGAAGCCGACCCGGCGCAACAGCTGGGAATTCCCCATGCCCACGAGTTCGAGATAGCAGATCACGCCAATGCCGATATACCGGCCTTGCTTGCGCAGCGTCTTCTGTCGTTCGCGCCAGCCTTCGTAGTCGATCATTTCCGTGGCTCGCGCGAGGCAGGCTTCATAGTCGCCACTGTCCCATTTGCCACGCGCATTGTTATGCGGCTGGTAGGGAAACTGGTGCGCCTGCACGAGATTCAGACGGCGCAACGCAACGGGATCGAGGTCGAGCGCGTGGGCTACCGCATCCATCGTCCGCTCGATGATATAGGCGGCCTCTGGTCGCCCCGCGCCGCGATAGGCATCGACGGGCGTGGTGTTGGTCGTCACCAGGTCGACCTGCACATCCACGTTCGGAATCTGGTAGTTGCCGGTGACGTAGGTCGCCGTGTTGACAGTTGGGATGCCGGTTCCCATGTTGGAGAGGTAAGCGCCCAGGTTGGCGTACGAGCGGACCTTGATCCCCAGTACCTTCCCTGTATTCGTGACGGCAGCGTCCACATATTCCACGTGGTCGCGTCCGTGCGTTGTGGCCAAGTGGTTCTCGCTGCGCGTTTCAGTCCAGCTGACCGGGCGCCCAAATCTGCGGGACGCAAAGGCCACCAGCACTTCTTCGACGTAGAAGTGCATCTTGCACCCGAAGCCGCCGCCGATATCCGGGGCAACGACACGGATCCGATGCTCGGGCCAGCGCAGCGTTTCGGCGAGCCAGCGGCGCGACATGTGCGGGACCTGGCTGGGCAGAATGAAGGTGAGGCGTTCGTCCAGGGCATCGTAGTTCGCACAGAGCGCGCGAGGTTCCAGCGGACTCGGAATCAGGCGCTGGTTCACGAGGCGAATGGACACGACGCGATCGGCCGCCTTCACGGCCTCTTCGTAGTTGCCGCCTTTCACCTTGAATATGCCGATCAGGTTGCCGGGCACATTGTCGTGAAGTTGCGGTGCGCTGTCCTGAAGCGCGGCTTCTGCCTCCACGACCACGGGCAGCTCGTCATAGTCCACCTGAACGAGTTCGGCGGCGTCGGCAGCCGCCTCGCGTGTCTCGGCCACCACCATGGCTACCGCCTCTCCTGCGTAGCGCACGCAACCCGCCTGGAGTACCGGGTGTGGCGGCACGATGGAATTGCCCACCACCCAGTTCGGACGGATTTCGCCGATCTTGCCTGCGATGTCGGCATGGGTCAGCACGCCGACTACGCCGGGCAGCGCCAACGCTGCCGCCGTGTCGATGTCCCGGATCCGCGCATGGGCAAAAGGCGACCGCACGAATGCGGCGAATGTCATGCCGGGGAATTGGTGGTCGTCGGTAAACCGGCCCTTTCCGCTCATCAGGCGCCGGTCTTCTCTCCGCTTCACTGATTTGCCGATATAACGGTGGGTAACGTCGTCGTGCCGTTCACTCATGGCTCACCTCCGCTACCGGTTGAGCCGCATATTCCTTCAATTGAGCCGCGGCAAGCAGGACTGCGTCGACGATATTCTGGTATCCGGTACAGCGGCACAGATTGCCGTGCAGCGCCTCGCGAACCGCCTCCTCCGAAGGATTGGACGTAGAAAGGAGGAGTGAGCGGGCGGCCATCAACATGCCTGGCGTACAGAATCCGCACTGCAGCCCATGACACTCGTTGAAGGCGCCTTTCAGCGCCGTAGTGATGGAATCCTGCTCCATGCCTTCGATGGTATGCACGTTGCAGCCTTCGGTCTGCACCGCCAGGACGGTGCACGATTTAGCCGTCTTTCCGTCGATCAGAACCGTACAGGCCCCGCATTGCGAGGTGTCGCAACCGATATGCACACCGGTCAAACGCAGCGAATCTCGCAGAACATGAACGAGAAGTTGTCTCGGCTCCGCTTCAATGGTTCGCGGCGCATCATTGACTAAATTCTGTATTTGCATCGGTATGCCTCTATCCGCGGTTCGCACGTCCAGCCAGAAAAATCGAAGGTTTTCGGTGTCTCAGGCGTCGATTAAATGATGATCGTCATACTTCAGGGCGAGGCTGGATCCTCGCACTCGCTCACTTGCTTTTCGAACTGCGAAAAGAAGTCCGCAAGAAATTTATTGGCGATGGAACCCAACAGCCGGGAGCCGATTTGCGCGAGCTTGCCGCCAAGCTGTGCACTGGCCGTGTAGTGCAAGTCGGTACCGCCTTCGACTTCTTCAAGATGAACGTCGGCACTCAGTTTGCCAAAGCCAGCGATCCCACCACTGCCGTTGCCTTCAATTCGATAACCGGTGTCCTCGCGCAGATCCGAGAAGTGCGCGCTGCCTTTGAATCGCGCCTTGATCGGCCCGACGGCCGCCACGATGACGGCGTCATAGCTGCCGTCTTCTGCGCGCTCATAGTGTTCGCAACCCGGCAGGCATCGCTGCAAGGTGCGTGGGTCGTTGAGCCGCTGCCACACGGCGGCGCGCGACGCGTTGATACGCTGCGATCCTTTGAATTCCAAACTATCCTCCTTCAGTCCTGCAATGTACGCACCGATAACATGCTATGGAGCCGTATCGTCACGGTCAAGTGCTGGCTGGACGAATACCGGCAGGTGTTTACCCCAACGCGGCGCATGGCCGGCCTTTCGGCACATGGAAACGCTATGCAATGACGTTCATCATCTTATATATTGACCATACTTTTCAGCACCCGCGTAACCGGAGTCACCCGATGCGTTACCCCGCCGAGCACAAGGAAGAAACCCGCCTCAGGATCGTCAACGCCGCTGCGAAGGCATTCAGAAAACACGGCGTCGACGGCATAGGCGTCGCACAACTGATGAAGGGCGCAAAGCTTACGCACGGCGGCTTTTATGCGCACTTCGAATCAAAAGACGCCCTGATCGTCGAAGCCATCGAGGCGGCTTTTACCCAGATGACTGCACGCCTCGAAACCGCGGTGGCCGATGCTCCGCCCGCTCAACGCCGGCGCGCCATGTTCGATACCTACATGACACCGGCGCATCGCGATCACCCGGAAGCCGGCTGCGCGATTCCGGCGCTTGGCGCGGATGTTTCGCGTCTGAACGCCGACGCAAGGCGTGCTTTCGCAACGGGCATCAACAGCCTGATCGAACTGATTGCGGCACAGGACGAAGGCGCGGAGTCGCGCGCGGCGGCAATCGCAACACTGGCAACCCTGGTGGGCGGCATAGTGTTGGCGCGCTCGGTTCGCTCAAACGCCCTCTCCCAGGAGATCCTCGATACGTTGCGAAACCTGGAATAAGCCGGTTTCGATCCAGCCCCACCGCAAAACGCGTAGCCACAGAGCATCTAAACCGCTTCGAGAATCGTCGCAATACCCTGCCCACCACCAATGCATTGGGTAGCCAAGGCAAACCGCCCGCCCTCCCGGGCAAGCAGCGCAGCGGCTTTGCCGACAAGGCGCGCCCCGGTCGCGCCAAGCGGGTGACCGATGGCGAGCGCGCCCCCGTCGATGTTCGTGCGATCAGGATCCAGTTCCAGATTTCTGACACAAGCGATAGCCTGACTGGCAAAAGCCTCGTTGATCTCCACGACGTCGAGATC
Source organism: Paraburkholderia flagellata (assembly GCF_021390645.1). Lineage (GTDB taxonomy): Bacteria > Pseudomonadota > Gammaproteobacteria > Burkholderiales > Burkholderiaceae > Paraburkholderia > Paraburkholderia flagellata. Next base: position 356,690 of record NZ_JAJEJT010000005.1, read on the forward strand.
GCGCGCGGAAATCCCTGCACGTGCCAACGCCTTGCGAGTCGCCGGAATCGGCCCGATTCCCATCAATTCCGGCTTGCAGGACGCAACCGCCGCACTACGAAGTTTTGCGAGCGGACGCAAGCCATTGCGACGCGCAAATTCTGCAGTACATAACAGGATCGCCGACGCTCCGTCGGTCAACGGCGAGGACGTGCCAGCGGTCACAGTGCCTCCTTCGAAGAAGGCGGGCTTGAGCGCGCGCAGTGCCTCCAGATTCGTACCGGGGCGGATGCAGCCATCCTTCGAAACCAGACCCTGAGGGGTCTCGATCGCGACGATCTCGGCGTCCAGCCTGCCGTCTTCCCGCGCGGCCGCAGCTTTTGCGTGCGAAATCACAGCGAGTTCATCCTGGGCCGCGCGATCGACTCCAAACTCCTTCGCGACGTTCTCCGCCGTCATGCCCATCGAAACGTAGGCGTGCGGATAGTGTTCCTGCAATTTCGGATTGGGCGAGCGATTGAAACCACCCTGTGGCACCCGCGTCATCGACTCGACCCCAGCGCAAATGAACGCTTCACCAAGCCCGAGCGCGATCTGACCGGCGGCGTAGTGCACGGAAGACATCGAAGAGCCGCAGAAGCGATTGATCGTCACGCCCGGGACGGTGTCGCCAAACCCGGCCAGGAACCCAATGATCCGCGCGATGTTCAGGCCTTGCTCGGCTTCCGGGTAGGAGCATCCAACTACGATGTCTTCGACCAACGCAGGCTCAATGCCCGTACGGGACAGCAATGCCGAAACGACCTGGGCAGCAAGATCGTCGGGGCGCACATCGATCAGCGCCCCTTTTCGGGCAAAGTGAAACGGCGAGCGCGCGAATGCAGCAACTACGATTTCTACCAAGATAATCTCCTGATGTTTGCAGCGCGTACTGGTGACCAGACACCGCGAACCCATCTGTAATCGACTGGACGAACATGCAGGCTAATGACAGTGACCTATCCTGACAACACCGTGCTGCACATCAATTTGTTGCCGTTCCGGTAACCTTGGCGTTCAGCCCTCGGATTCATTCACCGATCGGCAATATGCCGCCTGCCGTACGCGGCCACAGGGTGTAATCTAAAGATTGAGCAAGCGCATCCAGTAGAAGAGACGCGCAACTCGAGGCAGGAGACGAACTTGCGAAATGCTTTCACCGAATGGTCGATCGAGCAGGTTCCCACGAGCGATCGCACAGACGCATGGCAGGACGCGCTAAGCCGAAGCTACCGCGAGTGGCAGGTGCCTCAGCGTCTTCCTGCAACCTTCTATGCACGGGTAAAGCAGCATGATTTCGCAGGCTCCGGCATTGTCGAAACGGTCTGCGATCCCTGCATAGGGCAAAGGACACGGCGCCAGCTAGGACACGACGACGACTTGTACGTGGGGGTTCAGTTGACGACGGCGGGCCGTGAACGATTCCAGATCGGGGATGCGGGAGTGGAAGTGACTTCGGGCGACCTGGTGGTCTGGACAACCGATCAGGTGGTTCAGTTCGAGGTTATCGAGCGTCTCCACAAGGTGACGCTGATGATTCCCTGGTCGTTGATGCGGGAGCGCCTGCCGGAGCGCAAGCGACCGCCTTCAGGAGGCAAGATAGAGAGCCGCAGCGGCGTTGGTTCGCTATTGGCGGTTCATCTTCTTGCGCTATCCAATCAGATCGGCACCCTGGATCAGAATGCTCAGGAGTCCGTGAGTCGATCCACGCTGGAACTTCTTGGCATCGCCCTCTCCGGCCTGCAGCCATCTGCCGCTTTCGATGCAAGCGCAGCGATGCTCAGACGCGTTCAGGACTTTATTCTCCGCCACCTTCATGAAGACGATCTGAATCCGACGCGCATTGCCGAAGCGAATCATATTTCGCTGCGATATCTCCACATGCTTTTCCAGCGCAGCGATATGACCGTGTCTGGATATATCCTCAACAGTCGCCTCCATGCATGCAAGCAGGCGCTGACGGATCCGGCTTTCCAGAGGCTCCAGATCTCCGAGATTGCGTTCCGCTGGGGCTTCAATTCGGTCAGCCACTTCTGCCGGACATTCAAGGAACGCTACGGGATCTCGCCGAGCGATGCCCGCCGTGCAGCCCTGGGCAGTATCGTTGCGAACCGCGCAAGCTAAACCGGCACTCAGAGCCCCCAGCGTTCCTCCCGCGAGTCTGGCCGCTTCGGCTCTCAATGCGCTGCAGCTGCGGCGTCGCTTCCTGCAGCCGACTTGCGCGGTTTCTTCGTAATCCAGATCAGCGGAATAATGACTATCATCACCAGCGCCGAACCGTAGAAGACGTCGTTCAGTCCCATCATTGCTGCCTGCTTCTGCACCACTTGATCAAAGAGTGCATATGAGGCACCCTGGCCCAGGTGAAGCAACGAATGATAGGCATCGATCTGCTGGTGGAACATCGGGTTGGTCGGGCTCGACTGATTCGTGAGAATCTCGTGATGCAGAATCGTTCTGTTATTCCAGATCACATTCGCGATCGAGGTGCCAATGCCGCCGAAGAACATCCGTGCGAAAGTCGAAAGACCGGCCGCTGCAGGGACCTTGGCTGCCGGTTGGCCCGACAGGATGATCACCGTCAGCGGAGCAAAGAACAGTGCCATCGGAATGCCCTGCAACAGGGTCGGCAGGATGATGAAGCCTTCGTTGATATCGGTGTAAAAGAACGAACGCATGTAGTACACGATCGCGAAGCCGATAAATGCACATGTGCCGATGATTCGTGCATCCGAGCGCGGCAGGATCTTACCCATGATCGGCGCACCGATCACTGCGAAAATGCCCAGCGGCGCCGTTGCCAGGCCCGCGTCCACAGCCCGGTACCCCAGGTATTCCTGCATCCACTGGGGAAGCAGCACGAGCGTCCCGAAGAAGATCCCGTAAGCAACCGCAATCGAAACCGTTCCGCCCAGAAAGTTTCGCTCTTTGAATAACGTGAGATCCACAACCGGATTCTTGTCCTTGAGTTCCCAGATGATAAACAGCGCAAGCCCCACCGCTGCGGTGATCGCGAGAACAATAATGGTGGTCGACGAAAACCAGTCGAGATCCTTGCCCTTGTCCAGCATCACCTGAAGCGATGCCACCCAGACGATCAGCAGCAGCAAGCCCACGATGTCGACCGGGAGCTTCTTGCGCGGGGTGTCCCGATGGCGGTAGAGCGCCCAAACGCCCCCTGCCGATAACAGCCCAACAGGAATATTGATGTAGAAGATCCACGACCAGCTATAACTGTCGGTCACCCACCCGCCCAGTGCGGGCCCCACGATCGGTCCCGTGACGACAATCATCGAGAACAACGACAGCGCAAGCGCCGACTTGTTCTTTGGCCACGAACTGAGCAGCAAAGCCTGCGACATCGGGATCAGCGGCCCCGCCACCGCGCCCTGAAGCACTCGCGCCGTAAGCAGGATGGGAAGCGTTGGCGCCACACCGCACAACCACGAAGCGATAACGAAGAGCAGAATCGATCCCACGAACAGGCGCACCTGTCCCAATCGCTGCGTCAGCCATCCAGTCAACGGGATCGATACGGAGTTCGCGGCGGCGAATACCGTGATGACCCACGTTCCCTCGTCGCCGGAAACGCCCAGGTTACCTGAGATGGTTGGAATGGCGACATTCGCGATCGAAGAATCGAGCACGGTCATGAAGCCTGCAAGGCCCACGCACAGCGAGCCGAGGGCAAGGGTCGCCCCACTGAGGGGCGGATGTTCCTGATGACTGGTAGTCATGGCAATCCAGATAGGGTTGACTGTCGAAATGGCCGCGTGAACCGTCAAGCCGGGTTATTCGTTGTCCTTGATGATTCGGTCAATCGCGGCATTCGCTTCGTCGCCGTCGTGCACGAACACCCTCGTCTGATAGGAAGAAGTGGGATCTGCGCCGGCCTGTGCCGCGTTCGCGTTCTTGACGTTCACATCGACGTTCATCGACAAACCCACACGTAGCGGGTGCTTTTCCAGTTCTTCGACAGGAATTTCGATGCGAACCGGCAGGCGCTGAACGACCTTGATCCAGTTTCCCGTTGCGTTCTGGGCCGGCAGCAGCGCGAGTGCCGAGCCGGTGCCAGGCGTGAACCCGGCCACCTTGCCGTGATAAACGGCCGACGAACCATAGACATCCGCCGTCAGTTCCACCGGCTGCCCCACCCGGATATGTCGGAGTTGCCATTCCTTGAAGTTCGCGTCCACCCACACCTGATTCAGCGGCACGACCGACATCAGCGGCGTACCCGGAGAGACGCGCTGCCCGACCTGCACCGAGCGCTGGGCGATATAGCCGGTCACCGGCGCCGGCAATGTCGTGCGCGAATACGCCAGGTAGGCGTCGCGAACCTTTGCCGCGTCTGCAAGGACATCCGGGTGCTGCTGGACCGTCGTGTTCGCCGTGAGCGCGCGATTGGCGCCGAGCTTGTGGACCGCGGCGTCGAGCACGGCCTTCGCATTGTTGACGGCGTCGCGGGCGTGCGAGATGTCCTCTTGCGAAACCGCGCCCGTGTCCCCCGTCGCGAGCCGGCGGCGCAGGTCGTCTTGTGCCTTGGTGAGATCGGATTGCCGCTCTGCGATCTCCGCCCGATATTGGTCGTCGTCGGCATACAGGCCATGCACCCGGCGCACCGTCTGCCCAAGGTTGGCTTCCGCCTGCTGGAGTGCGATCCGCGTATCGGCGGGATCCAGCTGGACAACGGGTGCGCCCATCTTGACGATCTGTGTGTTGTCGGCATTCACGGCCACTACGGTACCCGTGACCTGGGGCGTTATCTGGACGACATTGCCATTCACATACGCGTCATCGGTCTCGACGTGATAGCGGGCAACGAGCGAGTAGTAAGCGCCGTAGGCAACACCGGCGACTGCCAGCGCCGAGACAAGCGCACCAAGCAGGAACTTGCGCTTGCCGCCCTTCTTTTCTTGCTCGCTGGTCTCGATCTTCACGGCGGGTTGAGGCTGATTCATGGATTCACTCCGAAAATGCTTGGCCAACGTCATCAATTGACGCGTAACGGTTTAAAGATGCGAAATTCACTTGTTTGGATGCAGGACCGACAGCGACGTATCCGGCGTACCCGATTGCGTCGCGAGCTCAGTTTTTTCAGCATCAAAGCCGCCGCCGAGCGCCTTGATCAACGCGACCTGCATGTTGCGTCGATCCATCTTCAGATTCGCAACGGCCTGTTCGGCGGTGAGTCGGTTGTCGTCGGCATTAAGCACCTGAAGCTGCTCATTCAAACCGGACCGGTAGCGCACGACCGCAAGCTGGTACGCTTTCGTCTGTGCGTCCAACGCTGCCTGCGCGTCCACGAGCTGCTTGTCGGTCGAGCGGATCAGCGTCACCTGGGTGGCAACCTCAGACAGCGCGTTGATCAGCGTCTTGTTGTAGTTCGCGACGCCATAGTCGAAGTCGGCATAACGGCCTTTCAATTGCGAGCGCAGCGCACCGGCATCGAAAATCGGCAGGTGAATGGCCGAACCGGCCTGGATCTGCCGGCTGGAAGAATTCAGAAAGTGCCCCCAGCCGAAAGCGTCCAGCCCCAGCGAAGCAGACAGATTGATGTCGGGAAAGAATTCCGCCTTCGCTTCCTTGACGCCATGCGCTGCGGCATCGACTTGCCAGTAAGCCGCGACGAGGTCGGGGCGGCGGGAAATCAGGTCTGCCGGCACGTTATCCGGTAAGGAAACTGCAGCTCCGTTCCCGAGCGTGGGCACTGCGATGGCGAGTCCGCGATCGGGTCCCGCACCTAGTAGTGCACCAAGCTGGTAGCGCACCGTCGTGATCTGCCCGTCCAGGTTGGTAAGCGTCGAGCGAATGGTCGCTGTATCGCCATTGGCCGTTTGCCGTTCTACGTTCGTGTCGAGGCCAGCATTGACGCGCCCGTTGGTAATGTGCTCGATCTCTTCGCGGTTCTTTAGTTCATTCGCCGCAATGTCGCGCAATGCGTACAGACGCGCGAGCTCGTTATAAGTGCTGGCTACCGACGTGGCGAGCGAAACGCGCACGGCTTGCATTTCGGCCTCGGCGACGTTCTGGTCGGAAATAGCCTCCTTCAACCGCTGGTGATTCTTTCCCCAGAAGTCCAGATCCCATGATGCACCCGCCAGCACGGTGTTCTCGCTGGCCCAGTTTCCGCCGATCGGCGCCGGATAGACCGTATTCTCCGAGTAGAGATTGCGCGAAAAGGAATAGGAGCCGCTTACGTTCGGATAGAGTGCCGATTTCGCGCTGCCTGCATAAGCCGTCGCCTTGTCGATGCGTGCTCGCGCTTCATCGATGCTCGGATTACCCTTCAGCGCCTCGTCAATCAATTTCGATAGTTGCGGATCGCCGAACTGCTCCGACCAATCCAGCGAAGGCCATTTCCCGCCTTCAGCGGGCAAACTCTGTTGAGTTTCATATTTCGCCGGTTCTTCAATCTGGTGATTGCTCTTGATACCAGCGTAGTTGACACAACCTGCGAGGCACAGCGCTGCCGCCGCTGCTAGCGGAGACATCCAGGCACTGATGGTTCTCAACGGGCGATGCGCTTTCATCGTGGCTTCCTTTTTTCCGGTAGACAAATCGGTTGCATGCATTCGCATGGCGATCGGTGTATGTGCACAGATTAGTGATTGACCTGGGTAGCATCAACAATCAACGGGACACAAGATTGTTGCGAGCTGTAGATCCAGTGAGTTGGCAACCACTCGATTTGATGCAACACCCGCTTCATCAGTTATCCTCACTTCTTATTTGAGTAACGGGGATTCGACTTGGTGGAGCACCGGCTTTCCGGAAAGCTCCGTGCTTACCCGAAAGCGGCATGAGGGCTGGTGAGTATCGGCGCGTACGGCCGAGTTGGAGGTGCGGTGTTACGTGCTGCGGATGGTATGCGTCCCCTGCGCGATCTTCAACCGCGCCAGGCGTATCAATTTCTCACCCGATCGACAACAATCCAGTCGGCAGGTGTTTCGACGCTGGGATCGACTATCGCCAGCTGTTATCGCTCGTCAGCCGGAAGAGTTCCAGCCTCAGCCGCGCGGCCTCACGTTCGCCAAAACTGGTTTCGAAACTTGCCTGCGCGGTGCGCCAATGACCGATGGCCTTATCCAGCTTCGCTCGGCCGGATGCTGTGATATGCAACCGCAACCGGCGCTTGTTCCCGATCTCCGAGGATTCACCAACGAGCCCGTTTCGTTCCAGAGGCTTGAGCGTTCGAATGAGGGTGGTTCTATCCATCACCATCGCCTCCGCAATCTCCAGCATGGTGAGCCCCGGGGCACGAGCCAACGTGCTCAGAATACTGAACTGGGTCGGTGTCACGCCCACTTCGGAAAGGTGACGCTCGTACAGCTTCGAAATATGCCGGGCTGCTTGCCGAATAGCGAAGCAGTCGTCGACGTAGAGTGGGAGTGTGTTCATGGCGACAGAGTATCTGGGCCAAGTCGGACGATCCATACCGTCGAAGGCATCAAACTATCACCATCAAGTCAACGGTCACGCGTGGGTGTTGTGCCAGCATGGCGCCGCCCGATCACGCGACGGTGATGCCGCGCAACGCCGTGCACGAACGCCTGTCCCCTATTTTTATTAATCACACGATTGGGCGTTGCGAGTGTTCGAGCGCCGCGCGAACGAAGTCGAAATGGGCGCTCGCCGTGCGACGAGCTGACCCGATCGATTTACTCCAGGCTATCAAGCCTCGATGATCAAACGTAGTGCCCCGATTTCTCTAGCACCTCGATCTTGTATCCGTCCGGGTCCTGCACAAAGAAGTATCGTGCAAGCAGTGTGTCCCCGTCCTTGAACTCCTTCACTGGCGTTGGCCCGAATCCGAGTTCTGCAAAACGGGCCCGCTCTACCTCGAGTCCGGAAACCGCCACTGCCACGTGCCCATACCCATCACCGTGGGTGTAAGCCAATTCGCGGCCCTTATTCCACGTGAGTTCGACTTCAAAATCGTTCTCTGCATTGCGCAGGTAGACCAATGCGAAATCAGGGAAGTCGAGCCGGTGGCCTTCTACCAGCCCGAAAGCGAGCCGGTAGAACTCGAGCGACCGCTCGAGTTCCCGAACCCGGATCATGGTATGAATCAGCTTGGCCAATTTATTCAACCTTTTCAGAATTGCATGGCGCAGCGGCAGCCACTATGCGCCGAGCGAGGTGAAGGTCTGGATGGAAATCTTCCCGTTCTTCACGAAGAGCGTATCGGTCGCAAGCGTGACCGAGGGCTTCGCTTCCCATGCGAAGTAAGCGACTTCGCGAGCAACGCATTGGCTCGTGATCTTGAATGCCGACCAGAACGCCGGTTCGGCGCTATCGATGAACGCCTTAAAGAATTGCCTGATTTCATCAAGCCCGCGATATACCTTCCCGGGCGTCATCAATACAGCGTTTTCGTCGTAATCGCTCAGGATCTCGTCGATCCCTACTGCAAAGGCACCGAGATGGTGTTCGAACACTCGCTGTGTTGACGCCTCGACTTCTACGGGTGTTTCAGTCATAGCGAACTGCTCCTCAAATGGATTGGGTCGAACGCGCACCCAGTGGGCGCGCGCCCCGAATACGATCAACCGGCGTACGCCCGCTGCGCCTCGTCCCACGTCACGACGATGATCGGCGTCCCGTCCTCGCGGATAAACGACAGCGGACCGAGAAAGGTCATGTAGAACGCGCTGTCCACCGGGAAGTACGTTTTATCGTGCCGCGCGTTGGCCGATTCATAGCCATACGCCGGAGCGACAACAGTGTCGCCGCCATGCTCCTTCCCGCCGCGCACATCCATCCGCCCCTTCGTTAGCAGATACTCGCCGGGGCCCACGTGAAAATGCGCGTTGAAGGACGATCCTGCGGGACAGTCGAACATGGCGGTCCACGCGCCCATTTCGGGTGACGCGTGCAACATCTTCCAGCGAATACCGCCTTGCGACAGTGCATCGGGAAAAGGCTTCCAGGGGATTTCGTCGATCTGTACAGCCTCTTCCTGGATCTTCGCCTTGATTTCCATCGTCGTCTCCTTGGTAGTTAAGTCGGCCCCCAACCAGGGGATAACAATCACGCGCCGATGAGACAACGATAGATCACTCGCCCACGCCGGAGTTGCTCCGCAGCGCAAGCGCACTTGCCTTGTAGTGCAGGCATGCTGCCGCGCGGAACACCTCGACTGCACTTTCCGGCAACGCCCCCTGCACGGAGAGGCAATCGCGCACTCGTCCCAACTGCTAATTTCACTTGCGTCGGCAACGCCAAATCACGGATAGCCGAACGAACGACCGGTCGCTGCGCTGCAACAGAAATGCAGTCGTCAGCGCGCGTTCTCCATCGTCAAACGCACCAGGATTACTACTCCCCTAAACGCAAGGAGCAATCATGCCGCTTATCGATTTCAGTTATGCAGTGGGTTCGTTGAGCCCAGACGCCCGCAGCCGTCTTGCGGACAAGATGTGGTCCACTGCGCTGCATTGGGAGGGAATCGAAGTCAACGAAACCTCGGGCTCCGTTGCATGGGTCTACTTCGACGAACGCCCACGCGATCATGTCACCGTGGCCGGCCACGTACCCGGCCAAAACATCTACCGGCTCAACGTGCGGGTCATGACGGGGTTCATGGACCAGGCACGCATCGACAATCTCGCACGCGAGTTGACCGAGTTGGTCCTTGAAGCCGACGGAACAAAAGGCGACGGGAGCGGACCGCGCGTCTTCTGCATTATCGAAAAGATTCCAAGCGGGTCGTGGAGCATCGACGGGAAAACATGGACCACAGTCTTCACCGCGCAAACGCTGAAACTCGAGAATGCACGCATCGCCGCTATGGAAAAGGCTGTGGCGTCGCGGCCGCGCATTGATGTCCCGTACGAAGCGAAATCGTAGTGCGCGATGCATCGCTCGGCGCTGGCTTGTACAGCGCCGGCGTGTCATCCCGCAGGTTAACGCGCGACGTAGATCGGAGGCGAATATGAGCTGTATCTCACTTCAGCCGGGTAGCGCTCACCCATGTGGCCGTTGATACCCGCGCCGTTATCGTTGGTTGAAATCGCCGCTTTCTCACGAACGCGACCATCGAGTCCGGAACGCGCCTCGTCCGGGCTCATGGACTTGTTGCTGGCCTGGAGCGATTGCGCGTATTGCGCCTCCACCTGTTGGCCGTCCACTGCCGAAGGCGATTGCGCGCTCGCCAGGATGGGCGCGGTGAGAACGCCCGCCAGAATGACCAGTCTTGCTACCCGCTTCATCGCTACCCCTTCGGATCTGAACAGAACAATCGCCGCACCGTTTCGTGTGCTTGCGGCTCCGAGGTAGCCTACGTCAGACTGGGAAAATGACAAATGACTGGAAGCGAACAGATTCTTGCCGAATGCGTTACAGTGACCACCCCGAAAGTGTGATGAAAGACGTCAATCCCATCGGCTCTAGAGATGAGATTGCGCGAATGCAGTCGCGTGATCGATAAACGCCCGCACTTTTGCGGGCATGAGGGTTCTAGTCAAATACGCCAGCCGGATTTCAATTGCGCTATCGGCTAGATCAAAGCCTTCGAGCAACCTCACAAGGCGCCCAGAAGCAAGGTCGTCACGTATCAACGCTTCCGGCAATACGCCCAAGCCGAAGCCCTGCAGGACCATCTCCCGATTGAACATGGGGTTATTGGAAGCGACATCGAACTTCAACGGGATCGAAACGTCTTCCTGCCCTACCTTGAATGCGAGCGCCGGCTTCTTGATCGACGGGGACACTGCCACAAAGTCATGCTCGGCGAGATCAGCAGGTTCACCCGGGTGGCGATGTTTCTTTAAATACTCTGGCGAGGCAACAATCACCTGCGGGATGCGTTCCAGCAATTTGGTTACCGTCGTGTCACTCGTGAGCATATAAGGCACAACGATCCCGAGGTCGTAGCCATCGGCAACCAGATCAACGGGGCGCTCGATAAGCGTGACTTCGAGGCTGACCTTGGGGTTTTGCAACTTGAAGCTCGCGAGAAGCGGCACCAGAAGGTTCACGGTAGCTGTGGTATGTGCAACGAGGCGTAGCACTCCCGTGGCCTCTCTGGCCTCGTTGAACGTCTCCGCCTCGAGCGCATCGATATCATCGAGAATCCTGACGCAACGTTCGTAGAAGCGCTCAGCGGTCTCGGTCAACGAGATTTGGCGGGTGGTTCGGTGAAACAGCCGGTTTCCCAACCGCTGCTCCAGGGACGCAATCGCGCGAGAAACAACAGGCGTCGTAACGCCCAGCGTGTCAGCTGCTCGCGTGAAACTGCGCGCCTCGACCACCGTACGAAATACCCGCAACGATTCAACGTAATCCATGATCGCCTGCCTCTTTAGAAAGCATTTCGTAACTAAAAGCGTCTGACGAACAAGGCTCGCCGCTCGCCATGATCTTACTCGCCGGCAATACCGCGCGGCTTCCGCGTGGCGTTGACGCGATGGCCAAGGCTCAGGTATTAGCAAGACGCTTCAATGCTGTCTAAGAGGCGCCGCGAATCGCTCACCGGGTCAGCAGCGAGGTCCGCGTCCCCGCCGCAAATTTCTGATTGAACGCTGCCACAGGAGCGCGTTCTCCGCACTTCGCGAATCGGCTTCTCGTGAACCTGTGGCCCAACTCATCACGCCCAGCCAGCCCGCCACCGTCCAGCCAAGAAGCAGATTGAACAGAAATATTCTCGCGGCTTCCTGCTTCATGCGCCGGCGAGCAATCAAGGATGGCGTGAAATACGCGACAGCAACCGCTACAAGCAAAACGTACGCAATAACAGTACGCATCTGATGCTCCCACTCGAATCATTCGACGATCGATTCTAAGTCGGCGCGCTTTCGCAATGAACCTCGGTTTAGGCAGGAAAGTGTTGTACAAATTGACAACGCGAATAGTGCCCCATTTGCCACCCGTGGGTGGCTTCGTGCCTTCGCGGTGAGGGTTGGCGCTTGCGCCAGTCGTCGGCGCAGGAAGCCTGTCGAAGCTCGCTAGAATCGATGCCTCACGCCGGCCGTCGCAGCGATCTGATAACGGGAATTCGTGCCGCTTGGGCCGCCAATGTTGTTGATGGCCGCCGTCAGCGCCCCGTTCAAAGCCTTTTGATACACCACAGCACCGTAAAGATCGGTGAGCTTGCTCAGTGAGTAAACCAACCCGGTGTTGAACTGAACCCAGTGTGGATGAGGACCATCGCTGACGTTGGCCATGGACGACGCGCCTCCTACATTGCCGACGCTGTAGATGACGGCCAAGCCGGCTTGCAAGGCGGGCGTGAATCGATACCTGCCGTTCACTTCGTAATTGGAGATCGAGAAATTGGTGTGATCCGCATACCGCAGCTTGACAAAGGTATAAGCACCCCCGATCGTGAACTGACTCATCTCGTAGGCAATTCCGGCGCCCGTGATGTCCTGTGTGGTTACCGGTCGCGCATAGAATATCGATGTCGTGCTCAAATAGTCACCCACGACAGCGCCAGAAGTATTGCTCCCGCCTGTGGCTCCTGCCGACGGTTCGCTGAGGTGAAAATGGGCGACGCCCAACGAAAGCGAATTGCGCGCGTAGCTGCCGCCCACACTCCACGCCCTGTTGTTCGCGAATCCTTCTCCGTCTGAACCGGCTGCCTGATTGCTAAACGCGTAGAGTCCACCGAGTGTGAATCCCGCAAAATTTACGCTCTCGAACTTGACCGTGTTGTTCAGCCGAAATGTAGTGTAGAGGTTATCGACGTCGCCAACGTGCGCGCCGTACTGCGTTCCCCATTGCCGCGACGACACGAACGGTCCGACGAAATCCACGAGGGGTTCGTACTGGCGCCCCATTGAGAACGTCCCGATTGCGTTGTTCTGCAGCCCCACATAGGCCTGCCGTCCGAACAAGCGCGAGCCTTGCAGCATCGTGCCGTTTGCCACGCTAAAGCCGTTCTCCAGCACGAAGACAGCGGAATTCCCGCCTCCGAGATCCTCGATACCGCGAATGCCCCAACGCGAGGGTAATCCAACTCCCGTTGTTTCCTGAAATTTGCTGGCCCCTACAGTGCCAGGCTTCGTCGCAACGTTGTTTACATAGCTTACCCCGGCGTCCACGATTCCGTAGAGCGTCACGCTACTCTGCGCAAGCGCGAGAGTGGGTGTTCCCCCGGCAATAGCAATAGACAGAACCAGTATATGTTCTCTGGCAACCCTTTCCATAAATCTCCTTTCCGAAATTGTCCAGATTATTTTTCTTTTAAAAACAAAGGCGAGTTCGAGCAGACCGATTATTAGCAATCCGTTGAATTGTGATTGTTCAAGACAATCTCACGGAGTGGCACTCAATACCCGCACCGTCGCGGGCACCGAATCTCGCGATTGAATGAATGCTGGCGCGAACGAAAACGATCGATCTAGTCGACAGATAGTCGCCGGGCAACGAGGGGAATGCCGGCAACCAGCATAAAGGCTGCAAGTGCTTGAACGGCTCCCGCCGTTATGAATCCGCTTGCGTAACTTCCAGAGACGTCCTTCACATAACCGGTCAACCACGGAGTAAGGAAACCGGCGACGTTCGCTACCGAACTGATGAGCGGAACGGCCAGGGTCGTTTCAGCCGCTTTCATGAACCGCATCGGGATTTGCCAGAATAGCGACACGCCTGCACCGGTTCCCGCGATCGCGAGCGCGAGCGTGAAAAACGTCATCGTCCGATCGCTGTGCCACGAAAAAACCAGCACAATCAAGCTCGCGACGCTGACGAGTGATGCAATCGCGGCATGCCAACGAACGTCTCGATACCGGCTCGCAAAAGTCGAAAATGCGATATTGCCTCCCGCACCGACCAGGCAGATCGCTGCAATTGCGTTGCCGATGTCCCGGTATCCACCAAATCCCGCTTCGCGCAGAATAGTCGGCATGAAGAAGCCCAAGGCCGAATTCGCGGTCAGAATACAAAAGTAGATCGCAGCCAGTATCCAGATCATCGGATTGGCGAAAAGCGCCGATGATTTTCCCGTCGTTGGAGCGAAGCTCCGTCGATCTTCCGCGACACTGTGCAATATCAGTTCGCGTTCGCGCGCCGATAGCCACCTGGCGCTAGCCGGTCCGTCCGGAAGCACAAAGGCAGCGACGCAACCGAGCAATACCGTGGGTACGGCCTGCAGCACGAACATCCACCGCCAACCGGCAAGCCCCAGAATCCCGCTCATATGTTCGAGCACGAAGCCGCCGCTCACGCCAACCGCAATGGTCGAGCAGATGGCCGCAGAATGGAAGATGCTGAAATTACGCGTACGACGTTTTGTTGGAAACCATTCGTTGAAGTAGAGAATCACGCCAGGATAGAATCCTGCTTCGAAAGCACCGAGAAGGAATCGAAGTGCATAGAACATCGTTGGCGAACTGACGAACATCATCGCGACGCTCGTCAATCCCCAGCCAATTGCAATTGCAGAGATGAGGGTTCGCGCGCCCCAGCGTTGTTGAAGCGCTGTAGCCGGAACCCCCATGACGACGTAGCCTAGAAAGAACAGCCCTGCGCCGAGACCGTACACCGTTTCGCTAAAGCGCAGATCGGACAGCATCTGAAGCTTCGCGAAGGCCACGTTGGCACGGTCCACCCACGCCAGCATCCACAGGCAAAAGAGGAGCGGAATGATGCGCCATTCCGACGACAGAAATGCCTTGCTCAGTTCACGGTCCGACTCACCGACCGGTTTCACTGTATCCGCTTCGAACAACACGCTCATTGATTCGTCTCCAGGCACAAACGTCCCGATCTTCCGCCAGGATCATCTGAAGTGTTTGACCGTCCAGGTTATGCCCGGACAGTCACGCTTTCATTCCCATTTTGCGGGGATGATCTCGCCGCAGTTCTCACCAAAGCCGATGCTCACGAAGCCAGGCCGCTCACACCACCCCCTCATGACAACGACGTCTCCGTCTTCGAGAAATGCGCGTGTCTCGCCGCCGGCAAGTTCGACAGGAGACTCTCCGGCACGAGACAACTCGATCAATGCACCGGCTTCCGAAGACGTCGGGCCGGAAATCGTTCCGCTACCTAGCAGATCACCGGGGCGCAGATTGCACCCACCGATTGTGTGGTGCGCGACCATTTGCGCGATGCTCCAGTACTGGTGCCGGAAGCTCGTACGCGAAACCCGGCTGGCACACCTCCCACTTCGTCGCGCGTCAGCTGTTTCGATAGCCACTTCCAGCTGAATATCGAACGCACGATCATCGGTCTCCTGCAAAGCCAGATATTCCAGCGGTTGCGGATCTCCTTCCGGACGAACCCACGCCGTGCGAAACGGCGCAAGCGCGTCCATGGTGACGATCCACGGCGATATGGTGGTGGCGAAATTCTTGGCGAGGAATGGACCGAGCGGGGCCGACTCCCACGATTGAATGTCGCGCGCCGACCAGTCATTGAGCAGACAAAGGCCAAACACGTGCGCTTCGGCCGACTCAACAGGAATGCGTGCGCCCTGCTCGTTGCCAACGCCAATGAAAATGCCCAGTTCCAGTTCATAGTCCAGTCGGGCGCACGGTCCGAGTTCAGGCTCTCGCTTTCCAGCAGCAACACGTTGCCCTACTGGCCGTCGCACGGGCTGCCCCGACAACCCGATACTCGACACTCTCCCGTGGTAAGCGATCGGCATCCACTGGAAATTCGGCGAGATCGAGCCATCCGGCCGCAGCAGCTTGACGATATTTCGCGCGTGATCGATCGACGTATAAAAGTCCGTGTAGTCGCCGATCTGAACCGGCAGCGCATATTCGGCATTCGCTTGCGGCACGAGACAGCCTTCGAGTTCGTCAATATGTGCCTGCGCTTCGCCTTTGCTGAACCAGGCGAAGAGCGCGTGGCGCAGCGCGCGCCACGCGTGCGGCCCGAGAGCCAGGAAAGCATTCAGCGTTGGCGCAGTACAGGCCAGGACAGCCTGGGCTGCGCTCTCCGAAAGATCACCAAGCGCCGCAATGGCCTTCAGGTCGATGACGTAGTCGCCCAGGGCGACGCCGCCACGAAACGCTTCCGATGTTCCCGCACGCCGAAATACACTGAACGGCAGGTTTTGAATCGGAAATGCGCATTCGGGCTGGTTTGCCGATTCGACCCAACTCTTCGCGGCGGCGTCGTGGGTATGATCAAGGCGCATCGAATTCCCCGCGCAGGCTACGGCGGCTCAGCAGGATCCGCCGTTCGCGAAGCTCCTGAATCAGTGCCGGGTCGACTTCTCGCTCGGTCAGCAGTTCTACATTGTGTTCGCCCTGAAAAGCTGGAATGCCGGGTGCGGGCAGCGTCGCACCGCTGAAGCGCCACGGCGGCCCCGGCATGCGCATCGTCCCGCCGGTCCGGTCGTCGATCTCGACGATCGCCCCCCATTCCGCGGCCCATTCGGAATCCGCCAATTCATTCGTTGTACGTACGACGCCGATGGCAAGACCCTGTTCGCTTACCTGCGCCTGCAGTTCGTCCAGGTCCGTGAACGTCAGAATCCATGCCCGGACCTCGGCAAGTAACGCATCGAGGTTCTGTCGCCGAAGATGGGCAGTGGCGAACCGGGGATCGAGCAGCAGATCGGTGCGCCGCATCATCGAACAGAACCGGATGAACATCGGCGTATAGATCGGACTGGCGGCGATGGTGACATGACGGCCATCCGGCATGCGAAAAATGTGCGATTCCGTGGCGCTCAGCGCTGGCGGTTCACCGTTGGTGTCCACGCCGGACAACTGTGCGCCTGCGCGTTCGTTGACAGCCAGCATGGTCGCCGCCATCGAAACGTCCACGTGCTGGCCTTCGCCTGTCCGGTTTCGCTGCTGGAGTGCGGAGAGCACGGCGATGACGCCATGGAGACCCGTATAGACGTCGGCATGGCTGCAGGCGTCGTTCTTCATCTCCTCCGGACCGAAGTCATAGTGCTCACGCAAAATATCGGTCAGCCCCGTCTCCGCCTGGACAGTCGGCGCAAATGCCGGTCGGTTGCGCCACGGCCCGGTCTGACCATAGCCGCTCATCGAAACATAGACAACGGCAAGGTTGAATTCACGCACCTGCTCGTAACCGAGACCAAATCGAGCGAGTGTGCCCGGCCGGAAGTTCTCGACAATGATGTCGGCCTCGCGGCACAGGTCGGCGACGATGGCTCGCGCCTCAGGCCAGTTCAAATCCAGACTGAGATTGCGTTTCCCCGCGTTCTGCTGGGCGTAGTAGACAGACATCGTTCCGATATGGGGAACGCCGCCACGGCCCGTGTCACCACTGGGCGGCTCGATCTTGATCACTTCGGCGCCAAGATCGCGCAGCGTCTTCGTACACAGCGGCCCCGCCAGCACGCGCGTGAAGTCGATAACCTTCAGTCCCTCGAGAGGCGCACCCATGATCAGTTCCCCTCGAAAATGGCCGAACCCGGGCCCGACTTGGCAAACGACTCGAGACCGCGCTTTTGATCCGCACTCGCCCACATCATGTTGCTGATCTCGGTCTGCCGGGCATCTGCGCCGGCGATGCCGTGCCGCGCCGAAAGATTGGCAAGCATCTTGATCCCTTTAAGTGCGACGGTTGGACCCGCTGCCAGTTGACGCGCCCATGACATCGACACAGCCGGCAGTTCGGATTCGGCCGTAACGAGATTGATCACCCCCCACCGCTCCAGGGCCGCGGGATCGTGGCGCCGGCCGAACATCGCAATCTCCTTGGCTCGCGCCGGACCTGCGCGTTGAACCACGCGTTGCACGCCGCCAAGAAGCGGAAGCAGACCCAGACTCGCCTCGGCTGCAGCGAAGAAGGCCGTGTCGGCCGCAACGATCATGTCGCAGGTCAGCGCTAATTCGAGTCCCCCGCCGAGCGCGCCACCGTGGACCGCCGCGACCGAAGGCAGCGGCACGTTTTCAAGCGCGTCGAGCAACGCGTCGAGGCCGGCCTGGTCACGGCGCCGGCCGCCGCCGGCAAAGCCCGCAACGTCGGCGCCCGCGCAAAAATGGCGCATTGCACTGCGCAGCAGGATGGACCGGCATCCCTCTTCGACTGCCTTGCTGTACGCAGCGAGAAGATCCTTGAGGAACGTATCCTCGATGAGGTTGTGAGGCGGCTTCGACATCGTGACGACGCCCACTGCGCCGTCCTTCTCAAACACGACTGTGCTCATTTCTCGTCCTGCGTCGTAGCCCGACGGAATGTCGGGCATAAGGTTTAAACGATCGGAATAACTTAAGGATACCGAAGCGAACTGTGGACCTTGCAAACCGTCTTTCGATGTTTCCAGAAACACGTGTTCAAACCCAGAACACAGCTCGTTGTGAGTGGATGATAACAGTGTTAACTTAGAAGCAAACCAGGGTATTCCCGTGCGTCCAAACTACACCCCCAACTCGATTACACCCCAATTTCTCGAGCGCCGGCCAGAGGTCGTTGCGCGCGCCGGAGACGCCCGCCTATAATGATTTCCCCTTGGAACGCCACTACCCATGCTGTGAGTTCGAAACCGCCCACCGCCGCCGCTACGCCCTATCACCATGGAAATTTGCGCAACGCGCTCATCGCCGAGGGCCGCCGTGCGCTCGAAGATATTGGCGCTCGCGAGCTAAGTCTGAGGTACCTGGCGCGTGCCGTCGGCGTGTCCGAGGCCGCGCCGTCGCGGCATTTCGCAGGAAAGGAAGGGCTACTCGCGGCGATCGCGGCCGATGGATTCCGTGATCTTGCGCGAATGCGCAGCGGGATAATGCAGTCCGATAGCTCCGCGATGACGAAGGCCCATCAGATGATGCGCGCATATGTTGATTTCGCGCGAGCACACAAAGGGCTTTTCGACTTGATGATCGGGCCTCGGATCGTCGCGCAGAATTCGTATCCGGAGCTCACCGAGGAAGGTGCGAAGTCGTTCCGGCTGTTTGCAACCGTAGTTGAGAACGCCGCGCTCGAAAACGGCTGGCCAAAGCGTTCGCTGACTTTGGTCACGCACGCTGCCTGGAGCGTCGAGCACGGGCTCGCAACCTTGATACTTTCCGACCGGGTGCCACGATCCGACTATCCCATTCGGCTCGATCAGATGATCGACTTCTCGATTTCCGTTTTCCTGAGCGCCATCGCTGCCGGGCCAGCGCAACTCGAGGCTGTCATGAATGCGCTGCCGCCAGTGAAGCAACGCTCTCAGTTGACGGAATCCAGAACAGATTGATGCGCTGGCCAGTGTTGATTGGCCGCTCGCTGCGCCAGTACTATCGCGGCATGTCTATCCATCCGACACACGGCCCGGCGCTCGACAACGCTCTTGCATACTGGGTCTCGCGCGTTCATACGCGGCTCACCCATCTGGTCAATCGGCGAACGCGTGCGGAACTGGGTATCACCGGCCCACAAGCGTGGGCCCTTCACTTGATAGCCAGCGGGCGCTGCAGCAGCGCGTCGGACATCGCTCATGAATGCGGCATCGATCTTGGCGCCGTAACGAGGCTTCTCGATCGCGTCGAGAAGCTAGACCTGCTCCAGCGAATCCGCAGCACGAGTGACCGGCGCATGGTTCGGCTAGAGCTGACCGAATGCGGCAAGTCGCTGGCAATGCGCGTGCCGCCCATCGTTGATTCCATCTTTCAACACGCTCAAACTGGCCTGACTCCCGCAGAAGCGGACCTCCTGCAAGGTTTGCTTCGCCGCGTTCACTTGAATTGCGAATAGTTCAAGAAGGGGTAGCTTGACCGAAAAATGCGTTGGCGTGATCGATGAAAGCTTTTACTTTCGCTGGCAGCAGTGTGCGCGTGGCGTAGGCCAGCCTGATCTCGACCTCTCCCTCTTTTATCTCGAACTGATCCAATAGCCTCACAAGGCTGCCGGACTTGATGTCTTCCTGGACAAGAGGGATTGGCAATGCGCCGATTCCAAGCCCGCTCAGAACCATCTCGCGATTAAAGAGTGGACTATTCGAAGCAATGGCGTATTTGATCTGAACCGTCACGTCCTGTTGCCCTGTACCACGAAACGTGAGCGCGGGCTTGCGCAAAGAAGGGGGCATGACAACGAATGTGTGCCTGCCAAGGTCGACCG
This sequence comes from Paraburkholderia flagellata, assembly GCF_021390645.1. Taxonomy (GTDB): domain Bacteria; phylum Pseudomonadota; class Gammaproteobacteria; order Burkholderiales; family Burkholderiaceae; genus Paraburkholderia; species Paraburkholderia flagellata. The sequence goes on from NZ_JAJEJT010000005.1 coordinate 376,685, forward strand.
GTGTCGTGGGGCGATGGCGATTTCTCAGGTATCCCTCTGTTGCAAAGATGCCGAGCGGCATGCGCTCCAGTATACTGCTCACAACCTGGTCTGAGGCGAGCATATAAGGCAACACGATGCCCAGATCAAACCCGTCGACAACGAGATCGACCGGGCGCTCGGTCAATGTAATATCCAGAGTGACTTCCGGATACTTCGACCTGAACGTCGATACGAGCGGAACGAGTCTGCTGATTGTCGCCGTGGTGTGAGCGGCCACGCGCAAAACACCGGTCGGAACTTGTGTTGCGCTCGTTATTCTCGCCTCGAGATTCGTGATGTCGTCCAGAATGCGGCGGCATTTTTCATAGATGCGGTCGGCCGATTCAGTAGTGGAAAATTGCCGCGTGGTGCGATTGAACAACCGGATCCCGAGACGCGCCTCCAGCGAGGCGATGGCCCTCGAGATTGTCGGGGGCGTCGTGCCCAGCATGGCGGCGGCTCGCCTGATTCCCTTTGTCTCGACGACGGCACAAAACACATGCAAACTCTCGATATATTCCATTAAGCCTTCCTGCGCGCCAGCGCGAAGATCAACGCAGTGCAGTCATCCGGTCGATCAGTTCTTCGAACTTCCGGTCAAGCGCCTTCGCAGCGCTCTTGAGTTCCGGACTATCGCCGAGCACGATGAGCGATGATGGACGAACGTAAGTCACAACAGTACCCTCGCAATCCTCTGACTCGGTCAGCAGCACTTCGACGGGTGCGAACAGACCGGCGGAAATATCGTGACGAAGCATCGTAATCGCGATGAGCGGATTTCCCAGAATCCAGCGTACCGTTCGACGTTTGATGCCAAATTTCCCGATCCAGCCCCCGTGATCGATCTCGCTAAAGAGCATGAAGCCACTCTCGCCAACAAAACGCCGCTCTACCTCGCTCACATAGGTCGCTTCCGAAATGTCTTCTTTGGCGAGCTTCACCAGTTCAGGAATTGACGACTTTCCGCAAAGCTTGCCAAGGCGGTCCACGAATTTGTCAAAAGGCACGGGCGTCCTGACCTCAACACGTACACCCTCAAACCGCGTTTCAACAACGGTGACTTCACTGCTCATACCAATCCTCCAATACTGTTATCTGACCCGAAGGGACCAGATTCTCATCCTCGCAAATCTCACTGCGTAAGCTTTATCTGAGTACGAGTATATCCGCGCGTCTTGCGTGTAAAGTTGCACGCAGCGACAAGAGATTGTTGAGAAAACGTATTGAAGTTTGTCCTGATTGGCCTACCAGCCATACTTGAACTCGATACCGACTCGGCTTGAGCGTGATGGAAGACTTCACGTGGATCAGGTTCGAATAGCCGGTACAGCCGGCAAGCGTGAATGAGTTTCCCTGGTCGTTCACGGCTTGTAATTGGATGTATCCGACTGCCTCACGCGACGGGTCCACTCGCGGTGACACCGTTCGCCGCGGTGCTTCATGTATGCCCCGGCGTGGTCGCGCGCTCGTGTTCGCCGGTGCTCTATGGTGGCACGCGAGTATGGTGCCAAATCCTGCCCACGCCAGGCGTCAAGCGAGCCGGCTCCTGCCGCGTCGCTGCTAGCCACGATAAGGGCGTTTATCGTGGCCAGCGAATGAATCGAGGGGTTACGAATCTAGGCGCACAACGATGTCGCTCGACTCTGCCGGCGGCTGCGTTTGAAACTGCGGCGACTATCGTTTGCCGCTGATTCTGGGCAACGACGTGGCTGCGGTCGTTGTCCGCGTCGGATCGCGTGTGCGGCGATTCAAGGAGGGCGATGAAGTCTACGCGCGACCGCCCAAAGATCGCATTGGTACGTTCGCGGAATTCATCGCGATCAATGAAGATGCCGTAGCCCTCAAGCCCAAAACGCTCAGTATGGAAACCAGCAAGTGCGGGACTGGCCTGCAACGGCTCCCTGTCACCGCGGATTACCCGTCTCGCGGGTTGTCAGCGACGACAGTGCGTCGAACCGACCCTGCCGCTCTCCATGCCACGCGGAGATCGCCTCGGCGAGGTCGTGGGTATCGAATATGGCGCTTTGCAGCAAGGCCATATGTCGCAGAGACTCAGACGTACTGTGGTCGCGCGCGAAGTTGATCGCAGTCTTGCACCCGGCAACGGCCAGCGGGGACTTCGACGCGATGGTTCGGGCCAGCTCCATCGCGTGTCGGAGCAGCGCCTCGGCATCGGGCAACACGGCATTCACGAGGCCGACTGCCAATGCACGCTCGGCGCTCAACCGCTCACTGGTGTAGGCCATCTGGCGAGCCACGCCGGCGGGAATGATCTTCGGCAGGCGTTGTAGCACACCGAGGTCTGCCGTCATGCCGATCTGAGTTTCCTGCAGCGCGAAGAATGCATCGGTCGTGCAAATGCGAATGTCGCAGGCGACGGCGAGATCGAGGCCTCCGCCGATGCAACCGCCCTGAATCGCGCAGATGACGGGAAACCGGACCTGATCGAGCGTATCGAAGCAATCCATCAGATTTCTCAACGCATGCTGGAAACCCAACCTCGCCCGTGGACTGCTGTTGTCAAACACATCCGTCGCGCTGGTGAACACGTCGAGCGCCATGCCGGCCGAAAAATGCTTTCCGGTGGAACTGACGACGAGGGCACGAGTGTCGCCCACGTCATCGAGCGTCAGCACGGCGTCGCGCAACCCGCTGAAAAAGGCCAGGCCCATCGTATTGAACCTGTCGGGACGGTTCAGCTGGAGATGTGCGATGCCGGAATCGTTGCTGATCTGAAAGTACTCGTTATGCATGAATAGCCTCGATAAGTTTGCCGTAAGTCTGCGGCGATTTTCCCAGTCAGCAGCCGATGCACGCCTGACGCGATTCGAGTTCCCTCAATCGCCGATAGCTCGCTCAGTCACTCCGTGCTCACTCCGACGGGACTGACGCAGGAAACGGACTATGCCAGTCCATCCAGTCGTATGAGTCGCCATCGTGCGCCCATCCCCAGTTCATTGCCGGAGTGGGATTAGTCACCTCGACGACATCGTTCGACGCCGCACCCACGTCTCTCGGGTCATTCGTGCCGCTTCGGTGATCGATATATTGGGAGTCGTAAGACATGGCCAATCTCCTTTGGCAGCTTGAACTGCACAACTACCAGCGCTCACCAGACGAGACTTGAAAATCTTTAGGGGACCTTCGCGTTCTGACGGCCGCGAGGGTGATCGGTACAGCGCGCTGGCCAGGCAGTTGCCTTCAAATTCGTCGTGCTCGTTGTCGGCGCCCGCTCGGTGCGTCCGACGTCCGCGACGTTGCTCGGGCATGCCCGCCCGGTGATCGGCCTGCGGTATTTCTTCCTTTTCCCGGTCGGGGTATCGCGGTCTTTCGTGTCTCCAGGTGGATCGACTTCGCCGGTCCCAGCCAAAGCAACTTCGTTTCGGTGTGCATGATCAAGCGACCCCCGCGCCATTTGTCGCCTGGGCCAGCCTGATCTCGCCCAGGTAGACGCTTTCGTCCAATTCGCATTTGCGCGAGGCGTTGCCGAGGGCATGACGAATTTCGACCCGGTAGGCGCCGCTTCCCCTGGCCAGGCCGCCAAACCGAAAATCGCCGAAGCCATCGGAGACGGTTTCAGCCATCTTCTCATTGCCGACGTACAGGGCGACGACTGCATCCGTGACGCACTCGACAACTTCTCCCATCTGCGCGCTGACGCTTCCGCCGATGAAACAGGTTTCCCACCGCTCGAGGCCGCTGTACCACACGCGAGGCTTCGTGCCCAGGTTGGGCCGCAATACCTTGAGCCCCTCGCGGCTAGCCTTTTCCGCCATCGCTGTGTCATCCAGCTTGACCGTCTCGAAGACGTCGGTGGGACACGATTGCTGGCAACGCGGCCGGGGCCAACCCTGATCGAGCAGATGGGCATCGAAGATCCAGGTCTGCGGCAGTTGAAGCTCTTCATTCCAGATGATCGCCTTGTATGGGCACGACTTCACGATGTCCTTCCGACCCCGCGCCTTGACCGGGTCGATGATGACGATGCCGTCGGCGCGCTTGCGAATGGCGCTGCCTCCCACACGCATGCACGGCGCGTCGTCACAGTGATTGCACATGACCGGCAGGTACGTGGTTTCCACCATGTGCGAGCCGCCCTGGACCCGGCGCAGGATGCGGATGGGGCTTTCGGCCTCGACCGCAGCGGGTGCGGCGTAACCGGGAAAGTCGTTGCCCACGTGCTCATCTCGCGCGGCGATCACGCAGTTGTGGCAGTTCTCGCATTGCCCGACCTTGATAACCAGATTCCACTTGCTCATTTCCTCCTCCTCACGCTGCGAGACCGAGCATGAACGCGTCGGCGCCCTTCCACTTTTCAACCTGCACGAGGCATGAATTCGGGCTCATGCTGCTCGTGCCCGCCGTCTGGGGCCGGTCAGGAGTGAGCATGTTCATGCAGCCACCGATCTCGACACGCTCGCCGGCGATTTCGATGAACTGGAATTCAGCGCTCGCCTCGTACGACTTGACGACGCCGGCGGCGACCAGAGGCGACACGTCAGCGGCACAAATGACCGCGCCGCGGTCGTTATAGACTTTGACGAGATCGCGATGGGCGATGCCTCGCTCCACTGCGTCCGCGGGACCCAGCCGCAGCAGCCAGAAGCGATGGCCACCGATCAACGCGCGATGATCCTCCACGCTGTTGACCGACGAATTCTTGCCGTCGCATTGAGTATGGAAGCTGTACCGGCTGTGAGTCGCAATCAGTTGCAGCGGATAGCGCTGGGCCAGTTCGCTGCGCAGCCCTTCCCAGGACGGGATATACCGGTTCAGCGGCGGCCGCTCGGGGTTGTCTGCGGTGTGACGCTTCAGCAACTCCGGCACGAACTCGAGCTTGCCGCTGGGCGTCTGCAACCCCATGCCGAACTTTTCGGCGTACTGTGACGGCATCGGATGCGGTTCCTGAAGATCCTTGCGACGGCCTTCCGCGAACCAACGCATGTCCACCGGGTGCCGCAGTTCAGGCTTTTCGGGCGGCACAACGAAATAGCCTTTGCGGCAGAAGTTTCGCCACGAAATGTGATCCGGCAGATCCGACGAGTCGAACACTCTCTTGACCCAATCAAGTTCGCCGCATCCTTCGGTGAACACGCCGCCAAGCCCGAGACGGGTCAGAATGGCAGTGAAGATGTCGTAATCGGAGCGCGACTCGCCCAGCGGCTCGATGCATTTGTGTTGCATCATCACCATTCGATGATTAACGGTGCTGAAGCCGTGATGGGCATATCCGCCCGAATTCGACCATTCGCCAATATCCCATCGTTCCAGCGACGTGCACGCCGGCAGAATGATATCTGCGAACTGCGCCTCGCCCTCCATCCAGATCGACTGGTTGACCACGAACTCGATGCTCGGGTGGCGGTAGGCGTCGGCCCAGCGTCCGGATTTCGTGACGGTGCTGAAAGCAGATCCGCCATAACGATAGATCATGTGAATCGGCGAATAGCCGGGCATCGGGTAGCTGAACGGCGCGAACTGCGCTTCCTGTGACATGCCGTCCCAAAGGTATCCCGTTGCGTGGCCATTGATGATGGCGTCGGGTAGCTGCTGCCGCGGGACCATTTGCTTGACGGGATTCATGGTCAGAATGTGCGGCATTCGCTGGTAGTTGTTCACCGCATTGGCAGTCCATGCGAGGTCGCCGGACATGCCACCGTCTGCGTAGCCCGGGAAATAGAAGTGCAGGTCGTGCGGAACACCGATCTCCAGACACCCGAAATTGATGCCTGGCTTACCCCACCCCTGCATCGCCATCATCATGATCATGCAGCGCGCCCACTGCGCCCCAGTCGCGCCGCGTCCTGCGCCACCGAATCCCGCACCGGTCATGCCAACGGCGAGATAGACCTTCTTCTTACCCCACAGGCGCGCGAGCGCACGCACATCCTGGGCGGGAACGCCCGTCTCTGACTGCTGCCATTCGGGGGTCTTCGGCACACCGTCGGTTTTCCCCAACAAGTAGGCGCGCCACTCATCGAAGCCGGTCGTACGCGTGGCAACGTAATCCTCGTCGTACAGACCCTCCACGACCCAAACGTGCATGATGGCGGTCGCGAGAGCTGCATCGGTTTGCGGACGCACGGGAATCCAGCGCCCACCCAGCAACTGCGCAGTCGGATTGCAATGCGGATCGATGTGAACAAATTCGATTCCCAGTTCCTTCGCCCACAAACGCCGCGGCGTGCCCTCAAATCCCGCGTAAGCCCCGTTGGTGCTTTCCGGGTCGGAGGACCAGAAGACGATCATCTCCGCCTCCCTCAGGCAATCTTCGATGCCGCCATAGCCTGACGGCACGCCCACGCGCATCGAGTTGCCAAAGTGATGCATCGCGCCCCAGTACCATCCCTCCCAGCTATCCGGGTTCGCAGCCACCCGCGTGAAGCCGATCAGGTTGGCGAATCGCGTTAGCGCACTCAGGTAGTAGCCAACATTGCCCCACTGGTGATGGGACGACATCGGGAATGTAATTGAACCGGGACCGTGAACGCGTTTTTGCCGGTTAATCTCCTTCGCGACGATGTCCAGTGCCTCATCCCAGCTGATCGGCAAATAAGCCGACTTGCCGCGATTCTGCACATTGCGCTCCCCGTCAGGATCGAAGTCGACCCGCTTCATCGGACTAAGAATGCGCTTGTCCGAGTAGACAAGCGACTTGATCGCCAACGCGTGCGGCGCAACCAGACCTCGCCGTGGGGGGCTGAAGCGGCGCCCGCGGGCCTCGATCTCCCAACTGGCGGCATCCTTGCCGTCCAGATCGACAGGCGTCACCCGAACGATGCGACCATCCCTGACGTAGACAAACAACGGGCCGCCGTTCGTGCAGGTGGCGTACCGGTGTGTGCCGTCTCGCATTGGCGTACCCATCGGCAGGCCGATGGTTTGCATCATGCTGAGCGTCTGCATGAACCACACCAGCAGTTCATCCTCGCCCTCGGTCACTACCTTGAAGTTCTTCGCCGCATGAATGATCTCGGCATAGTCCTGGCGCGGAGAAAGAAACTTGAGTGCCGTGGCGACATCCTTGAACAGCATGCTCACGTCGGCTCGCGCATGATTGCATGCCCGCGACTGGATGTGTCCGTTCCTGATCTCGATGGCACGACCGAGGCTTCGATCCATCAGCCCGATCCAGGCAACCAGGTCTCGCTCCTTGAGGCGCTCACGATAGTGGGGGAAGCGGCGCGCCGTCAGATCGAGTACCTTGGGCAGCGCAAACAGAATCGATTTGAGTACTTGTCGCTTCATCGTTCCATCCGGAATGAGGCATCGCTGCAAGGAGAAAACCCAAGCGTATGCGTGGCCGTTTTTCCCGCGCGGCTGAGCGGCCCAGTAAAACGCGTTGTTACTTCCAGGCGCGCGTCATCTGCCTGTTTCGAAGGGCCGCTTGCGACTTCTGTGTTGTGCATTGAAATCTCTAATGGGTGAACGTCTGCCGCCATGTCAGGCTCCGCCGGAACGCTGGTCACACGGGCTAGAACGTGTAGGCGACGTTCAGGAAGACATTCACGGGATTAAGCCGGATCGTCGATCGGGAAACGATTTGCGTCCCGTTTGCCGTCGTCCCGTCCAGCGTCAGGTGAGTCTTCACGGGAACGTAACCGACGCTGGCTCCGACAGACCAGTGGTTTGAAATCGCGTAGTACGCCCCGATTTCGAATACCGGGTTCCAGGACGAACTGAGAGATGCGTGTGCAGACCCGCCCGGACCAAGGCTGTCAGTGACAAATTGACTGTTGGTCGTGCGAACCTGGGTGAACCAGGTATAGTTCACACCCAACCCGACGAAGGGACGAAATTTCGACTGGGCGTTGAACAGGTGGTAGCGAAGGACGAGAGCGGGCGGCATCGGCCGCGTCGAGCCAAGGGTGCCGTACTTCGCGAGCGTGCCATCGCCAACCAGATTCACTGTCAATGGGAGCCCAATGAGGGTGGCAACGCCGATGTGATCAGTGACGTAATACTCTGTCGTGATTCCCATCGTATCCGTGGACGTCGCGTGCGCCCCGCTACCGGGTAGCGGGTGGTTCACCGTCATTCCACCCACGCTTTCCACAGTGAGCGGCGTTGCGCTGCTCTGCGGCGCGACATGCAGCCACCCCGTTGCCACGGTAAAGCTCCCAGCCGTCTGGGCGTTCGCCTTACCGGCAATCGCAGCCGAGCAGATGCAAACCGCCAGACCGCCGGAGCGAATCATTCTCGCGCAATTCCTCACGTGTCTTCTCCTGTCTCATCGGCCAGATACCCATTCGCCAGCACAGTTGTCACGCGCCGATCAGTGCACGGGACTGCGTCGTGTCGGCGTTCGTCTGTTTTGATCACATCCGTAATATCTGGCCGCAATGTTATGTAGTTATGCTAAGTTAAATGGTGCCATTCACCGACTTCTCGATGCTCCCTCCTTCCTTCATGCTTTTTTTCTTCCCCAGAACAAATATGCCCCGACACCGGTGCGCCGTCTTTCGTTCTGCTATCGGGTGCGTCCTGTTTGGCAGGCGCGTCAGTGAATGCGCATCACAGGGCGGTCAGCCTCCGGCGGGAAAACACGCCACGAACCATCAGGGTGCCGGAAGAAAAACAGGCCAACCGCTCCCCGCGCCAACAGTAGCTCGATGTGAACGTAAACTTGCTGATTCGACTGCGCGCGACCACATCGGGTAATCCGTACCGGTGTCGCGGCAACCGGTCCAAGCCATTTTTCAACCAGCGAACGCAAGGTGCTTTCTGATGCAATACCCATCTTCTTCCCCAACCGAAAAACGACTGCTCCAGTTGCTAACCCATACAATTTTTGTTTCAGGCTCGACATCGGGGCGTGTATGCGTGAACACGCACTTAGCCTGCCTCTATCCCTGCGGTGCTTTTATTCGCCTACTGGATTTTCCGGCACAGTCAACGAGAAGCAGAATGGAAAGCGCCCTAGCGTACTGCGCGCCATTGCTTCGGAGTCGGCATCGGGAAGATCGACGTGAACTTCGATCCCTCGTGAGGTATCCTCAGCAATGTTTACGGTTACGTTGTTAACGCCAGCCTCAGCGAGTGCCCACCGTAGCGCGTCAGCCACTTCCCGCCGCTTAAGCGCGGGCTTGAATATCTTGCCGACGGCCGTCAGGGGCATCGTATCGACGACCCGTATTCCCTTCGGAAGCGCAGCGCGTTCGCTGATCCTGTCACGCAGGAAGTCGGCCAGGTCCGCTTCGGTTGCCGTGACGCCTGGCTTTAGCTGCACATAGGCGACAGGCAACTCGCCCGCGTGAACGTCAGGACGCCCGACTGCAGCGGCAATCTGGACTGCCGGATGACGATGTAGCGCTTCCTCGATTGCCGCAGGGTCGATATTGTGTCCGCCCCGGATGATCAGCTCCTTCTTCCTGCCAGTGAGCCAGAAGTATCCCTCGGCATCGCAGCGCCCCAGATCTCCAGTATTGAGCCAACGTTCGCCGTCGCCGAGGTCTGTCCAGATTCCGCTGTCCTGCTCTGGTCTGGAATACCCTACAAACACATTTGGTCCGGAGATGACCAACTGGCCAACTTCATCCACCGCGCAATCCCGTACATACCGCCCGGCTTCATCGACCACCACGGCCTTCATTGCCTGACCAGGGAGGCACAGACCAATCGAGCCTGCCCTGCGCTCACCAAACGGCGGATTAACGCTGCTAACGCAGGCGCCTTCGGTGAGACCGTAGCCTTCGAGGATTCGAATCCCCGTATGACGCTCGAAATTGCGAAGCAGTTCGACTGGCATCGGCGCGGCGCCGCACAGGCCATACTCGAGCGAGCCGATATCGCTCTCCCCAACTGGAACGTCGAGCAGTGAACCATAGAGCGTCGGAACAGCGCTGAAGAAATTGATGCAGTAATGCTCGACTATTTCCCAGAAACGCTTTACAACGCCCTCGCCCCGATAGCCTTGCGGCGTACCGAGGACGACATGGGCACCACGCGAGAACGCCAACAGTCCTGTCACCATCACGGCGTTGACGTGAAAAAGCGGCAGCCCGCAAAATATCGTCTTTCCCGGACCGATGCTTTCGCCGAGGAATCGTCCCGCGTTCCACGCATTGGCCACCTCGTTGTGATGCCGGCGCATCGCAATTTTCGGTAGGCCTGTGGTGCCACCCGTGCAGAAGCAGGACGAAACATCATCGATGCTGAGCCGACGTGAGCCGTTGAGCATTACCCCGGACTCACTCGAGTGGACGGTGGTAAAGTCATGGATTCGAATCTGTGCTGGAACCGCGCTTCGCACACCGCCCTCGCCGTGCAGCCTGGCGCTCTCACCACGCTGCAGCATCCGGGCCGCGAATCCCTTTCCCCCCGGAAAGCGGTCGGCCAGGTTGACAAGCACCAGATCCCGTAATGCGGGGACGTCATGCAACACCGATTGCACTTTTTGCCAGAGCTCAGTCCCAGCCCCAGGAAACGGCGCGAGCGTAACGAGCACGCTGGCGCCCGAAACCTTGAGCAGTTCGCCGATGGCTTCGCTTTCAAGCAACGGATTAATCGCGCAGACAATCCCGGCCGCTTCACCTCCCCAGATCACGAAGTGCGTTTCCGGCAGATTCGGCAACACGTAGGCGATGACCGTGTCCCTTTGCGCGCCCAGCCGCAAAAACAGGTTTGCAGCGCGTGTGATATCACCCACCAGTTCGCTGTAGGTCCAGCACTCGGGGCTGGCATAGTCGTCGGCTGTCAGGAAAAAAGAGAGCGCGGGCGCCGATGGATTAATGGCAGCGCCGCGCCGAATCATTTCGTACGTATTCGACGGAAGATCCACCAGTTGTCCCTTTGCTTCAACCGCAAGGACATCCTGCGCGTTCGCGACGTCTTTCATGCTGCCTCTTCGACGATGACGTTATGTTGCACGCCCAGGTTGATGGTGCAGTCGTGGCTGACGATTCGTGCCTCGACGACGTCGCCGACCTGGAGGTACTGCGACCGGTCCTCCTGCATCTTCATGAAGAGTCGCCATTTTTCCGCTTCAGGCAACTGCGCTGCAGCGCGCTGCTTCTCAGGTGACGGAATGCTGAGTGCACAACCGGACGGCGTGCCAGTCGCGAGCAGGTCACCGGTACGCAAGTCCTGTACACCAGAGAGCTCCGTCAGGGTCTCTGCGGGGTCATAGACAAGTCCAGCAGTCGTGTCATTCTGGCGCACGGTTCCGTTGACTGTCAGCGTCAGCACGAGCGCTTTCAACTGTGGCATGTCATGCCTTTCCAGCAGGCAAAGGTAGGGGCCGACAGGACCAAAGGTCCGGTAGCTTTTACCCTTGTAGAACTGCATCTGCGGAATCTGGATATCGCGCGCGGAATAGTCGTTGACGATCACAGCGCCCGCAACGTACTCATGCAGGTTCTCGTCGGTGATCGTTTCACGGGAGGTGATATCGCGTTTGAGGACGAGACCCAGCTCGATCTCATAGTCGAGGAAGCGCACCGCCCCCGGTTTCACGACGGCCGAGTTGGCCGAAACGATGCAGCTTGTTGCCTTCGTGAAGATCATGTTGAACTTCTTCACGTCGGGGTCCATGCCAGACTCGATCATATGCTGGCGATAGTTCGCGCCCTGACAGATGAACTGCTGGTCGGCGGTCACAGGCGACAGCCACTGTACTTCCGATTCAGGAATCGACGGCCCGTCGAGCAACATGAGCCGCTCGACCGGATTGGCCTCGATAAACGCGCCGGTCGACCTGAACTTGCCCGGAATCGGCGTGATAGCGCCATCCGCGACCACGCCCCACTGGGCGCGGCCATCATGAAGGTAATGCAGGACGTGAAGTGCCATTTCTAGATGCTCCGGAGTCGTTGGATAGGGAGTGGCTCAGGCGAAAAGCTTTGCCAGCGTCCGCAGTTTGCTGAGCGTCAGGTCGGGACTGCGGCGCAGGTTTCTGAAAAGCGCCGCGATGCTCGCGGGGGTGAACCTGGGTTTCGTGAAGCTGCGCGGCATGGTTGGCCCCCACTGGGCCATCGCCTCACGGCTCACGGCGTGGATCCCGGTGGGCTCGTCGGAGGTGAACAGGTCGCCGTCGCAGTAGTGTTCGTGCTTGTCGCCCCATGGATCCTGCCAGTAGTCGAAAATCTGGCTGCCGAGGATATGCCGGCCGATGCCCCACGCGTGGACCCATCCCTTGTCGCGCAGCACCCGCTGCCCCATGCCGACCGCGTCCGCGTCAATGAGCTCGCAGGCACTGTGACTGTACGTCGCGACAAAGCCCTGTGCGAGCGCAAGCGTGTGATGGTCGGCCGGCTTGTCGCCGAGATCCAGGCGCATGAACGCGACAGCCGGCGAGCCGTCTGGAAGCACCTGAACGTCGCTGGGGATAAAACCGAAATGGCGCGTATACCACGCACAGGTCTCCTGATAGTCGGCGAGTTCGAGTACGACATGCCCTAGCCGGATGACTTCCGGGGCGCTCTCCGGCGGTCGCTGTGTGCCGTTAACGCGAACGGTGGCGTCGACGGAATTGAATGGCAACGGCAGCCGATGCGGCAAGGCTGACGCTGGCGCCTGGCCCCATATCGCTTCGATATCAAATCCCGATGGGTCCGTGAGTCTCACCACGTATCCCCCGCCCACGAGTGCAGAGTGTTCGACCGGAGTAGCGCCTGGCAGCTTCGCGAGCGCATCGAGATCCGCCCTGCTGCCAACCTCCAGGCCGAACCCGACGAACCGCGCTTTGGATGCCCTTCGCACTACGTAACAAAAGTGTGATGCCCCGGTACCACGCAAAAGCAGGAGCGACTCGTCGCTCGATACGGTCTGTAGCCCAAAGTCATTGAGAAAACGTTCGGCTAGCCCGAGGTCTGGCCGATCGAATATCAGATAGGCCAACGCGGTCGCCTTCGCCGTCGGATGGAGGTGGCGAGCCGGCTGTGCAGTAGTCAGTTTCATGGCGGAACGTAATCAGGCGGTTGCAATGGCTGATGCAGCTTCGAGAGATGCCGCGCCGGCGGTTTGATAGAGCAGCGGAAGATGCTGGCGCCTGATCGGGTTGCCGACAGCGCTATAAAAATCGTGGGCGATTGCGCAGACGCGCCGATACCCTGTCGCGCCGCTCCACGCATCGAAGGAGGCACGCGCCGCCTTCGGCGTGGGTCGATTCAGCGACCCGCTATGGATAGTGGGTACCACTGCCGGGATAGGCGCACGGATAAGGTGCTGCTGGGCGCCGCCGGGCGCGAAGCCATCTCTGATTGCTGTCTCCACAATCACTCCATGAGTTCTAGTTAGGTCAGCCCTCAGGGCCTTTGATGACATTAAACTCATATCTGATAGTTTTGTCAATGTAGACATTCGAATCTATACTGTGGAATATGACCAGCTCAGGATCCACCATGACGAACACGACAAATCGCCGGGCAGCCAAGCGTTCCACGGTTGCAGCGCCCGTCGCGCCGGCTCCCCTTGTCGAAGAACGGGAGCCGCGCGGTGCACGCCGCAAGCGCGAGACGCGTGCCCGTCTGCTCGACGCTGCCCTGAGGCTGATGGCCGAAAAGGGCATGGAGGGCGTGGCGGTCAACGAGATCACGGAGGCCGCCGACGTGGGTTTCGGCTCGTTCTACAACCACTTCGAATCGAAGGAAGCGATCTATGCGACGCTCGTCGACAACGTGTTCGATGAGTTTGCGAACATGCTGGACCGTCTTTCAGGCGGCATTTCGGACCCCGCAGAAGTGGTCGCCGTCTCCGTGCGTCATACGGTTTTGCGGGCGCGCAATGATCCCGTTTGGGGGCGTTTTCTGATACGTGAGGGCTTTTCTGCCCGCGCGATGAGCCGGGGCCTGGGCCAGCGGCTACTACGCGACATCGGCAGCGGCATTGCGGCGAAGCGATTCGTCGTTGCTGATCCATTTATCGGATTTCTTGCCGTGGGCGGCACCGTTCTCTCTGCCATCGCCGCCGAGCTGAATTTTGTTGTTCCGGGCGCCAGCGCCGCGGGCGTGCTGAAGGAACTCGGGTTCAGCGGTGAGCACTTTCCGGAGCGTACGGCCGCGATGTTGCTGCAAACGCTCGGGCTAAAACGCGCGGAGGCGGAAAAGATTGCCGCGCGCCCACTGCCCATCGTGGATGAAGCTGTCGACCAAAGCCCAGATCGCTAAGCGCAACGACCGGTGCAACCGTATCGTCAGCGAACCCTCGAACCGCTTCCCCGCTCTCTTTCTTGCGGCGGCGCTGCCGGCGGCCTACCCATCTGGCAGTCGGACGTCCGGATTCCCTCATTCGCCCGCCAGAGCGGGAATGATGGTCATCTGCGTCGGGTCGTGGTGGGGCCGCACCGGGGCCAGGTATTTTTGTGAACGGTGAACGCCCGCCTCGCCAGACGACGGGCTGCCGGGGCTCATTCCTCGAGCCGCGCAACTGACCGGTTGACCGCCGTTTGCGGGCCGACCCCGAATTGCAGGCAGGCGAGTGTCGTCTTTTCCGCTGCCCGCGACGCCCCCGCAGCACCCAATGGACTGTCCGTCGGCCTTGTGGCGAGGCCGCGGACGACCCTGGCTATTTGGCCGCCGACGGCGCTTGTCGCATGGCGATAGCCGACCACAATCGCCTGGTCCGTCAGGGACGAGTTCGCTCACGACGCTGTGACAGGTCAATGTTTCGGCACTGAGCGATGAAAATGGTAAACAACCGACGCCAAATTCGCGCAAATCAGTAATCTACGAGGTTCTAGTGAACGACAAAGCCTCGCTGCCTGAATGCAACCGTTCGAATCGCTCCATGACTGAGCTTCGTCTGACATTCCTTGACCAGAATGAATGGGAAGGCTGGTTGACGCAAAATGGCGGTACCTCGGCCGGGATATGGTTGCGCCTTGCCAAAAGGGGCGCCAGGCAGTCAACCTTGACTTACGAGCAGGCGCTGGAAAGTGCCCTTTGTCATGGCTGGATCGACGGTCAAAAACGGACTGAAAGTGAAGAATACTGGTTGCAACGCTTCACTCGACGCTCCGCAAAAAGCATCTGGTCCAAGCTCAACAAAGACCGGGCCGAAGCGTTGATCGCCGCAGGCAGAATGCTTCCATCGGGCATGCGAGAAATCGAGAAAGCCAAAGAGGATGGCCGCTGGGAGGCTGCCTATACGTCCGCCAGCAACTCGGCCGTGCCGGACGACCTGCAGGCCGCACTGGATGCCAATCCCAAGGCCAGCGCTTTCTTTGCGACACTGAACGGCCGAAACCGCTACGCCATTCTGTTTCGGATACAGAATGCTAAAAAGCCCGCAACACGAGCGCGCAAGATCGAGCAATTCATCTGCATGCTGAATCGCGGCGAGACCATTCATTCCTAGACCAGGAAGTTCGACAGGCGACGAAAGTCACCGGACGATGCGGCGTTCAAGGCTGGCAACCGGCACGCTCTCCACGCCTTCGCGCTGGCGACCGTCGATCAGTGCTGGCTTACAGTTTAATTATCTCTTTGGCCGCTATTCGCACGGGACCGACGTTACGAAACTCCGGGTGAGCGTCGTATGCTGGGCGACCGTACTCATTCACCGATTGCGCTTGAGAGCCGCCACCTTCGACGATTTCAAGGCCAGGTCCGTGGAGACTCATCGAATTGGCGCGATCGGCCAGGAACGGCCAGTTGTGCGAAAAGCTCAAATGGCTGAAGACGAGCTGGAATCGGACAACCCGCCCGGCGTGGCGTTCGTTCCGCAGAAGATATGTTCTGCATATCGAAAGAGGCGTTCACGGCAGGATGCTGGCCCTAAAGCAGCCGTTAGTCTCTTGACCTTGCACACATCGTTGATGGGCGCAGGCTTGTGAATACGCCCTAAAGGAGTAACTCATGCCGTCCGAGCACGCCGATGTCCTGTCCCAGGTACTCAAGCTGATTCGCCTTCGCGGGGATCACGTTTTCCACGGCGAGCTGGGCAGTTCCACCGAGGTGATTTTTCCACCAGGACCGGCGACGTTTTTGCATTTGCGCACCGGCGAACTGTCAGTATCTCAACGCAATGGCCCCTCCGTGATGCTGCGGTCAGGCGACTTCGTTCTTTTGCCACATGCGGATGGACATACGATTCGAAGCGAGCCGAGCAGGAAAGCATATCAACGCTTTGAGGCGGCGGTGGACTTTACCCCCAGCAGAGATGCGCAGACGTTCAAATGGGCGGCTGACGACGGCATGGCAGGATCCTTTCTCGCGGGATCGTTCTATTTTGATGGGGCGCCGTTACGCTCTTTGCTCACCGGCCTTCCCGGGCTGATTCATCTGACATGCGACAAAGTCAGCGAACCCGCCTGGCTGGCCTCCATCTCGCATTTCCTTGACGTGGAATCGCGTAGCGCCGGTCCAGGGTCATCGCTGATGATCTCGCGGCTTATCGATTTGCTCGTTATTCGCACCTTGCGGATGTGGGTCAGCCGGCAAGGCGATCGGGTCGGCTTGTTGTCCGGACTGAGTGATGAGCGCGTCGGCCGTGCGTTGAATGCAATGCATCTGGAGCCTAACCGTGCATGGACAGTTTCGTCGCTCGCCGAGACAGCGATGATGTCGCGATCGATGTTTTCGGATCGCTTCGCGGCGGTGGTGGGGCTTCCACCGTTGCGTTATCTGACACGGTGGAGATTGACCCTCGCAGCAGACTTGCTACGCGGAGGAACCTTGAAGGTGACCGAAGTGGCCCACAGTGCCGGCTATGGTTCGGAGGCTGCCTTCAGTCGCGCTTTCAAGGAGGAGTTCGGCTATCCACCGCGTGACGCGCATCGAATCGCACAGACAAGGGCCTTTGTCGCGCGAAGTTCGGAACTCCCTTAACAATCCTTTTCGCACCGTTGGCTCGATCCGTCGGTAGTAGCTGTCATTGCGGCGGTTTCGTTTCAATGGCATCGCGTCAGTCCCCCAAGCGGGTCGATCTCCTCCGCTTGTCCGAGTGCGTCGATCGTACGATAGGTCATGAAAATCAGACGCCGAGATATGGTCAGTCTCGGATACGTTCTTTAGAGTGGATAGCCAAGGTCCTCCCGTATCTGAAGAGGAGGAAGACTCTCACGGACTATGGTTCAGATCTCTCAGGCCCAATTAGCGCAGACAGCTTTCAATCACACCTCTCGTTGCAGCGCACGCGCTTAAATCATGTGTCTTGATCGGAAGCGCGTGTGTGGGCGCCAGCGTCACCGTCGCTTGGTGGCATGAAGGCCGTGCATGCATCGATGCATTAGCAGTGTCAGATGATCGCGGACAATTCGTCGGTCCGGTGCCCATCAGTTCCACTCTAACGCAACGGTGTTCTGGATTCCTACGCGAAATCGATAGGTCGAGGCGTATCCACGGACCTTTTCAAAACCAAGCTCCAATTCACGATATCGCCACCGATGTCTCTTCAAGGAAGCAATGTAGATGAAACTCCTCCTCGCTGCTCTTGCCATTTCATCATTCGCGTTCGGTACCAGTGCGATGGCTGCGCAAAAGCCTCCGATCGTTCTGGTCCACGGCGCTTTTGAAGACGCCCAGGTCTGGGGACATGTCACATCCAAGCTTCAGACCGATGGCTATAAGGTTGTGACGGTTGAACTGCCAGGCCGTCCGGGCGCGCCCGCCGCACCGGGCAAAGTCAGCCTTGACCTCTATCGCGACACTGTGGCCGCAGCGCTGGACGAATCCCATCGCCCGGCCGTCGTGGTCGGTCACAGCTTCGGCGGCATCGTCATCGCCGACGCCGCGGAAACGGCACCAAAGAAGATCAAGACTTTGGTCTTCGTTGCTGCCTACCTGCCGCAAGACGGTGACTCGCTAGTGTCGATGGCCAACAAGGATGCAGACGCCAAGATCGGACCGCACCTGCAGATCGATAAGGAAAAGGGCATTGCCTCCATCGAATATTCGGCACGCGCGGATCTCTTTGCCAATGGAGGTCCTGACGAATTGCGCAAGGCAATCCCGAATCTGATTCTAGATGAACCCGTGGGTCCGCTAGCAACGCCCGTGCACGTGACATCCACCAACTTTGGCCAGGTCGACAAGGTCTATATCCACACGGCCATGGACCAAGTCATCAGCCCCTCGTTCCAGGCGAAGATGGTTGCCGCAACCCCCGTGAGAGCAGAGTACACCCTGCAGACCGGCCATACGCCTTTCCTTACCGATCCCGACGGCCTGGCAAATGCGATCGAGGCCGCTGCGAAATAGGCGGTTCGCGGTCGGTACAGGAAACGAGGTGCGGCGGCTTCGACATCCCGCGTTTCGCTTTCTAGTGTGTTGCTCCGGCGGGGTCTCGCTATATCCGGGCTTCCGCGCACCGTCCCGCGGGCCGCTCTTCGATGGTCTGTACCGGGATGCTCCTTCAGATAGGAGCATGCGCATCCGTTGTTTTCGACAATTTCTCTTGTTTCCAGAGGCAGAAGCAATATGTCCCGTCTTCAGATACCCACCACGATCGCAGATGCACCCGCTGCTTCCCAGGCCTTCCTGGAAGCCATCAACAAGAAACTGAGTGTTACGCCGAATCTGTTTCGTCTGATGGCCAACAGCCCTGAGGCGCTCGAGGGCTACCTCGGTCTGGCCGGAGCCTTGGCAAAAGGCGCGCTTCCAGCACAAATCGGCGAGCGTATTGCTCTCGCCGTCGCCGAAATCAACGGCTGTGACTATTGCATGTCGGCGCACAGCTATTTGGGAAAGAACGTGGCGAAGCTCGACGAAGCTGAAATGTCCGCCAATCGAAATGGTGGCTCGAATGATCCACAGGCCGCGCCTGCCGTGCAGTTCGCCGCGAAGGTCGCGCACAAGCGTGGCCACGTATCCGACGAAGATCTGCGCGTCATCAAGGCGGCTGGTTACACCGATGCGCAGATCGTCGAGATCGTCGCGCACATCGCACTTAGCGTCTTGACGAACTACGCCAACGTCGTTGCAAACACGGCGATTGACTTTCCCGTGGTGCGTACACATCAGTACCTGAAGAACGGGACTCGCACACTTCTCGATACGTGATGCGTTGACCGAACTGATCGATTACTTCAACGCGTTGGAAGCGCGGCGACCATCCGCAAGAGCAGCGCCAATGCGCGAGTCAGTCATTCATTTTGATACGCGGAATCAAGCCACAACCGACGACCGCCGTCCGCTGTAGGGGATGCTTGAGTTCACTGCGTCGCGATAAGTCCAGGCCAAATCTATTTCTATTCACCTAACGTTAAGCCCGAACATGAACGTATTTGACCGGCTCGCGCAAGCGAGCCTAATTTTGCCGGCGCCCATCAACCCGCTTGGCTCCTATCGAACGGTTTCCGTTTCGGGGAGTCAACTGTATGTATCCGGGCTGGGCCCTTTCGAAGATGGCAAGCCAATCGTCGGAATGGTGGGCCGCGATATTTCACTGGAAAAAGCTCAAGACGCGGCGCGCCTAACGATGCTCATGATCTTGGCCTGTGTCGATGAGGCATGCGGACTCGACAACGTCAAGCGATGCAGCCGGCTAACAGTCTACGTGCGTGCCGAACAGTCGTTCGCCCAGCATCCGCAAGTGGCCAATGGCGCCAGTGACCTCTTGCTGACGCTGTTTGGGCAAGACAATCTGCCGGCTCGAAGCGCACTGGGTGTGCATTCGTTGCCGATGGGCATCCCGGTTGAGATTGACAGCATTTTTGAGTTGAAGGGGTGACGGACATGGCTCGACCGCGCGACGATGCGTAGTTGATGCGAGCCAATCAGCCGGCCAAACCTGATTCTGAACCCGCCGCACAACGGGCGCATATCGCGCTGTCTGGAGGGCAATACTGCCGTCTTGTTTTCGAGAACAATCAATCCGTGCTCGTTCCGACGCCGCAAGCATTGCGATGGGGCCGCCACACGATTGCCCAAAACCGAAACGACCCATCTATTTTCCCACCGGAATCTGATCATGCGTCAAATGATATTGACCGTTGTCGTCGCACTGACTGTCTCTACGGGATGTCTCGCGAGCACTTCTACCATCTACAAGGAACCCCTGGACGCGAGGACTCTGAACACACTTCGATCGGATTTTAGCCATCTCATGCAATTAGCCAACCGCCACGACTTCAAAGCGCTCCATGAGATGTTCTGGCAATCTCCTTCGGCCCTTCTCGTCGCCAAAAGTGCGATCCCTACGGAAGGGAACTGGGCTGGCTTCTGGGGCAACGAGGCAATCGATCAGAAGTTGCGCGATATCGGCACCTCTGGCCCTGTCGTGCTGCGGCCGGATTATTCGAAATTCAAGGTGGTCGGCCTGACGAAGGACATAGCGCAATCTTATGCGCCGGTGGATATCACGGTCTCCTATGCGGGTCAGGACGGAACCCCCAAGCCGTTTCTATTGTTAATCAACTGGATAAAAATCGGCAAGGACTGGAAGGTGGCTTCGGAGATCATTCTGCCCGTACCGCCGGCGCCTGAAGCAAAAAGCTAAGTAACTGGATGGTCGTGAATTCCCACCAGCGCTGCGCAAGCACACCGATCAGATAGAACAGCATCATGGTGGTAACCGCGGCAGCCATCCCTGCCGGGTCGATACGGACGGGGCTGCGCGACGACCGCATGGCGCCCGACTGATCGCCCGACTGCAAGGCGCCCTGCCCTGTAAGCGCAGGATAGCGTTTGCCCAGCAGATTTAACAGACCGCACAGGAGAATCGCAGTGAAACCAGAGAGCATGACGACCGGAATAACCTGCCCAAATAGCTGCGCCTCGGGCGCTTTCGTGATCAAGGCATAACCGATGGACAAAGGTATCGCGCCTTCTCCCAAGCCGCCGGACATGATGGGAACGACGACCATGAAAAAGGTGTGCGTTGCACTCATGCCTACTGCACAGCCCACCAGCGTTCCCACGATCGCGGCACAGATCGACCCCACCGCCAGCGGAATGAAAATCTTGAGGAAGCCGGCGATCAACACCTGTCGATCCATGCTGAGGATGCTACCGGCAATCACCGCAGCAATGTAGAGATAGAGAAAATTGGAGGTTTTAACGAAACCGTTTATGGCCCCGGCGACAGACGTGGGAATCCATCCAAAGTGAACCATCGCCGAAGGTACGACGAATGCCATGATCGCGGCTATGTCCATGGACCCGATCAACGGCACCCGGCGACCCAGTTCCATGAAGGAAAAGCCACCTACGCTCAGCACGGCAATGATGATCGTCAGATCGGAGGGAAACTTGCCGGAGGCGACGAACAATGCAATGACGCCGATGAGCAGCAGATAGACCGGCAACGGTGCGGAAGCCCGTGATCTTTGCATCGAATTGGCGTTCTGCGACATGAAATGGAGGGTACGTATTATCGCCCTTGCGGGGCGCGACGGCCGCGGGAGATGACATGATCGCCGGCAGCAGTTTCCAGATCGCCCTGTTTCTTGCCGTACTGATCGCGCCGGTGAAAAAACTGCACTAGTGCCACGACCCGCAAGCTGTCTGCAAGCTCTTCGCAGAGTTCGAGGCTCGGGATGCCGTTGCGCGGCGCGTAATGCACTGATCACGCTACCGACATGAAGACAAGGGGTCAGGCTGCAAGCACCCAGGTGCTCGTACCGAAGTCCCGTGACAGCTCTGTTCAGAACAAGCCGGGAATCAGCCGATATGTGCGGGCACAGTACGCATCGTATTCGCCGCTAAATTGCGAGCGCAGAAGCGCCTCTTCCGCGTTGATGCGTGCGATGAGGGGCGCAATGGTTAGCACCACGAGCAGCACGCCGACACCCGAGCGAAACGCGAGTGCCCAGCCCAGCGACAGTACGAGCATTCCCAAATAGCTGGGATGGCGGATGACACCGTACAGACCGCTTGTAACGAACGTATGCCCCGGCTGTATGGCAACCAGCCCGCTGAACCGACGGCCAAGCACGAAGACAGGCCACAAGCGCAGCACGCCGCCCGCAATATAGAGAACAACGCCGCCCCATCTAACGGTGTCACCGTCGAATACCCAGAACCCCTTCCGGTCCGTGTAGGCGGGCAACCAGGCACTTAGTAGTCCAATGATGCCGAAAGCGGCGAGCACCCAGCGATTACCCCGATCTTCGCGCTCACCCGCGCTCAGGTTGGCGGCACTGACAAGCCCGACGCCGGCCATCACAAGCGTGGCGATGGCGACCACGGTGAGGGCAGGATGGGAGAAAAACGCGGGAAAGCCCCCAGAGCCCTGGATGGCAAGGCCAAGGTAAGCAAGCGTCGATACGATGGTGGTGAAAGCCAGTTTTGGAGTGCTAGCCGTGTCTATCGCGCCAGGATGAGGTAACGAATACGACCGATTCTGTGCCTCAAATCCAGGATACGCGATCTAGCGGTAATCAATATCTGAAAGTTGCCGCAGCTTGCGAATTGGGACCACGGCTATCGCGTGCCGGGTACGCGGGTCGAGTGGGTCGAGCGGCGCGCCAGCGATAAGGCGCCAGACTTTCTGCAGGGTGGCCATGGCTGCTCCGCGACGGCGGCAAACCTGAAATCATTCAGCCAGACTCAGTACCCATGGTCGATGGAGTGATTCCCGCAGGCAAAGCTTCTCTCTCCTTCTCGCATTCAGGAATGCTTGCGATTGACCTTGCATGACAAAAACTTTTGCAGCGAACGTGGTGGTATCCGCTTCGGGACGCCCTCTTCATATGTAGCCGCCGGCGTGGCTTCTGGCGTGGATCAAATAACCACTACGCCTTACCTCACAGCCCGAAATCCGGCGGTAAGGAGCCGTTCGAAGTCTATACGCGAGCGTCCCAGAAGGGTCGCGTACTGCCGATCGCAGCCTGCAAGTTCATGGCTGCACATGCCAATTGCGTGAGGCAGCACGCGGGCCAAAAAGGGACATTCAACCGTATCGCTTGATTGCCCGATCGCAGCGCCTCTCCAAAGCTCACCGTGTTGATCACTCAACAGAGAGAAGGCCTCCACTGTCAAACGCGCGCTTGGCGAATCGCTCGCCAATGCGGCGATGTGCAGGCCCATCCGGGTGCAGTTGATCGGGCAGAGGCAGATCGGCGAAATCCTGTTGACCGTAGAGTTCAAGTCCGTCGAGGTAGCGTAGATGTGGGTCGTTCGCCGCCCGCTGCTGCACAATGCGTCGCAACTCATCCCGGATGACGGTCAGCGTCAGCTTTCCGGCCTTGCGCTCGGCCGGATCACCCGTCGCCCGAAACGAAACTTTCCCTGCGGCCAGCGCATTCATATCGAACGCTCCAGGACCCGGCGTATCCTCGTGAATCGGGCAATAGAGCGGCGAGATGACCAGCAGCGGCGCGCCTGGGTGGCCTTCTCGGATGGTGTCGAGAAAACCGTGCACCGCTGGCGTAAAAGCGCGCAGCCGCATCAGATCCGTGTTGACGAGGTTGATGCCGATCTTAAGGCTGATCACATCGGCAGGCGTGTCGCGCATCGTTCGGGCGGTGAAGGGGTCGAGTAGCGCGCTGCCACCGAAACCAAGATTGACCAGTTCTACGTCGCCGAGAGAAGCGGCAAGCGCGGGCCAGATCGAAGTCGGGCTATCTCCGTTGGAACCATGGCTGATGGAACTGCCATGATGCAGCCAGACTTTTCGACCCTCGTCGGCAATGGACTCCATGTCGGCGTCGGCGCGCAGCGCGACAAGCTCCGTGATTTCGTTGTGCGGCAGCCAGATCTCGACCTTCTTGTCATGGCTGGGCAGGCCGGTGAACCGTAGTGTGGCCGGTGACCCTGACTGCTTCGAAACAGCGCCACTGGCCATGTCGATCGTCACCGTGTCGCCTCCAGCCGCACTGCTTTGATGGACGAGGCGGCCATCGACCAGCAGGTCATACACACCGGCCGGCCGCGGCGGGACACCCGCATAGGCGTACCGTGTCGGCAGGACATCGATTTCGATGTGTGTCGCCTGGGTGCGAAACACCAGTCGCACCCCTGAGGGCTGCGACTCGGCCATCGCCAACTGCGGGTCCATGCATTGAGCGCGCGCTCGGGCAGGCAGGCGGTGCGGCTTCACTCCCCGTCCGGTTTGCTCGAGTTCAAGGGCACCACGCAAAAACTCGTGGCTAATGAGCGTGGGAATCAAGGTACCCTGGTCGATCATCATGTGATTGATTGCATGTGAAAGCATGCAATCTTACCCGGCTTGCCGTCTGAGAAAACGCGCCGCGCCTTCTCCGCCAATTTTGCGTAGACGATGTCGCGGACCTGCTCAGTGAGCGCCACCACGTGGCTTTCGGCGAGATCTGCATCGGCCTTAGACCACGAGGCGATCTTTTTGAACGATGGTTTTGAGGTTCATGGCTGAGCCTGGTTGGTCGTGGGGCGCGGAATCGACCCGCGTAGAATCAACTTGCCGGGACAGCCGGCACATCAAACTGTGGAGTGAGCAGAATGACGACCTATACGGATCAACAAGCTCTCGATCGCGCCGTCGAGATCATCAAGGCCGCTGTAGCCGCAGGCGCGATTGGGACCAGCAACCCAGCCAACATGAGCTCAGCCGAGGCAAACGGCAAGAAAGTCGGCGAGTTCCTTGGGAGCGCTGTCGAGGCGTTGCGCGACAAGTTGAAATCGCTGTAAACGAATAAACCCGCTTGGCTTTCACCTTGCGGGTTTCGATGTTGGTTGCGGGGATAGGATTTGAACCTATGACCTTCGGGTTATGAGCCCGACGAGCTGCCAGACTGCTCCACCCCGCGACCGGGATTGTATGCGAACCCACCTGACAATGCAAACAAAAAAGCCCGCTTTCGCTTGCTGGCTTCGTGTTCGCACTATTGGTACGGTATGTGAAAACGCATTTCATGCGGGCGTTTCTCGCACGTCAACCGGGTCAGTCTCCCCTAGCGCCAACTTTGTGCGCTGCTACTTGCGACTGGACTACTTGAAGCAGTTGGCAATTCAAACTACGTATGCTTTTGGGGAAATGCCGCAACAGTCGCAGCCGACAACAGTCGGCAACAGGAGACGTTGTCGCACGTTTTCCGGTTGTCAGTTGAAAGGCTGGTCAGCCCTGGATAACGGACCTGCCTGCGCGCATCCCTGATTAGTGACATTACTGTGCGAAAGGCCACAGAAATTCGCCCGAATATCCTGCATGTTCACGGAGGAAACGATCTCGTCGTAACGGACAGGAAATCGTAAACTTATCTGAAAGCGTTCGTTAAAGATTATTCGACAACCACACCGCTCAAATCGATGGTTTTTTCATTGTCTCAAATTATGAATGGAGACAACAATGTCAGCAATTAAATTCCTTAAACTTATCACCCCTCCCCTGATTACCATTGGAGCCAGGAAATTACTCTCTCCAGAAAGGAAGCAGGCTCTTTTCGATGGCGATGACGCAATGTTCAAGAGACTCACGGCCTCTTCGAAGCTCTATTTCGAGTACGGCTGCGGAGAAAGCACGATTTGGGTAGCAGAGAATACCAAAGCAAAAATTCATAGCATAGACACGAGCAAAGAATGGATTGATTTTGTGCAGAACAGAATTGACGGGAAAGACGCCACAATTGAATGGGTGGATTGCGGAGAACTCGGGAAATGGGGTGCTCCAATAAATTACAAAAAAAGGGAAAATTTTTTTAGATACGCCAATGCCCCATGGGCAAATCATCAGAACCCCGACATTGTTCTTATTGACGGTCGGTTCCGCGTTCTATGTTTTTTAACAACACTAAAATTATCCAATGAAGGGACAAAAATTATCTTCGACGATTACACAGATCGTCCCCATTATCATATAGTCGAGGACTTCATTCCTCGCACCGACACTTTCGGCAGACAGTGCCTATTCATAGTTCCCGACAAGAAAAACATCGACACGATTCTTATCGACCAGATGATTGATAAATTCGAATATGTTCTTTCATAACGCCAGATGCGCAGCGCGCAACCAGAGCGCTGATGCGTTTCGGAGGCTGCCGTTGACTTTGCATGTGCCTGAAGGGCGGTTCAGGGTCGACTGCCGCCAACTGAACTGGACAGAGGTCGGCCACTAGCGTTGCAGTCGACGTTGCCGTGCAGATCGTCCGCAATGATTTGGATCGATCAATCCGCGAGCCTGCGTCAGGGATGGAGGCACCGGCCGAGTCAACGTCACCGCGCAAGCCACTAAGATGCGAATGGCGCAGAATACAATCTCGAGCACATCCCTGGGTCCGGTCGTCCGGGCCCTGGCGTTAGCGACAACCTTACTGCAGAGAGACAGAATGAAAAAGGGACGGACGAAACTTACCCGGCATGATGCTGAGCGCCTTTTCGAGGGATTGCCCGCAGGGAAAGTGAGCGTATCGAGCCGGCCCGTGAACCCATTTGAGGCAGGGGCGTTCGACGTGGTCGAGCGCGTCGACGACGAAACCAAACTCTGGAAAGACAACCTCATTACTCTTCCGATGGCGATCGAATTGCCTGCTTGTTACGAGTCGGTGACTCGCATGCGCGAGGCGATAGAGCGGGCGTGGCGCGTGAAATGGGTGAGGGAGGGGAAAAACGAGGTTGTTACCGAGTTCCCTGAAGGATGGACGGCCATTCGCCCGAAAAGCGGACCCATCGAGGTGCGGGATCCCTCCGGCGTTGTTCGCGCCGTATACGGGTGGGCCGAGGATGCCGAGCTCAGGATTCTGCCAAGGTATCTGGTCGAGTCGCAGGCGAACAGTTCGAGCGGATTAGGCAGCTTGCTGGTCCGCGATCGCGGGAACGGTCAGATCCTTGAGAGGTCGTCGATCTGGTCCGCTCAAACAGGTGTCAACCATCCAGATTGGACGAGGCTGTCACAGTGGCTCAGCCTACGCTATCCGGACCACCGCGACCCGCTTCGATACTGGGAAGATTGTGAGGACAACATCCGGAAATGAGCTGATCCGATCGCCTGAGCCAATGACGACCACGTCAGCGGATTCGACTATTGCTGTGCCCCGTGACCAACGCGTCGCCAGCACGTCAACGCCGCGTCGGCATCAGTCCGGCCCGAAGGCTCTGCCGCGCGCCATGTACAGTCCACAGCGGACGCAATGAAAGCGAAGTTCACCGTCAAGACCTCGACCATAGGCCTTGAAATGGCAAATGTGATCCATACCCCTCCCCTTCTCAAGGCACAGGCGCAAAATGACGAAACGCTTACGCGAGCATCGACGGAGCCGCGATTCACGCTCGTGCTGCCGATTTTTCACACCTGATTGATAGTTTCCACGAGCGATGCTTAAGGCCTGCTAAATTCCTCGCGGACGTCGGTGCGAGGTCGGAGCGTAGGTACTTACCTCAGAGGGCTTCCTCGAACTAGGTGTGTTAAGAACAACGAACTGCTGTGACGGTACGTGGCGACTGCTTTGGAATGAAGTTATTACATAGAGGCCACGTCAAGGAGCCAACTCCGAATCCGTCCGGCAAACGGGCAGCCGTGCGCTGCCCGATCCGTTCGGCCGCCCAAAGTGAATAGCCATCTCCACGAACTTCACGATGATGAGATAGCCATGCGGCATCCACACGCGTGTCGACATGCGTCAGGTGCTTCGGCGCCGGCCGTTCTGCGAGCGGCGACATTCACCAGGTGTCGCGCAACGCTTTCAGAGCTGACTTGTTCAGCGCCAGCGCATAGTTCGCGGTAGCCGTGTCGCGCGCCAGGAGTTCCGCCGCGAAATAGACGGCCACCGCAAGCCCGCATCCGCCCACGGGAATCCTGACGATCGTCGCACCGCTGATATCCGGATATACGGTGGCGACGATCAGGATGATCGACAGAACCAACTGGACGACAACCTTGACCGCCGCATGGCCGAGATCGGCGAGCATTGGCGCGAGGTAATGCTCGACCTTCATGTGGATCTGCTGTTGCGCCGTGAACGCGGGCGCTTCCGGCTCAGCAGTCAGCTGCGTGCGGCTAGGAAGGGACGTTCCGGGCAGCAAGTGAATGGCCGCTTGATGGCGTACCTCTGTCGTCCGAAGATTGGCCTCGTCAGTCGCCGGCCCGCCCAGCGCCGCCTCGGACACGATAATGGACCTTATCCCGAGCACCTTTGCGAAGCGCCTGGCATCGGAACAGCCCTGCGAGGCACCAACGCCCCGCTCGTCCCCCTTGATCACACTATGCGCCCAGGTGCTCGCGCGCCCATCACTGGGTTGCGCGGCTCCAAACAAAAAGCGGGCTCGGCGCTGGCTCCGGACCCGTTCGAAGTGCAAGGGTGCATGCTGCCCGTGCTGCTCGACCGCCCTTAGTGAATGGCCATCTGCACGACCTTCACGATGACGAGACCCACTGCGACGACCAGATAGCCACGCAGCACACCCATCCACACGCGTGTCGTGAGCGTCAAGTGCTGCGGCGCCGGCAGGTCTTCGAGCGGCGACATGCGCCACGTGTTGCGCAACTCCTTCAGGGCTGGCTTGTTCAGCGCCGGCGCCCCGTTTGCAGCAGCCGTGCCACGCGACTTACGCGAGAGTTCCACCGCAACGTATACGGCCACGGCAAGCGCGCAGCCGCCCGCTACCGCTCGTCTGCCCATTCGGGAAAGAGATTGATCAATCGCCCGTCGGCGATCAGCGGCTCGGCTCTGAGAAGAAGCATCTGCGCAATCCCGGACCCGGCGAGGCATGCGCTGAAAAGCGCACTGGGATCGTTGACCGTGAGGCGCCCCCGGGTGTCGACCACGATGCGCTTTCGCTTGCGGTGGAATTCCCAGGGGAACGGCTTGCCCGTCTCCGGGTTGCGAAATTCAAGGCATCTGTGGCGTTGGCTATCAAGGTCCTCGGATTTCGCCGGGCGTCCCCAATGCGCGACGTACGAGGGCGCCGCGACCGTAACAATGCCGGTATCCACCAGATTTCGCGCGATCAGGGTAGACGCTTTGGGGCCGCCGACTCGCACGGCGAGGTCAAAGCCGTCCATGACGGCGGCGAACACGCTAATGCTACCGGACAGTTTCTCGCTACTGGATTTCATGGTCGCGCAGGTTGGTACGAGTGACGGATCGCTATCGATCAATCGAGGGCCAACGCAGCAACGCTCCGCCGAACAGCAGGGCTGGCCACCCATGTCCATCATCCCTCTTTGCTGACTCGGTGTCACTTATCTAGTGCCATACATGCCATTTTGTTTCGACTGGCGCTTGTCCAGAATGCATCTCACCGAGACATTCCGTCCCGCCGATCAAAAGGAGATTGCCATGCATAGCCGCATTTTCATCGTTGCCGTCGCGACCGCCGTTGCGCTTCCAGTCGCCGCACATGCGCAGAGTGACGCTTCGAGTGTGACGCGCGAGCAGGTCCGCCAGGAACTCGTGCAACTCGAACGTGCCGGGTATCAACCGGCACGCGTCGACAACGCCCATTACCCAGATGACCTCCTCGCAGCCAATGCGCGGATTCGTGCGGCTGCCGGTGCCGATCCGTATGCCGTCAACGCCATGGGCGGCGCGGTGAATGATCGGTCCGCTTCGGGGCGCCGCGTGAGCGTGAATGCGTCACAGCGCGCGTTGTACGCGCATCACTGAGTGCCGTGAATTCAACGATTCATTCACTCATGGAGGATTGGAGGTGACAGATCCACTGAATCGTCGTCGCCTCCTGAAAGGCGCGTCGAACTGCTGGACATCGCGACGCTTGACGCTTTCGCAAGCCGGAAATCCGCTCACTCAACGCACGCTGATAGAGCACGCACTGAGTGTCGAGCTGGATACGGTTCTGGGCAAGCTTGCGTCGCCTCCCGTCTGACTGAAACCAGTTAGGCGAAGCGGGCAACAGCCCTGCTCCGACCATTGCATCCAATACCCGTTTGTGGAGGAAGGCGATGAAGACCACAGCCGACCTGCGTGACGTACTTCCAGCTCTCCTGCCTCGGCTGCGGGTATTCGCGCTGCATCTCGCGCGCGACAAGCACGATGCCGAGGACCTTTTGCAGCGAACTTGTGTGAGAGCACTTGAGCGCGCCCATCAATTGCAGGCGGATACAGCACCGTTGAGCTGGATGTATTCGATCATGCACACATCGTGGATCACTGAAGTCCGCGCACGCAGTGTTCGAAATCGGGCCCGCGTCGATTGGGATGAGAGTTTCGTGGAGACTGTCGCGGACCCGCAGGCATCGGATCCGCAGGCCACGGCCCTCAAGACGCAAATCATGAATACGGTGCAGCGTCTGCCCGATGCGCAGCGCACGGTCATGCTGCTAATTGCGGTTGAAGGCCTAAGTTACCGAGAGGCTGCGAGGGTACTTGGTGTGCCGATCGGCACGGTGATGAGCCGCCTTGCGCGTGCTCGGATCGCGATCAACGCCAGATTCGGGTCGAGGCGTGCGCAAAGGCCGCCACGACCGTAATTTCGTCGCAACAGAAAATACGGAATATTTCCTGGCGCTTCAGCGTTGTATCGACTGAATCGCGTTGACTGACCATGTCTGCGCTTTAGTGAACGTCATGAACAGGCCGCCGTCTCGTAGAGCTTCATGATCGGGGAGTGTTGCACCGCTTGTGCCCTTGCCAATACGACGCCCGAAAAGCTCGATCAAGACTACGGGTTTCCGGCGATTTTACTATTTACAGACTGCTTCAAAGGCATCGATTTCTCATTTATCGAAGACAAACACGCTCACTATTTTTAGCACCGTATCAGCGTCCGTTTTTGGCGAGCACATTTATTCAATAACCTAACTACTTCGAATACCCATGTCAAATTACTCCAGGATATTACTGTTCTATGACGAAACAGAGGAGGCAAAAACCGCTCTTATTCGGTGTGCGAACCTTTCCGCGTCACTTTCCGCTCTTGTCGATGTCGTCACCGTTGTCGATTACATTGCCGCAAGCGCCATTACCGCAGGCATGCTGAGCGGTGTCCTGGTATCGCAAATGGAAGAAGACGCTCGGTCTGTGCTGAAAAACGCGGTCGACGAGCTAGGCTTGAATGGCGTGGTGGCTCGCGGCCACGTCGCATTTGGCCCGACTGTAGACGCAATATTACGGATGATCGAACGCTTAAACTCCGACCTGATCGTCGTCGGCCACCGCACGAAGACTGGCCTCGCTCGCTGGTACGGCGCCCGCCCGCTTCACATCGATCTGGTGGAAAGGTTGAAGGGGGCGACGATTGTCACCGTTACGCCGGATTGAGCTTCAGATGGTCGCCGGTGCGGCGCATGCCGGATATAGCGAAGAGAACGCACCACGTCTGGACTGATTGGGTTCGCATGCGTGCCACTAACCGGACCACGGCATCGACCCGTTGTTCGACGCTACACGCATCCTGTGGAGAAGCCTACGCCGTCGCCTCCTGCATCGGACTTTCATTGCCTCGCATCTTATCCATAACTTCCGACGAATGTAGTGCGCCAACTGGTTTAATCAAATGCGAGACTTCGTAGACCAGTTTGTGAATGCCCGAATCATGAAATGCCATACGACGCCGAAAAGGCCCTTGTCCACGCATTTCTAACCGTAGATAAATAACACCGCAATTACAAAGACGATCAGGGTTGCCGAAAATGATAAGAAGCGGGAGCGTGCTCGTTATCGACCTATCTGCGCACCAATTCTGCCCATCCGCGCGCCAATTCCGCGCATCCGCGCACCAATGCCGTGACAATCTCGTGCTGCCCAGGCGTATCGAGACCACAGTGGGGCGCTTCCTCGAGACGCGCGCGCCGCTGCTCTCCCGGGGGCGGGGAATACGGTGGGGGCTTCGAGCGTTGTGTTGTCAGGTCAGTTGAAGATGAGTGACGTACACATGGAAACTCGTTATCTAAACACCGGTGCCGAGGGCTTTGGCCTCGCCACTGTCACGGACACCAACACGGTTCTCGACACATGGTATCCATTTACGTGGCTGCGCCGCGATGCGCCGGGCTCATCGACATCGGAACTCGCCCAGTCGAGCCTTGCCGATTCATTGCGTAAATGGGCCGGACTAGCTGGCCAACGCGACGCGCGCCGCGCAGTTCGAACCGTCGCAGTCAAAACGACGATTGCCAATCTCGCGGTCCCTCCTGCGGACCTCCACGATGTCTATCTGCGTTTGCACTTGCTCAGCCAACGCCTCATTGAACCGCGACAAGCGAACCTGACAGGCTTCCTGGACCGGCTGGCCGATGTGGCATGGACGACCCTTGGCCCATGTGAACCGTCTGAAGCACTCGATCTTCTCCGCGTCTGTCGAGCCGAAGGCGTGCCGTTCGACGTTCGCGGCACCTTCAAAGTGCCGCGGATGATGGACTATGTCGTGCCCGATGATGTCTGGATTGCCGACGCCGATCGTGTGCTGCTAGGCGGCTACCTCGCTCCCGGCACGACTGTCACCGCGGAAGGATTCATTGGCGTCAATGCCGGCACCTTCGGGCCATGCATGGTCGAAGGCCGCATTAGTCTCGGAGCCGTAGTCGGAGAATTTTCCGACATCGGAGGCGGGGCATCGATCATGGGTACGACGTCGGGAGGCGGAAAGCATCAGGTGACGCTCGGAAAGCGCTGCTTATTGGGCGCTAACGCCGGCATTGGCATATCCCTCGGCGACGACTGTGCCGTCGAGGCCGGCTTGTACTTGACAGCAGGTACTCGAATTCGACTCTCTTCAGGCGAAGTGGTGAAGGCAATCAACCTGAGCGGCCGAAACGGCCTTGTGTATCGACGCAATTCTCAGACTGGACAGATCGAGGCACTGGAAAGTGAGCGGAGCTGGATTACACTGCATCCATCACTTCATCGCCTCTCGCCTCAGCCGTATCGCTTCGCGCGAGATCTCCGATAGAGACCAACGCCAAATGCGCGTGACGGATCGCTGTCGATCAATAGCGGGCCAACGCAGCAACGGTCCGCCGAACAGCAGCGCTGGCCACCCATGTCCATCACCCCTCTTTGCTAACCTGGTGTCACTTATCTAGTGCGCTTCCAGTCGCCGCACATGCGCAGAGTGACGCACCGGGCACGACTCATGCACAGGTCCGCGAGTAAATCGTGCAACTCGAGCGTGCCGGGTATCAACCGGCACTCGTCGACAACGCCCATTACCCGGATGACCGCCTCGCAGCCGATGCGCGAATTCGCGCGGCCGGCGGTGCCAATTCGCATGCCGTCAACGCCACAGGTGGCGTGAAGGATGGTCGGTCCACTTCGGGGAATCGCCTCGGCGCGAATGGCTCGCAGAGCGCGTTGTTCGCGCGTCATTGAGACACCGTGATGCCACGATTTAATCAGTCGTAGAAGAGTGAAAAATGACGGTACTTTTGAATCGGCGTCGGCTTCTGAAAAGTGCGCCGAGCCTGTTGACCGTCGCGACGCTTGGCGCTTTCGCAAGCCGGAACGCGCAAGCCACGCCGCAACGCGCACCGGAAGACGCAGCGCGGGTCCAGCACCCCGCCTACGCGTCGATCGATCAATGCCTGCAACTGGCGGTCGACGACGGCACGGTAACCGGTGTTGTCGCCATGGGTGCCACGGAGCGCGGACTCGTGTACGAGGGAGCGCGTGGCTGGGCGAATCTTCACACTCGTGACGCCCTCAGTCCCGATACGATCGTCTGGCTTCTGTCGATGACTAAGGCGATTACCGCAACCGCGTGCATGCAACTCGTCGAACAGGGCAGGCTGCGCCTGGATCAGCCCGCGGGCGAGATCCTGCCGCAGTTGAGGTCGCCCCGGATCCTCGACGGGTTCGACACTTCGGGACAGCCAAAGCTGCGACCTGCGCGCAATACGATCACGGTGCGTCATCTGCTCACGCATACCTCGGGCTTAACGTACAGCATCTGGAGCGACGAGATCAGTCAGTACGAGAAGGTGACGGGCATGCCCGACATCGGCTACTCGATGAACGGCGCATTCGCGGCGCCGCTCGAGTTCGAGCCGGGCGAACGCTGGGAGTACGGCATCAGCATGGACTGGGTCGGCAAGCTGGTGGAGGCCCTGACCGACCAGTCGCTGGAAGTCTACTTCCGCGAGCACATCTTCAAGCCGCCAGGCATGCGCAATACGGGCTTCCTCATCGGCAGTGCGCAGAAAGCGCGCGTCGCAACCATGTACAGACGTCAGGCAGATGGCTCACTGGTGCCCGAGCCGTTCGAGATCAACAAGAGTCCCGCGCCTGGCCGTCACAACTTCGCAACGCGGCGCCCCCTCTTCACCCATGCAAGGAGCATTGAGCGATGTATGCAATTACCGGAATCACAGGCAAGGTCGGCGGCATACTTGCCCGCCATCTTCTCTCCACGGGTCAGCCGGTGCGCGCGGTGGTGCGCGACGCCTCGCGGGCAGCGATATGGGCGGAGCGCGGCTGCGAACTCGCGACGGCGCGCATGGAAGACGCTTCGTCGCTCGCCGCCGCTTTCGAAGGCACAACGGGCGTTTTCATTCTGCCGCCTTCGGATTTCGATCCGGCGCCCGGGTTTCCCGAAGCGCGCGTCGTGATCGATGCTAGACCGGCTCCCGTGGGGATCTGCGGGTGTCGCCAAACGGTGGGAGGTTCGCCGTGGTAATGGGGGACGCCAGCAATGCAGCTTCGACGTGTGTGGCGACTCCGCACACCAGTTCGTCGGCGCCATGGCGTCCGACAATTTGCAGTCCTGCTCGAAGCGGCACGCCTACGACGGGTACCGGGAGGCTGATTGCCGGGTGCCCGCTCAGATTGAACGGCCGTATGAGCGACGACATGGCTATCACCGACGTCCCATTGCGCGCCTGCTCGAGCGTGATCGGAAAATCAGGCAGCGTGGGCATGACGAGCACGTCGACGGTTGCCAGCAGCCGGTCGACTGCAGCGCTAAACGTATCGCGCACGCGTTCTGCATTCGCCACGTCGTCTGCCGACGTGGTTGCCGCGGCGCGCAGCCGGTTTTCGAGATCCGGTTGGAGAAGGCCCTTGCCGACAAGGTGGCCAAATGCGCGCGACGTTTCGGCATTGATGATTGCCAAGCCTGCTGAAAATGCTTCTGCAAGACCCGCAAGCTCGACGGCTTCGCACGGGTTCCCCGCCTTCTTTACGGCGTCTTCAACCGCTCTGATAATCTCGGGCCGGGCGTCAACCCGCACGACTCCAACGCGGCTCGATGCACTCCCGAACTCAGCTTTTCGCTGGTCGAAGGCGCTGCTGATTGCACTCATGGCACGGACCATCGTCCGCATGTCGCGCGCAAACGGGCCCACGCAGTCCAGCGTGGTTTCAATCGGCGCCACGCCAAGCCGACTGACGCGGCCGAACGTTGGCTTCATACCGATGACACCGCAACAGGCAGCCGGGCCGCGGATTGAGCCACCGGTGTCGGTACCGAGCGCGGCATCGGCGATACCCGCGCCAACGGCGGACGCCGACCCGCTCGATGAGCCGCCCGGAATGCGCAACGGGTCCTGGGGGTTGAGTGGCGTCCCCGTGTAGTCGTTGATGCCTGTCATGCCGAACGCGAGTTCGTGCATATTGGCTTTGCCGACGATTCGCCAACCCGCGGCGAGCAACCTTTGGACAACCTCCGCATGATGTGCCGCCGGCTCGACGCCGGCCAGGGCCCGGCTCGCGCCCGTGGTCCGGTGACCGGCAATGTCGATCGTATCCTTGATGACGATGGTAGGGCTGGCTTCTTCAGTACCGCCAATTGAAAGTGTCTCAAGCAGTGCACTTGTCATGCCTTCTCCTGTTGAGGCGCGGGAAGATCGGCTCGCGGGTTGACGGACCAGGGCGCATCGAACATGCGCTCGGTGCGAAAGTGCACGATGAGCCAGTCCTGGCCATTTGCGGCGGGCGCGAAATGGACTTCGAGACGCGCGCCGATCAGTTCCGCACGGCCATCCACATAGCCGGAGGCTTGCATCATGATCCAACGGCCTGTCGCGCGAGCGCCATCGACGTGAATGGTTTCCGAAGTGACGAAGTGCACGTTCGTCGTGAAATGCGGTGTCGGCGGCAGGTACTGCGAGAGCATGGCGACGATAGTCGCGCGGCCGACCGATCGTCCGAACGTTTGAGCGTAGTGTGTGCCAACACCTTCCCAGATCGCATCCTCGGCGAACAGCGCGCCCAGAGACTCGCTTTCGAGTGCGGACGCGGGGACGTCGCATAACGCCATGTACCGCGTGAACGTCTTACGTATGGCGCGTTCGGCTTCCAGCCCGGCTATGCGCGCTTCCAGCGTCGCCAACCGCTCGTGAATTTCGTTCATCTTGCTAACTCATGCGTTGTCGTCCGACGCAAGACAGAATCGTCTCGGCTTGTGGACCTGGATCCACAAATTAGCGAGCCGTGTGGCCGGCTGTCAAATCAGTCATTTATGCCGACCTTCATCCATGGGATGGATTTCGGAGTGGGACTGAATGGGTCGTGACGATCATGAAGCGCATTCATAGTCCCCATTTTTGGCCCGAATTTGACCGGTGATTACGTCGCTCATATCGTTCGACCATGCATCCCGATGTGATTCACCCGTGCCGCCCGGATCGTCGCTGTGCGGAATCCTCAACCTCGTGCACATCACCAACCATGAACCCAGATGCCGTCAGTTCCGACCTGAGTGCTCCCGTCGCCCCGCACCGCCCGGCGCGTCCGGCACGTGCGGTCCGTCGAGCCGTGACCACCGCCGTACTCGGACAGATACTCGAGTGGTACGACTTTTTTCTCTACGGCACCGCAGCCGCGCTGGTGTTCGGCAAGCTTTTCTTTCCCGTGGGCAGCGACCCGCTCACGGGCACCATCGCAGCATTCGGCGGCTTCACTGTTGGCTTTATCGCGAGGCCGATCGGTGGAGTACTGTGCGGGCACCTGGGTGATCGTTACGGTCGCAAGCACGTAATGATGCTCACGCTCCTGACGATGGGCACGGCGACCGTGCTGATGGGCGTGCTGCCGACATTTCACCAGATCGGCATTGCGGCGCCTGTGTTGCTCGTGATGCTGCGCATTCTCCAGGGACTGGCTGCGGGCGGCGAGTGGAGCGGCAGCATCCTGCTCATCCACGAAAGCGCGCCGGCGGCGAAGCGCGGCGCACTGGCCGCATGGAGCCCGAGTGGCGCGGCGTTCGGCTTCGTGCTTTCCACAGGCGCCTTTCTGCTTGCCCAACACCTGTCTGCCGCTGACTTCCAGAGCTGGGGCTGGCGCGTGCCCTTCCTCGCCAGCGCAGCGCTCGTCGCACTTGGCTTGTGGATGCGCCGCTCCGTGAGCGAGAGCACGGCATTCGCTGAAGTGAAGGCAACGCGCCACGAAAGCCGCATGCCCGTTCTCGACGTCTTGCGCCAGTGTCCGCGCGAGGTGCTGACCGTTTTCGGCCTACGCTTCGGTGAAGGTGGCGCATCGTACATCTTCTTCGCGTTCTCGATCGCATACGGCCAGTTTCTGGGGGTGAAATCGTCGTGGATACTCGGCGGCCTCACACTCTCGATGCTGCTGATGATTCCGGTTGCGCTGCTCGTCGGCCACATCACCGACAAGGTGGGGCGCAAGCCGGTTTATCTGATTGGCGCCATCGCCATGGTGCTCGTGGCGTGGCCCTACTTCGCGCTCCTCGGCTCGGGCGAGTACTGGAAGGTCATCACTGCCCTCCTGCTCGCGAACAGCCTGACGCTCGGCATTCTGGAAGGCGCGCAACCGGCCTTCATCAGCGAGTTGCTGCCCGTTCATCTGCGCTTCTCGGGGCTCGGAATCGGGCGGGAACTCTCCTCGGTGCTGGGAGGCGGCCTCTCGCCGATGATCGCCACGGGCCTGCTCGCCCACTATCGCAGCGCGGTGCCTGTCGCGCTCTATCTCGGCGCGCTCGGATTGATCACGGTTGTCGCCACATGCTTCGCTCCCGAGACATTTCCCAAAGCCATGCGCGCGAAGGCCAATCTGGACTCCGAATCACATTGACGGCCATGCCACGTCGCTCGAACCGTTCCCCATTCATCAAAAGGTATCTCGTATGCACGCCCTGCAGATTGCCAGCTCCACTGCCGAATCCAACCATGTCCGGACCTTCGCCGCACACGATGACTATCCGGAGTATCCGGGTTCGCTTTCACTCGATGCCCTGATCGACGAAGTCGAGCGCCGGCGCGACGATTTCGACGCACTCTCGTACGTCCCACGCGACATGGTCGCGAAGATGAAGCGCGCCGGCATCTTCCGGGCCGGCACGCCACGGCGTTTCGGCGGCGATGCGCTGCCGCCTCACCAGTTCCTCGCGTCGCTCGAACGCATCGCCATCGCCGATGGATCCACCGCCTGGGTCGCGGCGTTTGGTTCGGCGAATACGTATCTCGCATCGCTGCCTGTCGAAACCCAGGCAAAACTCTATGCGACCGGACCGGACCAGGTGTTCGCGGGCGGCCTCTATCCGCTGCAAAAGGCGGTCCGCGTGCCCGGCGGCTTCACGGTTAGCGGCCAATGGCGGTTCGCAAGCGGCTGCAAGGGAGCCGACTGGATTGGCGTGGGCATCGGCGGCGCGCCTGGCGGCGCCAACGACCCGAATGCAGGCAAGCCCTTCACTGCCGTCTTTCCTTCCAGCGAAGTCGAGATCGTCGATAACTGGAACGTCGTGGGCATGCAGGGCACGGGCAGCCACGACCTTCGCCTGAAGGACAAGTTCGTCGACGAGCAGTGGACCTTCGTGCGAGGCGGCGCAGCCACGATCGATGAACCGCTTTATCGCTATCCGACCGTCACCTATCAGGCGCAAGTCCATGCGGCCGTAAACATCGGTCTCGCGCGCGCCGCGCTCGATCTGCTCGCGGGCATGTCGGGCGTGACCCAGACCACGACCGGCGCACCGCGCCTCGCCGACCGGGCCTACTATCGCTCGGGCCTTGCGCAAGCCGAAGCCCGCTTGCGCAGCGCCCGCGCCTTCTTCTTCGAATCCGCTGAAGCGGCCTGGCGAACGATCCTTGCGGGTGATCCCGTCACTCCGGCCGAGGCCAATATCCTGCGCCTGAGCGCAACGTACGCGGCGCACACCTGCGCAGACGTCGTGATGGAGGCGTACAAGATGGCGGGGATCGGCGCGATCTACCGCGAGAGCCGCCTGCAGCGCCTCGTGCGCGACTCAATTGTGGTGACGCAGCACGCGTTCCTTGGTGAGGGCACCTACGACGCATCCGGGGCACTGTTCGTGGGCATCCCGCCCGTGACCCCCTACCCCTGATCGAGGAGGCGAGAACCATGATCCAGGAAGACATGCGACTGCACTTTCGCAATGCGATGGCCTCGCTCGCGGCGGCCGTCAACGTGATCACGACCGACGGTCCGCAGGGCCGCTGCGGTATCACGGCAAGTGCAGTCTGCTCCGTGACGGATACGCCGCCGACCATGCTCGTCTGCATCAATCAGTCGAGCTACGTGCACGACGTCCTGCACGGCAACCGGCAGGTCTGCATCAACGTGCTCGGCTCGCGCGGCCAGGAACTGGCGCGCCTGTTCGCGGGCATGACCGGCTGCTCGATGGAAGAGCGCTTCGCACACTGCGCATGGCAACCCGGGCAGCTTTGCGTCCCGGTGTTGACGGATGCAATCGCGACCCTTGAGGGCACCGTCTGCGAAAGCAAAACCGTGGGATCGCACTCGGTGATCTTCGTTCGTATCGAGCATATTGCCTTGCGCGACGAAGGTGAAGGTCTGATCTATTTCGGGCGGCAGTTCCACAGCCTCGCTCGCGCGGCGGCTACCTGCGCAGCGGGGTGAGCATGCCATTCTGTCTGTTCCTCACGGGAGCCTGTGCCGTCGCGCCACCGCTCGACGTCAGTGCGTTGCTGAGTGAAGCCAGGAGGGTCGATGGCCTTCGCCGGCTGGTCGCACACGTACCGGCAATGACCCCGGTCGATCCGCGGATCGAACCGGATCCGAACGCACCTTCGTGCATACTGCAATGGTACTTCGACGCTCTCGCGGATCTCGAAGGCGCGCTCGGGCCAGAAGGCGCGATACATCGCGCGTTGCAAGCCGCAGCAATCGAAAAGCTCGACAGGCATTCGCTCGCGCAGCAGACCATGGCTGTGCGGACGTTCGTGCCGCCGCAGCACATGCCGCTGAATGACGACATGGAACGCTGCAGCTATATGGTCGCCTACGAGGGCCCAGCCGACGACTTCGAAGCGTGGCTCACACATTATCTGACGCATCATCCGCCGTTGATGCTGCAACTGCCGGCGTTGCGCGAGTTGGAGATCTACACCCCTGTCGAGAGCCGCAGCGCATTGCCTCTCGCTTGCGCCGCCTTCATGCAACGCAACAAGGTCGTTTTCGACGACGCGCACGCACTGACCGAGGCGCTCGCCTCGCCGGTACGCGATGCGATGCGGCGCGACTTTCATGCTTTGCCGCCGTATGGCGGGGCAACCCCGCATTACCCGATGCGCAGCATTTACGGTAAATTTGCAGCACTGTGACCGGCTTTCGCAGCGTCGTCGAAACCTGGGGGCGTCAAGGCCGGCATGATTCCCCTGGCGCGCTGCACGCGCGCAGTCAACTCGAGAAGCAGTGGATGAGTCAACCGAACCTCGCCGGTGTCGACCTGAACCTGTTGCGGGTATTCCTGGCAATCTGGGATCTGCGCAGCCTGACGGCAGCTGGGGAACGGCTCGCGCTCACGCAGTCTGCCGTCAGTCACGCGCTACGGCGGCTGCGCACGCTCTTCGACGATCCGCTCTTCGCGCGCACGCCGAACGGCATGGTGCCGACCGATGCCGCATTCCGCCTCTATCCGCCGCTCGCTCAGGCGTTCGCGATGATCAACGAGGCCGTCCAGCAACTCGCGCACTTCGAGCCCGCCACGGCCCAGCGCGTCTTCCGCATTTCGATGTCGGACATGTCCGAGTTCTATTTCCTGCCGCCCCTGCTCGCCATGCTCGATCACGAGACGCGCGGTATCCGTATCGAAGTGACGAATGTGCCGGTCGAATCGGTGAGCGTGGCCATGCGCGCCGGCGAAATCGACCTTGCGCTGGGCTACGTACCCGGACTCGATAGCAACTGCACGACGCAGACGCTCTTCGTGGACGAACACGTCTGTGTCGTGCGCTCGGGACACCCCTTGCGAAAGACGAAGCCCACGCGCGAAGACCTGATGGGCCTCCGCTATGTCTATGCGAGCACCAACGCGACGGGCCATCGCATGGTCGAACAATGGCTTGACGAGTTGAATTTCAAGCGCGAAGTGGTGCTCCGGCTGCCGCATTTCGTCGTCGCGCCGGAAATCGTGATGAACACGGATCTGGCGGTCATTTTCCCGAGAAGCATTGCGCAGCGCTTCAACCGCGGCAAGGCCTTTCGCATCCTGCCACTGCCGTTCAAGCTCCCACCCATTGAAATCCAGGTGCATTCACACACGCAGTTCGCCTCTGATCCGGGGATCGCCTGGCTGCGGGAGACCATCTACACCATGTTTCGCCGGCCCGAGGCCTGACACCCATCCATTGTGCTGATGGCAGCACCCGATTTCGGTTGATTTGACGCCGCATACCTGTGCATCGACACTGCCAGCCATAAGCCGCCCACCTGGAGTGGACGCGCGCACTGAACCTTTCAACGCGAGTACATATGGCTTCCGTTCACTCCCCGGCTTCCGCGACACACGCGGCTGCGCACTCCGAGCGCCCCCTCAAACGCATCGTGATCGCGTCCGTAGCGGGCAACGCGATGGAATGGTATGACTTCTTCGTTTACAGCACGGCTGCTGCGCTCGTATTCGGACAACTGTTCTTTCCGCCGGACGCAGACCCACTCGTCGGTACGCTGGGTGCGTTCGCGGCCTTCGCGATCGGCTTCATCGCACGCCCGCTAGGCGGGGTCGTCTTCGGCCATATTGGCGATCGCTACGGACGGCGCGCGTCGCTAGTCTGGACATTGCTGATCATGGGCGCGGCGACCTTCGGCATCGGCCTGCTCCCGGGCTATGGCCAGGTGGGCATGTGGGCGCCCGCTGCGCTCGTCGCGCTGCGGGTATTCCAGGGCATTGCGTCAGGCGGCGAATGGGGCGGCGGCGTCCTGATGATCAGCGAGAGTGCGCCGCCGGAAAAGCGCGGCTACTACGCGGCATGGAGCCAGCTGGGCGTGGGCGGCGGCTTTGTGCTCTCCTCCGCGGCGTTTCTTGCAGTCGAGGCGCTGCCCCGCGAGCAATTCCTCGCGTGGGGATGGCGTCTGCCATTTCTCGCGAGTATTCTCATCTTCGCAATCGGCGTGTATATCCGCCGTCGGCTCCCCGAAAGCCGCGACTTCGCGAATGCCGAACAGGCAGGCAAGACATCGCACATGCCGGTGCTCGAAGTCATCAGGCGCCACCCGAAAGAGATCCTGATGGCAATGGGTCTGCGCGTTGCGGAGAATGGGGGCGCCTACATCTTCCTCGCGTTTTCACTCGTATACGGCAAGTTCGCGGGCATCCCGAACTCCACGATGCTCACGGGCGTGATGCTCGCCATGATTGTCGAGATGGGGGCCATGCTGGCGTGGGGCCGGCTCTCGGATCGTATCGGGCGCAAGCCTGTCTATATGATTGGCGCGCTTTCGCTGGTCGCCATGGCGTTTCCGTTCTTCTGGCTGCTCAACACGCATTCCACGCCACTCATCTGGCTCGCGCTCGTGGCAGGCACCGCAATATGTCACGGCGCGATGATCGGTACACTGCCCGCGCTGGTTGGCGAACTTTTCAGCACTGAGGTGCGCTATTCGGGTGTTGCGCTAGGTCACGAAGTCGCGTCGATTTTCGCGGGCGGACTTTCTCCGTTGATCGCCACGGCACTGCTCTCCCGCTTTCATGCGTACTGGCCGGTGTCGCTCTTTCTAGCCGCTCTGGGTCTCGTGACTGTCGTCACGCTCAAATTTACGCGCGAGACGCGCCGGGTGTAGTGCGGCCAGCAGCCCCTCTTGGCATCATTGTGAAACTCGTTGCTTTCGCAACTTGCCGAACTGGCACATTCGCGTCAAAGCCGCTTTTCAAACGCCGCCCTTCGCGCAGTGCAGCCCCTCTCCTATGCACGGGTATTCGGTGCTACTGCGCGATGCCGCCATCGAACTGGCCGGATTGAGCAATGTAGCGAGATTCCCCAGTTGGCCGCCTCTCGGCAAGAGATGACGCGGAACGAGGCTGACGCCCTCCGTTCACTGCAAAAGCGCCGCTCACATGCGTCGTCGGTCGAACGCTCAAGCGTCGGCTCCGTCCGGTGAATGGCCATCCAGGCGCAATCGGCAAATACTCGTCTGCGGGCGAAAACCCATCGTGAGGACAGACGCGACGGCGGGATACTGCTGCGACCGTGGCGTATCCTCCGGAAGCGTCTGGTTGACTCCGGAACCCTTCGTCACGGTGGCACGAGTCCGTGTGGAGACTCGGGGCCGATCACTGCCCGGAGATGTCGGGATAACGCTCAAAAGTCTCTTTGATGAGATGACGCAGCCAGACATTCGCGGGGTCCGCATTGAAGCGGGAATGCCAATGCTGTCGGAGTGCAAACGGCGGCAGCGGCACTGGCGGAGGCACGATCCTGACAGTGCCGAGTTTCGAGAAGACCGTCCCGAGTTCGAGCGGGACCGTCGCGATAAGGTCGGGATACGCATCAATCAGATGGGGCACTGCAAGGAAGTGCGGCGTCGTGAGATAGATGTTCCTTTTGATGCCGTAGGCGTCGAATGCGTTGTCGTACGCTGCACTGGCTCGCCCTGTCAGTGAAACGACGATCTGCGGCATCGTCTCGAACTGTGCGCGAGTCAACGTCTTCCCGACCTTTCGGTTGCGTACGCTGACGAGCGTAACGAACGAATGCATGAATAGCTGCTGCTGGAAGAGGCCTTCGGGAGCCGCGTGGATCGAACCGAGGGCGAGATCTGCATCACCCGAGGACAGCATGCCTTCGATCTGCTCCAGCGGAACCTGCACCGAGCGTATCGTGCAGTTTGGAGCGAGCTTTCTCAGCATGCGGATCAACGGCGGCAAAAAGACCAGCTCGCCCATGTCAGTCATGCAAAGCACAAACGTGCGTTGTGCCGTCAGCGGATCGAAGCGAGCCTCCGCCACGACGTTCTGCCGGATCGCCGCAATCACCTCGGAAATCGTCGCACCAAGCTGATCGCCCTTTGGCGTCGGCGTCATGCCATCTGGCGTCTTCACGAACAGCGGGTCGTCGAAGAACGCGCGCAACCGGTTAAGCGCGTGACTCATCGCGCCTTGCGTCAAACCAACATCCTGCGCTGCCCGCGTCACGCTCCGCTCACGTAGCAGCGCGTCGAAAACGACCAGCAGGTTCAGATCGAGGTCTCTGATATGCATTGCGTGCA
Organism: Paraburkholderia flagellata; assembly: GCF_021390645.1. GTDB lineage: Bacteria > Pseudomonadota > Gammaproteobacteria > Burkholderiales > Burkholderiaceae > Paraburkholderia > Paraburkholderia flagellata. The sequence continues at coordinate 420,813 of NZ_JAJEJT010000005.1, forward strand.
TTCTCTGTATTAACGCCATTAGCTTGACGCATGATTACGGCAAACCTATCGTGCAGTCAAGCGCTGGAAGTCGAGAGCAAAAGCAAATATCGAAGGAGACAAACACATGTTCATCGCGAACACCTGGTACGTAGCCGCCTGGTCACATGAAGTCGCGCCCGATGCGTTGTTCTCGCGGGTTATCACGGGGACGCCTGTCGTGATGTACCGCAAGGATGATGGGACACTCGTTGCACTCGAAGACCGTTGCTGTCATCGAGGTGCGCCACTTTCGGTCGGGCGTCGTGAAGGCGACTGCGTGCGATGCATGTATCACGGGTTGAAGTTCGACAGTGCGGGCGCATGCGTGGAAGCTCCGGCACAGCAGAGAGTTCCGCCACGCGCCAGAGTCAAGAGCTATCCCGTTGTCGAACGCCATCGATGGATCTGGATCTGGATGGGCGATCCTGCGTTGGCTGACCCTGAGGCTATTCCTGATACGCACTGGCTTGACGATCCTGCATGGCGCAGTCTTCCCGGATACATTCACTACGACGTGAACTATCTGCTGATCTGCGACAACCTGCTCGATTTTTCACATCTCCCGTTCGTCCATCCGACGACGCTCGGTGGCTCCGAAGATTATGCGAGCGTTCAGCCGAAAGTCGAGCGTATCGACAACGGCGTACGCGTCACCCGCTGGACGATCAACACCGATGCGCCCGCCTTCGCCGCCGCGGTGAAAGAGTGGCCCGGCAAGGTGGATCGATGGAACATTTACGATTTCACGTTACCTGCCATTCTTCGCATGGACTCCGGAATGGCGCCTACCGGCACGGGCGCTCGCGAGGGCACCCGAGTCGACGCAGCGGAGTTTCGCGGATGTCAGGCCTTGACGCCTGAAACTGAGAATTCGACGCACTACTTCTTTGGCCACCCTCACAACTTTGCAATTGAACAACCGGAAGTTACCCGGTTGATTCACCAGTCCGTCGTCGACGCGTTTGACGAAGACCGCGACATCATCACGGCGCAGCAAAGGAATCTCGCGCTCGATCCTGGGTTCGAGATGACGCCGTTCGGTATCGATTCGGCACTTTCGCAGTTCCGCTGGGCCGTGAATCAACGGCTCGAGGAAGAGAGTCGTGCACGGCAGCAATCAGTCAAAGAGGACTGACATGATCAAGGTAAGGGTAGCCGCGCTGAAACACGAGGCTGAAGGCGTTGTTGGGGTCGAACTGCGCGCCGCCGATGGTTCTCTTCTCCCCCCCTTCGAACCGGGCGCACACATCGATGTCTGTCTGCCGAATGAGAAAACGCGTCAGTATTCACTGTGCAACGACGCGGCCGACACGTCGCGGTACTGTCTAGGCGTCGGCCGTTCTGCAATGTCGCGAGGTGGGTCGGCGTATATCCATGAAAAGCTGCGGGTGGGCGACTTTTTGACGATCAGCGAGCCGCGCACGCTGTTCCAATTGTCTCCCGAAGCATCGCGACACCGGTTCATAGCGGGTGGTATCGGAATCACGCCGATACTTGCCATGATCCGATCGTGCGTGCGTCATGAGATCCCGTGGGATCTGCACTATTGTGTTCGTTCGCGCTCGCATGCGGCCTACCTCGATGAGCTCAGTTCGCTCGGTGGACGCATACATCTGCATGCCGACGATGAAGAGACTGTGCCCCTTCCACGAGACGTGGGCGCAATGATGCGCGATGTGGATGCACGGGAACACATTTATTGTTGTGGCCCTATCGGGCTTATGGACGCCGTGTTGGCGTACGGGAAGCAAAATACTGTTCCGCCCGATCGAATTCACTTTGAACGATTTGCCGCGCCGCCGAACGAAGCGCAGGGCAGCGGTGCATCTGCCAATGAGAACAAGTCATTTACAGTGGTCCTCGCAAGGCGAGAATTGCGGTGCATCGTTCGGCCCGACGAATCGATCCTGGAAAGCCTTGAACGACATGGCGTGCGTGCCACGTTTTCATGCAGGGAGGGACTGTGTCGAAGTTGCGAAGTCGCCCTGCTGTCGGGCGAGGCGGACCATCACGATTACGTTTTAACCGACGACGAACAGCTAACGAATGCATCACTGATGATCTGCGTCTCTCGGGCCCGATCAAGCGAGCTGGTAATTGACCTGTAGAGTCGCGGATGGCGGTCCGCTTCTTCCACGCATCGATGCGGGATATGCAGCCGCTTACCGCTATTAAAGCGGCCGAGTGTAAGCGACTAAAGTTTTCCCCAGAGATCGACATGCGACGCGCCCATTTAGATACAAGCCTTCTTATCGCGCCCCGGGGAAGATCAGAAATGCAAGTCGAGCACGCTAGTCTTCCCATCATGTGACAGGCACTATATTCACGCCATTGCTTAGCTATCCGATGCAAATAATTGGGACATTGACTCTGCATTCAAGAAGTTCTGACAGCCAGTCATTGCAGCAGACGGATGCTGCTTCAGGAATTGCTCGATCTTGATGTCGTCTTCCATCGCAACGTCGATTCGCCTCGCAATCGGATCGCGAGGACTCCGCCTCAACGCCCGTGCAGAAACTGAGCTCCTTCAGGTCCTTGCTTCCCATCAAGCAACTGGTCACCGATGTTCCCGCGTACCATGCCGATGATATGCGCCGAAAACCAAATCGGTGGAGAAGACGATACGCAAGGCTTCAAGCTCAACCAGCAAGTCATGCTCACCGAGAATGCGTGCGCCTCTTTGATCGGTTGCGCCTTCGAGACCGAGTCGCTGTGACCCGTGGCGTGCGGCACCCGGGGCCGCACTTCGCGCTCGTTATGATGTGCCCAGTTGCCGAACTGGCGCCTCGGCATATTCATCAGATAACCGCGCGTCCGGCTCTGGTGTGCCCAGTAGCGCCTCATGAGCATTCGGAAGCCGCGTCGTGCGATATTCGTTGGGCGACTCCCCAAACTCCTTGCGGAACTCGCGGCCGAGATGCGATGCGTCGGAAAAACCGCATGACGAAGCAATATCCGCAACCGTGCGGTCCGAACTCGTCAACAGCCACGATGCCATGCGTATGCGAATCTGCCGCGCGTACGCGCCCGGAGATTTACCGGTTTCCGTCGTGAAAAGGCGTTCGATCTGGCGGACCGAGACATCGAGACGATGCGCCAGGTCCGGCAAACTCAGAGGCTGGCCAACGTGTTGCTCCATCAGCAAAATCGCGCGCCTGACCTTGGGATGCGTGGCGGGCTCGAGGCCCGGAGGATGCGGTTGCGGCGCGTTGCCTTTTTGCGCATCGTCCACGAGCAGAATACGCAGCGCCTTGCGAACTATCGTGGCCTCGACATGGCGCAACAGAATAGCCGCGGCAACGTCGATCGACGCACGGCCGCCGGAACACGTAATGCGCCTTCTGTCGATCACAAAGAGCCGGTCAGCAACGAGGTCACGCTCATCGACTTGCGGGAAACGCTCCACGAAATCCCAATAGTGGAACCAGCTTACGCAAATTCGATATCCGTTCATCACGCCCGCGCGAGCAAGTGCGAATGCACCTGTGCAGAGTCCCACGAGCGTGGCCGGTGTTTCGGCCATCGCGCGAATGAAGGCGAGTGTCGCGTCGCTGGCAGGCGGCCCCGAATGCAGCAGTCCGCCGACTATCACCACATAGTCGAACGCCTCGGCCGCATCGAAAGTTGTCCACGGTGTGATCTGGATGCCGCAACTCGCCCGAACCGGAACAAGATTCTCTCCGACGATAGTCCATGAGCACCGCACGGGGCGGCTCATGTCGCCTTCGTCGCTTGCGAGTCTGAGCAGGTCGACGAATCCGGAAAAGGCGGTCAACGTGAAGTTGGGCAATAGCACGATCCCGAAGCGCAGCCGCCTCGCGGTCGGGGCTTCGCTGTCAATCGTGGGGTGAACCATGGGGACCGCCTCTGCAAATGCATTCCAAACAATCGATACGGTCGAAACCTGTTACCAGCTACCCGTTAGCCTGTGACCGCGGCACCGGCGTCGATCCAGTCGCGCATCATTGCACCGGCTTCTTCACTGAGCCAGTTGCGAAACTTCAGATACTCGGTACGAGGCCGCGCATTCCGGTGCGTGATCAAATAGTGGTAGCGGTCTCTGAAGACGAGCGCATCGGGAACTGGCCGTATCAGGCGTCCTTGCTCGACCTGGAGGTGGAGCAGATGATGCCAGCCTAGCAACGTCCCTTCGCCGGCTTCCGCCTGCGCGACGAGGAGCCGATAGTCGTTGCTCTCCAGATGCCTGTTGTCAGCCAGGATGTCCGTGCCGTCGCCCTGCTGAAACCAGTTGCGCCACACTCGCCAATCCACGTGTTCACAGACCTGGGCGCGCCCGAGCAACGAGAGATTCAACGTGGGTTGCGTAAGCAGATCAAGCGGCTTGAGTTTCTTGCCGCGAAAATGCCGGTCGTAAAACGTCGGACTGCAAACCGGGTAGACGACATCATGAAATAGCGGTTCGACCTCATATTCCGGCTCACGCGGCGGATTCTTCGTGATGATGATGTCGGGCTCCATGAGCTCGTCCAGCTCCATGAAGTGCTCGGTGACCATCACGTGCAGCCGGATATCGGGAAAGCGCTCGCGAAACGCGGGCAGGCGCTGCGACAACCACAGGGCCGAGAACGTATGCGAGACGCAAATCGTCAACGCGTGCCGGTCCGTGCGACGCACCGCCTCTGCCGCTTCGGCGATATTCATGATGGAGAGGTACGACGCGTTGTAAAGAATGCGTCCGGCGTCGGTCAGCGCGATATGCCGGCCGGTGCGCTCGAACAGCGCGACATCGAGCGAATCTTCGAGCTCCTTGATTTGTCTGCTGATTGCCGCCTGCGTGACGCATAGCACCTCCGCCGCCTGCGTGAAGCTTTCGTATCGCGCCGCCGTCACGAAGCATCGGAGTGCCCGCAGCGACGGCATCTGGGCGAGGAGTCTGTCTGCGAATAGCTGCTTCTTTAACATGGCTTACGCTCTTTGAACGGGTGCTCGCGTGGCGCAATCAAGCGCGCCAAGGACCATAAAGGCTATCGGACGACAACAGTTTGCGAGTCCGTTTGCCCGGTGGCAAGTGAGGTGATCCATAATAAGGGCCTTATAAATGGCGCGGCGCCGCTCCTCCGCTGTGTGCCTTGGCTTACGTCACGCCGACGACCCGCTCCAACACCCTGTCGAGCGCCTCTTCATAATGCGTGTAGGTGCCGCGCTCCGTTAGCTCGGCGTGCAATTGCTCGTTGAGGCCGCCCGGCGTCATACAGCTATCAGCCAGCGACAAGAAGGTTTGCGTCGTGAGCGTCGCGTCACTGATGCGCATCTGCATTCAACTCCCATTCAGGTGTGGCGAAATCACGCGACGCAATGCGATCTGGGCCTAACGGGCCGCCCGCTCTATCGCTACCCATTCACGCTAGCTTCAACCAGGTAGTCTTCAGTTCGCAATACTGGTCGTGTGCATAGACAGACTTGTCGCGCCCGCCAAATCCCGATTGCTTGAAGCCGCCGAATGGCGTCGAAAGATCACCTTCGCCGAAGCAGTTTATCGTGACCGTGCCTGCACGGATACGCGAAGCAACCTTATGCGCGCTGTTCACGTTATCCGTCCACAACGAAGCTGCCAGTCCGTAGCACGTGTCGTTCGCGATCCGGATGGCATCCTCTACATCGTCGTATTCGATAAAACACACGACGGGTCCGAACACTTCTTCCCGTGCGATGGCCATATCCGGCGTGACGTGATCGAATATCGTGGGCTCGACGAACCATCCTCCCGTTTCGGTCAAGGCGGCACGTCCGCCGCAAACCACGCGCGCGCCCTGCTCCTTCGCTTTCTCGATGTGCGCAAGCACTTTCTCGTAGTGCTTCTGCTCGATCAGCGCCCCGAGCTTCGCGTCCGGGTCGAGCGGATCGCCGGTCCTCCATCCTGCGAGCACGGCCTGGACCTTCTCGACCAGTTCCGCCCGTTTGCTCGAAGGCACGAGAATCCGCGAGCCGGCGCTGCAGTTCTCTCCCATGTTCCAGAATGCGGCGGCGACAGCCTGTTCGGCGACCGCATCGAGATTCGCGACATCGGGAAGAATCACCTGCGGATTCTTCCCACCGCATTCGAGCACCACCCGCTTCAGATTGGTGTCTGCGGAATAATGCAGAAAGCGCTTGCCCGTGGCCGTCGAGCCGGTGAATGCGACGAGGTCCACGTCGGAATGGCGGCCCAGCGCCTGTCCCGCGCTGTCACCAAAGCCCGTGACGACGCTGAACACGCCCGCAGGCACGCCCGCTTCGAAAGCGAGATCGGCGATGCGCAACGTCGAGAGTGATGTTTGCTCCGCAGGCTTCACGATCACGCTATTGCCAACCGACAAAGCCGGCCCGATCTTCCAGGCCAGCATCAGCGCGGGGAAATTCCAGGGCAGCACCGCGCCAACCACGCCAATCGGCTCGCGGGTGATCATGCTGACGACATCCGCACCCGAAGGCGAAAGCGCGTCGTAACGCTTGTCAGTCACTTCGGCATGCCAACGAATGCAAGCTGCCGACTCGGGAATATCCAGCGCGAGACATTCGCTGATCGGCTTGCCAGCCTCTAGCGCTTCTAGAAGCGCCAGCTCGTCCGTATGCTCGTCAATCAGTTGCGCGAGGCGAAGCAGGACCGCCTTGCGATGCGCCGGCGCGGCCTTCGACCACACGCCGGATTCGAATGTATTCCGGGCAGCGGCGACAGCGTGATCCACATCCTTTTCGCCGCATTTCGCCACTTCCGCGAGCACCTTCCCCGATGCAGGATTGAGCGTGGCGAACGTTTCGCCCGACGCCGCTGCACACCGCTCTCCGGCAATGAACGCCCGTCCGTCGAGCGATAGTTCCGCTGCTTTCTGCTTCCACTCCTGATGCGTCGTCATCTCGTGTCCTTGGTTAATTAAAGTTCGGCTCCCGCCGACATTTCCTTCGCCCAGATCGTCGCCGACACCGCCATGTCAACGATCGGCCGAACCGGCAGCGAGCGCGGGTGTGGCTGCTTCAGAAGCTGCTGGATCAGATCGTTGCTCTCGCCTAGCGCATATTCGGCGATCAACTTGCCCGACGATGACCCTCTGCTCAGCCCCAGGCCGTTGCATCCCACCGCTTCCAGGATGCCATCGTCGCGGCGGCCGAACAGCGCGCCGTTGTTCGCCGAAAGACACAGCGGACCACCCCATGTGTACTCGAGTTCGACGCCTTTGAGCATGGGGAACCGGCGGTCGAACGAACGTTGATGCAGCGCTTTCGCCTTCGCGAGATCGGCATCGGACACCTGCAGTCCCGGCCGGAACGCGAAATGGTTGCGCACGCAAATACGGTCTGTACCAAGGCGGCGCACAGTTGTGCCCATGGGGTCAGCCGGAATCAGCGACCACGATCGCGTTCCGCCCAGCTTCTCAGTCTCTCCGGCATTCATGACGCGAGTCATCGATGCAAACGTGTACACGGGCAGCAGGCCATTGGGGTGCATGCCGAACGTCGCCGCATAGGCGTTCGTGCAGAGAATCACCTGTTTGGCGACGATCTTTCCCCTGGCGAAATGCAGGACTTTCTCGTTGCCGCGATGTTCGATTTCCGTCACTGCACTCATTTCGAACACCGTGACATTTTTCGGCTGTGTGGCCGCCAAACCGCGCATGAGCGCAGCTGGCTGCACCGTGCTGCAACCCGGCGTGAATAGCGCACCCTGATAAAATTCCGTGCCCGTCACTGCGCGAATGGCTGGTTGATCGAGCCATTCGAATGCTTCGTCGATGCGCGTCAGTCCCTCTGCAAAATGCGTCAGCGCGTCGAGCCCCTTCTTGTTGACGGAAGCGTGAAATTTGCCATCGTCGCGCCAATCGCAGTCGATGTTGTGCTGACGTACGATCGAGCGCACATAATCGATCCCGTGCCGCTGGAATCGCACGTCGGCCTTGTCCTCCGCCACGCTGCGCGAATAGCTTTCGCTGCTGATGTCGTGCGGCAAATCGACAAAGAATCCGGAATTACGTCCGGCTGTCGTGCGCCCGATGCGATCGGCCTCGACAAGCGCAATCGACGCATCGGGCGACAGCTCGGCAAGCCGGCGAGCGGCGCAAAGCCCGGTGATGCCGCCGCCCACTACGACCCAGTCGTATCGATGCTCAGCCGACACGGCATTGGCAGGCCCCGCTGGCGGGAGACTCTCCCACCACCCGTTCACGCCATCTGGCGCAGGAAAGCGCGCGAATTCCAGGTTCGAGACCATGTTCTGTTGTTACTGGGTGTTGCGAATAAGCGGTTTCACAAGCTGCGCAAACGCGTTGCGTTCCTCTTCCGTAAGCGAGCCGAGCGGTGCACGCGCCACGCCAACCGGCAGGCCCGCCAGTTCGCATCCGTAGCGCACGTACTGGATGAATTTGCCGCTGCGCTCGAGCAGTTCGAGCACCGGCAGCAATTGCGTCATCAGCTTGCGGCCCAGAACGAAGTCGTTCTGTTTGACGCACGCGTCGAAAAGCGCTGTATGCGCTTCCGGCAGGAAGTTCGATGCACCGGCAACCCAGCTTTTCGCACCCCAAGCGAAGAATTCAAGCGCCTGGTCGTCCATGCCGCAACTGAGTACCAGCCGGTCCTTGAAGTGCGTGACGAGATGATGCAGATGCGAAATATCGCCCGTGCTTTCCTTCATGGCGATAAAGTTCGGACGCTCGAGCAGCTTCGCCAGCACGCCGTCGCTGATCTGCGTTCCCGTGCGAGCCGGAAAGTTGTACAGCATGATCGGCATATCGAGCGCGTCGTCCACATTCAGCATGTGGCTGAGCAATTCGTCCTGCGTCGGCTGCGCGTAATACGGCGCGGCAACCAGCAGCGACGACAGGCCTGCTCGCTTCGCTTCCAGACCCAGGCGAATCACTTCCTTCGTCGTGGTCGCGTTGATGCCCGCGGTCAGATACGTTTTTCCACCCGCCGCCTCGGCAACGGTGTTGAAGGTTTCGACGCGTTCCTCAAAGCTCAACGCGTAGTATTCGCCCGTGGTGCCGCCGATCCCGAGCCCAGAAACGCGGCCTGCAAGATTCGCTGCGTGCTTGCCGAGCAAAGCGTGGTCGATTTCACCGTCTTCCTTGAACGGTGTGACCAGCGGAGTATGTACGCCCTCGAAGCTCATTTTGATTCCTCTATTCAGTAATCTTCAAACAAATAATCCAGTGTTCACCGCATTTGCTGCCTGATCACCTCGCTTATGCCAGGGCGTCGGCGTGCGAATAAATCGGAAACTGGTTGCACAGATCTCTCACGCGGCTACGCACGGCGCGCTCGATCTGATCGTCGCCGCCGGGCTCGCGCTCAAGTCCCGCCAGCACTTCGAGAATCATTTCGCCAATCTGCTCAAACTGGGCCGTGCCGAAACCTCGCGTCGTACCGGCAGGCGTACCGAGCCGGATGCCAGAAGTCACGGTCGGGTTTTCCGTGTCGAACGGAATGCCGTTCTTGTTGCAGGTAATGCCCGCGCGCTCCAGGGCCTTCTCCGCCTGCGTGCCCGTGATGTGTTTGGAACGAAGGTCGACGAGCAGCAGATGATTGTCGGTGCCGCCCGTGACGAGCGACAGCCCGCCCGATTGCAGTACGTTGCCCAGCGCCTCGGCATTGCGCAGCACACGGTCGATGTAGCCCGCGAACTCAGGACGCAGCGCTTCGCCGAACGCCACCGCCTTGCCCGCAATGACGTGCATGAGCGGACCGCCCTGCAGCCCCGGGAACACGGCAGAGTTGATCTTCTTCGCGATGTCGCCGTTGTTGGTGAGGATGAATCCGCCACGCGGACCGCGAAGTGTCTTATGCGTGGTCGACGTCACCACATCCGCGTACTTGATCGGGTTGTCATGGCGGCCGGCCGCGACGATGCCCGCGATATGCGCCATGTCGACCATGAGCAGCGCCCCAACGCTATCGGCGATCTCACGGAAAGCCGCAAAGTCGAGCGCGCGCGGATAAGCCGAATAGCCCGCAATGATGAGCTTCGGACGGTGCTCTTGTGCCATACGGCGCACAGCGTCGTAGTCGATACGGTACGTTTGCGGGCTCACGCCATACTGCACGGCGTTGAACCACTTGCCGGAGAGCGCGGGCCGCGCGCCGTGCGTAAGGTGGCCACCCGCGTCGAGTGACATGCCCATGACCGCGTCGCCCGGCTTGACGAGCGCGAGCATGACTGCGCCGTTTGCCTGCGCGCCGGAATGCGGCTGCACGTTGGCATACTCGGCGTCGAACAGCGCCTTCACGCGGTCGATGGCGAGCGCCTCGACGCGGTCGACGTGCTCGCAGCCACCGTAATAGCGCTTCGACGGGTAGCCCTCTGCATACTTGTTGGTCAGCACCGTCCCTTGCGCTTCCATCACCGCGGCCGAAACGATGTTTTCGGATGCGATCAATTCGATCTGCGTTTGTTGCCGGCGCAATTCGAGCGCGATCTCCGATGCAATGACCGGGTCACGGCTCTGGAGCGTTTCAGAAAAGAAGCACGAGTTTTCGCTCACAGGTCACTCCAGGAAGTAATCGTGTCAAGCAGGCCCTGCTGGAACATGAGAATCGTTGGGGCAGCGGGCCTTTCCTGCCCCCGCGGATGCGAATCCGCTAGCTACTGCTGCAGCCACGCTTTCAGCTTGTCCGGGTGCGCGTCGACGAACTTCTTCGCCGCGCTCGCGTAGTCGTTCGTGCTGTTGCCTTCTAGTTCGATAGCTTCGACATCAGCCAGCGTCAGCTTGAAATGCTTGAAGAACACATCGGCGCGGGGAAACTTGGTGGCGAACTGTTTAGACGCGAATGCGTGAATCTGCTCTTCGCCGCCCAGCGTGCCCTTGGGGTCCTTCAAATAGCGCATCTGCCATTTCTGCCAGAGCCAGTGCGGGCTCCAGACCGTGGCGACGACCCATTGCTTCGTTTGATACGCGCGCGACACGGCAGCGAGCATCCCGGCTTCACTCGACGACTGCAGGTTGTAGCCGTTCAGTTTGTAGGCCTCGACCGACTTCTCGGAGGCCTGCATCAGGCCAGAACCCGGGCCAATGCCCTGAATCGTGCCGTCGAGCTTGCTCTTGACGTCCGGCTTGTTCAGGTCGGAAATCGACGAGACCTGGGACTCCGGCACGTAGGCAGGCACGGCCCAGCCGTTTCTGCCGCCCGTGTAGATCACGCCGACGTCATCCAGATCGTTCTTGTACTTCTCGTAGTACACGGCGTGCGTCACCGGGAGCCAGCCGCCCACCATGATGTCGAGGTCGCCGCGGGCCACGCCCTGGAACTGGATGCCGATGTCCGCATTGACGAACTTGACCGGCTGGTTCAATTTAGTTTCGAGCACGTATTTGGCTACGTTGGCCGTAGCGAGCACGTCGGCCCAGTCGGTGATCGCCAGCTTGATTGGCTCGGCAGCCACGGCGGACCCGACCCCGACACTCACGGCGACAACCGTCGATAGCGCAACCTTCGCCATGAGTGATCTGAAAATATTACAGTTCATGTTAGTACTCCGTATTTATATTGACATTACCCATTCCGTCACGGATACCCTGCCTGTGATGTTCAGGCAGGTCTGTGGCTAGTTAGCTATGCGCCGCTTCGGTGGTGCTGGTCTTACCCACTTTCGCGACCGGTCTCGTCTTCTTCGACTTGACACCAAACGTCTCCGTCAGGCGGTCCAGTACGATGGCGAGCAGCACGACACCCAGCCCACCTTCGAAGCCGATGCCGATGTCAAGGCGCTGAATGCCGCTCAGCACGTACTCACCCAGGCCGCCCGCGCCGATCATCGAGGCAATCACGACCATCGAAAGCGACATCATGATGGTCTGGTTCACACCGGCCATGATGGACGGCAATGCATTCGGAAGCTGGATTTTCCAGAGCAGTTGCGCGTCCGTGCTGCCGAACGAGCGGCCCGCTTCCAGCAATTCCTCGCGAACCTGGCGAATGCCGAGCGTCGTGAGTCGCACCACAGGCGGCATGGCGAACACAACGGTTGCAATCACGGCAGGCACACGGCCCAAGCCGAACAGGATCACAGCAGGAATCAGATAAACGAATGCCGGCATGGTCTGCATGAAATCGAGCAGCGAACGCAGGATCATCTCCACCCGCTTGTTTCGCGCGCCCCAGATGCCGAGGGGCACGCCGACGATGAGACTGAAAACTGTCGCGGCCACGACAAGCGCGAGCGTCGCAACGGTTTGCGGCCAGAGTCCCATGTAATGAATGAGCATGAGCGCGACACCGACGAACACCGCGAACGCGATGCCACGGCGCCACAACGCGAACGCCACGAGAAAGACGAGCATTGCGAGGAACGGAATGGCGCCCAGGCCGTCCTCGAGCAGCTTGACGACTGCGCCCAGCGCCGCGGAAAACGCGTTGAATCCGCCCTGGAAGTGATTGAAGAGAAAATTGACGGCATTCTCTGCGAACTTGCCGATGACTGACGAATTCATGCTGCCCTCCGCTCCATAACCTGTTTGAGTATCGTTCGGCACGACACGACGCCCGCGAGCTTGCCCGCCGCGTCCGTCACCGGCACGTCGTGTTGCTGGCTCAGTGCGATCGCGGAGAGTTCGTGCAGGTCGGTGTCGAGCGAGACCGTGCTCAGGTCCTTGAGCAATGCTTCGCGCAGGGGCTGGGCACCCGCCTTGTGCAGCGACGCAGGCGTGACGCACCCCTGGTAGCGGCCGGCTTGATCGCACACATAGCCACACTCGGCGCCGCTATCGATCAGTTGATTGAGGTAACGCTCCGCAGGCGCACCAACGTCGCCGGAAATGAGTCCACGCTCGACGCGGGTAAGCAGGCTTTCGGCCTTGAGAAAGCGCGAAACGTCGACGTGGCGGAAAAAGTCCCGCACGTAGTCGTCGGCCGGAGACTGGATGAGTTCAGCCGGCGTGCCAACCTGGATCAGGCAGCCATCTTTCATGATGCCGATACGGCCGCCGATCTTGATGGCCTCTTCAATATCGTGCGAAATGAAAACAATGGTTCGCTGCTCTTCTTTCTGGAGCCGCAGCAATTCGCTCTGCATTTCGAAGCGAATGAGCGGATCGAGTGCCGAGAAGGCTTCGTCCATCAACAGGACGGCAGGGTTGACCGCCAGGGCGCGTGCAAGACCGACCCGCTGCTGCATGCCGCCGGACAATTCACCGGGTAGAAGTTTTTCGTAAGAGCCGAGACCCACGCGAGTGAGTGCGGCGCGGGCGATTTCATAGCGCTCGGACTTCTTCATGCCCGCGACTTCCAGACCGTATGAGATGTTGTCGAGCACCGTGCGATTCGGCAGCAGCGCAAACGACTGGAACACCATCGCCATCTTCTTGCGGCGCACCTCACGCAGTTCCGGCGTGGACATTGGCGCGATATCGCGGCCTTCGAGCACGACCTGGCCGGACGTCGGCTCGATCAGGCGGTTGAGCAGGCGCACAAGCGTCGACTTGCCGGAACCCGAGAGCCCCATGATGACGAAGATCTCACCGGCCCTTACGTTGAGGCTGACGTTGTTGACCGCCACCATGTTGCCGGTACGCTTGAAGACTTCATCGCGACCCAGGCCCTGCTTCACCAGTTGCGCAGCAATCTCGGGCTTCGGGCCGAAGATCTTCGACAGGTTCCTGACCGTCAGAATGTCGGTTCCTGATATGGCGATGGGCCGGGCCACCGAAGGCGTACCCGCTGTGTTGATTGCGCCTGGCGGCATTGCGTCGCCCGGTGCGAACGTCAGATGAGGGGCCATTTGTCATCCCAACTGGCTGGTTCAGAAAATTGACGCTGGCGAACTCCAGTACGACAAGGGGTTCTAGCGTGGCGATTCAGCTGGCCTCAACATGCACCGGGCGTCGAATCCAATACTTCGTTGAATTTCTGCTCCGGTGCAGCAGTTGATGCAGTGATTGCAGCGTAGCAATCCAAATTGCGCCCTCCAGCTACATTTTCTGGACCCTTTCCCATACCTTTGGTAATGCGTGCGAAGCGCTCTTTGCACAATGAAACGTTTAGCGAATACGCCAACGCCGCGCATTCGCTATACAGGTCGGGGCTTTGCGGGAAATTGAGTGCCGGAAACGGCCTCCCCGGCCAATGCTCGCCCTGAAGGGCGAGCCCTGCCGAACAAGGGAAAGTCCTGGGGGGCGATTTAGTGAGGGAAACTACCAGGAAAAGCGAAAAAAACGCGAGGAAATTGGCGAAAGTTCAGACGATAAAAGAATTTAACCAGGCTGAATAGCTGCCAAAGCCTTTCAGGTTGAAATCGCCCTGCTACAAATCGAGGACCAGGTTTGAAGTCGGGCGGCTGCAGCACATTAACCGCATACCCTTCTCGATCTCACGCGGACGAATGCCGCCATTGTGTTTCATGTCGACGGAGCCTTCGAGCACCTTGGTCTTGCAGGTGCCGCATATGCCCTGGCTGCATGACGACGGCAAGGGCACACCGGCCTTGCGCGCCGCGATGAGCACGGTTTGCGAGGCGTCCATCGTGAACGAGCGGCCCGAGCGCGCCAGTTGCACTGTAAAGCCGGTTTGTGCGGTCGACTCAGCGACCGGCTCCTGGGTGCATTCCACGGTCTGTGCGAAATTGAAGCTTTCCTGGTGATATCGGGAAGGATCGTGCCCGCCTTGCGCGAGCAGCTTTCTGGAGGCTTCCATATAACCGCCGGGGCCGCAGATGAACACCTCGCGATCGCGGTAGTCAGGCACGTGCTCCATCAAGAGATCCAGACTGAGACGCCCCACGGGACCCGGCCACGCTGGCTCGCCCCCGAGCGCCTCGCAGATATGAACGACCCGCAGCTTGTCCGAGAGCGCGCACAAATGCGAAAGCTCGTTACGGAAGATGATGTCTTCCGGCGTTCGCGCGCTATGAATGAACACGATGTCGCGGTTCAGCCCTAGGTCGAGCGCCGCGCGCGTCATGGACATCACCGGCGTGACACCGGATCCCGCTGAAAGATAAAGACTCTTTGCTGCCGGTCCCGACGAAGGCGTGAATACCCCCGACGGCCCGAAGGCCCTCAACTCGACGCCCTCTCTCATGTTCTCGTGCAGCCAGTTCGACATGGCGCCGCCTGGCACGCGCTTGACCGTAATGGTAAGCGTATAGGGACGCGTGGGCGGCGAAGAGATTGTGTAGCAACGGCTGACCTCGTTGCCATCGATTTCGGCGGACACCGTGATGAACTGCCCCGGTTCGAAGCTGAAAAGCTGACCATCGCGTGTGCTGAACACAAATGTCCGCACGTCATGCGTCTCGGCGGACACGCGCGTGCACACAAGCACGCGTTGCTCGTGACTCGGCCACTGCGCGTCTGCGTGTTCCCACGTGCTCGCACTGCAAAAGCGATCAAGCATTTCCCGACCCTGCCCGATGAAACTTGAATCTGCGGCTACGTTCATGGCGACCTCAAACTCCGTGCGCCTTCAGCTTCGCGTCGTACCAGCGCGAAAACTGGTCCAGCGCTGCCTCGGTGAAGTTTGAGAAAGGCCCCGGAATATAGGCAGGATCCTGCGTTCCCGCATGCGTGTTCCCAACCAGTTCCGCGTCCTGGGTCGTCGTCGCGACCCACACTTCAGTGAGCCTTTTCAGGTCGTAGTCCACGCCTTCAACTGCGTCTGCATGCACTAACCAGACCGTACGCACAAGCGTCCTGTCGGGCGCAATGGGCAGGCTATAGGCGACCACGGCATGGTCGCTCATCACGTGAGTCCACGAATGATGACCCCACATGTGCACGTCGCCGAGATCGCGCCGCTCGACGCCACCCAGCAGCTTCGTGCAGGCCACCTTCGTATCGAGCGTCTGCGATTCGTTTGCGCCGGAGATGACGAGGCGCTGCGTACGGAAGTTGGTATCCACGCTCTCGTCGAGCGCTTCAACCGTGCCGCATACATAGCCGTCTTTTTCCCAGTTCGCCTGGCATGCCGCATTGCGCTTCAGGTAATCGTCGTAGGCCAGAAGTGATGCTTCGCTCTGGCCGTCCGGACAAAAGCCGAAGTCTTCCGCAAGAAACGAGTTCGTCAGCTCAGGATGGGTACCCGTGCAGTGGTAGCACTCGCGATTATTTTCCATCACGAGCTTCCAGTTGCCGTTTTCGACGATCTCCATTTCATAGGCGATCTTCGTGCGCTTCAGGTCGTACGGCGCGAAGCGCGGAGTCATGACTGTCTCGAGCTTTTCGAAGTCAATGGGTGGCTCGTCGGCGAGGCAAACGAAGATATGCGCGCCTACCGTCTTCACATGAACCGAAATCAGGCTGTGGCAGCCTGCGTCGAAGTCCTGCCCCATATGCGTCGAATGCTTCAGGCTGCCGTCCAGATCGTACGTCCACTGATGATATGGGCACACGAGCATTCCAACGCTCGCCTTGCCAGCCTTCTTCATGATGCGCGAGCCGCGATGACGGCAAACGTTGCGATAAGCACGCACGTTTTCGTCGTCGTCTCGCACGATCATGATCGACGCCTTGCCGATATCCACGGTGTGCACATCGCCCGGCTCCGGCACGTCGGCCGTCACGCCGACCAGAATCCACAGCTTGTGAAAGAACACCTCGACGTCCGTTTCGAAGACGTCCTGACGCCCGAACAATTCACCGGGCATGCCGTGTCCTTTCTTGCGGCTATCGACTAGTTCGCGGTGCGTTTGAATTTGAACTTCAGACATCATGAGCCTCGTGATGAGAACGTTTCGTAGCGCCTGGGACAGTGATATGGCGTGAAGTATTGGACCGTCGAAATACACCGTCAACGCGCTTTATATGCCGCTTCACATTCATTTAAATCATGCGAAAATGCCCCGGAACGAGGTGCCCGAATTGCGCCTCGCGCGCCGATTAGCAGGGATTGTCAGATCAGGGTTTCCGCGAATGAAGACCACTAGAGCAATGAAAGGCTATCGTCGGATCGTTCCCTCGCTTACCGCTCTTGTCGAGTTCGAAGCCGTAGCGCGCCTGGGAAGCTTCACCCATGCAGCGAGCGAACTGGGCGTCACGCAGTCTGCCGCGAGCAGACAGGTCAAGTTCCTCGAAGAAACACTCGGCGTACAGCTCTTTCACCGGCTGCACCGCTCAATTGAACTGACAAGTGAAGGCGAAGCGCTGTACGTGGTCGTCGCGGAGTCGATGCAGAAGATCGCAGGCGTGTTCGATCGACTGGTGACCGGAACCGAGCAAAGAGAACTGGTGTTGGCTTCGACCGCTGCGTTTTCGCAATTGCGGCTCTTGCCGCGGCTCGCGAAGCTGGAGAAGCTCGATCCCCCTTTGCAACTGCGGTTGTCGACCGAGATGTTTACGGCTGACCTTCGGCATGTCGAAGTCGACGTCGCCGTCCGTTATGGCGATGGCAACTGGCCGGACGGGACCTCGACCTTGCTGTTCGATGTCGAAGTCTTTCCTGTTTGCTCGCCGCAGTTTCTTCAGGAATACGGCATGCCTCGCTCGCTCGATGACCTGGCGAAGATGGCGCTCGTGGAGTCGGATGCCACGTCGGAAGGATGGATGGTATGGAACGAATGGTTTCGCGCCGTCGGATATCGGCCCGCGCGCTTGAACACGGTGCTGCGGTGCAGCCTCTACACCGACGCGATTCAGGCAGTGCGGTATGGACAGGGAATTACGCTAGGCTGGAACCGCCTCGTCGACGACCTCCTGCGCTCCGGAGACCTGGTCCGCATCGACCTCGCGACGTTGCGCCCCAGCGATGCCTATTTTGTCGTGGTGCCTCACGGCCGGACCATCACGCCAGTCATCACGCAGCTCATTGACTGGCTGCGAGGTGACCCGGCGCCGCGCTGACTTTGCGAGCACTATCAGGAGATCAGCTATGTCCGTGGGTTAAGCCATTGCGGCCAGCATTCTGCAACGCTTGAGAAATTCCAGGAGCCTCCATGTATCAGCGACACGAGAACCTCAAGCAATTCATTCGCGCTGCCCGAAATCTGTTTCAGGTGCAAGCGCTGCCGGATGCGGGACGCGAGTTAGCCGTGAAAGTATTCGAGCGTCTCGAACAGCCGTCCGACGACGGTAAGCGTAACAGCGAACGCTATCCCGCCTGTGAGTTCCTCGATTCAGCGCTCGCACCGCTGCTTGACAACACCGCTGGCCTCGGCGACCTGGCGCGGGCAATCAAGGTGCTTGAACCCACTATAGGCTGGCAACGGCGAACCTCCGGATCGAATGGAAGCAAAGACTACATCGAGAAGCACGTGAACGGCATGATTTGCGGCCCCGGTGGCATGGAAAGCCGTTACGATATCCAGCTAGGTTTTTCGCTTCTCGCGCCTCACACGCGATACCCCGATCATCAGCATCCTCCTGAAGAAGCCTATGTTCTGCTCAGCGCGGGGGAATTCCGCCAACGCGATGGAGACTGGTTCGATCCGGGCATCGGCGGCGGCTTGCACAATACACCTAGTAGCCTGCACGCGATGCGCTCGGGAGCAACCCCACTCCTCGCGCTATGGTGTCTCCTGGTATAGGCGCGCATCGGTTAACGGCTGCCCAAGCAAAGACTCTGCAGCCCGCGACACGAACTGTAGCCGGTCACAACTGCGGCAACGAGCTCGGCTGCAAATACGATTTTCTCCAGATGCGCAAACGCTTGCAGCCCTGCCTTCAGCGGAATGTCTGCTGCAAGCTGACGGACGGACGGTAAGTTGCGAGACACACCATGATGCATCTTACGATCCAAAGTTAACGTAGAAGAAATTATCGATCTTTTGGGGCCATATTGTTTACGCCGGTGCATAAACGGTTTCCAATTGCGTCACGTAAATCAGGAACCGTAATTTGGGTACGCCCGTTAAAATTGATAAACGCGCTTTATGTGAGCGAGCACCTTCCCGCGCTTCCTGTCGCAGCCGCCGCACCGAACCCGCTCTCGCCCGGGTGGTCGGTACAAGCACCTCCGTTTATGCGGGCGTAGCTTCGTACTCTGAGCGCTGGGACGAGGCAACGGTTTGGTCTATTCGCGCATCAAGAGAATGGGAAACTACGCCTCAAGGTGGTCGCAAATGGCGGTTCATAAATTCGCCCTTAGGGACCGCTAACCTCGATGACGCAAAGTGGCATTAACGCCGACGTTAACAGCAAACTTAGAGGCGGTTAACCCAATTGCCGCATGGAGCCGCGATACTCGACTTCGCCCCCTGCGACGCCACCCGAGTCCCCTATGAGCGAAACCACGCGACATCAAACCCTGTTGCTTCTCGACAAGCACGCCGTCGAGTCCCTGCTGACCCAGCAAGACGCACTTGTCGCGACGCGCGAGGCATTCATCCTCCACAGCAAGCGGGAAGGCCGCGTTTTCCAGGTCGTGCGTGAACGGCTTCGTAGCGGCATCTTCGGAATCAAATCCGGCGATGTCGAGACACAAGCGCTGCTCGGTTTCAAGGCCGCGGGCTTCTGGCCAGACAACCGGAAGATCGGCGGCGAACCTCATCAGGCCACGATCATGCTGATTGATCCGCTCACGGGGCGTCCCACCTGCGTGATCGACGGCAATGCCATCACGACGATGCGCACGGGCGCCGCGGGCGGTTTGGGGCTCGAGCAACTCGCCCGTCCCGACAGTACGAACGTTTGCGTGTTCGGAACCGGCGTGCAGGCACGCATTCAGTTGACGTTCGCGTTGCGCCTTTTCCCCTCAATCGACCGGGTTCGCTACGTCACTTCGAATGGAGAGGATAACGATTCATTCGAATCACAATTCCGCGAGCACTGCGATATCTCGCTCGCGAAGGACAGTAACGTCGCCGTCGAGCAAAGCGATATCGTCATCACGGCAACGGCCGGCAAGGGACCATTGTTCGATGCCGACGCCGTGCGGCCCGGCACGCATCTCACCTGCGTTGGCGCGGACACGAAGGGCAAGCGAGAACTGCCGGAAGGTCTTCTGAAGCGCGCGCGCCTTTTCGTCGACGACGCCGACCAGGCGACGGAAATCGGCGAAGCACAATGGGCGCGGGAAACCGAAGCTGTCGAATTCGGCGATGTGTTGAACGGCAATGTTCGCGTCGAGCGCCGGCGCGATGACATCACCGTGTTCGATATGACGGGTCTTGCGTTGCAGGACCTGACTCTGGCCAGGTTATTGCGCGAGCGCGCCGTTCAAACGAACATGGGTATGTCGATTCCGTGGCCGTGGTAGAACCACCCCCTCTTCCCGGCGCAGCCCGGTTGCGTTTCAACCGCGAGTAGCGCGCGGCGCTCGCAATGCGCGCGCGCGCTTGTCCTCGCTGCCGCCCGCAGGCAGCCAAGGCGGCGGCGACATCGATGCGCGCAAATACTCGAAGAAGCGCGTCGCCCGCAGCGAGCGGCCATGTCTGGAGTTGATCAGCGCGACGATATCCGCATCAGGCAACTTCCAGTCCTCGAGCAGGCGCACGAGCGTGCCCGCCTGAAGATGCCCGGCCACGTCCCATTCTGAACGCACGATGATACCGAGCCCCGCGAGCGCCCAGTCGCGCACCGTGCCGCCGTCATTGCTCGACAGCACCGGCTCGATCCTGACATTCGCCGCCGCGCCACGACCGCTCGGGCTGAAACGCCACATGGTCACGTCTTCGTCGTTTTCGCGCAGCGCGATGCAGTCGTGCGCGCGCAGGTCATCCGGATGCTTCGGCTCACCGTGCTGGGCGAGATACTCCGGCGCGGCGCAAAGCACGCGACGATTCGGAGCGAGATACTTGCTGATGAGCGACGAGTCGCGCATCTCTCCGATGTGGATCATGAGCTCCCACATGTCATCAGAAATACGCGTGGGCCGATCGGAGAGCGTGAGGCTGACCGTCACTTCCGGGTACTGGCGGCGAAAGCCAGCAATTACGGGGGCGACATAACGCTGCCCGAATCCCAGCGGCGCGATCACACGCAATGCGCCAGCCACCGTGCTTCGCCGGGACGACAGCATGTCGGTCAGATCGTCGATCTCCCCGCAAATTCTGCGCGCATGCGCCGCGAGCAACTCACCTTCGTCGGTCAGAACGAGACGCCGCCCGGATCGATCGAGCAAGCGCGTATGAAGCCGCGATTCGAGTTGCTTCAATCGCTGCGTCACGGCTGGCGGCGTGACATCCAGCTTGCGCGACGCGTCGGCCAGCGACGCTGAAGACGAAAGGACAACGAAGAAACGCAAATCTTCAGTCGAAAGCATTAAGGCAAACTTAACGTAGGAATCACTGCATGTTAACCCTGAGTGCTTATTGGCTACCAATAATTTTTTCACGACGTCCAACTCAGGAGCTACCCGATGAAATCTCCACGCATTGCCGTGCTTGGCTTTGCGATCGAGTCCAACCGCTTCGCTCCCGTCTCCACGCGCACGGATTTTATGTCGCGCGCGTATTTGAAGGGAGCGGACCTGGTCGCCGACGCCAGACGTGACGCACCAGCCATGACACCCGAAATCCCGGCCTTTATCCGCACTCTCGACAGCATCGGGCCGTGGACGCCCGTGCCGGTCCTCTTTGCCAATGCGGAATCGGGCGGCGCCGTCGAGCACGCGTTCTTCGCCGAAACGTTGGCCGAGTTCGAACGCGGCTTACGCGAGGCGCTGCCGCTCGACGCCGTGTACATCTGCGAACATGGAGCGGCGATCACGACAGAAGAGGATGATCCAGACGGCGCCGTCTTCGCGCTCGCTCGCAGCATCGTCGGGCCCGGCGTGCCGATTGTCGCCACGGTGGATCTCCATGCGAACGTCTCCGATCGAATGGTCGATTCGGTAGACGCGTTGATCTCCTATCGACGCAATCCCCGCACCGATATGGCCGAGCGCGGCGCAGACGCGGCGCGCATACTCAACGAACTCGCGAACGGCATGTACACCACCGTCGCCCATGTCCGGCTCCCCGTCTGCTCCCCGCCGACCCAGCTGCTGACCGCCCCCGGCACCGGACCCTACGCGGAGATGATCCGGCGCGCCGAGGCGATCGACGACCCGCGCGTCGTCAACGTTTCCGTAGTCGGCGGCTTCGCATTCGCGGACACCGCGAAGAACGGGTTGACGGTGCTCGTGACCACTCGCAACGATGCGCCGCTTGCAACCCGCATCGCGAACGAACTCGCGTCCTATGGCTGGCAGGAACGCGCGGCATTCGTTCCACAACTGACGCGGCTCGACGACGCAATCCGCATCGCCAAAGCGGTTGCCGACGACGCAACCCGCGCGCCGGTACTCCTCGCCGATGTAGCCGACAATCCGGGCGGCGGCGGACGCGGCAACACACCGTTCATCCTGCGCGCCTTGCTTGAAGCCAAGGTCCACGGCGCGCTTCTCGGTGTCGTGACCGATCCCGAACTCGTAGCAGACGCCGTGAACGCAGGCGCCGGCGCAACGCTGCTCGCCCGCTTCAATCGCAGCGAAACCACAGTGCATTCCGAGCCGCTCGAGGCTCCCGCCCGCGTGCTGAAGCGACACAGCGGCAAGGGCGTGGGGCGACGCGGACAGCTTGCGGGATGCCGGTTCGACCTCGGTCCGTCGGTCGCTCTGCAGGTAGGCGGCGTGACCGTCATCGTCATCAGCAAGCGACATCAGTGCCACGAACCCATGTTCTTCGAGATGTTCGACATCGACATTGCAAGCGCGCGCGTCGTCGTGCTGAAGTCCCGCGGCCATTTCCGGGCGGCATTCGACGAGTTCTTTTCGAACGATCGAATCATCAGCGTCGACGCGCCGGGACTGACGTCGCCCATGCTGTCACGGTTTGATTTCAGGAAGCTGCCGCGTCCGGTCGTGCCACTGGACACGGTATTGGAGTGGCATGCCGATGCTCGCACGGTCATTCCACGGGAGTCCGTATGAATCGAGAAATTCCACTCGACGTCGTGTTGCCGAAGGCGCTCCAGACGCTCGAAACGCCCTGCCTGCTGCTGGATGAGGTGCGCATGGAGCACAACATCAAGCGTCTGCGCGACCATCTCGACTCACTGGGCGTTGAGCTTCGGCCGCATTTGAAGACGCCCAAATCCATCGAGGTCGCTCAGCGCATTCTGAACGGCGGCCGTCAATGCGCTGCGGTCTCGACGCTCAAGGAAGCCGAGCTTTTTTTCGAGGCAGGCGTGCGCGACATCCTGTATTGCGTAGGCGTGACGCCGGGCAAGCTCGATCGGGTAGCAGGGCTCAGACGCAGCGGCGCCAATCTGTCCGTGATCGTGGATAGCGTCGACGCTGCGCGGGCCGTCGCAGCGAAGTCGCGTGAGGCGCGCGCTCCCATTCCGACGCTCATCGAGATCGACAGCGACGGTCATCGCGCGGGCGTATCCGTCGAACATACCGAAGCGCTCATCGCAATCGGCCGCGAACTGCATGACGGTGGCGCGCAATTGCGTGGGGTGCTCACACATGCTGGCGAATCCTACAACTGCAAAAGCGTCGATGCGATAGCAGCAATGGCAGAACGCGAACGGGCCGCCGCCGTGGCGGGCGCTCAGGCTTTGCGCGCGGCCGGCTTGCCGTCGCCCGTCGTCAGCGTTGGGTCGACGCCGACCGCTTTGTACGCGCGAGACCTCACCGGCGTCACCGAGGTACGCGCCGGCGTATTCGTGTTCTTCGACCTGGTGATGGCGGGCCTCGGCGTTTGTTCGACGGACGATGTCGCGCTGAGCGTGCTGGCAACGGTTATCGGCCATCAGCGGGACAAGGGCTGGATACTCGTCGACGCTGGCTGGATGGCGATGTCGCGCGATCGCGGAACAGCGAAGCAGCGCGTCGATCAGGGCTATGGCGTGGCCTGTGACATCAATGGACGCGTATACCCGGACCTGATCATGGTCGAGGCCAATCAGGAGCAAGGCATCCTCGCGCTACGCCCGGGCAGCACGGCGACCCTGCCCGACCTGCAGATCGGCGCCCAGGTACGTCTGCTCCCGAACCATGCGTGTGCAACGGGCGCCCAACACGACACCTATGAGGTGGTGAGGCCCGACAGCCCCGCAGTCGTCGCGCGCTGGCAGCGCTTCAGCGGCTGGTAGGCGCTACCGTCCGGCACATGGCGAGAACGATTCACCATGTGCCGGCAAGCACAGAGACTGAGCCACGCAGGTGCGTGGCAATCCCTCCCGACCGACGCGACGTGTGCGCCGATCTCGAGTCTTGACCTGAGGAGAAATCGGTATGAATGCGACCGCGGATGCCACCGTGCCCCTGAGTCCGAAGATCGCCCGCAAAGTGGTATGGCGTCTCGCACCTTTGCTGATCCTGCTTTACGTCGTCAATCAAATGGACCGGGCGAACGTCGGCTATGCTGCCTTGACGATGAATCGCGAACTCGGCCTTTCAGCCTCTCAATTCGGTCTTGCGGCGGGCCTCTTTTACGCAGGGTACATACTCGTGGCAGTGCCAAGCAATCTGATGCTGGCGCGCTTCGGCGCGCGCGTGTGGATGACGCGCATTCTCGTAACCTGGGGTGTGATTGCTTCGCTAACCGCATTCGTCGACAGCGCGCACACGCTGTATCTGTTGCGCTTTCTTCTTGGTATCGCCGAATCGGGCTTTTTCCCTGGCATGGTGCTCTACGTGACGTTCTGGCTGCCGCGTCAGGAACGCGTATGGTTGATGTCGCTGCTGTTCCTGTCCATTCCGCTGTCGAATATGCTCGGTGCGCCAATTTCGACGTACGTGATGGAGCATGTGCGGATTTTCGGCTGGTCGGGTTGGCGCGCAATGCTATTTCTCGAAGGCTTGCCGGCGATTGCGCTGGGCATCGTGACCGCGACCTTGATGAAAAACCGGCCAGAGGAAGCCACCTGGCTGACGGCGGCGGAGCGCGATCAGCTTAACCGGGCGCTCGCAGTCGAGCGCGCCGAAGCGCAACGCCACTCGCCCAGGGGTGTATGGCGCACCCTCGCGGATCGCCGTGTTTTGACTTTCGGGCTCGTCTTCTTTGGCATCAATAGCGGCGTGGTTGCCCTTGCATTCTTTCTGCCTCAGATCATCGCCGGATTCTCGCAAATGTTCGCGGTCAAATATTCGGTCTCACAGATCGGTCTCATCACCGCGATTCCGTTTGCCGTATCCGCCATCACATTCGTCTGCTGGGGGCAATATGCGCGCCGCACGACAGTCAGCGCGTGGCATGTCGCGATACCCGCCGCCATCGGTGGCCTGTCGTTCGCCACAGCGCTCTTTCTTTCGTCGCCCTACGAAGTCATGATTGCCTTTACGCTTGGGGCAGTTGGCATCTATACGCCGCACGCGTCGTTCTGGCAGTTGCCGCCGCGCTATCTGAGCGGCGAAGCGGCCGCTGCGGGAATCGGGCTCATCAATACGATCGGCACGCTTGCCGGATTCCTTGGGCCCTATGCAACGGGCTGGCTGCGCGACGCCACGGGATCGTATCAGGCGCCCATGCTGCTCGTCGCGGCGCTGATGTGTATCTCCGCGATCGTGGTGGTGCTTATCGAACGCTCGGCTCGCACAGCCTCGAGGCTCGATACGCGGCCTTCTGGCAGCCCGTCATGAAACGGCGACCTCGTTATCAGGCACCATTTCGTCATGCAGAATGTTGAGCGAACAGCAATCTACCGTTCACGTGCCAGGCCTGCAGCATTTTCTCGTGGCTTGTATGATGACGGCTCCGGTGTGGCGGTAGTGCTGTCTCACGCCGTCGCCAGTCTTCTCCCTGAAATGCTTGTTGGCTTGTCGGTAATTTTGATGAAACGGTTATCCAGTACCCGTCATTCTGCTTCCGCTTTCATTTCAATCGCGGTCGCTTTCATGATCAATATGATGGGCACGACACTTCCGACGCCCATTTATCGGTTTTACCAGCAGCAATACGGCTTCACACCGACGTTGATTACCGTGATCTACGCGTGCTATGCCCTTGGTGTTCTGGGTGCGCTGCTCACGGTCGGCAACTGGTCGGACCAGCTCGGTCGCCGGCGAATGTTGTTTGTGGGATTGTGTGCCTCTGCTGCTTCTGCCATTGCGTTCATCACAAGCCACGGGGCAGCCGGTTTGATGATTGGACGTTTGCTGTCCGGGCTTTCCGCAGGCATATTCACCAGCACGGCCACCGTCGCCGTGATCGAACTCGCGCCCCCCGCATGGCAGCCGCAGGCGACGCTGGCGGCAACCGCCTCGAACATGTTGGGCCTTGGATTCGGTCCATTGCTGAGCGGTGTACTCGTCGCCCTGCTCCCGCGGCCGACAATCGTACCTTACGCTGTCCATCTCGTGCTGGTGGCCCTCGCGCTGATCGCTGTATGGCGCGCGCCCGAAACGGCGCGCCCTGCTACGCGCACGAAGCTGCAATTTCAGCGCATTTCATTGCCCACGGAAGTGCGCGACGCATTCATTCCCGCTGCGCTCGCCGGCTTTGCGGGATTCGTCGTGGTCGGGTTCTTTGCTGCCGTGGTTCCGCAGTTGATCAGTGCGTTGCTCGGATATCACAGCAGCGTCCTGATCGGCGCACTCGTTTTCCTGCTTTTCGCGTGCTCGGCCATCGGACAGATCATCCAGGCCCGCATCGAGGCGCAGCATCGTCTCGCCGCTGGCTGCATTGGCCTCGCGGTGGGGCTGACCGCGATCGCACTCTGCGTCTTCGACCGCTCGCTGACGACGCTTATCGTCGGCACAGCGATCGCGGGCATCGGCCAAGGTGTGAGCTTCCGGGCGAGTCTCGGCGATCTGGCTGCGAAGTGCCCGCCAAATCGGCGTGCGGAAGTGACGTCGAGTTTCTTCGTCGTCCTCTATATCGCGATCTCGCTGCCGGTCATCGGCCTTGGTTTCGCCGTGCAGCGCATCGGTATTGCGCACGCCACTTCGCTATTCGCGATACTGACGACGCTGACAGTGCTCATGGCACTGTGGCTCATCGTGCGTCGTCAGCGGCGCCCGATCGAATCCGCGACGGGCCGGTAGCGGCTATGTGCCGGCCGAGGCATGCGCCCCCTGCGTGCAACAGCGGCCCCGTGTCCTTTCTCGTCTGCCAGCAGGCATAAATCCGCACAGCCATAACGTCGCCGGCGGACTCATGGCACGACGCAACTTAGAACGCGTCGAGCACGAAGCGCATGGCTCCGTGCATACACAAACTCGAAGTGGCGTCGGCCCGCGTTGAGGCAGGCTTGCTAGCCTTGCGAGCCGAGCCGTGGAATGCGGCCAAAAAACGGGTGTTTCGGATCGTTGAAGCCGGGGGTGGACGGGTGGCCACTCACCACGAGCGAGTCGATGAACGCTTCGTCGTCTACGCTCAACTGGTAGTCCAACGCGGGCAGATACTCGTCCCATTGCGCCTCAGTGCGAGGACCGGCGATCGTGGAAGTCACGTAGCGACTGTTCAGCACCCAGGCAACAGCGAACTGTCCGGCACTCAGCCCGCGCGTCTGTGCATGCTCGCGCACGCGCCGCGCGAGATCGAGCGACTCGCGTCGCCATTCGGTCTGCTGAAGCCGGACGTCGCCTCGACCAGCGCGGCTCTCGGGAGCGGGTTCGGCCTCGGCACCATATTTGCCCGTCAGCACCCCGCGGGCAAGCGGACTGTACGCGATCACGCCGAGGCCATATCGGTGAGCTGCGGTCAGTTGTTCGGCTTCAGCCTGCCGATTCGCGATGTTATATAGCGGCTGACTGGCGACCGGCGCCTCCAGGCCGAGCGCCTGTGCGGTATGGGCAAACTCAGCGATCCGCCAGCCCCGATGATTCGAAAGGCCGTAATACCG
This sequence comes from Paraburkholderia flagellata, assembly GCF_021390645.1. GTDB lineage: Bacteria > Pseudomonadota > Gammaproteobacteria > Burkholderiales > Burkholderiaceae > Paraburkholderia > Paraburkholderia flagellata. The sequence continues at coordinate 448,460 of NZ_JAJEJT010000005.1, forward strand.
GAGCTTTCCTGCCGCCACGAGATCGTTGAGCGCGCGCACAGTCTCGTCGACCGGCGTTAGCGGGTCCTCCGCATGCAAGTAGAGCAGGTCGATATAGTCGGTATTCAGGCGCTTCAGGCTGGCTTCGACGGACCGCACGACGTGCTTGCGCGAAGCCCCCCTGCCATTGACGTCGCCGTCGCAGATCGGGCTGACGAACTTTGTCGCGAGCACCCACCGGTCGCGCCGGTTGGCGATGCAGCGCCCAACCACACGTTCCGATTCCCCGCGCGAATACGCGTCGGCGGTATCTATCGAGTTAACACCCTGCTCGAACGCCTTGTCTACGATGCGCGCTGCGGTCACGTCGTCGGTGGACTCGCCGAACATCATGGTGCCCAACGTCAGCGCAGACACCTTGATGCCGCTACGTCCAAGCTGTCGATATTCCATCATGGATTGCCTTCCTGGGATTCAATACTTCCCAGTCCCCTACCAGCGGTTCGCCTTAGAGGACCGGACAATACGTGGAGTTGCTGCCTGCGAAGCGATGCCATGGCACATGACGTCGGGGAGGCAACAGCCGAAGCGTGCGCCGCGTGACTATCACCGCCTCATCGCTCGTATTTCTCGACAAACGCCTCTGCGGTGAGGCTACGGAAGTCGGCTAGCGCCGCGTCGATCCGATCGTGGCTCCAGTCCCACCACGCGAGGCATTGAAGGCGTTCCGCCGTGCGCGCCTCGAAGCGCGGGCGCAGGACGCGCGCAGGCACGCCAACAACGATCGCGTAAGGCGGCACGTCCTTCGTCACGACGGCGGCTGAACCGATCGCTGCCCCCGTTCCAATCGTCACGCCAGGCATCACGATCGCACCGTGCCCAATCCACACGTCATGACCAATTGCAATCCGGTCCTTGGCGCGCCATTCGAAAATGTCGGTATCGTCTTCAAGAGAGAATCCGTACGAACGCGAGCGATAAGTGAAATGGTGAAGGGTCGCGCGCCATGTGGGATGGTTAGACGGATTGATCCGCACACCCGTCGCGATATTTGCGAATTTCCCGATTTGCGCATGCGCAATCTGGTTGTCACCCATTGCATAGCCGTAGTCGCCGATCGCCGAATCAGTCACGTGGCTGTGAGGGCCAAGATAGGTGTAGCTGCCGAACTCGCTTCTGCGAACCACTGACGTAGGGTGAATCTCCGGGTTTTTCGTTAAATCCTGGCCGAGTGTCCACGGATCGACGCCAGCACCATGATCAATCTTCATAACATGCCTTGAATAAATCATTCGGATGACTACATGATGCACGGCGCGATGACTCGTACTCGCTCGACCGTCAGGGTGCGAATTGCCTCGAATGTCGTGCCTGCGTGACGGGCATTGTACGAGGGTACGAGTGATAAATTTGTGAACGTTTCCTGTCGCGAAGATTATCATCATGTAAATGACCAGATATCTATACATCTAGATCATTACGAATACGTGTACATCACCCGATACCACACTCGAAGCAGCACATTATCGCGGCAGGGTCGACAAATACGCGGCCGCGTCCACGATTTGCGCCTCTGACAAGTGCGCTGCCACGGCCGTCATCGTTCCTGGCTTCGCTCCTCCCTGCGCTGCACGCGCCTGGAACTCGTGAAGACGGGAGACGGTGAAGCTGGCTGGCTGCCCCGCGATGCTGGGAAAACGTGCACCATTCCCCTTGCCCCCCGCTGCGTGGCAACTAAAGCAGGCCGCAACGCCCGCTCCATCGCCGAACTGCGCAAGCTGCGCGCCGGCACGGGCTTCATCGGCCTGCGGCTGTTCTTGCGCGACAACGGGGGGATGCTGTGCCGCGAAGTATCCTGCCACCGCTTGCATGTCCGCGTCGGAGAGCGTGCGCGCAACCGGCTGCATGATCGGGCTTGCGCGCGTGCCCGCCTTGAACATTGACAGTGCGTGGGCCAGGTACTCTGCGTCCTGCCCGGCAAGCCGCGGCGCCGCAACCGCAACGGAACCCTCGCCTTTGGCCCCGTGACAAGCGGCACAGGTAGCGATCAACCCATCACGTGGGCTGGCCATTGCGGGATCGGCAATCGCAGGAGGAACACGAAGGAGCGCGCCAATCACCAATACCAGCACGTACGCACAGTTCTTTGACATGGTTTGCGCCAACATATTATTAACGAGAGGAAATTATTGAGCGCACCAAACTCTCCGGCAAATAGGGACTATGAATCATCGTGATATGCCCTGACTATGGCGCAGCCGAATTCGCGAGCGTGCAAAGAGCAACGCCCGTAGGCACGGGCCTTCGCGGGCCCCGCGCATTTTTCTATGCCAGGCCCGCATCGCGATCTCACCAGGAAAATGACGAATTTGTAATCGGCCCGTCATGATGCGGTTATCCTCCGCGATCGTAAATTCGATGCATCGGAGTAGCAACGTTCAATCTGACGTATTATTCGATTAGTATTGCGAAATATCTCCGGCAAACTGACCTTGCACCGACTGCATGCGTAGCGCACCAATGCTCCCAACTGCGCACCATCCGCGAGCATGATTGGCGTTTGAAACCACCGCAGGCGTATCAACCCGATCCCTCCTCCGCGTGCGGTGTAAGACCACGCGGTGCCACCACCTCACTTGTTTTCACTGGCACGATTCTGGCTTTTATCAACGACGACGTATGCCGGATTCGCTCGCCAGCAATGACGAGTTCCTCACGCCTATCTACAGGGCCGTTTCGCGAACCCGATAGTTTCCCTGCCGACACCTGGCGGCCGCGACCTGGCAGCAACTGACCTCTGGCACGCAAGGACTGCGGGCCGCCCGTGACATATCCTCCGCCCTGGAAATGATGCAATGAACACAGTGAACACATCGGCATTCCCCCACGCAAGACTAGCCGAGCGGCACCGGTGGGGGCAGCTCGCACTCGGTCTTGTCTGCATGATGGCCATCTCAAGTCCGCAGTATGTGTGGACGCTGATGACGAAGCCGCTCATGACCAAGCTTGGTGTTGCGCTGCCCGAACTGCAGGTGACGTTTTCGATTCTCGTGCTACTGCAGGCGTTTTTCTCGCCTGTGCAGGGAGCACTGATCGACCGGTTCGGCCCGCGCACGCTGATCTCGATCGGTACGGTGCTCACCGGCCTGAGCTGGTTACTCGCGTCGCACGCGCAGAGTATGCTTGGCCTCTATCTGACGTATGGCGGCGTGGGTGGTATCGGAACCGGTATCGTTTATGTCGGCGTCGTCGGTCTGATGGTCCGCTGGTTCCCCGATCGCCGCGGCTTTGCCGCCGGCGTCGCGGCGGCAGGTTACGGCATGGGCGCGATCATCACGACGTTCCCGATTTCCGCTTCGATCGTCACGCGAGGGATCGACGGCACGCTTGAACTCTATGGCTTTCTCTTCGCCGCCGTGGGCCTCGCCGCCTCGCAAGGACTCAGAATGCCGCGCAGCGAAAGCACCGATTTGCACGACCAAACGGAGGCAGCGACCGGCACAAGACCCGCGCCCGACTACCGGCCCGCGCAAATGTTGCGCACGCCGCTGTTCTGGCTGATGTTCGTCATGATGACCTTGATGGCTACCTCGGGCTTGATGGTGACCTCGCAAATGGCGATTTTCTCGGCCGATTTCGGCGTGAGCAAGATGCTCGTATTTGGGCTCGGGGCGTTGCCTCTGGCGTTGACGATCGATCGCTTTACGAACGGGCTGACGAGACCGCTGTTCGGGTGGATCTCCGATCGGGCTGGACGCGAAAACACGATGGCATTTGCGTTCGCTCTTGAAGGAATCGCAATGCTCCTTTGGTTGCTCACGCGCGACGACGCAGTGTTGTTCGTCATCCTTTCCGGCGTGGTCTTCTTCGGTTGGGGCGAAATCTTCTCGCTCTTCCCCTCCACGCTCACCGACACGTTCGGCACCCGCAACGCCACGGCCAACTACGGTTGGCTTTATCTTTCGTTCGGCATCGGCTCCATCTTCGGCGGCCCGCTTGCCGCGCTCCTGCATCAGCACACGAACAGCTGGATTCCCGTCTTCGGCTGCGCGATCGCCTTCGACATCACGACGGCCGTGCTCGCGATCTTCGTCCTCAAGCCTGCTCGCACGCGCTTTCTCCGTAGACACTAGAGCGCGTCGACAACGCCGGGTAGGCACCGGCTCGCCCTATGGCGACCGGCGCCTATCGCCGCGCGATGAAATCTATCTCAACGCGCGCGTCTTTCGCAAGTCCGGTGACGCCGATGCAAGTTCGCGCGGGAAAGCGTCCCGCCTGGAAGTAAGTGCTGTACACCGCATTCATGCGCTCATAGTCCTCACTGAAACGCGTGAGAAAGACGCGCGCACAAACCACATTCGACAGATCGAGGCCGCAGCCCGCCAGCACCGTTTTCAGGTTGGCCATGACGGCGTGCGTCTGTGCTTCGATCCCCTCCGGGTATGGACTGTCGATTGAAGACCCAGTAAACGGCATCTGCCCGGTGACAAATACCCAGCCGTCGGATTCGACCGCGTGACTGAAGGGTGCGACCGGGTCGGGTGCACCAGCAACCATGTGGAACAACGGATTCATCGAAAGGTCTCCTTCCAGGATATCGAATCAGGGCGCGATACTGTGCTCTTTTGGCGTCGTCGAAAACACTTCATCGCATCCAGCCGCGACTCGAGACCGTTCACTCGGATTGCGGCAACGATCCAGACCAGTCTCCAAAATGGACGCCGACGATACGTCGTGTACAGATCAATGCGGCGACCACCACCGCAACGTCGATAGTAAAGCCTATATGGATCGCATGCACGACCGAAGCCCGCTCTCCGCCGTACTGTCCATGGCCGGTAAAGACAACCATGCTCGCGAGCGTGCGCGACACCAGCGTACCGATGGTGGCCGTGCCCAGCATCCCGCCGACCATTCGCGTCGACTGTATCAACGCAGTAGTAATACCGAAGCGCGCGGGCCCGCACAACTCCTGGGCAAAGACGTTCAGGTTGTTGAAGATGAGGCCGAGTCCGAACCCCGCAGCACCCATCGATGCGCCACCCAACGCGCTCTGGCTCGCGACGTCAAGCATCACTGCGCCGAGGCATCCTGTGCCGATCAATGCAAAACCGACTGTGACGACCGTCATCGGCGAGCGCAGGCGCGTCACGATTTGCGTATTTGCAAAACTACCAAGCGCAAGGCAAACCGGTAGGGGTGTAACAGCGAGGCCGGCTGCCTGCGGTGTCATGCCGAAACCCGTTTGCAGCAGAAGCGGCATATAAAAGAGCAGCGAGAACATCGCGAAGCCAGCGGCAAAAGAAAGCAGGAACAGAAGTATCAGATTGCGATCATTGAAGAGATCGACGGGCAGTATCGGATGCGCGTGGCGCTTTTCCCATCTGTACGTCAGCACGCACGAGACGATGGTCGTCGCGGCAAGAGCCAGCGTCGACGGCGTGAATCCCTGGACGGGAAAACGTTCAATGCCCATCTGAAGCGACGCGAGCAAGATCGACAGCAATGCTGCGCCGGTCCAATCAATAGTCGATCGCTGGCCGCGATGCTGCTCGATTTTCGGCAAATAGCATATGACGCAGTAGAGACCCGCAAGCCCGACTGGAAGATTGACGAGAAACGTCGAACGCCAGCCATAGGCATCACTCAGGAAACCACCGAGAAAAGGCCCGGCCGCCGTGGCGATACCGTAGGAGCCGGCCATCACCACCTGCCAGCGCATTCGAACGCGAGGATCGGGGAACAGATCGGGGATCGCGGCGAATGCGGTGCCCACCATCATGCCACCCCCGATCCCTTGGAGCGCCCTTGCGAATACGAGGGTCCCAATATTCGGCGCGAGCCCGCATAGTGCGGAAGCGCCGGTAAACGTAATGATCGAAGCGGTCACGAACCCCTTGCGGCCGAAATAATCGCCGAGCCGGCCGAAGATGGGTACTGATACGACCGATGCAAGCAAATAGATGCTCGCGATCCAGGCGTAGTATTGTGCGCCCTTGAGATCCGCGACGATGGAAGGCAGTGCAGTGCTGACGACGGTCTGATCGAGTGCGACGAGCATATTGACGAGACCGATCCCGAGCATCGCCAGCAGTGATTCACGGAATGGCCGACTAGCCGCCTGATCATGTGACGCATGGCGGCCTTCACCACGCCGCATGCGCGCCTCCCGGATCCTCATCGATTGCACGCACCAGGTGAATTGGCCGGCGCCTCATCTTACTTCGGTCCACTTACCATACTTCGTCACCGCGTCATCATCGAACGAAAAGCCCAGCCCAGGCTCTTGATGCAGTGCAATCCGGCCGCCCTTTTGCGTCAGCTGGCGATCGATAAGGCGGCGGAAATTCAATACCTGGTCATCCCGGAAGAACTCGACATAGTGCGCATTCGGCGTCGCTGCAACGAGTGGCGCATGCACGTCATGAAACCAGTGCGGGCACATGACGACGCCATAACTGGCCGCGGTCGCGGCAATACGCCGCCACTCCGAGATGCCTCCACACACCAGCGCATCCGTCTGAAGAATCGCTGCTGCCTCTTTGTCCAGCAACTCCTTGTGATACCACCGGCCATAACCGATTTCGCCCGTTGCGATCGGCACGCGCGTCTGCTTCGCGAGACGCGCATGGTTATCCACGTCGTCGGGCGAGAAAGGCTCTTCGATGAAGTACGGGTCGTACTGTTCGAAACGGCGCACGAACTGAAGCGCCTCCGTGACATCGCGCCATCCATTGTTAATATCGATCATGAGTTCGACATCCGGCCCGATCGCTTCGCGTGCGGCGCGCACACGGGCTTCGTCATCGGCTGGCGACAGGCGCCCGGCCTTCATCTTCACCGCCTTGAACCCCATCTCGACATAGCTCGCCATTTCGTCGCCGAGCATCTGGGGCGTCTTGGCATCGAGGTAATAACCACCGCTCGCATAGGCGGGGACCGTATCGAGTTCCACGGCGCCCAGGTATTTGTGAATCGGCACGCTGTGCGTACGAGCGTTGAGATCCCAGAGCGCCGTGTCCAGAATGCTGATTGCGCGCATGACCGTGCCCGAGCGGCCTTGCAGAAGGGATTCCCCGTACATTGCCTGCCACAAACCTTCAACGGCGTACGAGTCTTGCCCGATCAGTATGGGAGCGAGCAATTGTTCGACTGCCACGCGCAGCAGTTCGCCACCCGCGCTGCCGACATAGCAAAACCCGATGCCTTCGACACCATCGCTTGAGCGGACCTTAACGAGACCGTACTCGCGCTTCGACACCGTGCGTGTGGCGAACGAAGTCACGCGGTCCAGCGGAACGACGGCCACGCAAGTGGCAATTGACTCGATTCGTGGCATGTCGGCACTCCTTTATAGAAAGGCAGATGCATTGTTCAAATCACCGCTGTACGCAATCGAGTGTGCTGGTCCCAGACTATAAAAAACAGTATCCTTTGACTTCTTCACAAGATAAAACTTTTTATTGATGGACTCGCGCTATCTTCAGAGCTTTGTCTACGTCGTTGAACTCGGATCGATCGCAGAAGCTGCGCGTCGGCTCGATCTGACGCCGGCCGCCGTGGCCCAGCGCGTCAAGATGCTCGAAACTGAATTAGGAATAAAACTCGTGCGCCGCTCCGGCCGCACGGTCGGAACGACCGAGGCCGGCGAGCGTATTATCAGCCGCGCACGCGCCGTGCTTCATGAAATACGCGACCTGAAGTCCGATCTGGACGATTCGTCGACACTGGCCGGCCAATTGCGCCTCGGCGGTACGCCCACGATGATGACGAGTCTGATTCCTGACGTCCTCGCCAAACTGCTGACGCGTCACCTGCAAATGGATATCTATCTGGAACCCGGCCCTTCGACGGAGCTGTACCGCAAGGTAGTGAATGGCCATCTCGACGCCGCAGTCCTCGTGCGGCCGCTTTTCGAACTTCCCAAGAACTGTGACTGGCATACGTTCCGTGAGGAGCCGCTGGTGCTGTTGACGGCCGCGTCGATGCCGGTCACCGATGTACACCACACGCTGCAAACACAGCCATTTTTGCGCTACGACCGAAATGTCGTCGGGGGGCAGCTCGCCGACGCCTACTTGCGGCAGCACTGCATCTCGCCGCATCAGCGCTGTGAGCTCGACGGGTTGGATGCGCTCGCCGTACTGACCGATCGCGGGCTCGGGGTGACGCTCGTTCCCGATTGGCGCATGACCCCCTTTGCGGGCCTTTCGCTGAGAAAGTGGCCACTGCCCCATCCGTTCCCCAAACGGCTCGTTGGGCTGTTGTGGAACCGTTCATCTGCTCGCGTTCGGCTGGTCCATGCATTTCGCGAGATGGCCATTGAACTACTGCGTGGCACAGAGGCTCGGAAAGAGCAAGCCGATCCTTCCTCCGGCCAGACGCAAAAATAACTGTTGTCTGAAGCAACGGGCGACCGCTTCCTCGATGCGAAACGCCACGCGATACTGCGCTCGCCGCCACCGCGTGACTCTTGCGGATCACTTGTGCACTACCTCTAACACCAGGGCGGACAAGGAGACACCATGTTCGTCCGCACTTCTATTGACCACACGTTCGAAGCCACTGAAACTGACTCACTTTTCAGGCGCGTCGCGTGGCGATTCATGCCGCTGCTGTTCATCGGCTACGTGATCGCATATCTCGACCGCGTGAACGTGGGTTTCGCAAAGCTGCAGATGGTCAATGCGCTGCACTTCAGCGAAGCGGCGTATGGGCTCGGCGCTGGGCTTTTCTTCGTCGGTTACTTCTTTTTCGAGGTGCCTAGCAACCTGCTGATGCATCGGCTGGGCGCCCGGCGCTGGATCGCGCGCATCATGGTCACGTGGGGTGCGTTGTCGATCGCCACTGCTTTCGTCCATACGGCGACGATGTTTTACGTCATGCGCTTTGTGCTCGGCATTGCGGAAGCGGGCTTCTTCCCCGGCATGGTTCTTTACCTGACCTACTGGTTTCCCTCCCACCGGCGGGGCAAGATGGTCGCGCTGCTGATGGCCGGCAATCCTGTCTCTGGACTGTTTGGAGGGCCGCTTTCCGGCTACATCATGCACGCGCTGCACGGTACGCTGGGCTTTGGCGGATGGCAGTGGCTCTTCATCATCGAAGCCTTACCCGCTATCGCGCTCGGCATTGTGATCTTTATCTTTCTTGACGACCGTGTTGCCGACGCGCATTGGCTCCGCCCCGAAGAAAAGCGCATGATTCAGGATGAGATCAATGCGGACGCATCGACGCACACGCACGGTTCGGTGCGGATGGTCTTCACCTCGTTGCGCGTCTGGCTGCTGTGTCTGATTCTCTTTGGCATTGTAATGGGTTCTTACGCTATCGGCTTCTGGCAGCCGACGATCATTCGAGGCACCGGTATTCGCGATCCGCTGACGATCGGTTTGCTCACGATGATTCCGTACTCGGCAGCCCTGGTTGCGATGATCGCAGCCGGCCGGAACGCGGACCGCACGCGCGAGCGCCGACTGCACGTTGCAATACCGGCCGTTGTCGCGGCGTTCGGCTTCGTGATATGCGCGTTCAACGGCGACCATGCGCTGCTGTCGATGATCGGCCTCACGCTTGCCGCAGGCGGCGTGGTGACGGCGCTGCCGATGTTCTGGGCCCTCCCCACCTCATTCCTCGGCGGCATGGGAGCGGCAGCCGGTATCGCACTGATCAACTGCACGGGCAATCTCGCCGGGTTCATCAGCCCGGCCATTATCGGATGGCTGAAGACCGTGACGCATACGTTGACGTCAGGGCTACTGGTTGTCGCGGCTTCGCTGGTGCTATCTGCGATACTGATTCTCGCGTTGATTCCCGCGCGCCTGGTCAACAAATGACTTTCAACAGGCGCTGGCGCGATTGAATCGCGCCAGCCGTCCCTCAATTCAGCTCCCGCAGCCGCTTCGTTTGACGCGTCACCAGACGCTCAACGTCGGCGATATCAGCGGCGGACAGGCGGGGACCAGGCATGCGCAACGTCGGCGAGGCGATCACGCCGCGTTGCGCCATTAAATGCTTCCTCACTGCGAGACCGATGTTCGACTGCTGCTCATATCGGGCAAGCGGTAAATAGGCGTCGAAAATGTCATGCGCCCGCTCGACGTCGCCGCTCGCATGAGCCGTGCACACACCCACCATCATCTCGGGATAGGCGAACCCGGTCATCGCGCCGTCTGCGCCGCGTGAAAGCTCCTCCGGCAGGAACAACCCGCCACCGTTGCCGGTCAAGATCGAAACCCGTCTGACATCACCTTTATCGCTTGCTGCACGGATGGCGGACAGCTTCGCCAGTCCCGGCGAGTCCTCATGCTTCAGCATCACGCAGGTTGGCGAATTCTTCATGATCCGCAGTACTACCGAAGTGGACATTTGCACGCCCGTCGACGTGGGATGATCTTGCAGGACCCACGGACAACTGGCGCCAAGTGTTGAAGTCACCATGTCGAAATAAGCGACGATCTGCTCGTCGGTGCGCAAGGTCGACGCGGGCGCCACCATGACCCCGGAGGCGCCCAACTCCATTACGCCTGACGCCAGCTCACGCATGGGCGCAAATCCCGCTGCCGACGCTCCGACCACGACAGGCACCCGCCCTGCCACCTTGTCCAGCACGCGCTTGACGAATGTGCGCGATTCCAGCGCCGTAAGCTTCGTTGCCTCGCCCAGAATGCCGAGGATCGTGAGCCCCGTCGCGCCGACTTCCAGATAGAAGTCCACCATGCGATCCGTGCTTGCCAGATCGAGCGTGCCGTCGTCGGTAAATGGTGTCACCGCAAGCACATATACGCCTTTCGCGCTTTCATCAAATAGCCTGGTCACAGTCCACTCCTGAATGATCGAGTATGCGGCGGGATGCTAAGGCCCTCTTGCAGTCGCCGCGCCTGTCAACTCATGATGCCGATCTGCCAAGGGACAAATTCGTGATCCCCTAGACCCAGCAGTTCGCTACGCGTGCGCTCACCCGAAGCAACACGCAGCAGCGCGTCGAAGATCGTGCGCCCCATGGACTCGATCGTGGCCTCGCCGTCGAGTATGGCGCCACAATTCAGGTCCATGTCTTCAGTGAGCCGTTTGTACATCGGGGTATTCGTTGCAAGCTTGAGCGATGGCACCGGCTTCGCGCCGAACATCGATCCGCGCCCGGTGGTGAACGCGATCAGATTCGCACCGCCGGCGATCTGGCCTGTCGCGGAGACGGGATCGAATCCGGGTGTGTCCATGAAGACCAGACCCTTCGCGCGCACGGGCTCCGCATATCGGTACACTTCCATCAAAGGACCTGTGCCCCCCTTCATCGACGAGCCCAGCGACTTCTCGAAGATGTTTGCGAGGCCGCCCATCTGATTGCCAGGACTCACGTTGCCGTTGATCTGTACGTCGCGGCCGACCGAATACTCTTCTTTCCACCAGCGCACCCGCTCGATCAGCTTCTCACCGATTTCGCGGCTGGCCGCGCGGCGTGTGAGCGTATGCTCGACGCCGTAGATCTCCGGTGTCTCCGAGAGAATCGCCGTGCCGCCATGGCGCGTCAGCAAGTCCATTGCCGCACCAAGCGCCGGGTTCGCGGTGATCGACGAAAAGCCGTCTGAACCGCCGCACTGCAAGCCTATCTTGAGATGTTCTGCGGCCACCGTCTGACGCTTGACGCGGTTTGCTTCCGGCAAGAGGGCAAGCACCGCTTCGATGCCTGCCGCGATCGTCTTGCGCGTACCGCCGCTTTCCTGCATGACGAACGTGTGCAACCGTTCGTCCGCATTCAACGCTTCGTCAGCCATGAGCCCCGCAAGCTGGTTGCGCTCGCAGCCGAGACCCACTATCAACGCAGCCGCCAGATTTGCGTGGCGCGCGTAGCCGGCCATCGTCCGGCGCAACAATGCCATCGGCTCGCCGCTCATTTCCATGCCGCATCCTGAGCCGTGCGTGAACGCTACGACGCCGTCGATGTTCGGGTAGTCAGCTAGCCGCTCCGGGGTAAACCAGGCCGCGATCTTGTGTGCGACCGTCGCCGAACAATTGACGGTCGACAGAATGCCGATGAAGTTGCGCGTGCCGACTTCTCCGTTTGCGCGCACGTATCCTTCGAAGCTCGCGCGTTGCGCTGCAGGCACCATTTCCAGCGCCCGGTATTCGCTCGCATGGGCGTAGTCACGCTCGAATTCGCGGAACGTCGTGTTGTGGGTATGCACGAGCGTGCCTGGCGCGATGTCCATTGCCGCGAATCCGACGACGACGTTGTATTTGCGGATCGGCTCTCCGGCAGCAATCAGCGCGGATGCAATCTTGTACCCCGCCGGCACCTGACTGCGGCAGAACAGTTGCGTGGTCCCCAGCTTCGTTCCGATCGCAACGTCGGTGCGGGCAATCACCACATTGTCGTCGGGATGAAGGCGAATTACAGGACCATCAATCACCTTGTCGGATGGATTATTCACAATACCTCGAAGCAGGGATCATTCGACGCTGGCTTGAATCAATGCGTCGCCTGAAAGAAATTGAAGGCCCGCCGCATGCAAGGTGCGCCGGACCTCTCGCCAAAACGCGGTGGTGTTATGACTGACGTCGTTTTGCAGCTTCGTAACGCGCCTTGTTTTCCTCGTTTGGCGGATAAAGCCCCGGCAAAGATGCGCCCTGCTCCACTTGCTCCATGATCCACCCTTCGAGCCGCTCCTGTTCCGGTGCAGTGGCGACGATCTCGTCGACAAGCGCAGCAGGGATCACCACCGCGCCGTCTGCATCGACGACGATCAGGTCGTTGGGGAACACCGCGACGCCGCCGCAGGCAACAGGCTCCTGCCAGTTGGCGAAAGTCAGACCCGCGACCGACGGGGGTGCGGCCGCGCCACGGCTCCAGACGGGCAGTTGAGTCGCGAGCACGCCACCGACGTCGCGCACGACGCCATCCGTCACGAGCGCCGCAACGCCGCGCTTTTGCATGCGCGCGCAGAGAATGTCGCCGAAGATCCCGGCGTCCGTCACACCCATCGCGTCCACCACCGCCACGCATCCTTCGGGCATGGCTTCGATGGCAGCACGAGTCGAGCGCGGCGAAGACCAGGATTCCGGCGTGGCGAGATCTTCCCGGGCAGGTACGAAGCGCAGCGTGAAAGCGCGCCCGACAATCCGCGGCAAGCCTTCCTTGATTGGCCGTGCCCCTCGAATCCACACGTTGCGCAGGCCCTTTTTCAGCAGCAGCGTGGTCAGCGTCGCCGTCGTGACGCCCGACAAGGTATCGATAATTTCTTGATCAACTGACATGGAAGTCTCTCATGCAAAGATTATTGCCAGACGAGGCGCCCGGCAAATCAAATACTCGCGATCAGGCCGCCGTCTACGCGAACGACGCCCCCGGTCATGTACGACGCGCGTTCGCTCGCAAGGAACGTAACGACGTCTGCGTACTCCTTCGGCTCGCCATATCGCCCGGCAGGAATCGACGATGTGCTCTCAGCCGCAACTGCCTCGACCGACCGGCCTTCCCGTTTAGCCTTCGATTCATCGAGGAAACGAATGCGATCGGTCGCCACACGCCCGGGCACGACGACATTCGCGGTAACGCCATCACGTGCGACCTCTCGCGCCAGCGTCTTCGACCAGCCGACGAGCGACATGCGCAAGGCATTGGACATGCCGAGATTCGGAATCGGGGCAATAACGCCCGATGACGCGCTAGTGATGACGCGTCCCCACTTGCGCTCGCGCATTCCCGGAAGCACTCTGTCCGTGATCGCAATCACCGAGAGCACCATCAAGCCAAAGTATTTTTGCCAGGCGTCGGCAGGTTGCCCCGACGCTGTCGTCGGCGGAGGGCCACCCGTATTGTTGACAAGTACATCGACGCCTCCGAAGTGGGCTTCAATCGAGGTGACGTGCTTCTCGATTGCCGCCAGGTCGCCGAGATCCCATTGCAGTGACAACGCACGCGCACCGGCTTCTTCAACGCGCTGTGCCGAGCGCTGCAACGCGGCCTCGTCAACGTCCGCGAGAACGATGTTCGCCCCTTCACGCGCGAGCGATACCGCAATCGCTTGTCCCAAACCACCGCCTGCGCCCATCACCAGCGCGGTCTTGTTACGCAAACCCAGATCCATCCTTCTCTCCCGGCCAGACAGCCATTTCAGTGTTGATCAGATGCACGGCTCACCCGCCGTCGCTTCGTTCCTTTGTCGTTACATCGTTGCGCCCGAGGCCGCCGGGCGCACGCCGGTGCGGCTACGCACCACGAACGTCATGGCGAGCACGCCGATCAGATCGATCGTCGCGCCCAGTGCGAATCCGGTGCTATAACCGCCAAAATATTCGACCGCGAGGCCCGTGACCGTCGGACCGACGATTCCCGAGATATTCGCCATCAGATGCACGAAGCCACTGACGCCGCCGAGATGCCGGCTCGGAACAAGCTCGTGGACCACAGCCCACACCGCCTGTGACGAAGCCGTAAGAAACAGCACCGCGGCCGCGACCAGTGCAACGGCGGGCGCCGTGGAGCTGACGAAGCTCACCGCCAGCATCGCGAGGCCGGAGAGCGCGAGCGGCAAAACCGCTGCGATCTTTCGCGCGAGCAACTTGTTGTCCATTCGCCGGAACAGCACGTCGGCCGCGAGCCCGCCACCGAAATAGCCGATCGCGCCACACGCCCAGGGAATCGCCGTCATCAGGCTCATCTGCGTCAGGTCGAGATGCAGCGCGTTCGTGAAGTAGCTCGGCAGCCAGGATATGAAGATGAAGAGCGTGTAGTTCACTGCGAAGAGACCAACGCCTAGTGCGAGCGTGCTCGGCCGAACCAGGTAGGCACGCAGCGGCAAGCCGTCGTCGCCCTCTTCGGCGGGATGAGCCGCGTTGCGGCTGCGCTCGATGAGTTCGCGCTCGTGCACGTCCACACGCCGGTTCTGCGCAGGTGTGTCGGTCACGAACAACCGCCAGACCGCGATCCACAGCAATCCCAGCAGCGCGACAATCACGAACGACACGCGCCAGCCGAAGGCGACGGCCACGAGCCCGACCAGCGGCCCCGCCACCGCATTGCCGAAGGTTTGCCCGGAGAACGTAAAACCGATCATGGTTGCGGTCTCTTCTCGCGGAAACCAGTTCGTGATCGCGCGGTTCGTGGTCGAATTCATCGGGCCCTCGCCAAACCCGAAGAGCGCTCGCAGGATGAACAGGGAGACGAAACCCGTCGCCGCCACGGTCATGCCGCATAGCACCGACCACGCCCCCATCGCCCACGAAAACACGCGTGTCGGTCCAAACCTGTCCGCGAGATGGCCGCCGACGAACGAAAAAATCGAGTAGCCGAAGAAAAAGCTGCTGAAAATCACGCCAAGCTGCGACGGCGACAGGCTCAGGTCTTTGCTGATGATCGGCGCGACCACGCCCAGCGCCGCCCGGTCCATGTAGTTGATCATGCCCGCGGCGAACAGCAGTCCGGCCACGGTATATCGATACCTGCCACGCATCTGTGTCTCCATTTAATTCGGTTTACTAATTACTTTGCAAACGCCTGTATATTCGATTTCAGTTCGATTGCACCAGCAACGCTTCAGACTGAGGTCGTGAGCATGGCCACGACGCAGCACCCATCACACGCAAACACCTCGCGCGCGCCGAAATTCCATAACCTGCGGATTGACGATCGTCGACACGGTGCGCCCCTCCAGCGCCGCGATCAGGTTCTCCGCGGCGCGCCGCGCCATGGCTTCGCGCGTGGCCCGGGTCGCGGAGCCGATATGAGGGAGCGCAACGACGTTCGGCAGTGAATAGAGCGGCGAATCTGCCGGCAGTGGCTCGCGCTCAAACACGTCAAGCCCGGCGCCGCGTATTTGCCCCGACTCCAGCGCAGCGATGAGCGCGGTCTCGTCGACGACCGGACCTCGCGATGCATTGATCAGGATCGCGTCGCGCTTCATCAGTCCGAGTTCGCGCGCGCCGATCAGATGATGGGTTTCGCTCGACAGCGGCACCATCGCGCAAACGAAGTCGGATTCCGCCAGCAGCGTGTCGAGTTCGCAGCGTTGCGCTGCCCAGGCCGACTCCGCATGCGGGTTAGGCTGCCGCTTCGTGTAGAGAATACGCATGCCAAAACCCTGGGCGGCCCGCCGGGCCACAGCCTCGCCGATACGGCCGAGCCCCACGATGCCGAGCGTGCGTCCATGCACGTCCATGCCAAAGTAGTGCTCGCTCACACTGCCGCGCCACTCGCCTGCGCGTGCCCAGTTCGCGAGTTCGACCACGCGGCGCGCGCTCGAAAGCAGCAACGCAAACACGAGATCGGCCGTGGTTTCCGTCACCTCGTCAGGTGTGTTCGTGAGCACGACGCCCCGGCGCGTGAGCGCTTCGACGTCGAAGGCGTCGTAGCCCGCGGAAATTGTCGAGGCTACTTCCAGTTCAGGCGCCGCGTCCAGCAGCTCGGCGGTGATTTTCAGGGTGTTGCCCATGATGCCGTGCGCCGAGCCCAGCGCTTGAACAAACTGCGGTCGATTCGCTTCGTTCACCTCATCGAATGCGGTCACGTCGAAGCGCGCTCGCAAACTTTCGAGTACGTCCGCGGGCACCGGCCGATACAGCACAACACGCTTTCTCATGATGAATCAATCCCTCTCAAACTGGCTCCGGCGCCATGCGCCGACAGGTGACTTGCAGCCCAATATAAAAGTAGATAAGATGGGCGTCAAGGATTATTGATAATCTCATCGATGACATTATGGACAAGAAATCAGAGCAATCAGGACTGAAGAAAGGGCTCACCAACTACGGTGACGAAGGCTTTTCGCTGTTCTTGCGCAAGGCCTTCATCAAAGGGGCGGGCTACACCGACGACGCGCTGTCGCGGCCTATCGTCGGCATCGCGAACACAGGCAGCGGCTATAACCCGTGCCACGGCAACGCACCGCAACTGATCGAGGCGGTCAAACGCGGCGTGATGCTCGCGGGCGGCCTGCCCATCGAGTTTCCGACGATCTCGATCGCGGAGAGCTTCTCCCACCCGACGAGCATGTATCTGCGCAATCTGATGTCGATGGACACCGAAGAGATGATCCGCGCGCAGCCAATGGACGCGGTCGTGCTGATCGGCGGCTGCGACAAGACGGTGCCGGCGCAACTGATGGGCGCAGCGGCGGCCGGTGTGCCGGCGATCCAGCTCGTCACGGGCGCGATGCTCACTGGCTCTCACCGCGGCGAACGCGTGGGCGCCTGCACCGATTGCCGCCGGTTCTGGGCGAGATTCCGCGGCGAGGAAATCGAGGCGCACGAAATCGACGAAGTGAACAACCAGCTCGTCCCGACGGTCGGCACCTGCTCGGTCATGGGCACAGCGAGCACGATGGCCTGCATTGCCGAGGCGCTTGGCATCATGCTGCCGGGCGGCGCGAGCGCCCCCGCCGTCACGGCGGACCGCATCCGCATCGCGGAGCGCACCGGCGCGACAGCGGTCGCCATGATCGGGCAGCAGCTCACACCCGAGCGCATCCTCACGCCAGACGCGTTCGAAAACGCGCTGCGCGTGCTGCTCGCAATCGGCGGGTCGACCAACGGCATCATCCATCTCACGGCGATTGCCGGGCGGCTAGGCGTGCAGATCGATCTCGGCGAAGTCGACCGCATGGCCCGCGAAACGCCGGTGCTCGTCGATCTGAAGCCATCGGGCAAGCACTACATGGAAGACCTGCACAAGGCCGGTGGTCTCACTACGGTGCTGCGCGAACTCAGGCCGCTCCTGCATCTGGACACCCTGACGGTCACCGGCAGAACGCTTGGCGAAGAACTCGATGCGGCGCCTGCAAGCTTCGCCCAGGAGGTGGTGCGCTCATTCGACAAGCCGATTTATCCGCAAGGCGGCGTTGCCGTGCTGCACGGCAACCTGGCGCCGGGCGGCGCGATCATCAAGCAGTCGGCGGCCAATCCCGTGTTGATGGAGCACGAGGCGCGCGCCGTGGTATTCGAGAACGCGGAGGACCTCGCCCGGCGCATCGACGATCCCGAACTCGATGTCGAGGCCGACGACGTGCTCGTGCTCAAGGGAATCGGCCCGATTGGCGCGCCGGGCATGCCGGAAGCGGGCTACATTCCGATCCCGAAGAAGCTGGCGAAGCTCGGCGTCAAGGACATGGTGCGCGTGTCGGACGGCCGCATGAGCGGCACGGCGGCAGGCACGATCGTGCTGCACGTGACGCCCGAGTCCGCGATCGGCGGCCCGCTTGCACTCGTACAGAACGGCGACCGGATTCGCCTGAGCGTCGCGAATCGCTCGATCGATGTGCTCGTGAGCGAGGAGGAACTCGCGCGGCGCGCGCAGAAACTGGCGCCCCGCACGCAGGATCCGGCGGCGCGCGGCTACCGCAAACTGTTCCTCACCTCGATTACGCAAGCGGACCAGGGCTGCGACTTCGACTTCCTCGCGGCCGCGGAAATGACAGCGAAAGTGCCGAAGCCACGAGGTTGAAGACGTAATGCGACTCCACCATCGATTGCGCGGTGCGGCGCGCACCGTTGGCGCGCTGCGAGCGAGAATCCGTGGGCAGAATTGCCGATATACTGCTCGCCTCCTGCGAGTTCACCCGGGTTTCGTAACCGAATCTGCTGACATGAAAAGCATCTCTACTCCCCAGAAAACCCGTGCGCAAACGCAGCCTGCCGTGCGCGACCGCGATATCGACATGAACGTTGCGCGCGTCTCCGACACGCTCGAAGAGGAGATCGTGCTTGGCGTGCTGCATCCGCGCGAACGGCTCGTGGAAGACGAACTGTGCGAGCGCTTCGCGCTCAAGCGCCACGTAGCGCGCCTCGTGCTCGCCGAGCTCGAGCAGCGCGGTCTCATCGAACGCCGCAAGAACGTGGGCGCGCTCGTGAAGTCGTACTCGCCGCGCGAAGTGATGGAGCTGTATTCGGTTCGCGAAATACTCGAGACGAATGCGGCGCAACGCATCGCGCTGCCAGTCGCGCCTGAGCAACTGGCCGAGCTTGTCGAAATCCAGAAGGCGCACGATACGGCCGCGCAAGCCGGCAACCTCCGCGACGTGTTCCGCGCGAATATGGATTTTCACCACGCACTGTTTGCGCTTTCCGACAATCAGGCGCTGACCGAGGCGATTCGCGAGTACGAGCGGCGCACGCATCCCATTCGTTCGGCGTCGCTGCTATTTCCGCACTACCTCGAAAAGGCGCGTACCGAGCACCACGCGATGCTCGAAGCGCTCGCAGGCGAGGACCAGCTCAAACTAGTCGAGCTGTGCCGTGAGCATCTGGTCCCCGCGCGCGACGCTTACCTCGAGGCCTATCACCGCCGCAACGCCGCAACCGTCGGCGCGAAAGAGAAGCAATAGGGCTCGCGGCAACCGATCTTCAAGTTTGCGTTGCGCTGTTGAGAAACGGATCGCAGCAACGTCATTGAGTCAGGAGAATTGATATGAAGCGAGTGTTGATTACCGGATCGGCCGGGCACATCGGCCGCGTGTTGCGAGAGGGACTGAAGAGCCGCTACCCGCTCATCAGGCTTGCCGACATCGCGGCACAAGCGCCCGCGCAAGCCGGCGAGGAAATCGTGAAGGTTGACATTACCGACCCGGCTCAGCTCGCGCATGCGATGGAAGGCATCGACTGTGTCGTTCACCTCGCCGGTATCGCCGATGAAGACACGTGGGAGCGTATCCACCGGATGAACATCGAAGGCTGCTACAACGTCTTCGAAGCGGCCCGCGTTGCCGGCGTGAAGCGCGTCATCTTTGCAAGCTCGAATCACGCAGTGGGGTTTCACCGCCGCGACCGCATGATCGACGATCAGGTCACACCCCGGCCCGACAGCCGGTACGGCGTCTCGAAGGTTTTCGGCGAGGCGGTCGGGCGACTCTATGCCGACAAGTACGGGCTTTCGGTCGCCTGCCTGCGTATTGGGTCATTCCGCCCAGACGACAAACCCACCGCGCCGCGCCACCTCTACACCTGGATCAGTCATCGCGACACGGTCCAGCTTGTGCAGCGCGCAATCGACCACCCGGACTATCACTTCGTTGTCGCCTACGGTGTCTCCAACAATGCGCGCAATCGTTGGGACAACTCGAACGCGCGCCTGCTTGGCTACCGGCCTCAGGACGATGCAGAGCGCTATGCAAGCGAGATCGTCTCGACAGGCGCGCAGGAAGATGAGCGCGAAGCGCTCTTCCATGGCGGCTTCGGCTGTCTCGTGGAATTCGCCGGCACGGTAGAAGAGATCGACTGATAGCGGGCGAATGGATTCGCGCTATCTGCTGTTATCGGGTGGTTGCCGGCGGCCACTCATACATAGAGCGTCAAGGACATGCTGGAAAACTGCATCGCACTAGTCTCGAACTCCGAAGACGCCGACATTTCGACCTATGGGTTCGGCGCTTCAGCACCCACCTTGCGCGCGGGCGAACGGCATCGGGTCGGCGCGCACGTCATGCCGCTCGCGATCAGCGCCGACCGGCAAACCGTTTTCGCGGCCACGCGCGGCGCCGCGCCATCGCTCGTGAAATGCACGCTCGACACGCTCGCCGGCCGTCTTACGACGGACTATCGGGTTGCAATCGATGCGAGTCTCGTTGCGCTCGCGGTCGATCGCACAGGCCGCTTCCTGTTCGGCGCGGCATACGGCAGCCATGAAGTCGTTGTGTATAGCGTCGCACGCCTCGATCGCGGCGATCCAAAGCCAGTGCAAACGCTGCGCGGCGTGCGCAATGCACACTCGGTGGTCGTGACGGACGATAATCGCTTCGCCTATGTCACGTCGCTGGCAAACGACGAAATCCTGTGCTGTTCGATCAACGAGAACACGGCACAACCGCTTGGCATGATCGAGACGGTAACGCTCGACCGAGGCTTCGGCCCGCGTCATATGCGTCTTTCGCCGGACGGTAATTGGCTCTACGTCCTGAGCGAATTTCGTGCGACCGTCGCCGTGTTTCGACGCGTTGGCGATAGCGGAAAGCTGATGCTTCACAGTGTATCTGCGCGACCCCATGCACTTGCGCACATGTTCGATGGCTTTGTGCGCCCGCCAGCTACCGATCCCCAACCCGATCCCGCGGCTCTCACGTCGCTGATCTGGGCCGCCGACATTCACGTACGCCCCGACGGACAATTCGTCTACATTTCGGAGCGCACGACTAACCGAATTTTCGCTTTGCATGTCACGCCCAACGGAGCACTCGAGCAAGCTGGCGCCTTCGAAACGGAGGCACAACCTCGTGGTTTCTCCATCGACCCTTCCGGCCGCTTTCTTCTTGTATGCGGAGAAAGATCCACGCAAGTCTCTCTTTACGGGATCGATGCGAAGTCTGGCGCGCTGACACCGCACTCACGCACTCGCGGAGGCAGCGGCGCGAATTGGGTTGAGATCGTGCGTTGCGACTAGAACGCGACACCGCGTACAACCGCTGACAGCGGCAATGAACGCATGCACATAAGGGGCTGAAAGCTTTGCGATACGCCACGGAAACACATTGCCACGACACGTATCTCGCGGATAGCAATCCCCGGCAGAAAGCCGACGCTCTCGCGCGGGCGCTGATCGAACAGATTGCCGACAAGTGGACCATTCTTGTGATCGACGCACTGGGCACGCGCGGCAAGATGCGCTTTTCAGAGCTACGCGACGGGATTTCCGGGATCAGCCCGAAAATGCTGACGAAAACGTTGCGCCAACTCGAGCGTACCGGCCTCCTTACACGCTACGTTCATCCGGTCATACCGCCACACGTCGACTACACGCTAACTCCGCTTGGCCGGAGCCTCCTGGAGAAGATCTGCGGAATGTGGGACTGGGTCGAAACGCACATGGAAGAGCTCGAGCAGGCGCGGCAACGATTCGCATCGTAGTCCTCTTTGATCTCACAGCCGTTCGCTCGCGCGTTGAACTGCCAGCGCGGATGTGGCAGCAACGATCTCATGGAACGATTTCACGATTCGCGCTATCCGCGGCCGCTTCCGCCATGCGCACCCGCGCCCGAATCGCCGCCCCCGAAATGTCCCATGGCGCTCAAGCCTGAACGTCCTGCGCCGAATGCCGCGTGGCCGAAGCCTGTCTGATGGACGCCCCCAAAGCGGCCACGACCGGCCCCCAATATCGCGTGGGGTTGCACGCCCGCCTGCAAGGGCGCCGAACGAATAGGCGTGGTCGGCCCGACGAAAGATTCGTGCCCGGAGTACACGCCATGTTCGCCGGATGGTCCATGCTGGCCATACAGGCCGTGGTCACCGAAAGATCCCTGCTGGCCCAATGAATCCATGGGATGATTGAAACTGTCGCGGCCATGCAACTCACGCTCGACGTCCGCGAGACTGCGATCGTGCCACACATATGGGCTGTGATGGAACGTCACCGTCCGGCGATGCCAGTCCGGACTCCAGTGGTGCCAACCCCATCCGTAGCCACCGGAGTACCCCAATTCGCATCCAGTACCGAACACGATCCCCGGGCCGCCCAGGTAGAGGCTCGTGTACGGATACCAGCCTGGCCATGCCGCCACCGGCGCGCCATAGACGAGCGATGGGTCGTATTCGGGCACGTACACGACGTCGGGTGCGGCCGGCGCGATGCTGATCAGGTCCCCGTCGGACGTGACCGTTTGCTGTGCGTTGGCCTGAAGGTTGCCCGCCGCCCGCGCCCGCTGACGCAACGCCTGTATGGCGGCCATCACCTGCTGCGGCTGGCTCAGGTATGCATCGCCAAGCGACGATGTCCAGACCACGTTCTCATCCATGTTACTCAACACCGCCGGAAATTCGGTGAGCGCCTTGACGCT
This sequence comes from Paraburkholderia flagellata, assembly GCF_021390645.1. Classification (GTDB taxonomy): domain Bacteria; phylum Pseudomonadota; class Gammaproteobacteria; order Burkholderiales; family Burkholderiaceae; genus Paraburkholderia; species Paraburkholderia flagellata. Next base: position 471,190 of record NZ_JAJEJT010000005.1, read on the forward strand.
GGCATCCCAGTACTGCTGATCCACCTGGGCGGCCAGTTCGTCGCCTTTCAGTTGCGAATGCGTTTGCATCCAGCGGTTCGCCGAGACCACCTCCGCGAGGTGAGTTGCTGCCGCAAGGATCTGTGCAACCAGCGTATCGGGATACAGCGCAATGGGCGCGACGAGTTGTTGCAACTCATCGGGGCTGCGTTGCAAGGCGGTGGATGACGACATCGGCGCCGGATTGTCCTGGTCCGCAAACGCATGGCCCACTACTCCGTAGGCGATGCACGGAGACACGAGGAATAAAACGATCCGTTTGGGCAACTTCATGATCTGATCTCGAAATACAGTCCGGTAAGTCCACTATAGGTGAGCGTCCTGTCGGAGAACTGGACTTTCGATGACGACTTGGTCATCTGCTCCCTATAACGCGAATGCGAGTGGCTCGCAGGGCGAATCACTCGTAACGCGGAAAAAGACACACAGGTGCTTTGACGTGGACGTTCTGATTCCCGCAGGGCTTTCCCGCGTAGTCGACCAGAACTTTCGTCGACGCAAGATTGTGTGAGCGGGCACCAAGCGCGTGCGCTTCGCTCGCGCATGCACTCAGAGAAGTTGAAAGCATCAGGGCAAATAAGAGTCGCTTCATGGCAATCGTTGTCACTGGCAGGAGAAGTCATTTGCGCTGCTCGGACACGTCTGCGGCAATCAACGGACTGGGTCTGCTCACCAGAGGCGAAGAGCGCACCGCCAAACAGTTCGCGTTACATGCATTCTGCAACTCTATTTCCGACTGCAATCTGTCTCCCCGATTACAAATTCGTCATTCTTAATCGCATATGTGAGAACGTTACAGATTCGATGCACACACAACTATTGCCGTCATTTCAATTTTCAATTGGACACGACGTGGCAGCGTTCGTCTGATTGATCTGCGTTTTGAGACGTGGATAACGATGCGAAAAAGTGCACGACCCTCTCGTACTTCTACAAGGTCGACGCTGATTACGGCACCCGTCTTTCAGGTGCAACGCATGCCGATTTACCCCGTGTGAAAACGCTTTCCTCACAACGTTCGGATAACTAACAATCAGAATGAATTGGCGGCAGTCTGGGCCGCCTGGCCAGATTGAACGGCGCTTTATTTGCGGCGCTGTTCGGACGGGCCGATCTGGTGCCGTAACTCGGCGCGCGCGGAGCGAATCCCGAGCATGTCGACGCGCTCGGGAGCACTGCAATACAGGTCGCAGCACAGCAAGGCAACGTGTCGACTATCGCTGCACTTGAGAAGGCCAGACCTACGGCCCGAAGTACGCGTGACCTTTAGCGCGCGAAATAGCGCTTCACGGCGTCGACAAACGTATCGATATCGGCGCGCGTGACGTCCCGGTGCGTGACAAAGCGCGATGCGTACAACATCTGCGTCAGGATACCGCGCTCCTTGAGCCACATCTCAAGTGCTGCGCAATGTGTCTCGGGAATCTGCACGAACACCATGTTGGTCGCCTGCGACTGCACGCGCATCTCTTCGACTTCCCCAAGCTCGCGCGCAAGATACTCGGCGTTCCTGTGATCCTCGTCGAGGCGCTCGACATTGTGCTGCAGCGCATAAAGGCAGGCTGCCGCCAGAACGCCCGACTGGCGCATGCCGCCGCCGAGCATCTTGCGCCAGCGACGCGAACGCTCGATGAGCGCACCGCTGCCCACAAGCACCGAACCGACCGGCGCTGCCAGTCCTTTCGAAAAACAGATCGAGATCGAATCGAAAGGCGCACCCAACTCGGCGAGCGGCCGTCCCGACTCGATGGCCGCGTTGAACACGCGTGCGCCGTCCAGGTGCGTCGCCAGTCCCCTGCTCTTCGCAAGCGCAGTGGCTTGCATCACGTATTCCTGCGGGAGCACCTTGCCGCCAATCGTGTTCTCGAGCGCCAGCAGGCGCGTGCGCGCGAAATGATCGTCGATTGGCTTGATCGCGGCGACTATCTTGTCGATGGGCAGGGTGCCGTCAGTTGCATTCTCAATCGGCTGCGGCTGAATGCTGCCCAGCACCGCCGCGCCACCGCCTTCGTACTTGTATGTGTGAGCGAGTTGGCCGACGAGGTACTCGTCACCGCGCTCGCAATGCGCCATCAGCGCGGCGAGATTGGCCTGCGTGCCGCTTGGAAAGAACAGGCCCGCTTCCTTGCCGGCGCGTTCGGCGACGGCGGTCTGAAGGCGCAGGACGGACGGGTCGTCGCCCCACACGTCGTCGCCAGTTTCGGCAGCACTCATGGCAGCCAGCATCGCCGTGCTGGGACGAGTGACGGTATCACTACGCAGGTCAATCATTTGAAATTCCTTTGAAACATCGCAATCGTGCGTCGCGGAGCGCAGAGCAACTGCGCCGCGACCCTTTCGACACCGACGGCCGGTGTGCGGTCAGACGCCCTCGGGCATACGGCCGAGCCCCGCATCCAGTTGTGCGCAGAGGCCAACCGCGGCCCAGTCATGCTCCGCGCCATAGCCCTGCGCGCGCAACGTGACGAAGCGATCGTGAACAAGGTTGGCAAGGGGCATCGGGACGCCAAGTGCCTCCGCGGCAGCCATGATCAGACGATTGTCTTTCTGACCGAGAGGCAGTGCGAATGCGGCTGGTTGAAATTGGCGTTTTGCGATCAACGATCCGTAAATCCTGAAAGCTGGTGAGTTAAAGGGCGTATTGGTCAGCAATTCGACGAGGTGCGACGGTTCGATGCCCGCCTTTGCAGCGACCGCGCACGCCTCCCCAAGCATTTCGATAATGCCGGAGAGCATGAAATTGCCAATCAGCTTCACCAGATTAGCGTGAGACGGGTCGGTGCCAACAATCCCCACCGACTGGCCGAGCTGTTCGAGCAATGGCACTGCGACCTTCAGATGCTCGTCTGCGCCGGCCGCCATGATGAAGAGCTTGCGCGCCGCTGCCGCGTCGGGCCTGCCGAATACGGGAGCCGAAACGAACCCGAACCCTGCCTGGCGATGAAAATCGGCAAGCTCGCGCGCTGCAGCCACGCTGATCGTGCTCATCGAGATATGTATGGCACCAGGCCGCATTCCCGACGCAATGCCAGTCTCGCCGCGAGTGACGGCGGTGAGCGCCGCATCGTCGGCCACCATGGAAAACACGACATCCGCCAACCAGGCTGCCTGCGCAGGCGAGGCCGCCACATTTGCTCCGGCCTGACGCAACGACTCGGTGCGCTCGGGACTCCTGTTAAATACGTGCACGTCATGCCCGGATTCGACGAGATTCTTTGCAATCGCTGAGCCCATCGATCCAAGGCCAATAAATCCAATTCTCATGACAATTCCAGTAATCGGTTAAACGTGGCAGCTTTACGCCGCGAGCTGATAGACACGTCGGCTTACTTCTGGAGTGATATCTCCGTGTTCTCCCAGCGCCGTCATGCCGTGCTCCATCAGCTTGGCGATCAAGGGCTCGAGCGAACTGCCGTCAATCTGGTAATCGCTCAAGTGCGTCTTGACGGTCATACGTTCAAAGAACTCACGCGTCGCGCCAATCGCCGCGGTGATGCGGTCGTCCTCACTCCCATCCCTGATATTCCAGACACGCTCGGCGTATTGAAGCAGCTTGTACCGCTTCTCCTCCCTGCGCACCTCGAGCATGGCAGGCAGCACGATTGCCAGCGTTTGCGCGTGGTCGAGCCCGTGAAGCGCGGTGATTTCGTGACCCAGCATGTGCGTGGCCCAGTCTTGCGGCACGCCCGCCCCGATCAGCCCGTTCAGTGCAAGCGTGGCCGCCCACATGACATTGGCTCGCACGTCGTAGTCGTGGGGATTCGCCATGGCTTCTGGGCCCACCTCCTTCAACGTGAGCAACAGACCTTCGGCAAAGCGATCCTGCACCTTCGCTTGAACCGGATAGGTAAGGTATTGCTCGACGACGTGGACAAATGCGTCCACCACGCCGTTCGCGATCTGCCTCGGCGGCAGCGAAAAGGTCGTCGTCGGGTCGAGCACTGAAAAACGCGGATAGGTCGCATCGCTGCGAAACGGCAGCTTGTCCCCTTTCGCGCGATGGCTGATCACGCCTCCGTTGTTCATTTCGGAGCCTGTGGCCGGCAGCGTCAAGACACAACCGAACGGCACCGCATCGTGCACCGGTACCTGCTTCGCAAGGATGTCCCAGGCCTCGCCGTCGAATTTGAGCGCCGCCGCGATGAATTTCGTTCCGTCGATGACCGATCCGCCGCCCACCGCGAGCAGGAAATCGACCTTTTTTTCGCGGGCAAGCGCGACGGCTTTCATGAGTGTTTCATACGTGGGGTTCGGCTCGATACCTTCGAATACGAAGTGCTTTCGTTCACCGAGTGCGTCTTCCACTTCCTCGAGGACTCCGTTGCGTTTGATGCTGCCGCCACCACTCGTAATCAGCACGGTTGCGTCGCGCGGGATCTCCGCGTCGAGCGCAGCAATCTGGCCTTCGCCAAAGATGATTCTCGTGGGGTTGTGGTAAGTAAAATGTTCCATTGATTCACTGATCCTTAAATCGATTTGACTGCTTGCATGCGCCGAGCGGCGATTACAGGGGGCAACGCGAGTGGTGGGTCCTTTTCCTTCATGCCGCATCGGCAAACGCCTTTACGACGTTGACCCAATACGCCGCGCCGATGGCAAGCGCGTCGTCGTTGAAGTCGTAATAGGGGTTGTGGAGGGGCGCACTCGCGGTTTCGCCATCTACGCCAATCCAGATGTATGCGCCCGGCTTCTCCCGCGCCATATACGCGAAGTCTTCCGACGCCATTGACGGCTGGCAGCCGAAGACCACGGATTCGTTGCCAACGGTCCTGCGCGCGGCGCAGAGAGCGACCCGTGTGGCACGTGCTGCGTTGACGGTCGCCGGGTAGCCTTCGTGGTACACGAAGGATGCGCGCGCGCCGTGTGCCGTGGCGGTCGTCGTGCTGATTTCCTCCAGCAAAGCGCAGATCTTCGCCTGAACTTCGCTCGACAGGCAGCGAACGGTACCGCGTATCACGGCACGATCGGGCAGGACGTTCCACGACTCGCCGCCATGGATCTGTGTGACACTGACCACGGCGGACTCTTTAGGCGACAACCGCCGGCTCACAATCGATTGAAGCGCGACGACAATGTGGCTCGCACAAACGAGCGCATCGATTCCCTCCTCCGGCATCGCGGCATGCGAACCCTTGCCTGCAACGTTAATCTCGAACGTGTCGAAGGACGCCATCATCGCCGAGTCGTTGATTGCGAATGCGCCCAATGGCAGTCCGGGCCAGTTGTGCATTCCGAAGACGGCATCGCAAGGGAAGCGCTCGAACAAGCCATCCTCGATCATTACCTTGCCGCCACCCGCCACTTCCTCGGCTGGCTGGAAGATCAGGTGAACCGTGCCGCTCCAGTCCTCGTCGCGCTTGAGCAGCGCCGCGGCGCCCAGTAGCATCGCCGTGTGACCGTCGTGCCCACACGCGTGCATCTTGCCGGGATTGCGCGATCGATGAGCATAGTCGTTGAGTTCGATCATCGGCAGCGCATCCATGTCTGCCCGCAACGCGAGCGCGGGGCCGTTGCCGCGTTCAAGCGTGCCGACCACGCCTGTTTTGCCGACTCTTTCGGACACGTCGTAACCGAGATCCCGCAACACCGATGCCACCAGCGTCGCAGTCGATACTTCCTCGAACGCCGTTTCGGGGTGCGCGTGCAATTTTTGCCGCCACGATTTCATGTCGGCGACCAGATCGGCATCAACCACCGTTTCATTTGTATCAACTATGAATGTCATGATGTGCTCATCCCCGTGTGTTCACACTGCCGGACTAAACGGCGCCGGCGCGAGAAACACCGACTCTTGATGCACGAGATAAGGCAACATGCGCGGCGTAAATGCCAGCCACTCTGGATCGCATGCGAGTTTTGAACGTTGCTCGGCGCGATGCGCGTAACTGTCGTAAGCCCAGCAGAACACAACGGAGTTCAGCGTGCCTGACTCCTTTGTCCAGCACCCTTGCAGTCGCGCATACAGCGAGATGATGTGGAGTCCATTGCGTTCATAAAAGGTGAGAAATTCGGCGACCTTACCGGGCACAATCTGGTATGTGCGCATTTCAACCAACATGTTTAATTCTCCTGAAAGACGCGAGCGGGCTGGGGGCGTGCCAACATCGCGCGTTCACGTCACGCTCGCGACCTGCTCAAAACCCGTGTGCGAGTACGAAGCCGATCACCAGACCGGCCACACCAGCCGCCACGCCCGTCACAACGTAATTCGCCCACGCTGTACGGGGCGTGCTCGTAGTACTCGACCCAACGCCGCTGCGCGGATCCGCACACGCTGTAGTGGTCGTTCGTGCTTGTTCGACGGCAGCGGCGTCGTGCGACGCCGCAGGCAACGCGGCCATCCCGTCAAGCGCTGGGTATTGGACCGATGAGTCCCTCACGGCGCCTTGTTCGATGTGCGCGCGAAACGCGTCGAAAAACGCTTCGAGTTGCCTCGCCGCGGCCGACTGGATCAGGCGAGCGCCAACGCTCATCAATTTCCCTCCCACTTCGACATCGGCATCGTAGATCAGCAGCGTCGCGTCGCCCTGCGCCTCCAGCCTCACGCGTGCATTGACCTTCGCGAAGCCCGCCGCGCCCGCATTTCCGTGGCCGATAATCGTATAGGCATGCGGCGGCTCCAGATCGGTCAGTTCGACGGCACCGCGAAAGGTCGCGCTTACCGGCCCGACTCGCGCTTGCACTTTCGCTTCGAAATGACGTTCATCGACCATGTGCAGCGACTCGCAGCCGGGAAGCACGGCCTCCAGAACGCGTGGATCATTCAGTGCCGCCCAGACCGCAGCCGGGCGCACAGGCAGCATGCACATGTCGGTCAACTTCATTTGAGCGGCTCCGTGTCATACATTCTGGACAGCGCATGGGTTCCCGAGCGCGCGTGGCCGGCGTCGGCGAGACGCCGGAACATCGAGCGTACGAGTTCCAGGCCCGGCAATTCCCGCCCCATCAGTGCCGCTTCCTCGGCCGCTATGCGCATGTCCTTGATGAAGTGTTCGATCATGAAGCCCGGTGCATAGTCCCCACGCACGATGCGCGGCCCGAGATTGTTCAACTGGAAGCTACCCGCGGCACCGCCGCCGATCGAGTTGAGGACCGTCTGTGGATCGAGCCCTGCGCGTGCCGCGTACGCAAGACCCTCGCAAACGCCGAGGAGCGTCGAAGCGATCACAATCTGATTGCACAGCTTGGTGTGCTGGCCTGCACCCGGGCCGCCTTGCAGCACGACATTCGCACCCAGGTGGCGCAGGATCGGCTCGACGCGCGCCAGCGTCTCGGCCCTTCCGCCAACCATGATTGCGAGGCGGCCATCGCGCGCGCCGACGTCTCCGCCAGATACGGGTGCGTCGAGCACTTCGACACCGCGCGCGGCGCCTTTGCCGGCAATCTCGCGCGCCAGTGCGGGGCTGGAAGTCGTCATATCGACCAGCACCGTGCCCGGCCGCGCGTGCTCAATCAAACCATCGCTACCGAGGTACAGCGCGCGCACATCATCAGGCATGCCAACGATTGTCACGACGACGTCGGATGCCACCGCAACGGAGCCCGGTGTGTCGTGCCATTGAGCGCCGGACGCCACAAGCGGCTCGGCCTTCTCACGTGAACGGTTGTACAGATGCAGCGAATAGCCCGCCGCGATCAGCCTGCTAGCCATCGCGCCACCCATGATGCCGAGGCCGATGAATCCAACAGCCGGCAATGTCACGCCTTCTTTCATATCGTTTCGTCCAGTCATATTGAGTCACGCAACAGCTCGCGTATGAACATCGGCGACAGCGGGTGCCGGTCGGCGACCACGCCGAATGGCGACATCGCATCATTGAGTGCATTCGTGACGGCGCCGATCGCGCCCATGACGCCGCCTTCAGCCATGCCCTTGATTCCGGCTGCGGTCGAGCGGCTCGGTGTATGCATCGCGATGATTTCGATATCGGGCAACTCGGCCGAGGTCGCAATCAGATATTCCGCAAGCGATCCGGTGGTGTTCTGCCCGGCTTCGTCGTAAATCACCTGCTCGAACAATGCACCCGACAGGCCCATCGCGATCGCGCCGTGTTGCTGGCCCTCCACCACTGTCGGGTTCAGCAACGTCCCGCAATCTTCAGCGACCACATAACGCACGAGGGTCAACGCACCGGTCGCAATGTCGAGCTCGACTTCGCACGCATGCGCAGAGTTGGAGTACGTCATCGCCGGCGGGTCGTACGTCAGATGAAACTCGAGGCCTGGCGTCAATCCGTCGGGCAATGAGGTCGGGTCCAGATAGGCCTGGCGCGCGATGTCGGCCAATGTCACGCCTGTTTCCAGCCAGTTCTCGCCGCACCGGCGTTCGACGCAGCCGTCCACGAGCCGAAGCGCATCAACGGGTTCGCCGAGCCGGGCAGCTGCGATTGCGAGGACTTTGCGCCGAGCCTGCTGCGCGCAAAGGAACAACGCCCCGCCGCCGGCCGTCGCGCTGCGCGCTCCGCGGCTTCCCATGCCGTATGGCGCAACGTCCGTGTGTCCCATATGGATCATCACGCGCGAGGGGTCGACGCCGAGACCCTCGGCAACCGCGTTCGCCATCGCGCTTTCGTAGCCCTGTCCGGTCGGCCCCAGCCCGAGTGACGCGTTGACGACTCCAGTCGGCTCAATCCGTATCCAGCTGGCTTCGTGTCCCGACCCGGGTATGCCGGCCGCCTTGTAGAACTTCGAGCCGTAGGTCGTCGGTTCGACGACATTGCACAGGCCAAGCCCCAAATGGCGCCCTTTGGCGCGCGCTTCGCGCTGCCGTGCGCGAAAGCCCTCGTAGCCGATGGCACGCACGAGCGCCTCGAAAGTTTCGGTGGGCGTGATGTCGGACAGCAGTTCTCCCGTCGGTGTCCGCCAGGGCAGCTCCTGCGGCTTGATGAGGTTGCGGCGCCGCACCTCGACGGGGTCGAGGCACAGCGTTCGCGCTATTGCCTCGATCGTCCCGTCCATCACCCAACTCGTGATCGACATCGGCGCGCGCATCGGAGCGTTGCCGCATTTGTGGCTGAGCACGACCTTGACGTCGAACGCGTAGTGCTCAAGCCGGTATGGGCCGCTCAATATCATTGCGACCACGCGCGCAAGATAATTCGCGGGGAAGAAGCAATACGCCCCGAAGTCCTCGCGCATTTCGAGCGTCAACGACAGCAAGGTTCCTCGCTCGTCGACGGCTGCCCGCGTGCGGCAAAAGTCCTCGCGCGAATTCGCGGCCGCACTCAGGTTCTCGAGCCGGTCCTCTCGCCAACGCACAGGCCGGCCAAGATGGCGAGCCAGCGCGGCCACGACGAGTTCCTCGCGATACAGGGCGATCTTCTGTCCAAATGCGCCGCCCACGTCCGGTGAGATCACTGTGACCTGGGATTCGTCGAGCGCGAGACGCGCAGCCAGTTGCGTACGCAACGGATGGGGTACCTGCGAGCCGATATGGAACGTCAGATGTTCGCGGCCCCGGTCCCAGACCGCAGCGCAACCCCGCGTCTCGATTGGCACGTGAGTCTGGCGCGCCTGTGAGAAGGTCGCCTCGACGACGCGGTAGGCGGTGCGCTCGGCCTCACCCGGATCGCCATGCGCAAAGGTCTGGTGCGAAATCAGATTGCCGGGAACCATCGGGTCTACCTGAGGCGCATCCGCTTCCAGCGCCCGCCACATGTCGGACACGGCCGGCAGCGGGTCGAACTCCACGTAGACCTTTTCCGCCGCATCCTCGGCCGCATAACGATCCATCGCTACGACGCACGCTACGGGATCGCCGTGGAAGCGCACCACCTCGGTCGGGAGTGCGTCTACCTCGACAGGAAGCAAGCCCTCGATCGGCGGCGCCATGCGCAAAGGCCGTGTCCATTGCACGAGATCGCTGCCGGTGACAACTGCGATTACGCCCGGCATCGCAAGCGCTTCGCTCGTATCGATTGACGCGATGCGTGCATGCGCGTGGGGCGAGCGGACAAAGCAGGCGTGCAGCGCGCCGGGAATGTCGATGTCGTCGACATAGCGGCCGAGGCCGGTCAACAGTCGATAGTCCTCGGTGCGGCGCGCGGGCCGGTTCAGGTAGCGAAATGCACTCTCAGACATCGGCGGCCTCCCCACGCAGGCGTTCGGCCGCCAACAGCACCGCGCGCACGATGTTCTGATAGCCGGTGCACCGGCATAGATTGCCGGAGAGCACGTCGCGGACCTCGGCTGCGGATGGCTGCGGATTCTCGCGCAGATAGGCGTCGAACGTCATCACGATGCCGGGGGTGCAAAAGCCACACTGCAACGCGTGCCGCTCGTGGAAGGCCTGCTGAAGCACCGAGAGCCGCGCGCCGGCCGCCATGCCTTCGATCGTTGTGATGCGCGCTTCTTGCGCCTGCACGGCGAACGTCAGGCACGCTCGCGCAAGCTGTCCGTCGATCTGCACCGTGCATGCGCCGCAGACGCCGTGTTCGCAGCCCACATGCGTGCCGGTCAACCGGCAATCTTCGCGCAATGCGTCCGAGAGGAGTTTGCGGGATTCGCAATGCACCGCATGCCGCGTGCCGTTGACTTCGAAATGGATCAGCTTCGTTTCCATGGCCGTTTCAAGTGTTATGCGCGGGGCTATGCGCGTCAATTCCGCATGCGCGCGCGAGTGCGCGCGCGGTCAACGCCTCGACAAGATCGCGCCGGTACGCGGCGCTGATCTGCGGATGGTCGGCAGGCTCGACCGCCGCTGCCGCACGCTTGCCGATACGCGCAACCGTGGCAGCGTCCGCGAGAGCGCCTTCAAAATCGGCCGCCACTTCGTTGAGCGTGAACGGCACGTCGCTCACGCCACCGATGCCGATGCGCAATGCGCTCAGGCGCCCTGCCTCGACCACTGCTGTCACCGCGCAGGCAGCGATCGCGAAGTCGCCTTGACGGCGGCTAAATAGCTCGAATCCCTGTTTTTCGCCGGGCCGCGCACACGGGAAGTCAACGGCGGTGACGATCTCGTCCGCATCGAGCGAGGTAGTCATGGTCGCGAGCAGGAAGTCAGTCGCCTCGATTTCGCGCGTGCCTCCATTCGCGGCCACCTTGATTCGTGCACTCAAGGTGCGTGCGATCAACGGCAACTGGGCCGCCGGGTCCGCATTCGCCATGCTCCCGCCGAGCGTGCCCCGCTGGCGGATCGCGAAGTGACCGATCGTGCCTGCGGCTTGCGCAAGAAGCGGACAAGCGTCTCTCACGAGCCGGTTCGTCGCCAGTTCGTGATGGCGAGTCAGCGCGCCGATCGACAGCGTGTCAGCGGAGCGCGCGATACCGGTGAGTTCCTCGAGCGCGTTCAGGTCAATGACGTGCGCGGGTTGCGCGAGGCGCATGTTCATCATCGGCACGAGCGACTGCCCCCCGGCGATCACCTTCGCGTCGAAGCCGTGCTCGGCGAGCAACACCAGCGCTTCGCCGAGCGTGCCCGGCCGATGATAGGAAAAGACAGATGGTTTCATGAACTCGTTTGCGGCACTTCAGCCATGCCAGACGGAATCTATTTGTGCCTTTCAGAACGCAAATCGTCAAATGACGACAACATTCCTACGACCTTTCACTCGATTAAATTGGCTGTTTCGCCGCGTCAATCATTAGCGATGCTTCAGACGAACAATATTCCCAATTGCATAAGTCGTCAACTGACGACTTATGCAACGGACAGCTGCACGCGCGGCGGGATCGTGGAAACCGCCGAATGTGAGTGCAAAAGGGCGCGCGCTTGCGCACCCTGATGGAGATGTGAAGTTTGTTTAGGGCCGCAGCCAGGCGTGCGGAAGAACGGCACTGAATCGCCAGCGCCGTTCGAGCTTCGAGAGTCAGGCAGGCGGGAGCGGCGGAAGAAGTGCCGGAACGCTCGCCAGAAACGCGCGCACCGTCATTGCGATAACGTCTTCCACCGGCATCGCGTCGTCGTGACCATAGATGCGGCGACGGATCGCAAGGTGCGAAATGGCGCCGTGCAAGATCCAGCCGACCTCCTTGAGTCCGTCGATAGTTGGCGGGACCGATCGCCCTGCTTCATGAGCGGCCTCTGTCACGACAATCTCGAGTGCATGGGAAATGACTGCGTTCGAGTATGCCGGCGCCATGCTCAGGCCAGCCAGTGACGAAAAGAGGAACAGCCGCAACCACCGGCGCGTGAGCAGCGTCTCGTAGTATTCGCGATAGAAAGCGATCAAACGTGCCTCAATTGGCACGCCCCGATCCTTGAGATTGACGAACCAGATCGCCTTGAACAGGCCGGCTATTTCATGGTTGTAAACTTCTTCGATCAGCGCTGCCTTGCTCGGAAACAAGCTGTAGAGCAAGCGCTGGGAGACGCCGCATACTTCCGCGATAGCCCTTGTCTGCGCCTCCAACCCGTGCTCGGAGAAGTAGTCGGCGGCCTTGGCAAGAACGAGCGCCCGGCGCTCGGTGCGCGGCAGGCGCCGCACGATCGTTTGCTTCGGGTGCCTCGCGTGGGTATCGCCCGAAGTTGCGCGGTCCGCCTGCACATCCTCCTTGTCCTGCATCCCCGCTGCGGGAGCACGCTTGCCTCGCGTAACGCGGTGGCGCGACTCGGCCGCCGGCTGGGCTTTCGCCGTGCCTTTCATGTTCCCTTTCATGCTTCTCTCGCTGGTTTTTCATACTATTATCCAACGAAAGTCGTCACTTGACGATCAGTCGCGGCGAGAATCGCATGTTGAACCCGCGGAGGGTGCAGTACCGATCGAAAGCATGATTCCTGTCGCAGCGCCCCACAGCGTGGACGGCACTATTGAAGACAAACGCGGTTCAGTGCCACCGTGCGCCGGTAGACATGCCGGTTGAGCCACGGCACGTACGTATATTCGTCGTAGGCATTGCAGCCAATCACGATCCAGTTGGACAGCACGTTGCTCATGGCGGACTCCTTGCACCGGCGTGGATCGGCGGGCGTTCATATCTACGTGAACATGAAACGCATGGCCGTTATTCCAGGTTTGCGCTGCCACTTGCGCAGAATTATCTGGCATGACCCCGGCATGCCTGGCGTGCTATCCGCTATCGCCCCAGACGAAATTCGATTCATGCTGGAATATTGATCCCCCACGGCCGTTTGCACGTATGAGAAGCACGGAGGAACGAGCCTTTTCGCTTCTCAACAAGCGCATCTTTTGACTTAGGAGTTCGAAATGAATTCACGTATTGCTATCGCACTTTCGGTACTCACATTGGCATTTGGGGGTTTTGCCAGCGCCGCTTCTGCGCAGGACCTCACGCGGGCTGAAGTGCACGCGGATCTCGTCCGCGTCGAGCAAGCCGGCTACAACCCGTCGATCGGCAATGATGCGACCTATCCTGCGGACATTCAGGCGGCCGAGGCCAAAATCGCCGCGCAGGACAATCAGTCTCTGGCAAACGAAGCCATGGGCGGCACGACAATGAGCGGCATGTCCGCTTCTGGCTCACATTTGCCTGCGCCCAGCGGCACGTCCTCCTCGTGCGTCGGCCCTGCCAGCTATTGCAATATTTTCTTCGGAAGCTGACCCGCCTTGGTGCCTGCTTCAAGTGGCCGGGCGCTTCATGCCGCCGCAGCGCGAGCTGCAGGCAAATCGGGCGTTGGCGCCTGCTGCCGATCGATGCATTGCGCACCGGACAGGCGAACGTGTGCACCAAGGCCGCGCGGCCCCGCTCCCTTCTCTCGAAAGATTGATCACTACCGCCATGCGGCGGCGGTTGTCCGCGGCAGCCCACCTCGACATTGACGGACGCGCCTCACGACGCTAGCGGACGATTGCGGCGTGAATGCGGACAGAGCCTCCAGACCGGCCCGAACATCGCTAACAGATTGTTCGCGTGGCAGTTAAGAGCCCTTCGTCAACTCGTTCAAGGAGAGAGCAATGAAGCAATCCGAGGCATACACACTCAGCATCGGCTTCCTCGCCGTGGTCGACACCTGGTTGACCGGCACCGTGCTCCCCGTGCCGGTCTGGGTCACGTTCATCGCATGGGCTTCGTTCTTCGTGCTGGGCGGCGGCTCGGCGGGCTTCATCAAGAGCATCGCGTCAAACCTCGCCGGCCTGGTCATCAGTGCCCTCACATTGCTCATCATCAACGGCACGAGCCAGACGGCACTGGCCATTGCAGTGTGCGTGGGCGTTGGCAGCGCGGCGATGGTGCAGGCGTCGAAAATCAGGCTGCTCGACGTGCTGCCCGCTATCGTCTGGGGATTCGCCTCGACCGTTGGGACGACCGTCGCCTCAGGCCGCCCGATCACGACGCCCGGACTCGCGAACCCTGCGCTCGTCGCGGCCGCCGCGCTCGTGACCGGCGCGGTATTCGGCTATGTGTCCGAAATCGCCGGGAGCGCGCTCACCACAAGGCGTGCGGTTGGCGCGAACTGAGCGACGAGTCGCGATCTAAACGGCGCAGGCGTGGCCGTCTGGCACCTTTCGAAATAATCCGGACAGCCGAACTGGCGACGCAAGCCGTCGTCGCGACCAAACAGGACGCCAGCCTCTCAGGCCACGGAAACTTGGCTATTTTCTTGATATATCAGCAAACCCGACACGGAGATTTCCATGCGGATCAGGAAGGTCCCTACGACTGTAATCACCGGCTTTCTCGGCGCAGGCAAAACCACCCTCGTCAATCACGTGCTCGACGCCACGCGGCCCATGCCAATCGGCATCGTTGTGAACGAGTTTGGTGAAGTGGGTATCGACGGCAAGATGATCGTCGCCGAAGAAGAAGCCATTGTGGAGATCAGCAACGGCTGCGTGTGCTGCACTGTGCGCGCCGACCTCGTGACGAGTGTGCTCGCGCTGCTCGACCGCTTCGGCGACGGGCTGGAACGGCTGCTCGTCGAGACCTCGGGGCTCGCCGACCCGGCGCCCGTCCTGCAGACGTTTCTCGCCGACCCCGACGTGCGCGAACGCGTCGATCTGGAATCCGTGGTGGTGGTCGTCGACGCGTGTCACGCGCAAGCACAGCTCAGCGACGACATCGCACGCGAGCAGGTCGTCTTTGCCGATCGCATTGTCGTGAACAAAGCCGATACGGCTACGCCCGAACAGATTGAGTCGCTGCAGGCAACGCTGCGGCAGCTCAATCCGGCCGCGACGCACGAGTTGGCGACGCACGCCCGGATCGACGTGCCCGTGCTCCTCTCGACGAAGACGTTCTCTGTCGACCATCTGCTCACTCTCGAGCCGGACATCCTCGATGACGGCGAGCACGAACACGAACACGATACGAGCATCGAGTCTTTCGGTTTCGTGATTCCCGGCGCACTCGACCCGCTGCGTTTCAACCGCTGGGCGAACCAGCTTGTGCAGGCGCAAGGCTTATCCTTGCTGCGCATGAAAGGCGTGCTGAACATCGACGGCGAAACGCGCCGTCTCCATTTCCACAGTGTCCACATGCTGATGGATACGCACTTCGGCAAAGCATGGGCGCGCGACGAAATGCGCGAAAGCCGTTTCGTCGCGATCGGCCGCGGCCTGGATGCGCACGCGTTGCGCGCCGGTCTGCTGGGTTGTGTCGCCTCGGCATCAGTTGGTACCGCGCCTATGGCAATACCCTGAGTCTCCCCTTCTCCATAATGGCTCGATCCATTTTCAACGATATGGACTCCAAATGAAACTCCAACACCACCTCGGCGGACTCGAAAACCTCGGACCCGTCAACCTGGACACGCGCGTGTTCGCCCAGCCGTGGGAGCAGCGCATCTTCGGCATCCACACCGCCATGATGGCCGAGAGCGCGCACCTCGACAATGCGCTGCCGGGATATCCCATCAAGACGCTGCCAACCACGTTCCGCAGCGACTGGACATGGGCGTCGCTGCGCACCGGTGCAGAGGGCATGCAACCGTTCGAATACTTCAAGTTCCGCTACTACGAGAAATGGCTTGGCGGCATTGCACAGTTTTTCATCGACGCGGGCTACCTCACTGCACAGGAGCTGGCCGACAAGACCGCGCTCTACCGCAGCCAGCCTGACTCCCCGCTGCCCCATCGGCCCAACACGGCGCTCGACGCGCAGATCGACGCATACCTTCAGCAAGGCGATTCGCCTCGGCACGCTAGCGGGAAGGCAGCGCGCTTCAAGGTGGGCCAGCGCGTGCGCGTTGCGGACCCCGAAGCCGTCGATCACACGCGTCTGCCGGGTTATCTGCGCAATAAGACGGGCACTGTAGAGCGCGTTTATCCGGACACCTACGCATATTTCGTTTCGACCGGCGTGGACGGCATCGGCGAACCCATGCCGGTCTATCGCATTGCCTTCGAGGCAGTGGACATCTGGGGCACCGGCAAGAGCGAGGCCAACACGACGATTTACGCCGATCTGTTCGAAGCCTACGTGGCAGCGGTTGCCTGATTCCGCGCACAACCGACAATGGAGAGAAACATGAGCGATATTTTTGCTTTTTCTGACGACCGCGAAACGTCGAGCGCCGCGAAAGTGCGCGCGCTCGAAGCGCTGCTGATCGAAAAGGGCATCATCGGCAGCGATTCGGTCGATACGGTGCTGCGCCATTTCGAAACCGTGGCAGGCCCCTTCAACGGCGCAAAAATCGTTGCGCGTGCATGGGTCGATCCAGCCTACAAGGCGCGCCTGCTCGAAGACACGCCCGCTGCGATCGCCGAACTCGACCTGCCCGTCGGGATGACGGGCGCGGAAGGCGAGCACATGGCCGCGGTGGCCAACAGCGCCGATGTGCACAACCTCATCATCTGCACGCTGTGCTCGTGCTACCCGTGGCCGGTGCTCGGCCTGCCGCCCTACTGGTACAAGGACCCGGTGTTCCGCGCGCGCGGCGTGCGCGAGCCACGCGCTGTGCTCAGCGAGTTCGGCGTGGTGGTGCCGGAAGAGAAGGCCGTTAAGGTATGGGACAGCAGCGCGCAGATCCGCTGGTTTGTCGTGCCCGAGCGTCCAGCGAACACGGAGGGCATGAGCGAAGATGCGCTCGCCGCGCTCGTCACGCCCGAGTCGATGATGGGCGTCGCACTGGTTGCCGCACCGCAGGCGTAGGAGCAGACGATGTTCACTCGATTCGAGGAGTACGCCACGGCGTCGATGCTCGGTCACGCCGACTCTCCGCCACGCATCGACGGCAAACTGCTGTTCACGAACCGCTGGGAGCGCGACGTGTTTGGCCTTGCGCTTTCGCTGGCGAAGGCCGGCTGCTTCGAGTGGGAGGACTTCCGCCAGTGCCTGATCGAAGCCATTGGCCGCTGGGAATCACTCGAATGCGCGCACCAGCCGCGCTGGGACTACTACGAACGCTTTTTCGAAGCGCTACTGAACGTAATCGAGGCGAGCGGCACGCTCGACGCAGCGGAGTTGACGAGCGCACTCGCGCCACGCCCTGCGAGCCAGTTTGCACACATCGACCTGCAAAATCACGAAGGAGACACCCATGAGCCTCGCCACTGAACCGCTTCGCCCTCACGCGTCAAGCCGCTCGCGCATCGTCACCATGTACGCCACGCTGGCGCTCGTCAATATTCTCGCGTGGACCTGGGCGCTTATCGTGCTGCGCACGTCGCCCATGCTGCTCGGCACGGCGTTTCTCGCGTACAGCTTCGGCCTGCGCCACGCAATGGACGCCGACCACATCGCCGCGATCGACAACGTGACCCGCAAGCTGATGAACGACGGCAAACGGCCTGTGACAGTCGGCTTCTATTTCGCGCTCGGCCATTCGCTCACGGTCGTGGTGGGCGCGCTCGTCGTCGCGCTTGCAACCCAGTCGCTTGCGCATCATTTCGAAGCGCTGCGCGAAGCTGGCGCCACAATCGGCACACTCGTGTCCGCGGTCTTTCTTCTCGCGATCGCAGCGCTCAACGTCGTGCTGCTGATCGATCTCGTGCGCGCCTTTCGCAAGGCCCGCCGCAGCGAGATCGGCGACGCGCACAACAACAGCGTTGCCCCCCTTGCGGGCAATCTGCTCGCGCGCATGTTCCGCCCGCTCTTTGGGCTTGTGCGTGCGAGCTGGCTGATGCTTCCGCTCGGCGTTCTGTTCGGCCTGGGCTTCGAAACCGCCACTGAGGTGGCCCTGCTTGGCACCTCGGCGTCTCAGGCTTCGGCCGGCTTCTCTCTCTGGACGATCCTCGCCTTTCCGTGCCTTTTCGCAGCGGGCATGCTCACCGTCGACACGACCGATGGCATCCTCATGCTCGGCGCCTATGGGTGGGCTTTCATCAAGCCTTTGCGCAAGTTGTACTACAACCTGACGATCACGCTGATATCGACGCTCGTCGCCGCGCTGATCGGGGGTATCGAGGCACTGGGGCTCGCCGCGCAGATGCTCAATCTCTCCGGCCCGTTCTGGCGCTTCATCGATACCCTCAACGGCAATTTCGGGCTGCTCGGCTACGGCATCGTCGTGATCTTTACGGTTGGCTGGCTCGCCTCGGCGATGCTATATAAACTGAAGGACTACGAGCGAGGGGCGTCGGCGGCATGAACAGGAACGGCTTGGCGAGACCGGGGCCGCGGTCGGCCGGCGGCCTCCCTTCCACTGTCTGCGAGTGAGCGCAATGAACCGCATCAAGGTCGGCATGGTGGTATTCCCGGGATTTCAGTTGCTTGATATTGCGGGCCCACGCGATGCATTCGCCGAGGTCCGCGTCCTGAGCCGGGGAGAATGCGAGTACGAGATCCTGACGGTCGGCACGACGCGCGGCGCGATCCAGTCGTCGAGCGGCATGACGATCGTGCCGGAGCGCACGATTTTCGACGCCTGCCCTGACTTCGACACTGTGATCGTGCCTGGCGGCCTCGGGATCTTCGAGATCTTCGACGACCCGGCGCTCAGCGAATGGCTGCACGCGCAATACCGGCGTGCACGTCGCGTCTGTGCCATTTGCAACGGTCTTTTCGCTCTGGGCTCCGCGGGCCTGCTCGACAACCGCGTGGTCACCACGCATTGGATGGACGTGCCCCGGCTCGCCACGACCTTTCCGAAATCGCGCATCGAGCCCGATCACATCTATGTGAAAGACGGCGGCATCTACACGACGGCAGGCGTGACAGCGGGGATCGACCTTGCGCTCGCGTTGATTGAGGAAGACTACGGACGCGCGATGGCGCTGGACGTCGCGAAGTACCTCATCGTGTACCTGCGGCGAGCCGGCGGTCAGTCGCAGTTCAGCCCGCTGCTGGAATCGCAGGCAGCGCCGCATTCGCAAACCACATCACTGCAGCAATACATTCTCGACAACCTGCAAATCGACCACACGGTCGCTTCGCTCGCCGAGCGCGTGCACATGAGCGCGCGCAATCTCGCACGAACATTCAGCAAGGAATGCGGCGTCACGCCCATGACATTTCTCGCCAATGCACGCATCGACGCGGCACGGCGCTACCTGGAAGGCACAGATTTGTCCTTGCGGGAGATTGCGAAACGCTGCGGCTTCGACAGCACCGATGCGCTGCGGCGTGTGTTCGCGCGTCGCCTGCAGATCAATCCTGCGGACTATCGCGCACGCTTTCGCACGGAGCGAACGACAGGCATATTGCCTCCGAGGCCGACTAACGGCGAGACGCTTGCAAAGCGCGTTGCGCGCGGCCGCTAAGGTGCACCCCCTTACGTCAGCGCTCACGCCGCGACCTGATCGGCACTCCTGACCACGGCTGCCCTCGCGCGTATGCGATCCAGAGCGTCGTAAGCTGTTGCCAGCGCGCCAACCGGAACATACTGGAGCAGCTTGTCGTAAGCCGTCACGAACGGCGCGAACGCCGCCACTCCGCGTTCGTCAAGGCGCCATTCTCCGGTCCGCTCGGCCCAAGCGAATGAACGCGCCACTGAGCCATCGGCATCGTCGATCTGCTCCTGGCTCGTGATGCAATAGCCCAGTTCGACCATGTACGCCACAAGACACATGATATCGGCAAGCAAGCGGATGGACGACGCACTGCCCTTACCTCGCCGTAGAAGATCCAGCGCAATGTGGGCGCGCAATGCCGTGAAACTGGATGCCGCCCGGGGAAGCGGCAGCAGGCGCGCCTTCGAATGCTGCGCTTGAGTCGAGCGCACATTGCGCGAGATTCTGTGGTTTGTCTTTGCCATTGCCTGCAAATATTCAGCTTGGTTCGTTTGCGCACTAAATCGGGCACGCGGCGCTTCTTCCAATTGAATATGCGCCCGACGCGATTAACGTGATTCGCGGCCGCGAAGGGCGATTGTTTCAACTTCTTGCGCAAGGCGCCAGCACGTACCTGCTGGAGCCATGCTTACCGGGAGGAAACAAATTGCCAGGGACGGCGAGAGCGGCAGCCATGACCTTAAAGCCAAAATGGACTACCGCTGCGTCAGCGACAACATCGGCATCCACCCCAATGCCGCATTCCGTATGATCCAGCCGCGGCATGGGTATCAGGAGCGTTTCCGTTTGACGTCAGCAAAAGCGATACCGACGCCTGTATACGGTCCGCCGGCACGCCGCACGTGGAGCAAGGTACGGGGCAATCACGTTCAGCAAGCTTGCGCATCGCCTCAAAGACGCCGCACGCTTCGCATCGGTAATCGTACAAAGGCATTTTTAACCTCCTTCAAGCAGGGGTAATGGCATTGCGCACGGCGTCACGGCGAGTTCGTGACAACCATTGTCAATTACGCTGCGCTTGCCATCAACACTCGCTATACGTCGATTTCTGCCAAATTCGGCGTAATCCAGGCACATCTGGGAAGGCACCAAGATTCATAGTTTCCACGAGGAAACAAAGTAATCTGGGAGTAACTTTCCTTAAACACAGTGCGTGGGAAATTCGGCGATCCGAAAGGCCGTTAATAACTCGTAACAAAAGCGCTCTCTCAATCGCAGGGGCAATCCGACCTTTGTCCGAACCCTCTTTTACTGTCTCATTAAGCCACTGTTTTCCCAATGAAAACCTGGAATCCGAACACACTGACCGCGCCCGATCACCTGGTATGGACAGCCGTTTAATGTGCCATCCTGACGAAATGTCACCAGCAAGAAGTTGATCCTTTGTGTACATTCCGGCTTTGTACGTTTGTACGCGCTTGAGTCACGAAGGACGCACGCATCGCAATGCGCCTTCGCGGACGACTCCAACGTGCCATAGCATCAGACAGCGGCCGCAAGGAAGGCGTGCCGCTCCCAGCGCGTTGACGAACGCTATCGAAGCAAAGTGCGATGTTCGCCGTGACTCGTTCGGGCGAACGCGCCCGCTTTTCCCAGTAACTGTGCTTTGCAGGAAAATCCACATGCTCGGCCTGGTACGTATCGCGCTTCGGCGGCCATACACCTTTGTCGTGCTGGCAATCATCATTTTCATCATCGGACCGCTGTCCGCGATGAAAACGCCAACCGACATCTTTCCCGACATCCGCATTCCCGTCATCAGCGTCGTGTGGCAATACACCGGGCTGCCACCGGATCAGATGGCGGGTCGAATCACGTCGCCCTTTGAGCGGACAATTACGACCACCGTCAACGACGTCGAACATATCGAAGCTGAATCGGTGGCTGGATTCGGCATTATCAAGATCTTCTTTCAGCCCGGCGTCAATATCGCCACCGCGAATGCCCAGGTGACCGCAGTCGCACAGACACAGTTGCGGCAATTGCCAGCGGGCACGACACCACCGCTGATCCTGAACTACAACGCTTCGACGGTGCCGATCATCCAGCTCGCGCTGTCGGGCAACGGGCTCAGCGAACAGAATCTCGGCGATCTCGGACTTAACCAGTTGCGTCCGCAACTTGTTACGGTTGCGGGGGCAGCCATACCCTATCCGTTCGGCGGCAAGACGCGCCAGGTCCAGATCGACGTCGATCCGGCGAAACTACAGGCTCGTGGCCTCTCCGCGCAGGACGTCGCCAACGCACTCGCGATGCAAAACCTGATCACGCCTGTCGGCACCGCAAAAATGGGGGATCACGAGTACACGCTGCAACTCAACGATGCACCCGCTGCAATACGCGAACTGGGCGACCTGCCCGTCAAGGCCGTGAACGGTACGACCGTCTATATTCGGGACGTTGCGAACGTGACCGACGGCAGCCCGCCCCAGACTAATATCGTGCACGTGAACGGTCACCGCTCCGTGCTGATGACGGTCCTGAAGAACGGCTCCGTGTCGACGCTCGGGATCATCGCAGGAATCAGGCAGCATCTCGCCGATGCACGGGCCGCATTGCCGGACAATCTGCAGGTCGCCGCAATCGGCGACCAGTCGCTGTTTGTGCGCGCAGCAATCGGCGGCGTGGCGCGCGAGGCGGTGATCGCTGCGGTGCTGACCAGCCTGATGATCCTGCTATTCCTGGGTAGCTGGCGATCCACGATCATCATCGCGACATCGATCCCTCTCTCGATTCTCGGCTCCATCGCAGCGCTCTCGGCACTCGGCGAAACGCTGAACATCATGACACTTGGCGGTCTGGCGCTCGCTGTCGGCATTCTTGTCGACGACGCGACGGTGACGATCGAAAACATCAACTGGCACCTCGAACACGGCAAGCCTGTCGAGACCGCGATTCTCGATGGTGCCGCGCAAATCGTCACGCCCGCATTTGTCTCATTGCTTTGCATCTGCATCGTGTTCGTACCCATGTTTTTTCTGAACGGCGTGGCGCGTTTTCTATTTGTCCCCATGGCCGAGGCGGTGATCTTCGCGATGGTGTCGTCCTTCATTCTGTCGCGCACGCTGGTCCCGACCATGGCGAACTTCCTGCTGCACCCCCACGTCGTTGCACACGACGAGCATGACGCCCGGCGGCCTGGCCCACTGGCGCGTTTCCAGAAGGGCTTCGAGGCGCGCTTTGAAAACGTACGCTCGGGGTATCGCGGCCTGCTCGAACTGGCGCTTGCAAATCGCAGGACCTTCGTCGGCTGTTTCCTCGGCTTCGTGTTGCTCTCATTTGCACTCCTGCCATTTCTTGGCCGCAACTTCTTTCCTGCCGTGGACGCGGGCCAGATCCTGCTGCACGTACGTGCGCCTATCGGCGAGCGCGTCGAGAAGACGTCGGAGATCATCGCCGGCGTCGAAGGCGCCGTGCGTCGGATCGTGCCGCCAGCGGAGCTTGGCACCGTGGTCGATAACATTGGCTTGCCGGTTAGCGGCATCAACACCGCGTACAACAACACGGGCATCATCGGTTCCCAGGACGGTGACATCCAGATCGAGCTGAACGAAGGACACAGGCCAACCGCCGAATATGTGCGCGAAATGCGGGAACAGCTACCCCGCGCGTTTCCCGGCGTGACGTTCTCATTTCCCCCGGCTGACATCATCAGCCAGATCCTGAATTTCGGGTCGCCGGCTCCCATCGACCTGCAAGTGCGCGGCAACAATCTCGCAGGCAACTTCGACTACACGAATCTGCTGCTGCGTGACATTCGCCGGGTGCCGGGCGTTGTCGACGCGCGTATCGAGCAGTCGCGTGCCAACCCGACGTTCAACGTCGATGTCGACCGCACGCGCGCGCAATTGCTCGGCATCACCGAGAGGGACGTGACGAACAGCATGGTTGTGAATCTCGCGGGTTCGAGCCAGGTCGCTCCGACTTTCTGGCTCAATAACGCCAACGGTGTGTCGTACCCGATCGTGATGCAGACGCCCCAGTACAGTCTCGATACGCTGTCGTCGTTGCAGAATCTGCCGATAACGTCTTCGACCTCTGCGTTAAGCGGCCCGCAGATTCTCGGCGGCCTGGCCACGTTCGACCGCACGAGCAGCAACTCGATCGTGAGCCAGTACAACATCCAGCCGATGGTCGAAATCTTCGCGACGACGCAGGACCGCGATCTCGGCGCGGTTGCATCCGATATCCAGAAGGTGGTCGCGAGTCATGCGAAATCACTGCCGAAAGGCTCGTCAGTCGCTTTGCTCGGCCAGGTGCAAACCATGAACAGCGCCTTCACCGGCATGCTGTTTGGCCTGATCGGCGCTGTGGCGCTGATCTATCTGCTGATCGTCGTGAACTTTCAGTCGTGGGCCGACCCGTTCGTGATCGTGTCGGCGCTGCCGGCAGCGCTCGCCGGCATCGTATGGATGTTGTTCCTGACGCATACCACGCTATCGGTGCCAGCGCTGACCGGAGCGATCATGTGCATGGGTGTCGCGACCGCAAACTCGATTCTCGTCGTGAGCTTTTGCCGCGAGCGGCTCGCCGCGCACGGCGACCCGCTCAAGGCCGCACTTGAGGCCGGATTTACGCGCTTTCGACCGGTGCTCATGACCGCGCTGTCAATGATCATCGGCATGGCGCCGATGGCGCTCGCGCTCGGAGAAGGCGGCGAACAGAATGCGCCACTTGGCCGCGCGGTGATCGGCGGTCTGCTTTTTGCGACGACGGCGTCGCTCTTTTTCGTCCCCGTCGTTTTCTGCATTATCCACGCGCGCCGCGCTCGCGCGGCGACCCCCGGCTCGTTTGCCTCGGAAGGTACCGCTCATGTCGTCTGAACCGATTGAATCCGCCCGCGAGTCCGTTTCTGAGCCCGGCATCGCACGCACGCGAGCACCCCGGCGGCTCGCGGCCGCGACTCTTGCAGGCGCCGCGATTGTCGTGGTCGCCGTCGTATCGGGTCTCGTGCTGCGCGCCGCGGATGCGCGCAAGCTGAAAGCCTGGACGGATGCACAGGCCGTGCCGACCGTGAGCGTGATCGCGCCCGCACGCGAAGGAAGCGGCCCCGTGCTCACGCTCCCTTCCGAACTGCAGGCTTACTCGCGCGCACCGATCTTCGCGCGCGTAAGCGGTTATCTAAAGGCGTGGAATGTCGATATTGGCGCGCACGTGAAGACGGGGCAAACGCTCGCCGAAATCGAAACGCCAGAGCTTGACCAGCAACTCGCGCAGGCCAGAGCCGATCTCGACACCGCCAAGGCCAATGCGGCACTGGCGCAGACGACGGCGCAACGCTGGCAGGCGATGCTTGGCACGGACGCGGTCGCCCAGCAGGACGTCGACCAGCGCACGGGCGACTACGCAGCCAAGAAAGCGATCGTCGCTGCTGCACAAGCGAACGTCGACCGCCTTGTCGCGATGAAAGGCTTCGCCCGGATCGTTGCGCCGTTCGATGGCGTCGTCACCGCGCGTGACACCGATGTCGGCGCGCTGATCAACGCGGGCAGCGCAGGCGCGGGGCAGGAACTGTTCGCCGTGTCCGACGTGAAGCAGTTGCGCGTTTATGTGCAGGTGCCGCAGAACTACGTGCCGTTGATCCACGAGGGTACGACCGCCACGCTTACCGTGCCTGCATACCCGGACCAGCACTTCACTGCGCAGGTGATTGCATCGGCTGATGCCGTCAACGCGAATTCGGGCTCGACGCTGGTGCAACTGCTCGTCGACAACAGCGAAGGCAAACTGCTGCCTGGCGGTTTCGCGAGCCTGCAGTTCAAGCTGCCCGTTCAAGCGAACGCACTGCGCGTGCCGGCAAGCGCACTGGTGTTCGACAGCCACGGGCTGCGCATTGCCACACTCGACACAGGTGGCCACGTGCGCTTCAAGGACGTAACGATTGCGCGCGACCTGGGCGACGCCGTCGAGATCGGTTCGGGTCTCAAGCCGAACGACCGTGTGATCGATATGCCACCCGATGGGCTCGCCAACGGCGACTCTGTCGAAGTCGCGACGGGCGGCAACAAGGTAAGCGCCCATGGCTAAGACTGCAATCCACCCGCGCGCGCGCCGCTTGCCGCGGGCGTTGCCCGCCTTGTTCGCCGGTGCGGCGCTCGTAGCCGGCTGCTCGCTCGCGCCAGCCTACAAGGTGCCGCCCTCGCCTGTCGCTTCGCAATACCGGACGATGGGCCCGTGGGTCGACGCGAAGCCGTCCGACCAGTTGAGCCGCGACGGCTGGTGGAAGATGTACGGCGATACGCAGCTTGACGACCTCGAGGCACGGCTCATCGCGAACAACACGGATCTGCGCGTTGCGTTCGCCCACTATCAGCAAGCCAAGGCGTTCGTCGAGCAGGTGAGTTCCGGTCTCTTCCCTAGCGTCACGGCGGTCGCGATTCCACAACGCAACCGGCAATCCGCCACACGGCCGCTGCGCGCTGGCGGCCCGGACTTCTACAACTCGGTGACGCTTGGCGGCGAGGTCGACTACGACCTCGATCTGTGGGGGCGCGTGCGCGACTCCGTGAAAGCGGGCAAGGACGAGGCACAGGCTACGAAGGACGATCTCGCTTCTGTGCAACTGAGCCTCGAAGTCGAGCTTGCCGACAGCTACGTCAAACTGCGTGGCCTCGATCAACAGACCCAACTGCTGCAAGAAACGGTGGTGGCTTATGCGAAGGCGCTCGATCTGACCCAAACACTCCATGGAGGCGGGATCGTCCCGGGGCTCGACGTATCGCGCGCGCAGGCACAGTTGTCGTCCACGCGATCGATGCTGTCGCAAAACCTGGCGCAACGCGCGCTGCTCGAACACGCGATTGCGGTGCTGGTCGGGGCGTCGGCGTCCGAGTTCACACTGCCTGAGGAGACCGCGTCGCTTGCGTTGCCGTCGATCCCGGTCGGCGTGCCTTCCGCGTTGTTGCAGCGGCGGCCGGACATCGCAGCAGCGGAGCGCCGCGTGGCTGAGGCGAACGAGAAAATTGGCGTCGCGCGCGCCGCGTACTTTCCGTCGATTACGCTGAGCGCGCAGGCTGGTCTGCAAAGCGCCGCCTATGCGGGCCTCTTCAGTGCGCCTAATCTCTTCTGGACGGTGGGTCCGCAGCTTGTCCAATACGTGTTCGACGGTGGGTTGCGACGCGGGCAGCTTGATGCCGCAAAGGCCGCAATGGACGCATCGGGCGCGATCTATCGAGGTATCGTGTTGTCCGCCTTCCAGCAGGTCGAAGACAACCTGTCGCTGCTGTCGGATCTCGGCACCGCGCTAGGCCAGCAACGCGACGCGGCGCAGGCCGCGCAGCATGCGCTCGATCTGGCGCTGACGCAATACCGGCACGGCGCTATCGGCTATCTCGACGTGGTGACGGCGCAAACCATGGCGCTCGACGCGCAGCGCGCCCTGCTCGATATCCAGACCCAGCAGTTGAGCGCGAACGTGCAGTTGATCCACGCTGTCGGTGGAGGATGGTCGGCCGACGCCCTCGCGCAGACCGACGCGCCGCCCGCGCTCGCCGCGGCGCCATCGGCGGGCATGTTCCCATGACGTCATCGTTGTCATGATCGACGCTGTCATTGCCTCGCTAGCGATGATCGGTCGAGATTCGCCGGAGCCTGGGCGTTCAGCCCAGGTGTCGGCTCTGCGCCCCGATGAATTTCCGCTTCGATTCAGATGCGCAATTCAAGCGGGGTTTCAAACCTCAAGCAAATTCAGAATGAAGCTCACGAAATTTATTTTGCTGGCGTGCGCCGCGTTTGCGAGTGTTTCGGGCGTCGCGCTCGCCGACGACGTTGCGCTCGCACCGCGGCAGGTCCCCGCGAAAACCGTGCCGGTGCCGGGCGATGTCAGCCCCGAGCTGCAAAAACTCATTGCAGCGCCCTACAACCCCAACTGGAACGCCCAGTGGACGACAGGCGAGGCGTGGAGAAAAGCCGCGAACATCCAGGCCGCCGCGGTCATGAAAAACATTCCGGCCATGCAGGCGCGCCTCGGCGTGACGGTGCAGCCGACGACGATCGGCGGCGTGCGGGCGTATATCGTGACGCCCAACGACATTCCGCCCGAACACCGCGACAAGGTGCTCATCCACATCCATGGCGGCTGTTATGAGTTGTACCCGGGAGAATCCGGTACGACCGAAGCCATGATCATGGCCGGCCTCGGACACTACCGGGTGATTTCGGTGGACTACCGCATGCCGCCCGAGGCGTATTTCCCGGCGGCGCTCGACGACGTGGAAACGGTCTACAAGTCGGTACTAAGCACGCACGACTCGAAGAACGTGGGCGTTTTCGGAACATCGGCGGGTGGCGCGCTGGTGCTCGAACTGATGTTGCGGGCAAAACACGACGGGCTTCCTATGCCTGGTGCGATAGCCCCCGGCACGCCGATGTCGGATCTCACGAAGGTTGGCGACTCGTTCTACACGAATGAGAAAGTGGACAACGTGCTGGTGTCGCGCAATGGCTTCTGCCAGGCCGCGGCGAACGTATTCGCGCACGGTCATGACCTGAAGGACCCGCTCCTCTCGCCGGTATATGGCGACATGCATGGCTTTCCGCCTGCAATTCTGACCACGGGGACTCGCGACCTGCTGCTAAGCAACACCGTCCGCGTGCATCAGAAGCTCCAGCAGTCCGGGGTCGAAGCGCAGCTCGAGGTTTTCGACGGCATGTCGCACGCTCAATATCAAATGGATGACCGTGTACCGGAGGCGAGAGCGGCGTTCGCTGAAATCACCCAGTTCTTCGACAAGCACCTGGGCCATTGACAGGCAAGCGGCGCCTAGCGCACTACCGCCGGCGCTGCATCGACATACAGGGCATAGAGCGACTGGCCCGCCGCCATGAACAGCCGGTTGTGCGCCGCCCCGCCGAAACATAGATTGGCGCATCGTTCGGGAAGCGCAATACGGCCGATGGCGTCGCCGTCGGGTGCAAAAATCATGACCCCATTGAGCCCCGCTCCGGTACCCCAACCTGCCCAAAGATTGCCATCGACGTCGCAACGAAAGCCGTCCGGCGCACCGTTCTCCCCAGCATCCACGAAGATCCGCCCGTTTGCCAGACGCTTCCCTTCGACGACGTCGTAGACGCGGATACGCCGCGGCGTCGAGCCCGATTCGACGATATAGAGCAGTTGTTCGTCGGGCGAGAAGCACAATCCATTGGGATTGACGATGTCGTCGGCGACGATCTCGCAGCGGCCGGTGAGCGCGTCCAGTCGATAGACGTGGGTCGGCAGCTCGCGCTCCGCCTTCCTGCCTTCGTAGTTCGTTGCGATGCCGAACTCCGGATCGGTGAACCAGATGCTGTCGTCGCTCTTGACGACCACGTCGTTGGGCGAATTCAGCCGCTTGCCGTCGAAGCGGTCGACGAGCACCGTGATCGAACCGTCGTATTCGGTGCGCGTCACCCGCCGATGACCGTGCTCGCAGGTGACGAGCCGCCCCTGACGATCGCGCGTATTGCCATTGGCATATCCGGAGGGCTTGCGAAACACCGAGACGGCGCCGGTTTCATCGTCCCACCGCAGGATGCGATTATTGGGAATATCGCTCCACAACAGATAGCGTCCATCGCCGAACCACACGGGCCCTTCGCCCCAACGCGTGCCAGTGGCGAGTCGCTCGACCGCGGCGTTCGTGATTCGGTACTTTCTGAAACGCGGATCGAGCACCTCGACCGCGGGGTCCGGATAGGTTTCACTGGGTTGCCACATAGCGCGCTTCGCCCCGTAGTATTCAGCGCGCGCCTTTAGCGCGGCTGTTTGAGAAAGGCTTCGAACGCCGCCGCATAGTCCGGATGCCAGCGCGACAGGGCTGGCCGGTTTTCGACGATGTCCCCGATGGCCCATAGCATGCGGCGCTCGTCGAGCGAGCGCGGCACATCGTTGTCCGGGCACAAAATATAGAAGTCGCCGGCAGCGAGACGCTCAAGCATGAAGTCAGCCGTTTGCTCGGGTGTCCATGCCGCGGCAGGTTTTTCCGTCCGGCCGTTGCGAGTCAGCTCGGTAAACACGAAGCCAGGAATGAGCAAATGCGCGCTGATCTCGCACCCGGGGGTATTGCGGAGTTCATGTTGCAGCGCTTCCGTGAAAGCCTTCAGCCCGGCCTTCGAGACGTTGTACGCCGGGTCGCCGGGCGGCGTCGTGATACCTTGCTTCGAGCCCGAATTGATGACGAGCCCGGGCCGGCCGCGCTTGATCATGTCGGGCACAAAAACCTGCGTGCCGTGAATGGCGCCCCACAGGTTGACGCCCAGCACGCGAGTCCACGCTTCGGCAGGACCGAACATGGCACTGCCCGGTTGAATGCCAGCGTTGTTCATTAGCACGTCAGTGCCACCGAATCGTTCGGCGACGGCCGCGTGAAGACGCTGCACGTCATCGAGGAGACTCACGTCCGTCTCGAGTCCGAACACGTCCTGCGCGCCGTGTGCGCTCAGCCCTGCGACTTCTTCCACGGCACGTGCAATTCGATCGGCGCCGCGGTCCGCGATGCAAACGCGAAGCCCGAGTCCGGCAAACCGCTTTGCCGCCGCGAGGCCTATGCCCGCCGCACCACCAGTGACGACGGCAACGGCTCCCTTGATCAGAGCAGAATAAGACATAGTCAGGGTCCTTGCTGTGCATCGAGGTGTCTGCACAAGCGCAACACCGCCCCAATGCGATTTGAGAGTATGCAAACGATGCTCGCACGAGCGCTCTTTTCGCGTCGGTGCTGGGCGTCCTTACAGCCGTTCGCGCCTGCAAGGCGATTATTTCAGCTCCCCCGTCCACGCACCAGAAGGCACTGCTTGGGTACCCACTTTCCGCCTGGAAACGTGCATGCAGGAAATCATGAAGCGCCTTTAACCCGCTTTTCCGAAAACCTGCAGCATATGCATGCGTGCCGCGCGATCGGCGGCCACCAATCAGTTCTTCCCGACGCGCACGCCGGTTGGCGATGCGGGCACTTTCGACGGCTGGCGCACGCCGTCATCCTGAAGCCAATAGCCAAGGCCCATGAAAATGGCACCGCCCGCCAGGTTGCCCAGCGTGACAAACACTTCATTATGCACAGCGCCGGCAAACGTGATGTCGGCCGGATGGTCAGCCATCAACGCAAGCGCGAATACGAACATGTTGGCAACGCTGTGCTCGAAGCCGCCCGCAACAAACGCGAATATTGGCCAGAAGATCAGGCCAAGCTTGGCGGCGTCATTTTCGGTGCGGGCGGCCATCCAGATTGCGAGGCATACGAGCCAGTTGCAGAGCAGCCCCCTTGCGAACAATTGCTCGCCCGAGGCCGACATCTTCGCGACTACCACCTTGTAGAAAACGCCTGAGCCGTCCGTCAACAAAACGCCACCGCCTGCCGCGTGCAGAATCGCCGCGAGCGCTACCGCCCCAATCAGATTGCCGATCCAGCATATCGCCCAAACCAGCACCATGCCAACGACACCGCTTTCACCGCGCAATACGGCCAGCGGCATATACATCGCGGTGCCGGTAAAGAGGTCCGAGCCGGCGAATACGACGATCGTCAGTGCGCTGGCGAACACCGCGCCCATGATCAAGTGGACATAGGCAGGGCCGACATGCGACCCAACCGAAAACATCAGAATGTCGCCGAACCCAATATACGCACCCGCCATCGCCGAGCCAATCAGAAATCCGAGCGGTGTCCGCGCGATCGCCGACACTTTTCCCGCGCCGACGCGAGCGAATTTATCGATGCTGTCCGTGTACATCACTGCCTCAAAAGTGTGAATGGAACACGATCCTCAAAAGCTCTCGAAGCTAACAAGCAGGCGGGTCATGTCGATGCATACGCGACGAAGCGCCGCGCGTTGTGTCTGGAATTATTATCCACACCGGATGTCGGCACGATAACGTCAAGGTTACGAAATTGACATCTGGGCACCCCGAGACCTGGGAAGACGCATCTGGCGCATAACGCGTCCCTCGCCTCCTCGATTCAATGTGACGGCAAACACCTCGCGGCCTTGCACCAATTAATGATGGCGGTAAATCATTTTCTCCGTCGTCGATCCAACACTCATTTCATCAGTCGAACCGGTCATGCTCGTACCAGCGGCAACGCCGCCAGAGTCACTTGATCCCGAGACTCTCGCCTCCGCTGCCTGAATGTCCGCAGGGTACTGATTCCGATGTGGACGATATCCTGCCTGCTCGAGGTGAACGAGATCGGCGCGTACCTCGGTGCGCGTAAGCGGAGCGCTGTCCGTTTGTGCCGATGGAGTCTGCGCAAAGGCAAAGACAGGAATGCTCAGCACACCAGAGATTAAAGCGACTTGAAAGAACGATTTCATGATTCTGCTCCTTACTCAGTTGATAAACGGTTCGGATGTCCGCCGTGCTCCCTCGCTTCGGGGACAGTGCGACACCCGTCGATCGCGAACGACATTGGCATTGTGCGACTTCGCTTCCAACTGAAATGTGGCGGGCAGGTTACAAATTCGTCATCTTTCGCTCGAATGCTTCAACGATATCCGGCTCCATTCCGGAGCGCGTCCATTTTCAATTAGCTTACCTCACTAAATCCGATCAACTCTGGCATACTGCGCTTTATATCTGATGAAAGCTACGCTCGCCGCCGATACAAGATCGTGCGCGTCATTTGTTCGAATCCTTCGCTCACGCCCAGTATGGAATGAAGAACCATTCTGCAATTGACTTGCTGGCCCTTGCTGTACATCGCGTCCGTTTGTCTATCACGATACGCTCAGCAGACGATAGCCGGGTCGGGCGAGGCGCGCGGCACGGCTGCGCTACTTACCGAGACACCGAACCGACCAGCGTCTCGCACGCCTGCCAGAGTCGCCGGGCATCGGCCTCGTCCTTCGCATGAGCGGCGATCTTTGCCGCCCCAACCCGTTCGCCCCGTGCCTCGAAGAGGCCGAGCGGGCCATAGTAGCCACCGTCGACTACGTCGGCTCCCGTCGCGGCATAGAGCGTCGGCAGCGCGCCGGCGAAATCGCTGTTCAGGACGGCGCCGATAAAAGTGCTGAGCGCGTCGCGCGCTGCTCGGCTGGCGGTGGAATGGCCGCCGCTGCGGAACAGATTCGTGTTCGCAACGCCCGGATGAGCGCCAACAGACATGACGCGCGATGCGGCAGCGCGCAGACGCCGGTTGAGTTCTAGCGCGAACATGAGGTTGGCGAGTTTCGACTGCCTGTAGGCGACCATTGGTCGGTAGCGTCGCGTTGCCTGAAGATCGTCGAAATCGAGCCGGCCCTGCTTGTGCGCGATCGAGGCGATTGTCACCACGCGCGGTCGCTCCCGCGAGTTGTCCGCGGCCATTTCGAGCGCCGGCAGGAGCAGGCCAGTCAGCACGAAATGCCCAAGCACGTTCGTGCCGAATTGCAGTTCCATTCCATCTGCGGTTTCAAGCCGCCGTGGTGGCGCCATCACGCCTGCATTGTTGACGAGCAGATCTATCGGCTTACATAACGCCATCTCGCGGTCTGCAAATGCGCGCACGGACGCAAGGCTGGCGAGATCGAGTTGCGCAAACTCCGCCAGGGCCCCCGGCACTTCCTCCTGCAGGCGAGCGAGCGCCACTGCGCCGCGCCGCTCATCGCGGCACGCAAGCACAACCTCGGCGCCGCGGCGAGCCAGGATCGCAGCGGTCTGATAGCCAATGCCGCTGTTTGCGCCAGTGATGACAACGCGCCGGCCAGTTTGGGGCGCAATGTCATCGAGATTCCACGGTTTGGTCATGTTCGTTGCGGGGCGTGCGCGCCCACGAAGATCGGTGGAGGTCAGTCGGGATCGGGGGACGTCAATGGGTTGAGCGGTCATCGGGTTGACGATCGTTTGTCAACGCACCGACACGACTCAAATGCCTGCGCCGCCGTGTCAGCGCTTGCGCGCCTCAGCGTGCTGTTTCGAGCAGGAACCATATACGTTGCTCGGCCTGATCGATCCAATCCTCGATCATACTCGTGGTCGCTACATCTGCGTTTGCGCTGCAGACCTCGTGCAAAGCACGAAGATAAGCGACAAGCTTAACGTTGTCTTCCCGCAGTTCAGCCAGCATGTCCTTTGCTTCGACGCAGTCTTGCCGGTTCTCCGCGAGACGGCATAGCGCCAATATCTCCTCAATCGAGCGAATGGTGATTCCCTCGAGCTTACGCGCGCGCTCGGCAATCAGGTCTGAAGTCGCAAGCAGCGCACTCGCCTGATCATCCAGCAGAAGGTGATAGTCGCGAAAATGTGGCCCGCTGACGTGCCAGTGGAAATTCTTGGTCTTTATGTAGAGTACAAAAACATCCGCTAACAGCTTGTTGAGGCCGGGGACAATGACGATTGAGGCCTGTTCGCCGAGTCCAGACGGCGTTTTGATGGGAGCCGGAGACACCAGATTTTCAATAATGCTGCTCATTTGAACCTCACGATCTGAAGGTAGAGAAAAAGCGATTGTGCGATGCGTGTGCTATCACGTTTAAATCAGTCAGCGCACACTCCATCAGAATAGGCCTGTGTATTTACCGGCAGCCACCCACGGAGGTTCTCCATCGCCATCATCCCGACTGCAGAAATGAAGGACTCTGAATCGTTCAGACATTCGATGCGATGAAAAACCTTGCCTCCTGCATTGAGGAATAGATCGCGTCCTTCCATGCCAATCTCCTCGATTGTCTCGACGCAGTCAGCTGTAAATCCCGGGCAGAACACGTCAACTCTGTGTACGTTCATGTCGCCGAGTTGATCGAGGACGTCTGCCGTGTGTGGACTTATCCACGCTTGCCGGCCAAATTCCGACTGGAAGGTAATCCGATAGTCCAAGGGAGTGAGGCCCAGAATGGTTGCGAGACGCTTTCCCGTTGCCTGACATTGAGCGTAGTAGGGGTCGCCTTTTTCGACTACGGAAACAGGAAGTCCATGGAAGCTCAATATCAATTGATCTCCGCCTTCGAAATTGGGACGGCCGGCACGTTCCCAGTGAAGCTTTATCTTGCGTGCCATCGCTTCGATATACCCAGGCTCAAGGTGAAATTCCTTCACCAACCGGACCTCAGGCGGATTTTTCATTGCTGCGAGCGTGACAGCAACCTTGTCTAGTGCCGTTGCGGTTGTCGCGGCCGCGTACTGCGGATACATAGGCAGAACCAGGATCCGCGACACGCCCATCGCAACGAATTTGTGGATTCCGTCCTCGATGCTGGGGCTCCCGTATCGCATGGCAAACCCAACCGCAACGTCGAGGTCTCGCAGCAAAAGCCACTCCGTCAAGGCGGCTACCTGGCGCTCGGTAAAGACTCTCAGCGGAGAACCCTCCGGCAGCCAGACCGATTCGTATTTCCGGGCAGAAGCTCGGCTGCGCAACGGCACAACCGCACCGCGAAGGACGGGTTGCCAGATCCATTGTGGTATCTCGACTACTCTTGGATCCGATAGAAACTCCCTGAGATACCGGCCGACATGCCTGGGTGTCGGCGAATCGGGCGTCCCGAGATTGATCAGCAGGATGCCTGTCTTGCCTTCTGCATCACGCTGATCGATGTGTAACGAAGTAGCATCGACTAACATTTCACCGACCCTCGCACTGATCGATACAATGCGCTCGATATAGAGCGCTGCCTATACGCTATTCGCGCGGTCAATTATTAGCGGTTACGAACAATGAAATCCGCTCCTTCACAGAATCATGCTGATGCGAACGCCGCGACAAGTCAAAATGCTATTTTTTAATAGCACAATAGTTGGAGGCTATTTGGCGGAATTTGTGGCGCGATTGGCACGAATTCCGGTGTTCGAGACGGTCATCGGCCTCAACCCTGATCTAAACTGGAATCACCTGGCGCGGCAGGTGAAGCATAAGCGCCGAGGGATCGCGGAATTCGTAGCGGGGTGCAAGATGAAAAAATCAGGCGATACATCGAAGGCGGCGGCGGTGAAGCACCCACCGAAATATCGCGATCCTGAAACCGGTCGAACCTGGAGCGGCAGGGGCAGGATGCCGCGGTGGATTCAGGACATGGATCGGACCGGCTTCCTTATCGTGAAGAAGGAGTAAGTTTCGCGCGTTAGCCAGGTGCGAGAATTTGATGGCGCAGATGTCACGCTGAATATTCGGCTTCACTCGATGAGCGGGCTTTTGTCGCGATGGTCATCAACTTCCCGCAGCAGTTCTTCCCCGCTGTCTTCGCAAAGAAGGGAATGCCTGGGGCATTATCGCTCGTTGAGGGCGCGCACGTCCGCCACGATTCAGACCGTTGAACAAAGGGCGGACTCGCCGCTACAGCCCCCGGACAGTGCTCGCAAACGTCTGCAGTAGCAGAGTTGCGTTGAGCACGACGATAATGACAGTCCCACGAATTGCCGCCCACGAATTGCCGCCCACGCAATCCACCAGCGATTCACAAACGTCGCCATTACGTCTTGCATACTCAATTGTCCGGCCATCGTCCCAACCGCTGAACTGCAGGTGCCTGAGGCAAGCAAGAAAGCGAGAAAATGCCGGCCGCGGCGGAGCCAAGCAAAGGCGCAAGGTACGGTATGCAGTTTCGATTTCGGACGACGTGGGATGAGCCGAGTGAAACGCGCCAGACGCCATGACAACCAGCCTGATGGAAGGTACCGGCTCGACGAACTGAAGAAGCAAGTTGCCAGTGACCACCGCACTCGAGATTGTTCGCAAGACCGGGCATACAGGCCGCAAGGGGAAATGCGGACACATGTCGCACAGCGAAACACGTCGTGCTGGAAGCGGCCGTTCGATAGCACCCGGCTAAACGGGAGCGGAGTTGTATCCACCGCCCCCCATGCCAACGCGTATGCAACGGCAACCGTCTAGCGGCCGCCTGCGGCGAGACGGGTCAGCGCGGCAGCAACGCCAGCCCCGTACTCGGGGTCGGCCTTATTGCAGTTGTCGATATGGCGCTGCTTGACTTCGTCCCTCGCATCGCCCATTGCCCGTGCCGTGTTCTCGAAGAGTACCTGGCGCTGGGCCGCGCTCATTTTCCGGAACAGAATTCCCGGCTGCCAATAATGGTCGTCGTCGAGACGATGATCCCAGTGCGCTGCTGCGCCATCGATCTCCAGCGGCGGTTCGTTGAGTTGCGGCTGATCCGCCCACACCCCTTTGCTGTTCGGCCAGTACGAAGGCGTGCCGCCGAGATTGCCGTCGGTGCGCATGGCGCCGTCGCGGTGATAGCTACGGAACGGACACTTCGGCGCATTTACGGGAATATGGTTGAAGTTCACACCGAGGCGATAGCGCTGTGCGTCGGGATAGGAAAAAAGACGCGCCTGCAACATCTTATCCGGCGAAAAGCCGATACCCGGGACCACATTCGCGGGCGAAAACGCGGCCTGTTCGGTTTCCGCGAAGAAGTTATCTGGATTCCGGTTCAATTCGAAGTATCCCACCTCGATCAGCGGGAAATCGGCCTTTGGCCAGACCTTTGTCAAGTCGAAAGGATTGAACGTAAAGGACTTCGCTTGCGCATCTGTCATGACCTGAATAAACAGGGTCCAGCGGGGGAAATCCCCGCGCTCGATGCTCTCGTAAAGGTCGCGTTGATGGGTTTCGCGATCCTTGCCGATCAGGGCTACGGACTCGGCATCGGTCAGATTCTCGATCCCCTGTTGAGTGCGGAAGTGGAACTTGACCCACGTGCGCTCGTTATCCGCGTTCAGGAAGCTATAGGTGTGACTGCCGAAACCGTGCATGTGCCGGAACGAACTGGGAATGCCACGTTCGCTCATGACAATCGTCACCTGATGCAAGGCCTCGGGCAGCAACGACCAGAAGTCCCAGTTGCTGTCGGCGCTGCGCATGCCAGTTCGCGGGTCGCGCTTGATGGCATGATTCAGATCGGGGAAACGAAGCGGATCGCGGAAGAAAAACACCGGCGTGTTGTTCCCAACCACGTCCCAGTTGCCCTCATCGGTATAGAACTTCAGCGCAAAGCCACGAATGTCTCGCTCGGCGTCAGCAGCACCGCGCTCGCCTGCCACGGTCGAGAATCGGGCGAACATCGGCGTATCTTTCCCGATCTCGGAGAAGATCTTCGCTTTTGTGTAACGCGTAATGTCATGCGTAACGGTAAATGTTCCATGTGCCCCGGCACCCTTCGCGTGCATACGACGCTCCGGAATCACCTCGCGATCGAAGTGAGCGAGCTTCTCGATCAACCAAACGTCCTGCAAGAGCGCAGGGCCACGCGGACCTGCAGTCTGAATGTTGACATTGTCACTGACCGGGGCACCCGCAGCGTAAGTGAACTGCTGAGTCGTCGACTTTTCATCCATGATAGTTCTCCTGAACGAGTAAAGGGAGAGCGTCGACCTCGTGAGTGCCGCCCAATATCGCCCGCAAGAACTGGCCATCTGCAGAATCGAAGAATACAGAAGTCGTTGGCGTTGCGGTCGATCGCTCCAGAAACGATTCTCCGCATCTCGCCCCGCGGCCACAACAGGCGTCACCCGGCAATTCCTGCCAACTTTGCGTGCCTGGAGGACACCGCGCTATTTTTTGGTTGACCCTATTGCCTCGATTCGTATATTTAATTGAACACGCGGACGGCGGGGATCGACGTTGGACTAGCGTTCACCGAGCAAGACTACGGCCGCGCGATGCCGCTGAATGTCGCGAAGTATCTCATCGTGTGCCTGCGGTGGGCTGATGGTCAATCGCAGTTCAGCCCATCGCTGGATTTGCAAGCGGCGCTGGATTCAACGGTGCTGCAACAGTGCATCCTTGACGGACAGGCGGTAGACACTCGAAACCCGTCGCGCGCACAAACCACTGTCTACTGACAAGTCGGGGTTATTTGCAGATTGGACGGTAACTCGGCGGGCGTAATCGCGCATAAGTCGAACACGCTGAACGAATGGTGCGAGCAGCCGAAATGCCGTTCGGGTTCGTGACGCCGCCAGCAACAAGCGCTGTTCGACAACACCGCGCACGAATTGAGCGGCATTTGGGTGAATTTGACGTCCGCCTCAAAGACAGGAGTGGCGAGGTGAGTGTCAGTGGGAGCAGTACCACGCGCGCCGCGCACACGCGTCATGTGAACGTGCGTGGCGCGCGTTGATTTTGCCGCGACTGTGAGGCCTCGAAAGCCGGAACCGACCAAACGTTATCAGCAACGCAGCATGCAAGACACAACTTGCCGTCACAGGCCGGGTATTGTTACCCCGAAAGTTTGCAGCAGCAGGACTGCATTGAGTACGAGGATCACAACGATTCCAACCATTGCGGCGCAAGCAACCCATCTACGATTGGCGAACTCGCCCATGACTTCGCGGCGTGATGTCAAAACGACCAGGGCAATCATTGGCACAGGCAGCGCGAAACTCAGTATGACCTGGCTGTAGACCAAAGCATCGGTCGCATTCAGGCCGAGCGCGACGACGATGAATGACGGCACCATCGTAGCCAATCGGCGAATCCAGACCGGGATGCGAAAGCCCATGAAACCTTGCATGACCATCTGGCCTGCCATCGTCCCAACCACCGAACTCGAAATACCTGAGGCCAGCAGCGCGACGAGAAAGATGGCGGCTGCAGCGACACCGAGCAGCGCCGTCAGGCTGTGGTACGCCGTCTCGATTTCCGCGACTTCGGGGTGTCCGGCATGGAACGCGCCCGCGGCCATAATCACCATGGCGATATTAACAAGCCCTGCCACGGTAAGTGCAATCAGGACTTCGACATTCGAGAACCGGATGAGCTTGCCGCGTTCCGTGGCATTGTTTGCCCGCGCCCGGTATTGCGTCAATCCTGAATGGAGATAAATCGCATGTGGCATCACCGTCGCGCCCAAAATTCCAACTGCAAGCGAGAGCGCTCCGGAGCCCTGCAATCGAGGGACGAATGTTCCCGTCAACGCGGCGGGCCACGCGACATGAACGATCACCAGTTCGACAAGGTATGACAACGCGACGACCGCAATGAGCCCGCCGATCATCAACTCGAGAGTGCGGAAACCTTGACGCTCTCCCGTGAGCATTGCGTAAGTCACCATGCCAGTGACGATCATACCAAGGAGTAGCGGTATGTGAAAAAGCACGGATAGACCAATTGCTCCGCCGAGGAACTCAGCAAGGTCGGTCGCCATCGCAGCTATTTCACTGATGCCCCACATTCCGTAGACAACCGGTGCCGGAAAGTGCTCGCGACTCAGTTCCGCAAGATTTCGGTTCGTAACGATACCCAGCTTTGCCGATAACGCCTGAAACAACATTGCAATAAGGTTCGCCGCGAGTACGACCCACAGCAATGAGTAACCATACTTTGCTCCCGCCTGGATA
The DNA here is from genome assembly GCF_021390645.1 of Paraburkholderia flagellata. GTDB lineage: Bacteria > Pseudomonadota > Gammaproteobacteria > Burkholderiales > Burkholderiaceae > Paraburkholderia > Paraburkholderia flagellata. The sequence continues at coordinate 511,045 of NZ_JAJEJT010000005.1, forward strand.
TTGGTTGCAAAGTTTCCCGGATCCATATATGCGATCGATGCAACGACAGCCGGCCCAGCGAACAGCAGTTTTGAACTCCAGCGATGATCCCGTCCTGCAAGGACCTCCGCGATAGCTTGTGACGTGCGCGCCGTGATCCCTATTTGTCCTTCAGCTGTGCTCATCACAATCCTCAAGTTCAATCCACGCAGTCATTCGAGACTTGCGGCCTGCCGCGTGGGAGTGGCCATAAGGTAAGGGTCCATCTTGACGGCAGCGTCTCGAAAAGAACAATTGAACGTTCTGATGATCGCGATTGGATTTTGTTGGGGCGCACCGAATGAACCTTTTTGTTATACGAATACCTCCCGTATTCGATGCGTGGCACACAGGCCCGGGAGACCGCTGGGAAGAGAAATGGGCGGAGGTGCCGTCACGGCACATCCGCCCATTCCGACCCCGAGCAATGTCGAAAGACGGCTGGCGGTATACCGAGAATGTCGTGGCCATGTAGCAGGACAGCCTGCACCAATCGCACAGAAACCTATTTCCTATAGGCGACATCCCTGGTGCGATAGCTCGTTCCTCCACAGCCGTGGTTTCCGCTTCGCATTGCGGGCTTCACTACTCGAGAGGTTTCGCCTGCGGCCTCCAAACACGTTCCACAATTGCTGCGGACCTGCCCGTTTGCGTTGTATCGGGACACAGCGGCCCCACTGATCTCTTGGTTCTCGCCTCACAGAGTACGTGTCGTGTCCGCTTCATGTTCGCCGAGGATCAATTCATCGCCGCATCTTATTTTGTATTCCTTATTACCTTTGCATTATCCCGAAGCTGTCGAGCGGTAGAACCACGCGCAAGATCCTTGATCGCCGACGCCGCGCAGGTGTCTTACTCCGCCAAATCGCCACATACACAGCTGCCTCGTCAGGACATCCGCCATCGGGCAACCAAAGTCGTGCACTGTTCGAAAGTTCCGTGAAGGTAATTCGTAGGCGAGGTCACGTGACCTGCATAAAACCGACTCACTGCCGCCTCCTCAACGTCATGTAGAAGGTCTAGCTTCCCAGCCTGTAACACGCCGTAATGATTTGAAGTGACGCAACACCGCCCGACAGTCATGCAAAGAAGTGCAATGCTTCAATGGAGATACACATGCGCCAGACATCAAGATCCAGACAGCAACGGCCTTCCGTTGCCGCCATGCTTGCTGCAGTATCGCTCGCGGCTGCGGCACTCTACTGCTCCGCCGCTGATAGTCAGCCCCCATCCACAGCGGATGCATCTTCGGCCACGGTAACGCCAATCAAGCATGTCATCATCATCGTGGGCGAGAACCGGACGTTCGATCACGTGTTCGGTGCTTATCAGCCACGCCCTGGCCAGACCATATCGAACCTCCTGTCCAGAGGTATCATCAGGGCCGACGGTGGACCTGGCCCCAACTTCAACCTCGCCGAGCAATACAAGGCCAAGGCCACGAATCCCTCACGGTTCGACGCCAGCCCGTCGTCGAAACAACCTTACTTGAAACTGCCGGCGCCGAACACAGGCTCGGCGCCGACTGCGGCGAGCGACACGAATCCACCGCCGTTTGCCACGCTTGCGGCTGCGCAGGCGGCAGAAGGATATGCGCTCGAATCGAGTGATGTCGTTCATTTGACTACGGGCGCAACGGGCCTCCCCAACGACGTGCCTGACGCGCGCTTCGGATCGAACCTGGACAACTTGCGCAGCGGCCCCTACCAGATCTCTCGCGTGGGGCCGAACTACGACCAGTACATGAACAGTCCGGTGCACCGCTTCTACCAGAACTGGCAGCAAGCCGACTGCAATATCGCCAACGCTACGCCCGGAAATCCGAGCGGTTGCAAGATGGATCTGTTTGCGTGGGTCGAAGTCTCGATAGGCGCCGGGTCTAACGGCAAGTCGCCGCCGGCTAATTTTACCGATCAGTCGACCAACGAAGGCTCGACCGCGCTAGGGTTTTATAATGTGAATAGCGGTGACATGCCCTACTTCACGGACCTCGCTCGCCATTACACGATCAGCGACAACTATCACCAACCCGTGATGGGCGGCACGGGTGCGAACAGCATCATGATCGGGACGGCCGATGCGCTCTATTACACGGACGGTAAAGGCAATCCAGCGACGCCGCCACAGAACGAGATTGAAGACCCCCGGCCGCAGCCCGGCACCAACAACTGGTATGCGCAGGACGGCTACTCGGGCGGAACGTATAGCAATTGCTCCGATCTCAGGCAACCTGGCGTAGGCTCGATTCGACACTACCTCGACAGCCTCCCGTATCACCCCAATGCCAATTGCGCACCCAGCACATACTACCTTCTGAATAACTACAACCCGGGCTACAACGGTGACGGTACCGTCAACACGAGTACCTTCACCATTCCACCTTCGCCGGTGCGTACGATCGCTGACACCCTGCTGGAGCGCAATATTTCATGGAAATACTATGGCGAAGGCTGGAAAACATTCGTGACCAGTCCTTCAACGAGTGTCTACTGCAACATTTGCAATCCGTTTCTATACGAAACGGCAATCATGACCGATCCGACGCTGGTGGCCGCGCATCTTCAGGATACGACGAACCTCTATTCCGACATCACGAATGGCACGCTACCGGCGGTATCCATCGTGAAACCCGGTGGATTACTCGATGGACATCCGTCTTCTTCGAAGTTCGGTCTCTACGAAGGGTTTGTGCACAAGATCGTCGATTCAGTTCAGGCGAACCCCGCGTTGTGGGCATCCACCGCGATATTTATCACGACAGACGAGGGCGGCGGTTACTACGACTCCGGCTACATTCAACCTGTGGACTTCTTCGGGGACGGGCCACGCATTCCGCTCATCGTCGTGTCGCCATACTCGCGCGGCGGCCGTGTCGTTCACGACTATTCGGACCACGTTTCGCTTGTCAAATTCATCGAACACAACTGGTCGCTGGGACCGATTACGTCGCGTAGTCGTGACAACCTTCCGAATCCCGTCCAGCTTCCCACCAGCCCATACGTTCCCACGAATGCACCAGCAATCGGTGATCTTTTCAGCGCATTCCAGTTCCAGCCCGTCAAGCAGTCCGAATCGGACAGTGGAAACGAGGGAGCGGCTGGCATGTTTCCATTCTGATTACATTGGATCGTAACGATAGTAGTACGGCGTATTCACATTGGTAATTGTGATGACGTTGAATGGCGGGGACCGCGCCCCCGCCATTCAACGTGCTGATTCTCCAGGTAACTCGCAAATCTGCGGGCTAGTCGAAGTACTGCCGGTTGGCGCCGACTTGATCGCTGAAGGCGAAGCGCGCTTTCAGCGCAGCGCTAGTGTCGACATCTAGAGATATTGATTGCGCTCGCTAGCGGCGTGTAGCGCACGGGCCGTGCATGATCAACCGTGACTGGCCGACTGTGGCAGTAGGCCGCACCGGTATAAACTCCCCCGATACGGACAGTCGCGCGATCGGCGACGAGCGAACTAGGGCTACTTAGGATAGTGGGGCATTGCCTGACTAAGGCAAACCCGTCGTTGTGCACTGGATTTCCAGATATGCGTGCACTCACGCTGCACATCACGCGTTTTCTGCTCGAACTGGGGGCCGGGTTTGCATTCGTTGGGCGTCAGTACCGGCTAGAGGTCGGCGGCGACGAGTGCTCGTCGACTGCACGCAACAGCAAAAGCAGCTCGCCACACACAGCAACGAACATCTAATTGTGAATACGCCGCGCACGAAGGTGGCTCACTGCGTATGCAGATTCGCGATTTCGCGCATTGATCGCAGGCGTCGGACCAAATACGTCGTGTAACATCCTCGACCCGAGACGAACGGAAAATTGATGCATTTTTGGCTCGGCTCGCCCCTGTTTGAACGCACGCAATTCACCGACTGTCCGGTTACTGGGTGCGGATTCAACTCATTCGATGCCTGCGGCGAACCTTTCGGCCAACCGCTCCCGTTCGAACGCTTCGACAACGAAGTCGACAAATACTCGCGTTTTCGCCGGCAGGAGCGCTCGCGTAGCGTAGTAGATCGAAATTGATCCGGCGTTCGCGTACCAGCGCGGTAGCAATCGTATGAGTTCCCCGCGTTCGATTGACGACAGCACGTCTGACACGGACAGCAGCGCAACGCCTAGTCCGAGAATCGCCGCTTCACGCATCGCCGCCGGGTCGTTGACCATGATGGTCTCGCGAAGTTGCGCTGGCTTTTCGCTCCCTGCTGTGTCACGCATCGTCCGGTGACGCACGCGTCCTGTGCGGCTCGAACGCATCACGATGCCATCGAGTTGCGCAAGATCTCCGGGATCGGCCGGTGGTACGCGACCTGCAATGTAGGCCGGGGACGCAACCGCCACGAGATGTGCAGGCGCCAACGCGCGAGACACGACACCGGGTGCGAGATCGAATCCGCCGCCCAGCGCCGCGTCGTATCCCTCTGCGATCAAGTCGACCTGCCGGTTTTCGAAGTGCCAATCCAGACGAACCATCGGATAGCGTGCGAGGAACGCCGGCAATAGCGGCATGACGTACGTGATGCCGAACGTTGGCGCGAGGCTGACCTTCAGCACGCCAGCCGGCTCACTACGATCGGTCGAGACGGACGCAATCGCTGCCTGCAAGGCGTCCAGATTGCCACCAATTTCCATGAGAAAGCGCTCCCCGGCCTCGGTCAGCGTGAGCTTGCGGGTCGAGCGCTGGAACAGCCGCACGCCGAGATTGCGTTCTAGCAGGGCAACGTTGCGACTGACCGCGGCAGGCGTCAACGCAAGACGCCGCGCCGCCGCCGAGAAGCTACCCGTTTCAGCGCTGCGCGCGAACGATTCGAGGTTGGCGAGGGTTTCCATGTCGGATATTAAAGCATCACTTGAAAATAATTCAAGCAATTACCGGCTAAACATCGAGCAATAAATGCACCAATATTCGCTCAACGAGCTTTGGGAAGAGAACGTCTCTTTCATTCCCCCTCGGCCGCACAGACGTCGGTTTTGTCACTTTCCTCACCTTTCATCAGGAGCATCGTTATGAGCACCATCGGTATCATCGGAGCAGGCGCCATTGGGTCCGCGTTCGCCAAAGCGCTCGCGCGCAAGGGCCTCGAAGCCATCATCGCGAATAGCCGAGGCCCAGATTCGCTTAAGGACCTCGCCCGCGACCTCGGCTCCTCAATCACCCCGGGAACGCGTGAACAAGCAGCCGCGCAGGATATTGTCCTCGTCGCGGTGAACTGGTCGAAGCTGCCGACGGCCCTTTCCGGATTACCGGACTTCGGCGGACGCATCGTGATTGATGCAAACAACCCGATCGAGGCGCCGCTGTTCAAACCAGCCGAATTGCATGGTCGGACGTCGAGTGAAGTGTTCGCCGACCTCGTCCCGGGTGCGCGCGTCGTGAAGGCGTTCAATCATCTGCCGGCACACCTCCTCTCCGATGATCCGCAAGCCGAAGGCGGACGCCGCGCGTTGTTCTTCGCGGGAGACGATGCGCAAGCGAAATCGGCTGTAAGCGGACTGATCGAGCAAATCGGCTTCTTTGGCATCGATCTGGGTTTGCTCGAAGGCGGTGGGAGGCTGGTTCAAATCCCGGGTGGCTCGCTGCCGGTGCTGAATCTCGTCAAATTTGGATAGGTCGGCGACCCGAATGGCGCCAGTCACGGCGCCGCACGCGATGTTTGAGGCACTCATACAGTTCGAGAACTTCGACGAACATTTCCGCAACTCACTTGCCCATGCAGGTCACCGAAACGTGAAGTGGAAAGGAGAGAAAATGCCCTTCGACGTCATCGATTCAGTCACAAGCTCGGACTCTTCCATCAAAAGATTTCCGATCGAGGATGTGGTTTCCATTTCAAGTCTGCTGCCATTTGTGGGTTCACAATGGTAGAAGGACAGGCGGCGCGCACCACCCCAATGGGTAATCGGTGGACTATGGCGGCCTTCGTTAACGAAAGCCTTCCAGTACTATTTTTCCTATCGCCCTGCCCGTTTCGACCCAATCGTGAGCCCCGCGAAGATTATTCACGGTCAGAGGGCCGCCCGCATGCGTGAACGTCGTCCGGAGAACGCCCGCATCGACCAGCGCCGACACTTCTTTTAGCAAAAGATGCTGGGCGTCCATGTCCGCGGTCTTAAACAGCGAACGGGTAAACATCATCTCCCACGAAACCGTAATGCTCTTTTGCTTGAACGGCGCAATGCTGTCGTCGAAATTATCGATAAGCGTAATGTGTCCCTGGGGATTCAGCGCACGCGCGAGGTTGGGTGCGCTACCGCGCGTGGAAGTAATCGCACCGATATAGTCCACGCCGTCGAAGCCAATTACGTTTAGCGCCTCGTCGATAGGCTTGCTGTGGTCAGCAACATGCCTGGCACCGAGCTTGCGCACCCACTCGGCGCTTTCTGGCCGAGATGCCGTTGCGATTACGGAAAGATTCGTGAGCCGGTTTGCCAGTTGAATCAGCATCGAACCGACCCCACCTGCCCCGTTCAGGACGAGCAGTGTTCCGGAAGGGCTTTGCGGATTGCGCGACACCTTCATCCGGTCAAACAGCATTTCCCACGCGGTTATCGAAGTGAGAGGCAAAGCGGCCGCCTCGACAAACGAGAGCGTGGCCGGCTTGGGGCCGACAATCCGCTCGTCGACCAGGTGAAACTCCGAGTTCGTTCCCGGTCGGTCCATCGCGCCCGCATAGAAGACTTCATCACCAGGCTTAAAGAGTGTGACCTCACTTCCAACTGCTTCGACAATACCCGCTGCGTCGTATCCAAGTACTCTGGGATGTGGCTTATCCGACGGATCTTCCCAACGGCGACGCTTCACATCAACGGGATTTACCGATACCGCCCTTACGGCAACGCGCAGATCACGCGCGCCCGGTTCGGGCATGGGAAGGTCGAGATCTTTCAAAACCTCCACGCCCCCTCTTTCAACATAACCGATCGCCTTCATTACGTTCTCCAATGTTCACCGAGCCGATGCCTCGGAGCCTGGCGAGGCAGGGGTGCTACTGCGCCTTTGCGAGAATAGTGAATGAAGGTCGGTCGCTGCGCATAGCGTTCTCCCGCGAGATGTTACGTCGGCCGTAGTCGTGCGTGCAGCTCACGAAACGCAAAGCAACATTGTCACTGGTAGAACGATCGCACCGAGTTGGCGGCTTGACAGGTCCAGCGGTTAGAGTCGACGCATAAGACGATAGCCCTGGATCGCTTTGGTCAGCGATTGGGGCCGCACTCAATGGCGCCACCATGCAATCAGAACAGGTGACGCATGCCGACCATTGCGCCAGTCTGACTTACGCCTGGCAATGGCGTCGACGCAGGCGGGACCACGCCGCCATCAATCGAGTATGTTGCGTTACGTTCGTTAAAGACATGGCCCGCGGTGACGTATACCGAAGTGCGCTTGGACAGAAAGTACATCGCGCGAGCGGCAATGACCGAGCCTCCCGAGGCGTCGCTGCTCACCGTGATACGGCCAAACTGTGCGTCGAGGCCAATGTCCGGGCGCAACATATAATTTGCGCCAATCCACCAGTAGTTACTGGTTGCATCGAAAACGGTTGCCGTCTGCGCGCCGTGATTGATTCGATGGAGGAAGCCCGCGCCGATGGTCGAATTGCCCAGCTTCACGAAGCCATCGACAACGGCACGCGTGTCGGTTTGCGAGCTGCGCGGCAAAGGCGAACCCGCGCCGCCTCCACCGTAGTTGCGATCGACGGCCGCCGCGACGCCCCACATTCCCGCATCGTACTTCACCATCGCAGACATCGACTTGCAGGCCCGCCAGTCGGTGGGAGACTGGCCCGCGCAACCTCCGGCTGGCGCGCTATCCACCGCATCACGCCCGTACGAATATGTCGCGCCGACGGTCAACCCGGACGACGTGAAGCTGTAGGTGATCGCATTGTCGACGCGCGGTTGGGTGAGGTAGGGATCAAGATCCGCAGCGGCGTAGATGTTGGGCGCCAGCGTGTCGCCCGTCAATACAGCCCAGAAGATTTGCGAATACTGCCGGCCAAGTGTCAACGTGCCCCACCGCCCTGAGAGCCCGACATAGGCCTGTCTGCCAAACAGGCGTCCCCCTTGATTAAGCGAGCCCTGCGAAGGGGCGAAGCCCGACTCCAGCACAAAGACGGCGCTGAGGCCCGCGCCCAGATCTTCTTTGCCACGAACGCCCCAGAGCGAGGGTAGCGAAGCCGTCAAAGTTGGCGTGTGCACGGAGTTGGCCCTTTTAGGTCCGACGTTCGTTACGTATTCAATGCCCGTGTCGATGACGCCATACAAGGTCACGGCGCTCTGTGCATGCGCTGCGCCAGACGCACACGCCACCAGCGACGCAAGCCCGCACCAGGCGATCCGACGCCATGCGAGGCCGCCCATGGGCCGATCTGCGATGAAATCCATTATCTGCCTCCATAACCTTTTAATATTTATTCGACACGTGGACTACAATTCGCAATACGAATTAACTAATGAAAATATGAATCTCCGTGATTCGTCATTATTTTGCTTTGCAATACTAATTAATAAGTAGAAAATTGCGAAACAGTCATCGACCAAACAGATCAGGCAAGATGCTGCAGAATCTTTTCCGGCAACACGGGAAGATCGCGTATCCTGACGCCACACGCATTCGCGACGGCATTTGCCAAGGCGGCACCGGCCGGCCCAAGTGAAAACTCGCCCGCGCCAAGCGACGCTTCATCACGGCCCTCGAGCACCACGACATCGATTGGCGGAACCTCCTGGAAGGACAAGATGGGATAGTCCTGCCAGTGGCGCGTGCTGATCTCGGTGCGGGTGAACATGACGCGCTCCTTGAGCGCCCAACTCAGTGCCTGGATGATGCCGCCCTCGACCTGGTTGCGCACTCCATCCGGGTTGATCACGCGGCCCACGTCGATTGCGGCAATCACATTCGTCACGGTGATATTTCCCGTGGAGCGGTCGACGTGGACATCGACGACCATCGCTGCATATGCCCCTATGTTCTTGTAGCGCGAATATGCGAAACCACGTCCACGCTGCCCATCACCTTTCAGGCCGGATTGCCAGCGGGAACGGCTAGCGGCCGCTCGCACCACAGCGATTGCGCGGGGGTCGCTCAGGTGTGCCAGGCGAAACTCGATCGGGTCGGAGTGCGCCGCCATAGCCAGTTCGTCCATGAACGACTCGATCGCAAATACGTTGCCGTACGCGCCCAGCGTGCGCAGGGAACTATTGCGCACGGGCATATCCAGGAGCAGATGGTTGGTCACCTTCCGGCGCGGGAAATCATAGACCGGCACGGCATTGCGGTCCCCATTGCCGTATGGCTGCGGGATCTCCGCAGGCGGCGACGGCTGGAACGGCTTCGCGAGATGCCAGGCGGCCAGCAGGTTCAGGCCGCCAGGCTCGCCTGGCCGCATGGCGTGCGAATTGGTCCATACGTCATAGTTCCAGTCGGCAATGCGGCCCTCGCTGTTCAAGCCCGCTTTCACCCGCATCACCATCGCCGGACCAAAGGGAGCCCAGCCGAATTCGTCGTCGCGCATCCATTGGACTTTTACGGGCCGACCCGCCACTTCACGTGCGAGCAGTGCCGCGTCGAGCGCCACATCGTCGGCGCCGTTGTGGCCGTAACAGCCCGCCCCGGGAACGTGCACGACATTGATTGCGCCCGCCGGCATGTCCAGCACCGTCGCAAGATCGCTGCGCAACCCAAACACGCCCTGTGTATGGGACCAGACCGTCATATGCCCATTATCGAGTTGCGCAACGGAGCACGAGGGACCAATCGACGCGTGCGACAGGTATGGGCGCGAATAGGTGGCTTCCAGTTGCGCCGAAACATCGGACGCCGCCGCCTCCTGCCCTGCCGCGCTAATGACTTTGTCTTCGCTACGCCAGTGAGGCAATGCTGTCTGGAGATGATCGACGTCCGGCAGCGCGACGAAATCCTCACTCCACTTGCTCTGTTCGATCAAGGCACGGCGCGCCGCGATGGCCTGCTCTTCGCGCTCGGCGATCACACCGAGGAAATCGCCATCGCGAACGACTGCGACGACACCCGCAAGCCTTCGCACGAATGCAACATCGACGGACAGCAGCTTTGCGCCATATCTCGGGGGCCGTACAATCCGGCCAAAGAGCATATTGGGCAGGCGCATGTCCTGAACGAATGCCGCCCCGCCCGTGAACTTGGCGGGCAAGTCGATGCGAGGCACCGACTTGCCGACAAGCTTGTATTCTGAGGGATTCCTGGGCGCGACTGCGGCCACCTCTCGCGAGAGAAGCGCCTTGTTCTCACGCACGATATCGGCGTATGTCACGCGCCGGCCGTCGGCGGCGAGAATCACGCCGCTTTCGACACGAAGCTCCGGCGCCGCAACGTTGAGCTTGTGGGCCGCCGCCCCAAGCAGGACCGCCCGCGCCTGCGCCGCGGCGATGCGTAATGCCGCTCCTGACTGCTCTATCGACTGGCTGCCGAACGTATAGCCTTCATTCGGGCTGCGGGCTGTGTCCGCGGAAATCATGCGCAGACGGGATAGATCCACGTCGAGTTCTTCCGCGGCAATCTGCGAGAGCGCGGTGAGAATTCCCTGCCCCAGTTCGGCCTTGCCCGAGAAAACCGTGACCATGCCTTCCTCGTCAACGCGAATCCAGCCGTCTAGCTGCCGGTTGGCGAGTAGATCGCGCGGAAGGCCGGGTTCGGCTGACGCAAAATCAGCAAATGGCTGAAGCGAGAACGTCGCGATGATCGCACCAGCGAGCTTGCCGAATGCGCGCCGGGAAAGTCGGACGGTACTCATGCGCGCGACTCCTGCGCGGCACGCTGGATCGCGCGGACGATCCGGTTGTGCGCGCCACAGCGGCATTTCTGGCCCGCCAGCTCGCGCCGGATGGTCGCGTCATCGGGAGAGGGATTTCGCTCCAGCAAGGCTTTCGCGGCCATCAGCATCCCGCTCGAACAATAGCCGCACTGCGCGGCCTGCTCGGCGAGGAAGGCTTTCTGCAACGCGTGGAGATGTTCGCTGTGGCCCAACCCTTCTACTGTGGTCACCGGCGCCTTGCCAACTGCTTCGACAGGAAATACACAGGAGTTCGTAGCATTTCCGCCAACCAGTACCGTGCACGCCCCGCACTGCGCCTCGCCGCAACCAAACTTCGGCCCGTTCAGCTGGAGATCATTGCGCAGCACGTAGAGCAGTGGCGTGTCTGGGTCGACATCCAACTGGTGTTGCTTTCCGTTTACTGCGATCGACATGCGCATTTCAATTCCCCTTGACTTCCCATTGCTGGCGCTAACCCCGCCCTAACCCGCTAGCAGTCGGTGCAAACGGCCGCGCTTCGCGCCGTGACACGGCTGAGCCAAACCAGCATCAGGCACGATGCCAGTGCGGGCACGGCCGCCGCGACGAACAATGTCGTGTTCGACCACTGCAGCTTGATCAATTGCCCCGCCACCACGGGGCCAATAATCGAGCCTGCCCGGCCAATCCCCAGACTCCAGCCAACGCCCGTTGCCCGCAGCGACGTTGGATAGAGCGTCGCGGTCAATGCATTCACCGCCGGCTGCCCGCCCACGATGCACACGCCGCTGATCAGCACAACGGCATAGCGCAATCCCGTCGACAAATCAGGCAACCCAACCGCCGACACCGAAAATGTCGCCACCAGAAAACCGAGCGCGAGCACGCGGTAAAAGCCGAAACGGTCCATCAACGGGCCCATAAGCAAAGCGCCTGCCGTACCGCCAATCTGCAAGGTGGTGCCGATGAGCACGGCCGTCGATACGCCATGGCCGACCCGCAAGGAAAGCATCGGCAGCCAGTTCGAAAGAAAGAAGAGATTGAGCAGGTTGGCAAAGTTGATGCCCCATAGCAACAACGTGGTCGTCCCGCGGCCATGCCGAAAGAGCTCCCCGACCGAGGCCTTCGCATGAGTCTGTCCGTGCACCGCAAAGCGGGTCTGCGGCCCGACTCGCACGCCCGGCGCGATTTTTCGCAGCCACCGCGCAATCGTCTCAGGGCTGTGCTCCTTGAGCACGAGCAGCTGAATCGATTCCGGCAGATACCTGAGCATCGCAACGGCAATGACGAGCGGCAAGACGCCCCCGACGAAGAACACCGAGCGCCAGCCCAGCGACGGAAGCAGGATTGCGCAGAGCAGCCCTCCGGCAATTGCGCCGCCAGTGAATCCGCATGAGACCCATGTCATCAGTGACGCGCGATACTTTTGCGGGCTGTATTCGCTCACCAGCGCAATGGCATTGCCCATCACGCCACCGATGCCGAAACCCGTCATGAAACGAACGACGAGGAACTCGGGTACCGTGTGAACCAGCGTCGTACCCAGCATGCAGAGCCCGTAGAACACGGTAGCACCGGCCAGAATGGGCCGCCGCCCCACTCTGTCGGCCATGGCGCCGAGGACGATCGAGCCCGCGAGCATGCCGAGCAAACCCGCGCCGAAGACGGGTCCGAGCTCCGCGGGACTGATGTGCCACGCCTGCACGATCGCGGGCGCGACAAACCCCATCGTCTGCACGTCGAAGCCGTCCATCACCACCGAACAGCCGATCATCACCATGATCCAGATCTGGAATCTGCTCAGTGGTTGGCTATCTATCAGTGCGCTGATGTCGATGATCGACGTTTGCGCCTCTTCCACTCGCTGCGCGGTATCGGGGATCACTATGCACCTCGCTCGGTTCGAGCATGAAATCTTGCGCGAGTGAGCAGTTGCACCCACTCGACATTGCCGCCGGGCAACGCTGCGCATCGCCCGTTTGCGGTTGGACTGCACGATGCGGTTCTAGAACGGATAGGCAGGAAGTTCTTCGCGGCTCGTCATCCACTGCCATTCCGTAAACTGATCCGCATTGGTCAGCGTGCTGTAGTTGTTGCCGTTGCCGGACAAACCCAGACCACCCATCGGCCCGAACACTTCGTGCATGACCGTCTGGTCGTTGATGTGGACGATACCCGCGTGAAGCCGGTCCGCAATCCGCTGGGCCCGGCGCAGGTTGGGCGACGCCACTGCCGCAACGAGTCCGTAGCGGTTCTGATTGGCCAGCGCAACCGCTTCGTCGTCGGTCTCGAACACGGTCACGGCAGCCACGGGACCGAAGATCTCTTCATCGAACACCGGCATCCCGGGCGCAACGTCGACCATGACGGTAGGCTTGAAAAACAGCCCGTCGCGCGACCCGCCGGCCAGCACCCTTGCGCCCTTGCTGACCGAATCGGCCACGATGCGATCGACGTTCGCGGCCTGCCGCTCGTTGACGAGGGGCCCAAGGTGGAAGTCGCCCTTGGACGGGTCGCCGACCGTGAGCACCTCTGTTCGCCGCACGAGGCTTTCGATGTAAGCGTCAGCAATCGATGCTTGAACCAGATGCCGCCCCGCGGACATGCAGACTTGTCCCTGGTGCAGGAACGATCCCCATGCCCCGGCGCTTGCCGCGGCTTCGACATCGACGTCGTCCAGCACGATGTAAGGGTTCTTGCCGCCCAGCTCGAGATTCGCGCGCTTGAGCAGACCGCCCGCCACGGCGCCAATCTGTTGCCCTACCCGCGTGGAACCTGTGAAGCTGATCATGTTGACGAGCGGGTCGCGGACCAGCGCGTCACCCGTCTCGGGCCCGCCAGGCAGCACGTGGAACAGCCCCTCAGGCAGACCGGCAGCTTCGAACAACCGCGCGTAGAAAGCGCCTCCGCAAACCGACGACTGCGGGTCAGGCTTGAGCAGCACCGCGTTACCGGTTGCGAGCGCCGGCGCAATGGCCCGCGCCGCGAGGATCAACGGCGAGTTCCACGGAGTAATGACCCCGACCACGCCTAGCGGAATCCGGCGCGCAACGCTATGCAGTCCCTTCATGTCGCTCGTCGTGATCACACCGGTCGGCTGGCTCGCCAGCGCCGCGCCTTCGAGAATCTCGCGTATCGCGAGTTTGACCTCCAGTTGCCCCTTCGGCCGGATCGATCCGGTCTCGCGCACGATCTGGCGTGCGATCTCGTCTGCATGCACCTGTAGCAAACGCGCAGCCTCGCGCAAAATATCGCCGCGCTGCGGCCCGGGGGTCGCGGCCCACGCGTGCTGTGCATCGGCTGCGCTCGCGGCCGCCGCCGACACATCGGCGGCCGACGCGCAACCGATCGAGCCCATTGCCTCGCCCGTGGCCTTCTCGGTCACGGGCATCGTGCCGGCGCCGCCGGTTTTCCACCCGCCGCTATAGATCTTGTTGTGCCACAGACCGGCAGGCACCAATTCGCTCACAGACATTCGAACTCTCCTGTTATCCGCGTCATTCGAGACCGAACAGACGGCGCGCGTTGTCCCGTCCAATCTTCACGCGATCGGTTTCGCTGATCGCACAGGTGTCAAACCACTGGGACGCCTCGTCATGCGTTTCGAACGGGTAGTCGACCGAATACATGATCCGGTCGCTGCCCATCTCCAGCATCGTGGCCAGCAGCGTCTGCGTTCTGAAATTCCCGCTCGTGGTGACGAAGACGTTCTCTCGCAGGTATTCGCCTACACTGCGCTTGCAAGGCAACCCTCGTGGTGCCTTCTTCAGAATATGATCGACGCGCCAGACGTTGAACGGAATTCCCTCGCCGAGATGGCCAAGAATCATCTGCAAACCGGGGTTACGGTCGAACAGGCCCGAGGTCATCAGTCTTAGTGCATGAATGCTGGTTTCGACTGCGAACGCCCAGGTCGCGGCGGTCAGCCAGGGAAAGCCGTCGTAGATCGGTTCGCGGGAAGGCAGCGGATCCCGCGGATGCATATAGAAAGGCTTGCCCAGCGCGGCCGCGCTCGCCCAAAAATCGGTGTACTGCGGCGCGTCGTAGTAGACGACGTTTTCCACATCGCCCACCTGGGAGAAACCATTCACCATAAAACCATGGAATCCTAACTGTTTTACGCAACGTTCAAGCTCGCGCGCGGCAGCGTCCGGATCCTGCATCGGCAACGCGGCGAATCCACCCAGACGGGACGGATGACGCGAGACATGTTCGGCGAGAACATCATTAGCGCGCGTTGCAACCTCGATCGCTTCCCTGACATTCTCGATACTCTGGATGCCAGGCGAGTTGAGCGACAGGATCGAATACTCCGTTCCGCCCTGCTCCATGCGCTCGAGGCGCTGCTGCTCGATGTCCAGCAAATTCGACTTCAGCATCTCCCATACATGGGAAGGCGCGTAGCCTTTCGACTGCTCAATCGTCAGGTCAATCGCAAAATGCTCTTCAAGCGCTATCTTGTTTCTCATCAATCTGCTCCGGTTCAGCGTACGACGCCGTGCCCCTATGGGGACGTCGAGAGGGATATCCCGGTTCGCGCCGGGATGTCATTTCTTTGATTTTTCAAATAACTATGGAGCCGAGTATAATTGATTTTTCAAAGAATCGTGCCCACGTAAACCCTCAGGCCAGTAGCCACCATGAAGAAGCCCAAGAGTCCGCAAGAATTGGAATTGGCGATCCCGTTCCTGCTCACCCGTGCCGGAGGCAGGATGGGAAACGCGTTCGCCAGGGCGCTGAAGCCGTTTGGCCTGAATCTGAGTGAGTGGCGAGTCTGTGCCTCGCTGCTGTACGTGCCGCACCAGTCCCTGACTGAACTGTCCTTACATGCGACGACAGATACCTCAGCGCTTTCCAGGATTCTTGACCGTCTTGAGATCCAGGATCTGGTTAAGCGCGACAGGAGTTCGACCGATGGGCGGTCGATCAGAATTGCGCTGACGAGAAAGGGGGAGGAACTTGCCCAGAGCATCGTTCCCCTCGCCAAGCAACATGAGGCGGTACTGTTACGCGATTTCGCTGCCAGCGATGTGCAGTCACTTCGTGCGATGCTGCTCAAGCTGTACGAGAACGCAGGCGCGCTCGACGATCTTTTATAGAGTCGTTGTACTGATCAATTGACGCGCGGGCCCCGACTGCCGGCAAGCGTCGTCGCGCCATACGCAACGCCGCTGACAATCTCGTTCGGCGTCACCGCGGCTTCCTGAAAGCGCGGTGGTCGTCGTGGACAATTCGTCCGCTCAGCTCGCGCTCGGCGAAGCTGCACGCGTGCTCACCCGCCCGGCAAGGGCGTCCAGGCTGAACGCGCCGGCACCAAAGTAAGCGATCTGCAGCAGACCGCCCGCCATCATCACGTTCTTCAGAAAGTGGATCATCTGGTTCTGGTCTGCGAAGTTGCGATGGAAGAAGAGTGCGGTGACCACACAAAACACGGCCATCGCCGGTGCCACTGCGCGGGCGCGGTAGCCCGACATCAGCAGCAGACCGCCGCCCGCCTCGATCAGCACCGAGACGATGAACGCAAGCGGCGGAACCGGAAGGCCGACCGCTGCGATATGGGCGACGGTGGCGCCGTACGCACCCATCTTGCTCAACCCGCTCATGAGGAATGGTGCACCAATCAGAATACGGCCCAGCAGCGGGAGAAACTTGTAACGATCCATGAACACCCTCCGAAAGTCGTGAAATAGTGGATTGTGAAAAAAGGTGGGAAAGCGTAGGCGCATCCCTCTTCGTTCTCCCGAATAACGGGCAATAGCGAATCCGGCGTCATACCGGAATCTCAATTGATCGTTTGATTGAGGGGCATGCTAGCGCCACATCGGCCGAGCGCCTACTGGCCGATTCGCAACGCTACATTGTCGCCAGTAGAACGATGCCGGCCCGCTTCGCAAGATCGGCCATCCGTGCGGCTCTCGAATCCGTCACTTGTGCAGCGCAAACGCCCTCTTCCTGCCGAGGCGAACACCTGGGGCACCACGCGCCGCACACGTCTCCAGGGTGGCGATCCGCCTTGATACGCCGGCAGATTCGGCGTTTAATCGGTCACAGGGCCGTCGAAGTCGAGAGGCGATATGCGCTGCGCGGATTGCGGTTTCGAAAACACCGCCGGAGCCAATTTCTGCGAACAGTGCGGAACAAGGCTGGCACGAATCTGTACGCGATGCGGCGGTGAGCTGAGCGCGACCGCGCGCTTTTGCAATGCATGTGGCGCGCCCGCTGGTGGTGCGCTTCAGGCATCGCCCGCAGCACCGATTCAATATACGCCAGCGCATCTTGCCGAGCGCATTCTCGCCGAGCAGGCTGCGATCGAAGCCCAGCAAGGAACGGCGGTCGAACGCAAGACGATCACCGCCCTCTTTGCCGACATGGCCGGTTCGACCGCGCTGATCCATGAACGGGATCCGGAAGATGCCCATCGTCTGATCGAACCAGTCATCGCCTTGATGATGGAGGCTGTCCATCATTACGAGGGGTTCGTGGCGAAGTCGCTCGGCGACGGCATTCTGGCGCTTTTCGGCGCTCCCATTGCACACGAGGATCATCCTCAACGGGCACTGTTTGCGGCCCTGCGCATGCAGGAAGCGATGCGCAGGCATGCTGACCGTGTCCGTTTGCAGGAGGGTATTGCGCTGCAGATTCGCGTGGGTGTCCACACCGGCGAGGTCGTGGTGCGCTCGATCCGCAAGGACGACCTGCGCACGGATTACGATCCGGTCGGGCACACCATCCATATCGCCTCGCGCATGCAGACGATCGCCGCGCTCTCCTCGGTGCTCGTCAGCGAATCGACATACAGGTTGAATGTGGGGTACTTCGAGTTCAAGGCGTTGGGCGCCACCCAGATCAAAGGCATTCAGGAACCGCTGGAAGTCTTCGAGCTGATTGGCCTGGGCGCGCTGCGCACACGCCTGCAATTGGCGGCGCATCGCGGTCTGGCCCGTTTCGTGGGCCGGGCGGCTGAACTGGAGCGCTTGCACGCCGCACTGAGCCAAACGATGGCGGGACATGGGCAAATCGTCGGCGTGGTGGGTGAAGCCGGCGTCGGAAAGTCGCGTCTGTTCCATGAGTTCAAGGAGCGCTCGCAGCGCGGCTGCCTGATTCTCGAGACGTTCTCGGTTTCCCACGGCAAGGCGTTTCCCTATTTGCCGCTCATCGAACTCCTGCGCAATTACTTCCAGATCACCGCGCAGGACGACGAACGACGGTGCCGCGAAAAGGTCACGGGACGCGTTTTGACGCTCGAGCGCAGCCTCGAAGACCTGCTGCCCTACATCCTGTATCTGCTCGGCGTCGGCGAGGCGGATTCGACGGTCGCGACGATGGACGTCCGAATCAGGCGAGACCGGACGTTCGATGCGATCAAGCGGCTAATCGAGCGTGAGAGCCTGAACCAGCCGGTGCAGTTGCTGTTCGAGGATCTGCAATGGCTGGACAGCGAGACCGAAGCATTCCTTGCGTTTCTCATCGAGCACGTGGCGAGCGTCCGGATCATCCTGCTTCTGAACTTTCGCCCCGATTACCGCCCGGCGTGGCTCGACAAGGACAACTACTGCCAGATGAGGCTCGATGCACTCGGGCCAGCCGAAGCGCAAGACCTGCTCAGCGGGCTGCTGGGCGACGATCCCGGCCTCACGCTGCTGAAGGAGCGCATTCTCGAAAAGACGGAAGGCAACCCCTTTTTCATGGAAGAGGTGGTCCAAACGCTGGTCGAAGAAGGTGCGCTGCTCGGCGAATCCGGCCACTACCGGATTACGAAAACCCCTGCCGAGCTGCACATCCCGACTACGGTGCACGGTGTGCTGGCCGCCCGGATGGATCGGCTGCCCGTCGCGGAGAAGACATTGCTGCAACATCTGGCGATCGTCGGCAAGGAATTCCCCTGGAGTTTGATCCGACAGGTCGTCGAGCAAACGGAAGATGAGTTGCGCAGCTTGCTCTCGCGCCTCGCGACCGCTGAGTTCATCTATGAGCGACCGGCCTTCCCGGAAGTTGAGTTCACGTTCAAACATGCGCTGACCCAGGAGGTCGCCGCAAGCTCCCTGCTCTCCGAGCAGCGCAGTCTGCTGCACGAGCGCACGGCGCGGGCCATCGAAGCCCTCTACGCTGGCCGGCTCAACGAGCATTGCAGCGAGCTGGCGCATCACTACAGTCTGAGCAGCAATTCACAGAAGGCCGTGGAGTACCTGCACCGCGCGGGCCAGCAGGCCATGGAGCGCACGGCCAGTCTCGATGCGATGCGCCACTTCCAGACGGCGCTTGCGCTGCTCGAGCGCCTGCCCGACACACAGGAGCGCGCGCGTCAGGAACTGGCACTGCGGCTCTCGCTCGGCCCCGCGCTGATGGCGGCGCGGGGTTACGCTGCGCCGGAAGTCGAAGCAACGTATACGCGCGCGCTGGCGCTGTGCGAACAGCTTGGCGATAGCTCGCAGCTCTTTCCAGCGCAATTCGGCCTGCGGACCTACTATTCCTTGCGCGCGAATTACGTGACTTCGCGCGAGCTCGGTGAACGGCTGCTGCGGGTCGCCTGTAGTGCGCAGGATCCGGATCTGCTGGTCGAGGCGCATAGCGCGCTGGGATCGAGCCTGTTCTTTCAAGGCGACTTCCTCACCGCGCGTGAGCACCAGGAAGTGCTGCGTGCGCAGTACGTGCCCGAACGGCATAGCGCTCATGCATTTATCTATGGCATGGATCCGGGTGTGCGCACGTTGAGCATCGGCTCCTGGACCCAGTGGTATCTGGGCTTTCCTGATCTGGCCAGTGAACGAAGCGGGGAGGCCGTGTCTCTAGCCCAAAAGATCGCTCACCCGTTCGGCCTGGCGTTCGCGCTTGTCGCCGCGTCGATGCTGCGCCTGCTCATGCAGGAACCACGCTCGGCGCAGGACTTTGCCGACGCAGCCATCATGCTCTCGACCGAACAGGGGTTTCCGTACTACCTGGCCTGGGGAGCGATCCTCCGCGGTTCGTCGCTGATCGAGCAGGGCAACGTGAATGATGGCATCGGAGAGATGACTCAAGGACTCACGGCATACCTTGCTACGGGTGCCGAGCTGTCGCACTCCTATTTTCTGGCTCTGAAAGCCGCAGCCTGCGCGCGCATCGGACGAGCCGCTGACGGACTCGACGTGCTCGCCGACGCGTTAACGCTGGTCGAAAAGACCGGGGAGCATTTTCACGAGGCGGAACTGCATCGGCTCCGGGGCGAACTGCTCCTTGAGCATCCGGGGGGCCGGACACTCGATTCTATCGACCAGCAACGGGCGGAAGCCTGCTTTCAAAAGGCAATCGCGATCGCAGCCGACCAACGCGCGACTTCGCTGCAGTTACGCGCGACGATGAGCCTGGCGCGCCTGTGGCGAATGCAGGGCAAGCCAGGCGAAGCCGGCAGGATGCTGAGCCTGGCATACGATGTCTTCACTGAAGGTGCAGACACGGTCGACATGCGACAAGCGAGAGAATTGCTTGACGAGATGGCGAAGGAAATGGATGCCTAGCGCCAGGACTCAAGAGGTTCATGCCGCACGTTCGCCACGGACCCGCAGGTCCAATCGTTGGAGCAACGCGCGATCTCGCGCGGCTTGCGGATTAGCCGTAGTTAGCAGCTTGTCGCCATAAAAAATCGAGTTTGCTCCCGCCAGAAAGCACAGCGCCTGTAAAGCGTCGTCCATCTGCTCGCGTCCCGCCGAGAGCCGTACCATTGCGCGCGGCATCGTGATGCGCGCGACCGCGATAGTCCGCACGAATTCGAATGGGTCCAGCGGCGCAGTGCCGGCCATTGGCGTCCCGTCGACCTGCACCAGATTGTTGATCGGCACCGATTCCGGTTGCGGGTCGAGGTTCGCGAGCTGTGCGATCAGGCCCGCCCGGTGCAAGCGCGTTTCGCCCATGCCGACGATGCCACCGCTGCATACGTGGATGCCGGCGTCGCGCACGTGGGCCAGTGTATCGAGACGATCCTGGTAGGTCCGGGTGCTGACTACGCTGCCGTAGAAATCCGGCGCCGTATCGAGATTGTGGTTGTAGTAGTCGAGGCCGGCGTCTTTCAACGCCTCGGCCTGGTCCGCGCCCAGCATCCCGAGCGTCATGCAGGTTTCGAGCCCCAGCGCCTTCACTTGCCGGACCATCTCGGTCACCAGCACCATGTCGCGCTCCTTCGGGCTGCGCCACGCGGCGCCCATGCAGAAGCGCGTCGCCCCCTCGCCTTTCGCAGCCCGCGCGGCCTCGACCACTTCCGCCACCGGCATCAGCTTGCCGGCTTTCACGCCAGTGTCGAAATGCGCCGATTGCGGGCAATAGCCGCAGTCCTCCGCGCAACCGCCAGTCTTGATCGAGAGCAGCGTCGACAACTGGATCTCGTTGGAATCGAAATTCTCGCGGTGCGCCTGCTGCGCACGATGCAACAGATCCATCATCGGCAGGGCAAACAGTGCGTCGACGTCTTCGACGCGCCAGCGCGCGTCTGGCTCCACGACAGGTTTCCTCAGAGCCGACAACGCAACAGTGGCGATAGTGTTCATACGGCAACTCCAGGGAAGAGACTCACGATCGTTTGGCCAGCATCGCGCGCCCCACGCGCGACCCGTTGTCCCGGCCAAGTTGCGCCGAGATCCATGCCCCGCAATCGACGAGTGCATCCAGATCGATGCCGGTGCTTGCCCCTAGCCCGTGCAACAGATACACGATGTCCTC
This sequence comes from Paraburkholderia flagellata, assembly GCF_021390645.1. Taxonomy (GTDB): domain Bacteria; phylum Pseudomonadota; class Gammaproteobacteria; order Burkholderiales; family Burkholderiaceae; genus Paraburkholderia; species Paraburkholderia flagellata. The sequence continues at coordinate 532,526 of NZ_JAJEJT010000005.1, forward strand.
GGTCGCGACATTGCCAGTCGCGCCTTTCGCGTAGGGGCAGCCGCCCAGCCCGGCGACCGAGCTGTCGAAGACGCGCAGTCCGAACTCGTACGACGCATGCACGTTGGCCGCCGCCATCCCGTAGGTGTCGTGGTAATGCCCGGCCAGACGGTCGGCTGGCACCCTCTCTGCGACCGCGTCGAGCATCCGCAGCACCGAGGCCGGCGTGCCGACGCCGATCGTATCGCCGAGCGACACCTCGTAACAGCCGAGATCGTGAAGGCGCGAGGCGACATGCGCGACCTGCTTCGGGGCGATCGCGCCGTCGTATGGACAGGCCACGACGCACGATACGTAGCCGCGCACCTTGACGCCCTGATGCTTCGCGGCGTCGAGCACTGGAACGAAACGGTCGATTGATTCATCAATCGAGCAGTTGATGTTCTTCTGCGAGAACCCTTCCGAGGCGGCCGCGAATACCGCCACCTCGCTCGCCCCTTCGGCCACTGCGGCTTCGAATCCCTTCAGATTCGGCGTCAGCACCGGATAGTTCACGTCCCGCCGGCGTCGTAGCCCGCGCATCACGTCGACCTGGTCCGCCATCTGCGGGACCCACTTCGGCGACACGAACGATGTAACCTCGATATCGCGCAGCCCCGCCGCAGCGAGACGCTCAATGAGCTCCAGTTTGATTGCAGTCGCAACGTTCTGCTTTTCGTTTTGCAGACCGTCACGCGGGCCGACCTCTACGATGCGTACCTGTTCCATCACTCAACTCCTTCGAAATCCACCAGCCCGGCGCCGTCGCTCACTTCATTGCCAGGCGCGTACCGATACGCCTTGAATCGGGAGCAGGTTCCGCCCTTCACGGTTGCGTCGCATCGCATCGGCATTGGCGCGAAAATCGGCCAATCTCGGGTTGACCTGCGTTTCGAGAGCCTGCATGCCTCGCTCCCTGATTCCTCGTTGTATATGTTTCAGCTTAGCGTCTGCAGCGATTCGCGATATCGCTCGTCCCACGCCTGCCCGCCGCTGACGCTCACGCCGACCCGCCGCAGCAACCCGTCAGCAAGATCATAGACGAGGCCGTGGACCTCGATGCGCTGGCCGCGATACCATGCGCGCCGCAGAATCGTAGTGCGGCAGACATTGGCGACCTGCTCGACAATGTTGAGTTCGACCAGCCGGCGGGCTCGATCCTTGTCGTCACACGCGCCTAGCTGTGACTCGTGCTTGTTCGCAATATCCTCGATATGGCGCAGCCAGTTGTCGGCCAGCCCTGTCGAACGGTGCTCGACGACCGCCTGCACGCCGCCGCAGCCGTAATGGCCAACAACCATGACGTGCTCGACCTTCAGCGTCTCGACTGCATACTGCAGCACCGAGAGGCAGTTCAGGTCCGAATGCACGACCACGTTGGCGATATTCCGGTGCACGAACACCTCGCCTGGCGCGAGCCCGAGAATTTCGTTGGCGGGCACGCGGCTATCGGAGCATCCGATCCACAGGTAACGCGGCGATTGCTGCGCCGCGAGACGCGTGAAGAATTCGGGATCCTCAGCGACGTGCTGGCTTGCCCACGCACGGTTGTTGGCGAAAAGGTTGTCCAGAGTGCACATTACGAACTCACATCGTTTGCGGGCATTGTTTGCCCCTGGTTAGCATGCCTCGGCGGCCACTCCTGGCACCGCCACACTAATACAGCTTTTCACAGGCCAACCAGACAAGAACGCCAGATCTGCACGGGCGGCCAATCACTACTCCGGATGACGCGTTGTACCCGCACCCGTGGTTCCGCTGACAACACCGCCATAGCCCGTTGCCGACGCTTGCACAGCGGCGTTTTGCGCCGCGACCTTGGCTTGCGCTGCCTGAATGTTCGCCGGGTAGTGAAGCTGGTCGTTGAGGTCGTGGCTTGCTTCTTCGAGCTGTGCAAGCTCCGTTTTGAGTTGTGTGCGCTGAATTTGCTGATCGGACTGGGCAAACGATTGGACCGGAACGGCGACAACACTGGCAATGACAGCAGCTGCGGCAAGAAACTTCATGATCGTTATCTCCTGAGTTGATGTAACGGCAGGATGCCGTTACTTTACGATCGTGAAGCATATAATACATCGAGGCATGCCTTACGGGTAAGCCCTGACTCGCCTAAGCAGCATTGCTCCAGGAGCAACGAACATGCAAGGTAGTTCGACGAACCGCAATCCTCCGATCAAAATATCATACGGTATGCGAAACAACACCAACGCCCTTCGGAACCATGAATCCGGTGACTCGGCGGGGCCCTAAAACGGATACGGCGTCTGACCGCTGCGCGAATTGATCCAGATGACATCGCTGAAATCGGCCAGGCTATCCGGCCCTGTGCGTCCCCAGCCACTGTCACGCACACCGCCCATCGGCGCGTGGATCTCGTCGTTGACCGTCGCCGTGTTGACGTTCACGATCCCGCACTGAATCTTGGGGGCGAGTTCAAATGCACGGTAGGTGTCACCGGACAGAATTGAGGAGCTCAGGCCGTAGTGGGTACGGTTGGCGGCGGCGATAGCCTCCTCGGGTGTGTCCACGGCTTCCACCACGACGACTGGCCCGAAGGTCTCCTCCTGCGCAACCAGGGCGTCGGCCGGCACGTCGGAAAGGATCGTCGGTTCGTAGACCTGCCCCTCGTAACGCCCGCCAGTGCGCACCCTGGCGCCCCTGGCCACCGCTTCCTTGACACGCTCGTGGACAAGCTGGACGGCCGCCCGCGTAACCAGCGGTCCGATGATGGTCTTCGGATCCTGTGGGTCTCCGCGAGTCAGGGTTCGTGTCCGCTCTACGAAGCGAGTCATGAACTCCTCGTATATTTTGCGTTGGATGATGATATGGCGAGTATTCAGGCAAATCTGCCCCTGATGGAAAAAACTGCCAAAGGTCGCCGTGCGAACCGCATAGTCGACGTCGACGTCGTCGAGCACGATCATCGGGTTGTAGCCGCCGAGTTCGAGGACCGTACGTTTGAGCGTACGGCCCGCCCGTTCGGCCAGCAACCGGGCCGTCTTCACGCCGCCAATCAGATTGATGACCCGTACGTCGGGGTGTTCAAAAAACTCATCAGCGATCTCGCTCGCGGCGCCGGGTGCGTGTGACACCACGTTGATCACCCCATCGGGGAAGCCCGCCTCGTGCGCGATATCCGCGAGTATCAGGCCAGCTGACACCGGCGCGAGTTCGGATGGCTTGACCACCACGGTATTGCCAGCGCCGATCGGCGAGATGACCGCCCGCCAGGACAGAATGCTGGCGCCATTCCATGGCGTGAAACTCGCCACGACACCGAGCGCGCGACGCACAGCGACGGAGTGTACTCCCGGCTGGTTGGTTGCCAGCACCTCGCCCGTTGGCAAGTACATCCAGCCTGCGGCCTGTTCGAGCGTCGCCGCTACGAGGTCTTGCTGGAAGTTCGCGAAGGAAATCGTACTGCCGGTTTCGCGGGCGAGTATGTCGGCAATCTCGCTACGACGGCGCTTGATGATTTCTGCGGCCTTCAGGAACAGACGCGCGCGCTCAGCCGGGGGCGTGCTCGACCACGCAGGGAAAGCGCGCGCGGCGGCTTCAACGGCTACTCGTGCCTCTGCCCGGCCACCCGCCGCGACTTGCGCGAACGGCTTGCGACTGAAGGGCTCGAAGACTTCAAAGGTGCGGCCGCCCTGAGCTTGATGCCAGGCACCGCCCGCATAGTACCTGTAAGTCGGAGTATTTATCACTTCGATATCCTTATTATTCCAGTGCAGTGTGGCATCAAGCTTTCTTCAGATCAGAGCTGAGGCCGCAGAGTCATCTTGTTGGTCACTGACTTGACGCCCGTAACCTTACCGGCGGCTTCCGTTGCAATCTGCTCCTGGGCCTGGTTATCGACAAAGCCGCCCAGAATCACATCGCCCGTTTGCGAATTTGCGAAGACCGCAATATCTGTCCCTCCAAGGCCCTTGGTCTTGTTCAGCGCCTGGTGGATTTTCTTTGCAAATTGCCGGTTCGCGGCACGCTCGGCTTTCTTCGAAAGTGTGGGCTGAGACGCCTCGCCAGGCCCCGCGGCCCCGCTTCCCGCAGCTGCAGAGGACGCTGTTCCCTGGGCAACAGCAGCCGTCGAAAGCAATGCCGCTATCGCCCACACTGCCACTCTGTGTGTCGTTCTCATTAGATCACCATGGTTTCTGCAAATTTCAGATTGCGGGGCGAATGCCTTTCTTCATCGACTTCGCATCGCCGCTCCAGGTCAACATGCGCACTTAACCGGCGTAGTAATCAACTTGATGACGTGTCTGTCTCATACCGGATAACGCCGCCCGAACGCGAAGATGTTCCGGGTGGTTCGCATACGCGTCGAGCGCAGCGCGCGATTCGAAATCGGCGACCAGGACAGCATCGCACGCGTAGTCAACCTCGCTGACGTCAAGCCCCACATCCAGGCCCAACAATCCTGGGATCAAACCTCTAAGACTCTCGAACGCCGTTTTGACGCGCGTAGCCGTTTCGCGGCGCTCGCTCGCGGATTGACCCGCAACACGCCACATTACGATGTGCCTGATCATTACGTTGTCTCGCGAATTGGGTTCAACCTCACACTTCATACCACTATACTTTCCGATCGTCAAACTTTGAAGTTAACGATAGAACCGTCCCGCGTGGAGAAAAATGCGCTCCCGGAAAAATTGATTTCCGCCCGGTGGAAGAATGTGTGGCGTCAGACAGGTGCCAGGTCGCTCGCGTGGCTCAGGCCGGGCCCCGCACGGCGACACGGTCGCTTGCCTAAGGTGTACGGAATCAGCGAACCTGGGGCTTACGCGCGATTCGCGCGGAAACGGCGGTTTTGGGCACCGCGTTCCAGCGATTCTCCAGATCGAGACTCCTGACATGCTCGGTCAACGCATCCGCAAAAACCCGAATCTTCGCAGGCTGGTTCCGTCGGCTCTGATAGGCGAGGTTAATTGTCAGCGGTGGCAGGTCCCAGTCGCCCAACAACGGCACCAACCGCCCCGCGACGATATCGTCGTGCACGATGTAGAGCGGCTGAACCACGATCCCCAGTCCGGCCCTACCCGCGGCGCAGATCACCTGCCCTTCATTCGACTCCAGCACCGCGTTGATTGGAATATTGCGCCGCTCCCGACCTCGCTTGAATTCGAGCAAATAGGGATTGGCCGCATAGCTGTAAACAAGCACGTTCTGATTTGCAATATCTTCAGGTGTTTCCGGCACGCCATGTTTGGCAAGATACGCGGGCGACGCGGCCAGCACACGGCGCGTGTGCGCCAGCCTCCGAACGGTAATGCCTGAATCTCCTTCATGTTCGCGCGTGCGGATCGCGCAATCGATGCCCGCCTCGATGAAATTCGGGTAACGGTTCGCCGCCGTAATCTGTACAGCCAGCTCCGGATAGCGTTGCCTGAATTCCGGCAGCCACGGCGCGATATGCAACACTGCGAAAGACACCGAACTGGTTACACGCAGTACTCCTCTTGGCCGCCATGCCATATCACTGACTGCGTTATCCGCTTCCGCGATGTCCGCGAGAATCGATGCGCAACGCTGTTGATACTCGCGTCCCGCATCGGTGAGCCACAGCCGGCGGGTGGTCCGTTCGACCAACCGTGTTCCTAGACGGTCCTCGAGCGCACTGAGCATCCGGCTCGCCGCTGCATTTGACATGCCCAGACGTTCTGCCGCTTTGGACAGACTGCCGAGTTCGGCGGTCAGCGCAAAGAACTCCATTTGCGTGTAGCGATCCATGCGACGATTCTTCCGCTGAGTGGAAATATGTTTTCAATATAGCGCATATTTTTTCTCCTGGAACGTCGCTAGAGTGCGCACATGATCGCTCTTCGGAGCGGACCCAGCCAATAAAAGCCTGGAGACACGCAATGCGCAACATTAACGAGGACAGCATCACGCAGGCAGTGATTGCTGCGATGTCGGGGTGCAACAACGAGCGGCTGCGCACGGTCATGACGAGCCTCGTCCAGCATTTGCACTCATTCGCCCGCGAAGTGGCGCTGACCGAGAGCGAGTGGCTGTACGCGATCAACTTCCTGACCGACGTTGGCCACATCACGGACGAAAAGCGCCAGGAGTTCATTCTTTTGTCGGACACGCTCGGCCTGTCGATGCTGACTACGACTCAGAACAACCGTAAGCCTTCCGAGTGCACAGAAGCCACGGTGCTCGGGCCTTTTTTTGTCGAAGGGGCACCTGAGTACCAGAATGGCGACGACATCTCCAACGGAGCGGCAGGACTGCCGTGTTTTGTCACGGGCCACGTCCGCGGTCTTCACGGAGAACCGGTAGCCAAAGCGGCGCTCGAAGTCTGGCAGTCGGACGAAGATGGCTACTACGACGTGCAGTATGCTGCCCAGCAGCAAAGCAACGCGAAGCATCAAGGCCGCGGTCGCTTGCACACGCTTCCTGACGGCCGCTTTCACTTCCGTTCGATTCTCGCGGAAGCGTATCCAATTCCGCATGACGGCCCGGTAGGCAAGATGCTCGAAGCGCTCGGACGACACCCCTGGCGCCCGGCACACCTGCACTTCTGGATCAACGCGTCCGGATACGAGCCTCTGATCACACATATTTTCCGTAACGGAGACAAGTACCTCGACTCGGACGCGGTCTTCGGCGTGCGCTCGACCCTCGTGGCTGACTGGATCGAGCACCCGCCCGGTGTCGCGCCCGACGGCACGCACATGGATACGCCGTTCTACACGCTCAACTATGACTTCGTCCTCAATCCTGCCGGCCATACTTCATGATCCTGCGCCCCGGAAAACGCGTCGCGCCCAGGAACGCCGACCTTGAGCCGGGCCCTCAGCGGCCCCGCTCGGCGCGAGTTCCCTCCGTCCTTGAGGCTCACCATGCCCCCCTCTGACTTCCTCTATAACGGCCGCGCCACGCGAGTCGTATTCGGTAGCGGATCACTCGTCCATCTTGAACGTGAATTGCTGGCGCTCGGCGCGCAGCGCGCGTTGATTCTCTGCAGTCCAGAGCAGCGTGCGCTCGGCGCATCGGTCGCCGAGACGTTGGGCAACCGCTCCGCGGGGGTATTCGATCGTGCCGCCATGCACGTCCCGCTCGAACTCGCGGTAGAAGCGCGAACGGTCGCCACTTCGTTGGGCGCCGACTGCATCGTCGCCGCCGGAGGCGGATCGGCCATTGGTCTTGCCAAAGCGATCGCACTCGAGTCGAGTCTGCCCATTCTCGCTGTCCCCACCACGTACGCGGGCAGCGAAATGACACCGATATACGGGCTCACGGACGCGGGCTTGAAGCGGACCGGAACGGATCTTCGCGTCCTGCCGAAGACGGTCATCTACGATCCGGACCTGACGCTCACCCTTCCCGTTGGTATGTCGGTAACAAGCGGCATCAATGCCATTGCGCACGCGGCAGAAGGTTTGTATTCGCGCGACGCCAATCCGCTTACGAGCCTGATGGCGGAAGAAGGCATCGCTGCGCTCGCGCGCAGCTTGCCCCACATCGTTGCCAATCCGAACGACATCTCCGCACGCGCCGATGCCTTGTACGGATCCTGGCTATGCGGCGCCGTACTCGGAAGCGTTGGTATGGCGTTGCATCACAAGCTTTGCCATACGCTTGGCGGCAGCTTCGATCTGCCGCACGCCCCAACGCATACCATCGTGCTGCCGCATGCGCTGGCCTACAACGCCGAGGCAGCTCCGGAGGCAATGAAGCGCGTTGCGCGAGCACTGGGACACGAGAGTGCCGCGCAAGGTCTCTTCGAGCTCGCACGTGCAAACGGCGCGCCCATCGCATTGAGGGACCTCGGCATGCGCGAAGACCAGCTAGACCAGGCCGCCGACCTCGCCTGCAGCAACGCATACTGGAATCCCCGGCCGCTGGAACGCGACGCGATTCGTGCGTTGTTGCAGCGCGCATTCGAAGGAAGCGCGCCCAAGCCGTGAACCCGGTTCATTTTCACGCGCGCTCCGGTGCCATTGGTGCCGGTGGTGCGTCAAAAACGAGCTGCTCGACCGTACGCCAGCATGCTTCGGCCAACGCTGGGTCGGACGGAGAAAGATGGCTGGTCACCGATATTTCAGGCCCAAAAGCGGATAGCGTCGACGTCAAGCTGACTAACATATAGTGAAAAATAATCGGCTCAACCTGGGGCAAAGCATGCTCATCTTGAGCGGCACGAATCTGCGGCAACAGCCAGTCAATCACCGGTTTGAGAATCGAGTCTGCGATCCATTGCAGCCTGGGACTGTAACCGAGCCCTTCTTGAAGCATGAACCGATGAAACTCTGGGTACTCCACAGTGAATCGGAATAGTGCGCGATAGGCCAATTTTACGCGCTCTACCGCATTGGTCGAATCTGACTGCGAAAGATTTATTTCTTGCTCATGGCGCACGCGCTCGAATACATATTCGGCGACAGCCCGCCACAAAATCTCTTTCGATCGAAAATGGTACGTAATTAGTGGATGCTGCAAACCGATCCGGTCTGCAATGCTTCGAATGCTTGCGGCATCGAAGCGTTTGGATGCGAATTCCGCAAGGGCTGCATCTAGAATTGCCAAGCGCGTATCGTGTGCGCGCTGTTGCTCGGCGCGCCTCGACTTCGCAGGACGACGCGCCTCGTCGGATTTTGCAGCCGTCAAGTTACGTTGCGTCATGAACTCTTTCACTCTGCGAACCGAATATTGCGAGCGTCTTGCCCTGAGCCCGTCCAGAGCGGCACGGAGCAAGACGCGGCCAACAAGGCTTACTTTGCGAGCGCACTCCGCAACGCGCGGCGAAGTTCAGCAACGGGATCGGCTACAGCTTCGAAGCTGCGCCAGGCCACATGATGATCGGGGCGAACCAACAGGCAGCCGGTGTCGCTGATCTCTTTCACGCCGCCCCATTCGCCGGCATGGTCCGCATAGGCCTGCCGCGGGCCGATGACGCGTACATTGATCTCGATGCCGAGTTCCTCGCCAACATGGCGGGCAGCTTCGACCCACGCTTCGCCTCCGAGTCCGGTGAATACGGTGAATCGTCCATGCCCGGCAAGGTCAAGCGTCGAATGTTGCCGTCCGCGTTTGTCGAACACCCAGGCGTGCGGCAAGCGAGCGCCCGGCCATGTCGTTGATTGGTAGTACAGTTCGGGATCGCGCTCGAAGGCCGGTTCAGCCTGGCCATCCGTCACGATCGCACCAGAGCGATAGCGTTGGTTCATCTCGACCCCATGCGCGTCCAGTTCGTACCTCTTGAACGCCAGCGCTTCGCGGATTTCTTCCCGCTGCTTTTCCGCCGCCGCAGTCGATTGGCTCCGCGCGTGCATGTTGTCCTGCATAACCTTGGCATCCGTCGTTTCGGCGATCCCAAGCGCCTGATAGAGCGGCGCGAATTCGGCAATCGACTGATTGGCACGCGTGACGATCTGCTTCGCGACTGGTGCGCGCTCCAGCGTGTAACTATCGAGCAGTGCTTCGCCCGCTTCCCCCTTGATTACCGCAGCGAGTTTCCAGGCGAGATTGAACGCGTCCTGAATAGAGGTATTGGAGCCCAGCCCCCCCGACGGCGGGTGCCGGTGAGTGGCGTCTCCCATGCAGAACACGCGTCCGTCCTGCATGCGCGTGGCGTACATATTGTTGACCGTCCACGTGTTGGCGCCCAGCAATTTGATCTCGAGATCCGGCTTGCCGACCAGTTGGCGCGCGATTTCGGTGGCCTTGGCTTCGTCGATCACCGGAGCCGGCTCGTTGATGTCATAACCCCAGACGATCAGCCATTCATTCCACGGCCGCACCATCCGGATCAGGCCCATGCCGATGCCGCCGACTTCCGCGCCCGGTTGCATGATCGGATAGAGTACCGCGGGGCGATGCGAGACAAGCTCGGAAAGGTCAGCGCGGAACCAGATGTTCATTGAGCCGCGCACACCCATCTTTCCTTCGAAAGGTAGCCCAGCGTTCATTGCGACCCTGGAGTTCCCACCATCGGCGCCGACCAGATACTTCGACTTGACCGTAAACTCCTCTCCGCTCAAGCGGTCACGACAAACCGTGATTACACCGTCATCCGTCTGTGTGTGACTCACGTATTCCGTGCTCATCCGCGCCTCGGTGCCACGTGAGCAAGCGGTCTTGAAGAGCAGCGGTTCCATGAACGTCTGTGGCAGATCATTCATTTTTGTGGGACTCGCCAGGCGGCGCTCGCCACGCGACGTGGGATGCAAACCCCAACTCGGCGCCCGGCCAATCTCCTCGCCCGTCAGGCTTTCGCAGAAGACCGTTCCGCCCATGAGATCCTCGTTGGTCGCGTGCAGGTAAGCCTCCTGCTCCACTTCCTGTCCGAGATCGCGCAGGACCTCCATCGTTCGCTGGTTCGTGATATGCGCCCGCGGCGTGTTGGCCAGCCAGCGGTACATGTTGACGACCATGTTTTCGACGCCATAAGTCGAGAGCAACGCGGCACAGGCGGAGCCCGCAGGGCCTGTTCCGACGATGAGCACGTCTGTAGTGAATTCTGCCATGTCAATATCTCCTGATATCAATTTTTGTCATCCACTGACTCTCCAATTTAATGTGGATACCTAATTGGGCAGAGAGCGAGAATGACCTGTTCTGCTAGTCAACCCGGATGTCAAGCACCGTTCATGCTGACTTTTTTTCGGTCAAATTCATCGATCGAATCATCTCCTCACGCATCACAAATTTTTGAACCTTCCCCGTGACGGTGAGCGGCATTTCGTCGACGAAGCGAATATACTTTGGCACTTTGTAGTGAGCGATTTGTCCCCGGCAAAAGTCACGGATATGATCCTCTGTGAGGTACTCGCCTTGCCGGATTACAATCCACGCGCACAGTTCCTCGCCGTTCTTCTCGTCGGGCACACCGAACACCTGGACATTCTGAATTTTCGGGTGCCGGAACAGATACTCCTCTACCTCGCGCGGATAGATGTTCTCGCCACCGCGAATCACCATGTCCTTGAGCCGGCCGACGATGTTGCAGTAGCCGTCGGCGTCGATCGTTGCGAGGTCGCCCGTATGCATCCACCCATCGACGACGCTTTCGCGCGTCTTCTCCGTGTCGTCCCAATACCCCAGCATCACGGAGTAGCCCTTCGTGCAGAGCTCTCCGGTTGTGCCAACGGGAACCGTATTGCCAAAGGTATCGACGATCTTCACTTCGAGATGAGGTTGAATCCGTCCGACGGTCGTCGTGCGCTTGTCGAGCGGGTCTGTCGTTGCACTCTGGAACGAAATCGGGCTCGTCTCGGTCATGCCATACGCAATGGTGACCTCCTGCATGTGCATTTTCGCGACGACTTGATTCATGGTCTCGATCGGGCACGGCGAACCTGCCATGATGCCGGTGCGAAGGCTGCTCAGATCGAACGTCGAAAATTCAGGATGTTCGAGTTCCGCGATAAACATCGTCGGGACGCCGTGAAGCGCTGTGCAGCGTTCTTCCGCGATCGACGCGAGGGTCGCGCCTGCATCGAATCCTTCGCCGGGGAACACCATCTGCGCACCGACCGACACGCAGACCAGCACGCCGAGCACCATCCCGAAGCAGTGGTAGAGCGGGACGGGAATGCACAATGAATCGAGTTCGGAAAGATTCATCGACATCGCCACGAAACGCGCGTTGTTGACGATGTTTCGATGCGTCAGGGTGGCACCCTTCGGGTTGCCCGTCGTACCGCTCGTGAACTGGATGTTGAAGGGATCATGGGCGGATAGCACCATCGTCGTCGGCCCTTCGGCACGAAGCGCCGCCTCACCCTTCAGCATGACGGCGGAGAACGGCAGCACGCCTTCTATGTCCGGATCGCCGACGGATATGACAGTACGGAGCTCCGGCAGGCGCGCGCAATTGAGCTCGCCAGCTCGCTGCGTCGCCAGCTCCGGGGCGATTTCGAGCAGCATGGACGTGTAGTCCGACTTCTTGTACTGCTCGGCCGTCACGAGCGCCTTGCAGCCCACCTTGCGCAAGGCATACTCGAGCTCCGACACGCGGTAAGCCGGGTTGATGTTGACCAGCACCGCGCCGATGCGCGCCGTGGCGAACTGCGTGAGCAGCCACTCGAATCGATTGGGCGACCAGATTCCCACACGGTCGCCCTTTCCCAGCCCCAGGGAAAAGAGGCCTGCGGCAAGCCGATCGACCTGTTGGTCGAAGTCCCTCCATGTCCAGCGCACACCCTGTTCACGGAACACGACGGCTGGGCGGTCGGGAAAGCGTAGCGCCGTATCTCTCAGGAACTGGCCGATCGTCGCTTCGCTCAATGGAGTATCCGTCGCACCGCGCACGTATGCAACGCCGTCGGCGGGTGCGATCAGCGCAGAGGAACCGGGTAAAGTTTGCATGAAGCCACTCTCCACTACTGCTATGGATTCCTGATCAAATACGTCAGAACCAGGATGATTTTCCTGTCGTATCCGCCGCCTGGCATTGCGGTCCGCAGCGCCGCGATACTGCGTATGCGGGCCGCAGGCTCGGGCATGACGGCCTGCTATTTGCCGTAAAACACCAGATCGCCAGGCTCTTCGTCGCGGTCGAACGCTTCGGCCGTGTTGGCAAAGCCGCGCCTGGCGTCTTCCGTGAGGTAAAGCGGCATCGTGATATCGAGCATCGCGGCGTCGGCACCGGTCACACCGCCGCTCGACCACGTCTTGAGCAGCGTGCGCGTCGCAGCGTACGAAAGTGTCGGGCCGTCTGCGAGCTTCCTCACGAGTTCCGTCGCGACCTTTTCGAGTTCACCCGGCTCGGCTACGTGCGTAGCGATACCGAGTTCGCCGGCGAGGCCGCCCGGAATCGGCTCGCCCAGCATGGCGAAGCGTGACGCACGGCTGCGCCCCACGCGTTCGGCCAACCGCTGCAGCGCGCCCGCGATCGGCAACATTGCCGTCGTCACCTCGACGCAGCGGAAGACGGCATCGCTCGCCGCCACGACAAAGTCGCAAGCCAACGCGAGTTCGAGGCCACCGCCAAACGCCAGACCTTGCACTACCGCCACCGTCGGCACCCGCAGCGCCTCGATCGCGCGATATGACGTGTTGACCTCCGCGACGAACGTGCGGAACCAGTTCAGGTCCTTGCCCGGCCACTCGCGAACCTCGCCGCCAAGACTGAAATGCGGCCCCTCGGCGCGAACGACGAGCACCCGGATATCAGCTTCGCTAGCTTCGTGAACGGCCTCCCGCAGGCATTGGGCAAAGCGCTGGTCGAGCCGGTTGTACGGGGGATTCGCCAACACGATATTTCCGACTTTCCCTTCGCGCTCAAAACGAATGCTTTTCATTTGCTAACCTCATGTTGTCGGTCAAATTCACCGGGCGCCCGCAGCGCCCGTCAAGGATCCGCGCCTCAGGACGACGCCCCAGTCAGCGGAATGATCGGAAGCAGCAAATGCGAAGGACGTTCTGCGTCGCGATAGATCTTGTGCGTGACCGTATCGCTGCTGCAAACGTGATACGGGATGTACTCGACATCGGTCATCGCGCCCGTTCCCGTCGGCACGTCGAGACTGCAGATCTCGATGCAGATGCGATGGCCGGCCTTGAACTGGTTCGCAGTCGCAAGAATCTGAATCTCGTACTTAACGACTTCGCCCGGCGTCACTGGCTCGATCGAATCCTTGGTCAGCTTGTGGAACGGCTCGCCGGGCCGCGAGCGGTCAGAGTCCAACGCGCGGTAGGAAGCCTTCAGCCAGCCACGAGTCAGCTCGCGTTCGGGCAGCGTATCGGGAACGCTCCGTTCGCCGACACGCGCAGTCACAACCGATACGTCAGGCCCCACATCCTTGAGTACAACGATCCAGTTGGTGTCCGGCTGGTCGATTTCGGCGTAGAGCGTGAGCGAGATCGGGCCCGCCACCAGGACATCCTGGGGCAGTGGATCAGTCATGTAGCGCAAACGCTCGACCTTGTTTGTTTTCTTGAGCGGCATTTGCGTAAAGACGTCCGGCTCGCGCAGCGCATTGCCGACCTCGGCTGCCGGTCGCGGGGCCTCTTCGGACAGCCGCTCCCAGCCGCCGAGGTAGTACCGGGTCCACTGCGTCTCTGGCAGCGGCCAGTCAGTGCCCGTACGCCACTCGTTTGCACCCATGGTCCAGTAACGGACCGGCGGCTCGTCCATGATGCCGGTATCGACACCCTTGAGCCAGTAGTCGTACCAACGAATCACCTCGTCGTGATACTGGTGGAAAGGACGCTCCAGATGCGCGGGTCCCGTGAAAAGGAGTTTGCGCGGCTGCTTGACGTTCTGGAAGTAGTGTTGCGCGCCGAGCCAATGCAGTTTGTACGTGTAGGCGTAGGCACCGGAGCCCGTATAGAACGGTACGTTGATCTTCTTGAAGACTTCTTCGGCTCGCTCGACAGCCCCGTCCTGCTCCCAGGGGTTCGTCATGATGTGATACATCACCCACGTACGCTGACCCTTCTGCGTCAGAATGTTGTAGAGGTTGATGTACATTTTGTAGTCGGGATTGCGCATGGCCTCGCGCCAGAGCACCTCCTGCTCGTCGGGGAGCGGACCCGGCACGCCGCGCGACTCATGTACCGTGCTGAAAACGTCGAGCAGGTACGGGAACGTATGGACGACGCCGCCAGGATTGAAGTCCCGAAAGCCGAACATGCCACCGTAAGCGCTGCATGCGTCATACGGGAAAATCGCCTTGAGCGCCGGATGGCCTTGCGCGGCCGCGCGCCATTGCTCACCCGCGAAACCTGAGATGCCCACCATCCCCACCTTGCCGTTAGACCACGGCTGCTGGGTGATCCACTCGATCATGTCATAGTGGTCGCTGTCCTCCTCGCCATAGTGACCTTCCGACTTGGCTGAACCCCGCGGCTGCGCAATGACGTGCACATAACCGTTCGCCACGAAGCGGCGGCTGTCACCGGCTTCAACGGGCCCGAACCACAGCGGAGCATGCGCTGGTTGCGGAGGCAGCACATCAGCGATATCCGGACCCTGAAGGTCCTTGTTGTGCAATGCCGAAGCATAAAGCACCGGATACTTTTCGCTCCCGTCAGGTCGATAAACGTCGACGGCCAGACGAGTGCCGTCGCGCATCGTTACGTAGATGTCACGTTCTTCAATCATGTCTCCTCCAGATACCTTGGTGCGTTCAGCTTTAAAGTGCGGCCGCCCAATTTGAAGGCCGCGCTAACTATTGGAAGTCGGACTTTTCGCTTGCCGTTTTGGCGAGGTCCTACGGCAATGCGACTTCTGAAAATCACTATACTTCACGGTCGTAAAGTATGCAAGACGAGTCTCATCGAATAACGCGATCTTTACGCGAGGTGCGGCACATCGTGGGGCGGCTGCTTGAGACGAAAGAAAATGACGCTGCCTTGCCGGTCAGGTTCGTCCCCGAAGAGCATTGCAGTATTCAGCAACTCGCGGGCTGCTGCGCCCGCGTATTGCGGAGGAAATCACTGCGGACGATGACCAATCCTGTGTTTCGACTTAAGCGCTGTCTCCGGACCTGGATTCCAGACATGGTGCGACAACCGACACAACCTCGCGTTATGTCCGTCTTCCAGTCACACGAGTTGCGCCGTCCGGCACGCCAGATCAATGGCGGCCAGACTTCACTTCGCTCAATGTGCAGGGCTATCAGGCAGCGCGCTGTCGAGCGCTGCAGCCGGCTCGTTGACTTCCTGACGCTCAGCTGGCAGCAATCGTTGCGCGGAGAGAACACGTGCCATGGCCGCCATGCAAACGCTGGCTATCACAAGCGGTAACGACAACACGGCACATACGACGAGAAAGGGGTAACCCGAGATCACGATTAACCCGATCAACGACGACCCGATGATTGAACCGATCCGACCGACTGCAACCGTCCATCCCGCGCCGGATGCGCGAAGCGCCGTTGGATAGAAGATGGCCGGGATGGTATTGATGCAGGTGAGTGGGCCACCAGTGGCCAACCCGGCGAGGAAGACCACGCCCCCGAGCCACGATGTTGCTTCCGACAGGCCGAGCAGGACGACAAGTGACGCTCCGACAGCAAACGAACCGCATATAACCGAGGCTACGTTGAAGCGGCGCACGAGGACGGCAAAGAGTACAGCGCCGGCAAGCGCGCCGAACTGGAACATCGATGAGACTTGTGAGGCATCATGCATTGACAGGCCAGCCTGCTTCAAATGCGTCGGCAGCCAGTATCCAACAAGAAAGAAGACCAGATACCCGGCAAACTCCGTGATCCAGGTTAGCACCGTGCCGAGTCGATAATCCCGTCCTACGAGCGCCAGGCTTCCCTTCTTCGAATCACGCAATGCGCCAATGGTGAATTGCAGGCCGGAACAATCGACTGCCGGGAAAATGTTGGCCACGACTCGCTGGACCGCTTCGTTCGACGTGCGCTTTGCTACGAGGTAGAGCGGCGACTCAGGGACTTGCCAGAAAAATAGCCCCGCGACACAGAGTGGCAGAACACCACTCAATGCCAGCATACCCCGCCAACCCAAGACGCCAATTCCGTATGAAGTGACGAAACCGGCTGCAGCAGACCCAAACAGAATTCCGCACATGATGCTGGCAAGCGTCGCGGCGCGCGAACGATCGGGGCTATATTCAGCGGCAAACGCTGACGTTGCGGGCATCGCAGCGCCAATGCCCAAGCCGGTGATAAACCGCATCAAAACGAGTTGCACGGTCGATTGCGCGCCGCTCGATGCGATCGCCGCAATGCCAAACCAGGCAATTGCCGCGATGACCACTGCCCTGCGGCCCACCCGATCGGCGAGCCCCCCGCCCACGATTGACCCGACCAACAACCCGAGCAGCCCCATCGCGGTCAATGGCGCCACTGCCGCCGGAGGGAGATGCCAGTCATGACTGACGGCAGGCGCAATGAACGCCATGACGATCGTATCGAATCCCTCGGTCGTCGTTGCCGCGAAACAAAGGAGAAACACTATCCACTGCTTCCTCCCAATTGGAAGGCCATTGAGGAATTCGCGTATGTCGCGACGAACGGAGTCTCTGCGTTCCATTAGCTGTCCTTGAAGCGTACGTGGCGGGTTTCACCTGGAATCCACTTCAGTTGGCTTCCGCTCTGAATTTCGTACCAAACGCGTTAGCGGCAAGCCGTATACTTTCCAATCGTGAAGCTTTATTCTAGTCAAAAGCTTTCCGATCGTACAGGATTGTGGAACTGGGACTATCCCTAAAGGCCCGGTCTTGCAAAAGTACCGCGCCATTTAGGGCTTGATCGACAAGTCATGAAAATGGAACGCTTGTTCCTGACACCAGGTGAAACGGTCGCGACCGCTGCTGTAGACCCGCCGTGTCTCGTGCAGCGCCCAAGGGGAGCCCGCTCTGCCAAGGAACGCGCAGCCCTCAGTTCGGCGAGTTCTTTGACTTCGAACGCTCAACGAACCCGGCGACTCGTTGATGGAAGGCCTCTGTCGAGGCACATCTTAAGAACGCCCTTTTCTCGTCCTCGAGATGCTGTTCCAGCCCGGTCTCCGACGCTCCGCCAACGAGCCCTTTCATCTCCCTGACGGCGGCGGGCGGCACACTCATTACGCTCCGCGCCATGGCAAGCGCAGCTTCTTCCAGCGCAGCGGGTTCCACAACAGCCTGCACAAGCCCCAACGACCTCGCCTGCTCCGCACTCAACGAATCCCTCGCCAGCAATATTTCGAGGGCTCGAGCCGAGCCCAGTCGCCGCGCCAGATGGAAGGAAAGCCCTCCGTCGGTCGAGGTCCCCAGTTTGCCGTACCCCACGACAAACCGCGCCGCCCGCGAGGCGACAACCAGGTCGCACGCCATGGCCAGCGAGAACCCTGCCCCTGCGGCAGCCCCCTGGACGCTGGCGATCACTGGTACGGGTAGTCGTCGCAACTTAAGGATCAAGTCGTTGAGCGCACTGATGATGGCTTCGAGAGAGCCGTCGGATCTTTGCAGCCCCTCGAGGATCTGAACGAGATTCCCGCCGGCCGAGAATATTCGACCTGTGGCTCGCAATATAACGGCGCGATACTTCCCGTGCGCCTCGATGTCGCCCAGCGCACGTAGGAGGCCGCCACAGAACTCGAGATCGATAGTGTTTGCCTGCGCCTCGTTTCCCAACGTGATGACAGCGAGGTCTTCATGGGAGGTCAGGGAAATGTTGTTCCGCATTGGGTGATGCCTGCTTTGAAGGTTGTCCGGCGGGAGACTGAATCTGCTCAAGGGCGTGTCCCACCACGCGCATGCGGGCCGTGGCGACTTCGAATTCAGTATTGACTTAGCTAAGCATCTGACTCAACGTGCCAGTCGGCGATCCTCAGCATAGCTGCCAGACTACTATATTTTACTTTTGTTAAGTTTAAAAACGTAGCTGTTCATCGCCCTGTGCAGCCTGTACTCCAGTCATGTGCTGGATGAACCGACCCAGGCAAGCGCGCGGAGGACGCGCCGGCTGGCATTGCTCTGGCTGCATGCAGATTGGCGCCCGCCCATGGCAGCGCGCGTAATCCAATGTATTATACTTTCGTACAGTTTTGACGGCCGCGCTCGCCGTACAGGCCTTGAAGACGGGTAGCCGAAAGCGACATCGAACGCGACCGTCTTGTCGAGCCAATGCGAGAGTGCGCTCGGTCAACGAAAATCCTATTCGAGAAGCCATATGGTGCAACGTACCGTTTCCAGCAAGACCGCCCCCAGAAAAGGACGCCCAACTGAACTCCGGCGCGCGGAGCAGCAGCGTTCGCAGGAAACGCGGGGCATTATCTTGAATGCTGCGCTTTCGGAATTCGCGGCGAAAGGCTTTGAGGCGGCGAGCATACGCAATATTGCGGACCGGGTCGGATTGCAACACCCGCTCATCACATATCATTACCGCTCGAAAGATGTTCTATGGCAGGCGGTAGCCGAGTACGTCTTCGAACGTATCCGCTCCGAGTGGGACGCCTATCTTGCGGAGACACCCGCTCTGAGCGCGGTAGATCATGTCAAGGGGATGTACAAGGCCCTGTTCAAATTTACGGTCGACTATCCCGAGTTCCACCGCTTCATGCTCCAGGAATTCCTGTGCTATAGCCCAAGGCTGCAATGGCTCGCTGACACGGTGCTCAAGCCGCTTATCAACTGGGTGCTGCCACAGATTCACGCCGCACAGGAAGAAGGTGCATTGCCCCAATGCGAACCCATCATCTTCCACTATTTGTTGATCAGTCTGACGTCCACCCTTTCAGGTTTCGGCCCAGAGATGCAGGCGACGGCCAATATTTCGCCGTCGGATCCCAACGTGGTCGAAACGTACTGGCAAACGGTTGAGGAGATCATCTTCCAAAAGCAGAAACGCCCAAGCCGGTCAGCAAAGGCCGAACCGCGGTCGAATCAAATCGAAAAGCCGCCGCGCATGGCGGGGCGTTCGAAGACCGCCGCCTAGATCGCTGTTAGAACACTCAAGATTCGCGCGTGCATTTCACGCGCGACCATCACATATAATGTGGATACCTGATTATATGATGCGCGTCATATGCGTATAACCGGCGCTCCCGCTAGAACTTGTGACGCAATCCGATGTGCACAATGCCTTGCGAGCGTCCGCTCGACGGACCCGCAATGTTTGTGATCTGTACTTGCGTAGCCGATCCGCCGGCTTTCTGCAACTCGGCGACCGCATAGATGTCTGTCCGTTTCGAGAGGTAGTAATCTGCAAAGAGCCCTGTCGCGCGATAGATTGGAGACTGTCCCGTCGCGGCAAGCGATCCGTGTGTGTATATGTAGACGACACCAGCAAGCACATCCGGGCGAATCTGGTAGCCCAGATTTGCTTCATAGTTGTCGAAGCGAACTTGACCGCCCTCGAAAGCCTTCCCAAACCGCGTAGAGGTGTACTGAAGTCCGAGCGTCGCTTTCCCGAAACTGTATCGTGCGCCCGCGCCCCAGATTTCCTGGCTTTCGGCATTGGGCACGTACGTCGCGAAAGCGACCGCGTTCGGGGCAACTCCGCCGAACACGGATGCATATGGATTCTTAATATATGTATAGGCGGCAGCGGCATAGAGCGGGCCACCTGAGTAACTCAGACCGAACGACTTCACACTGTTCGTAGCGAACTGTCCCGCTACCCCACCGAAGCTATACAGTCCTTCGAACGTGAATCCGTAAAGGAGCGGACTGGCGTATTTAACGGCATTGTTAATACGGTTAATGCCGGAGGTATTGTCAACGTCGTTGAGATGAGCGAAGTAGGTCGACCAGTTCAGACCCGCACTGATTTTCGACAGCAGGTTGGCCATCTCGTCGTATTGACGCCCAAGCGTCACCGTTCCATATGGGCTTGCAATGCCAACGTAGGCAGATCGACCGAAGAGAGCGCCATTGTTACCGATCTTGCCGGTGGATGGATCAAAACCATTCTCCAGCACAAAGACAGTTTGCAGGCCTCCGCCCAGATCCTCTACCCCTCGCAGTCCCCATCGCGACACCGAAGCGCCGCCACTCTGCAACGCCCAATTCGAATGCCCATTTTGATTGCTGACGTAGGTGATACCTTCATCCACGATCCCATACAACGTCACGCTGCTCTGCGCGTACGCGGATGCCGACGATGCACAGAGCAAAGCGACGACGCACGATAGTTCCTTCATTTTCAGTCTCCTCTGACGTTTTGAATTGATTTCATCCGAGCAGCGTGGTTGGTGAATCGAACCGTTTTTTAACTTTACCAGTCGTACAGCATTGTGCGACTGGGACTATCCCCTAATGCACGACTCCCCAATCGGGGTTCGCTTCCAGTGGATCTGTGCAGGATTCCAACTCGTCGGTGTGACCGGCTCGGCAAAGAGGTTCGTCTCGTGCGCAACAGAAGATCAGCAGTCCGAACACAATTGACGACGCGATAAACGCGCCGACGCAGAGCGCAACCCGTTGCTCGAGGGGATTCGGACGTCTAGTCTGAATCTGGTGAGATAGCCTGCTCGTCTATCGTCTGAATGAAGCGGATTGCGAAGGCGTGTTCCCCTGCTGGCACCATGAATCTGATGGTGATATCACTATACTTTTCATTCGTAAAATTTAGTGTATAGTGCAGCTGAACCGGAGGCGGGTTAGCGTGACCTGCCCTCATGCCAGTCAGGAAGGCCAAACCAGGAGACAACAGTCATGTCGACGCGCAAGATAGACACCCACCAGCATTTCCTTCCGAAGATGTACATCGACGCAGTAGGGCTCGACATACTGAACGCTGCAATGCCAAATGGCGTCGCCCCTAAGTGGTCCGTCGAAGCGGCCTTAGCCATGATGGACGAAAACGGCATCGACGAAGGCATTCTCTCCATCTCGTCCGGACCGAAGATTCCGGACGCCGCGACTCTTCTGCGCAAATGCAATGACTATGCGGCGGATCTCCGGGAACGCCATCCAGGGCGCTTCGGTTCCTTTGCAAGCTTGCCTTTACCGGATATCGATGCAGCCCTGAAAGAAGTGCGTTATAGCGTCGATGAGTTGAAAGTCGACGGATTCATTCTCTTCACGAACTACGATGGCATGTATCTGGGCGATCCGCATTTCACTCCATTGCTGGAGGAGCTGGATCGGCGCGGCGCGGTAGTCTTTGTTCACCCGAATCAGCCGCCCCACGACATACCGCGCGTCGCGCCTGCATCTGTGCTCGAGTATCCGTTCGAAACGACACGTACCGCCGCGAGCCTCATCATCTCGGGTGCAGTGAGCCGCTTCAAGAACGTGAAGTTCATTCTGTCACACGCCGGGGGGACGTTGCCGTTCCTCGTTCCGCGCCTTGCGCTGTCTATTTCGATGATGCCAGGAGCAATCGAGCGTGTGGGTGACCCGCTCGAGGCGGTCCGCTCCCTCTATTTCGACACGGCTCTTTCCGGCGGAGCAGCGCCGCTGAGCGCACTTGCGCAAGTGACGACACCAGATCACATCCTGTTCGGAACGGACTTTCCGTTTGCGCCGACCGCCGCGATCCGGCAGTTCGGTACGGCACTCGACAACATCGAGATTCCCGGTGTTGAGATGAACAAGGTGTACGGTGAGAACGCCGCTCGGTTGCTTGGTCGGTAACCGGGAATTCACTTCAGGTTCGCAGTTCCTGGAGCCGTGTGGCATGCCTCGCCGTGTCTAGCGCGAACGCGCGATCAACAAGGTAGTGCGGATCGCGCGCTTGAGCGTCATAGGGTCACGCACTGCTCTAGACGCCCCGACTTTGGCGCCCTCAAACGAGCAGACACATGTGCAGGAAATCGGGCCCGTCGCGTCAACGTAGAGGGTGGCCCGACTATAGAAACTGGGTACAACCAGGACGGTCTGCGCCTGCAAGCAGGAGGGCGCAGGCAAGATCGGCCGCGGCCGGAGCGGGCAGTTCCCCACGAATTTTCAATTGCATCGCATCATCGGACGCTGACTCGCCGGCGGGAAAACTTGCCATGTTCCGTTGGGGTGCCTGAAGAACAAGAACGAAAGCGCCCTTTCTTCTCGCGCTATCTCAACACACACGAATCGAGTTCTACCGGCGGCCGTTCGACTGAAGTGGGTCACACGAACAGACGCAGCCTGATCCTGAGCCTGCCACAGCCACTTGTCGACCAGCGAACGAAGCGATCCCTCAAGGAACTTCACCCGCTCTTGTGCGGGAACCGTCACGTGTGAGCTCATTTGATCCGTCTCCGTTCGTGCACATGAACTGAAAAACACTACGACAGCCAGCGATCACCGATGCTGCGTGACTTCGCCGATAGGACCTGCTCCGCAAGTCTGGTTGTGCTTTACGCCGGCAACGACGACTCTGACAGCGATAGCTGCATTCATTATCCTTATCGGTCGTGCAGTTTTACTCTAGTCTATATTTTTCCGATCGTAAAGTATTATTTGGCGAGGACATTCGAGCGCCGGAAACACGCACGGCAAGGTACACAGCGCCCGTGAACGCGAGTGCCGCCCGTCGCCCTGCCTGAATCGCACAGAAAGAGAACAACGTGAATCTGGCGCTTCTATCCGCCGCCATACTGGTCGCGATCACTCTCGTGGGAGTGCTCGGGTTCCGGCAATTCTCTGACAAAGTCCGGATCACGTTCGACCTGGATTTTTTCTCCATCAGCTTCTACTTTCACAAACAAGGCATTTTCTTTCCCGTGTTTCCGCCCTTGCACGCTCCTGCCGAAAGTAGCGCCTTGTGGTTTGCGTGCAATAGGTGGTGCATGGTGGCTGCTGGGTTCGCGGATTGTTGTCGCCGTTGTCCGGTTCGCGCATCATCGAGCCAAACGTTCGCGCAGAGCTAGACTTTTCTCAGACCTCTTCGTCGCCGCTATTTATATCGCGACCGTCGCAATCGTCCTCAACTCGGTCTTCGCACTGTCAGTCACAGGCGTGGTGTCCACGTCTGAGCTGAACCCGCATGCCGGTGGATCTTCCTCAGCACTGCACAGCAATGGGAACGCGTTCCACCAGGAAGTCGACGAACGCCCGCACGGAGGGAAGCAGGCCCCTCCGAGACGGGATGAGCAGGCTGATTGTCGCCACGCCCGCCGTCCATTGAGGCAGGACACGCAGGAGTTGCCCCGTCCTCACCTCAGACTGCCCCACGTAGCCCGGCAACGCCACAATGCCGACACTCTGGCAAGCCGCTACTTTCAGCGTGGCCATGTCGTCGCTCAGCAGCTTCGGCTCGAAGGGAATCACTTCCGCCCGTTCAGCACCCGGCGTGTCGTGCAGTCGCCACGCGTGAGTGTCGTGACCGCCGCCAAGCGCGACGCCGTCGTGATCCGCAAGGTCGGCAGGCGACTTGGGCACGCCCTTGCGCTTCAAATACGCTGACCCGGCAAACAAGTGCCAGGGCGTCGTCGCCAGATGCCGCTGGACGAGCGTGGAATCCGGCAGCGGCGTGGAATGCGCGCGAAGACACAAATCGAAGCCCTCCTGAAGCGGATCAACGTGCCGGTTGGTAGCGTGCTGGACGATACGCACACGCGGATACTCGGCCATGAACTTCGGAATCAACTCGGCCAGCGCCAACTGCGCAAAGGCGACTGAGCACGTCATGCGGATGGTCCCGCTCGGTTCTGCCGTGCGTTGGCGCACGATACTCTCGGCGGCTTCGGCTTCCACCAGCATGGCGACCGCGTGCTTGTAAAACGCCTCGCCAACTTCCGTCACGACGAAGCGCCGCGAAGTCCGCTGGATCAGCCTGGCATCGAGCGTGGCCTCGAGCGCGAGGATGCGGCGGCTCAAACTCGACTTGGGCACATCGAGCGCATGGGCCGCCGCGGTGATGCCCTTGTGTTCGACGACCTGCACAAAGTAGTAGACATCGTTCAGATCGAGCATCATCCCCCCTTTTTTTTGGCCGAAAGTCTCATGGGTGGGATGATAAGTCCATTTTTCCTGGATTGTTCGGCGTTTGTCCCATAGCTATAGTCCATTCAAGCCCGAGACGTTGATCGACCGACCGCGTGGACGGGCACCGAGCCCATCATGGACCGACGCCAATTCCTGAACCAGTCGAACGCCGCAGTCGCAGCCACCGTGCTCGCCGCGGGCACGAGCCTCTTCGGCGCAACACAAGCCGCAGCCGCAACCAACCCTTCCAGTGGAAACAAGATCATGAACTCGACTTCGTCACACGTCCTCGAACGCCTGACCCGCGATAACGCGGTCCTTCTTCTCGTCGATCACCAGGTGGGCCTCTACACCGGCGTGCGCGACATCGAGACCCTGCAGCTCAAGCACAATGTCGTCGGACTCGCGAAGGCGGCCCTTGCGCTGAAGGTACCTGTGATCGTCACCACCACAACGGAAAAGATGTGGGGGCCGCTGATCCCCGAACTGGCCGAGGCGCTTCCGGGCATTCGGCATATTGAACGGACCACGGTGAACGCCTGGGACGACCGCCGCGTGGTCGAAGCGATCAAAGCCACCGGCCGCAAGAAGCTCATCATCACCGGCATCTCCACGGACGTCTGTCTAGCGTTTCCGGCTATCTCGGCAATCGCGGACGGATATGCAAGTTACGCGGTCATCGACGCATCCGGTGGTTTCAGCCAGACGCAAGTCGATATGGGCGTGCTACGCATGCAGCAAGCGGGCGTGATACCGGTCGGCTACTCCAATGTCGCCGTCGAGATACTTGCCGACAATGCCGCCCCCGAAGCGCAAGCCGTCTACGCCGCACTGGGAATCCCGTTTGCTGGTCTCGTCTTCGACTTGAAGCAGGCCTTTGCCAAAGGGTAAATGTAGTCGTCACGGACCGATGTGGCAGACGAGAGGCTTGCCAGTCACAACGCAGCTTTGTTTCACGTCGACCATCAAGAAGGGCTCGACACCGGGGTGCGAGACATCGCCACGCTTGGACTGAAACACAACGTGGTCGGCCTCACCAAGGCGGCGCTCGCCCTCGGCATTCCTGTCGTGGTGACCACCACCGCGGAGAGCATGTGGGACCCCATGATCCCTGAACTGGCTGCTGTGCTGCCAACGCACAAAGTCATCGAGCGAACAACCGTTAATGCCTGGGCCGACCCACGGGTCGTTCAGGTGTCTGTTTGGCTTTTCCAGCCATCGCTGCACTACGCGGACGGCTATACGTCGGACGCGGTCATCTACGCCTCCGCGTGGTTTCTCACAGACTCAGGTGGACCTTGGTGTCGCTCGTATGGTGCAAGTTGATGTGATCCCGGTTGGCTACTCGACCTTTGCCGTCGAACTGCTCGCCGACAATGCGGCGCCCGAGGCAAAGCCGTGTACGAAGGCCTGGGTATCCGGTTCAGGGCATGTGCGTCATGCTGGCTTCGTTATCCGATCTCGCACCTAAGCCATGCACCGGTTCGGAGGCCAGGATAGAACTCTCTGCGCAATTACATAGGAATACGAATAGTTTAAAAATCCATGGTTGAATTCGTTAGATCTGCGTGGCTGACATCCTCGGTGCGGCACTCGCCGATGGCAGGGTTCGTAACGAGTATTGAGGACTCAATCCGGCGCACGGCGTGCGCGGTGCCAGACGCTCACGAGGCGCAGTTCGCTGCGCGGCATCAGGACGTCAGAGTCAGCAGATGCCCCTTTGCCTGAAGACCGGCTTTGTGCACTCTGCGCTGTCGGGTGCAAAACTTTGGCGGACCGTTAGTCGCGTTTATCCGTCAGGCCGTCACAGTGCATAACGGCCAATAGCGGTTTGACATTCGGCCCATTACGGGCAAATCGATCCGCGGTTCAGGTCGTGGATCGAGGGTTTGCCGAGCATCGCCAGGTTCCGGTCCACCTCGTCCCTGAGCAGGCCGATGGCATGCCTCACACCCGTCGTGCCACCCACGGCCGCGGCATACATGAACGGCCGGCCAGCGAACACGAAGCGCGCGCCGAGCGCGAGCGCCTTGAGCACGTCGGCGCCGCGCCGGATGCCGCTGTCCATCATCACAACGGTCTTGTCGCCAACAGTCGAGCAGATCTCCGGCAATACGGCCAGCGGTTCGACAGCGCCATCCAGCTGCCGCCCGCCATGATTCGAGACGATGATGCCGTCCGCGCCGATGGCGGCGGCGTGCTTCGCGTCGTCGGCGTGAAGGATTCCCTTGATCACGAGGTTTCCGCGCCAACAATCCCGTATGCGGGCGATGTCGGACCATGCGAGATGGTCGCGCCCGGTCGTATCGCGAATCGCCGAGGCGGAAAGCATCGGTGCGCCACGCGTCGCAAACGAGTTCTCGAAGTGCGGCATGCCGTGCCGGATCAGCGTGCGCAGGAACGTGCCGGCGAGCCATCGCGGCCGCGCCATGCCGTCGATAGCGAGCCGCAGCGACGGCCGCAGCGGCAACGAAAAACCCGTTCGAACGTTATTCTCACGGTTGGCCCACACAGGAATGTCGACGGTGAGAACGAGCGTCAGGAAGCCCGCCGCGCGGATCCGCTCGATCAACGCGTCAATGCGCGAGGGGTCGCCCGGCAGATATGCCTGGAACCACGTGCCCGGTGCGGCTGCCTGAACCTCCTCCATCGGAATCAGCGACGAACCGCTCATGATCGCCGGCACGCCTTCGAGCTTTGCCGCGGTGGCGAGCGCGACGTCGCCGCGATACGCGGACATCGCACTGATCCCAATCGGCGCAATGCCGAACGGCGACGCGTAACTCGTCCCGAACAGCGTGGTTGACTGCGAGCGGTTCGACACGTCAACGAGCACACGGGGCCGGAACCTGATGCGCTCGAACGCGGCGCGGTTGGCGGCAAGCGACAGGCCATCCTCAGCGGCACCGCTCACATAGCCAAAGAGCGGACGCGGCAGCACCGCGCGTGCGGCCGTCTCGAAGTCGGCCAGCGACAGAATTCCGCGAAGCCGCGCAGGCACGTCGCGCTTCACTCCGTAAGCGGTCTCGGCCGCCTTCGCTTGCGGTAGGGCCGCGCGCATGCAGTCGATGTCGATTCGGTCTTTCATTTTTCGCTCCATCATTTATTCGCTTACCCTTGCCGACTCCGTGTCGCCCTTCTTCATTGCGAGAACATGCCGCGCTGGCGCATCAACTCGCGAAACAGCGCCTCATTCTTCTTGAACGGAGCACGCCCATGCAGATAGAAGTAGTTGTTCAACACGACGAGGTCGCCAACAGGCAGGACCACTTCCGTGGTGCCAATGGACGCTTCCATCGACGCAGAGAGTTCGCGCAAAAACTCGGCTTCCTCACGATTGGAAGGCTGCACGAACTGATCGATGAACGAGATCGACAGCCCGAACTCGCTCTGGAAGAACAGCGGCCGCTCAATCTTCTCGCTGACGTTCTTGGAGCCCGGCGCTTTGTAGAGAAACGGCCGCGTACCGAACTTGTGATTGACGAACTGATCGCGCTCTGCCCAGTCATCGAGATGCAGGAAGCGCGACTCGCCGCCCACGGCGTTGCGCTCCGCGAACTTCATCATCAACAGCCAGTCGGTAGCCTCGCTAACGAACGTGCCGTCGGTGTGCATCGTGAAGAGGCGGTAGGCCTGGCGAAGGTAGGAATCGCTATCGTCCGTGTGCTTCACGACGAAGCGCGCGAAATAGGTGCCGGACATGGCGTCGTGATTGCCGGGCCCGAGAATGTGGCCTATTGCCGTGCCGAATTTGACGAAGTCGGCGGGGTCGTCCGTGAGCCCTTGCAGGCCGATCGTGAAGCCGCCGTGGCGACGGTCCTTCACGAGATCCACTAGTGTCTGCGCGAAGTTTTCGCCAAGGCGTTTGGCCAACAGATCGGCGAGGTAATAGCGCATGAACGGGACGTACTCGAGGTTCTGCACGTCGATATCGTGCGCATCGCGAAGAAACCCGACCAGCGCATCGCGCTCGCCCGTCACATGCATGATGCGGTGATGATCCGGATGCGGCGACACGCTAAAAGAGGCGCCGCGAGGGGGCAAGATCGGCTTGGCAAGCGGTGCGTTCATGGTTTTCTCCGTGAAGGTGAGGCTCCATTTCAGCGCGCTTCTTTGATAGCATCCAGACCAGAATCGCGAATTTTTAACCACTTAATCAGATTAAATGATCGAAGCCCGCCAGCTCAGATATTTCGTCGCCGTCGTCGAGGAACTGCATTTCGCGCGCGCCGCCGATCGCCTCGACATCGCGCAGTCGGCACTGAGCGCCCAGATTCAGCGCCTTGAACGCGAGATCGGCGTGCGTCTGCTGAACCGCAACAAGCGGCAGCCGGTGACACTCACCGACGCGGGGCGTCTCTTCCACGCCGAAGCGGTAGCCGCGCTGCGGCACATCGAGCGTGCGGACCAGGTCGGGCGTCTGGCGGCGCGCGGTCTGGCCGGCATTGTGCGGATCGGCTTCGTCGCGTCCGGCGTCACGAGCGGCGTGCTGTCCGACACGCTGCGCGCGTTTCGCCAGTCGCATCCGGACGTGCGCATCGAGGTCGTGCCGATGGAAACGCCACGGCAGTTCGAGGCGCTCGACAGCGGGGAGATCGACGTCGGCATCCTGCGGCCGCGCCGCCGTTATCCTGCGGGTATTGTGGCCACCAACGTCCATACCGAGCACCTCATGGTCGCGATGGCCGACCACCATCCGCTCGCCGCGCGCCGCAAGCTCCATGCGCGCGACCTGAAAGACCAGTCGTTCATTTCGCCCCAGTTCAACGAGGAAGAAGGGTTCGGCGAGGTGCTGGCCGCGCTCGGCGCCGCAGGCGGCTTCTCGGCCCTCCTCGACTATCGCGTGCAGGACTTTATTTCCGTACTCACTCTCGCGTCCGCTGGCTATGGCGTGGCCGTCGTGCCCGAATCGATGTCGAGGTTCGCGCTGCCCGGCCTGTGTTTCAGGCCCGTCACCGATTTCGAATTTCCCGTCCACCTCGCGATGGCGAGCAGACGGCGGGAACTCTCCCCGGCAGTGCGCGCCTTCATCAAGACGCCGCTCGCGCCCTCTGCGCCGGGATAGGCCCGATTGCGCGCGCATTTATGGCACGTTATGGTGCCAGCGCATGACGGTTTGCGCAGGCTCGCGCCTCACGCGCAGCCGTAAACTTCAAGGAGAGGGGGCGCATGTCCGAGACCGTATGCCCGGCGCTGCCCGGGCAGAGCGCTGCGCAGGTCTTCAACGTGGACCTGGCTTCCTGCGCGCCCGGCCACGCCAGCATTCGCGACTGGTACGAGATTCTGCACGAGAACTATTTTCGGCTCGACGTGAGGGTCGGCAGCAGCTTTCGTTCGGGCTCGCTCGAGCGCGTCGATATCGGCAACATCCGCGCGTGCATGCTCAAGTGCGATCCTATGCTGACCGAGCGCCGCGCCTCGCCGGCAGGTCCGGACACGCGCGACTTCTACGTCGTCGAGATTCCGCAGGCCACGCCCGTCACGCTCACGCAGCGCGGCCGCGAAAGCGTGATCCAGCCGGGCGACTTCGCGATCGTGAACGGCGCGGAAGGCTACACGTTCGCTATGGCGCAGCGCAACGAGGTGCGCACCTTGCGCATTCCGTGCCGATCGCTGCTGCAGCGGCTGCCCGCCGTCGACGACAAGGTGGCACTAACGTGTCACGGCAGCGAACCGACCGTGGCGCTCTTCCTCGAATTCGCGCAGACCTGGGGACGACATGCCAACGCGTTGCCGGCCGACCTGCGCGAACGCACCGAGCAGCATCTGCTCGACCTCCTCGTCATGGCGCTATCGGGCACGTGCAACGCAACCAGCGAGACGTCCGTGCGCAGCGCCCACCGCCAGCGCGCGTTGCGTACCATTGAGGAGCAGTTCACCAATCCCGCACTCGAACCCGTCGACATCGCCCGCACGCTTGGACTTTCCGAACGCTATCTTCAGAAGATTTTCGCCGAACGCGAGGAAACCGTCTCTTCCGCCATTCGCCGGCGACGCATTCTCGAAGCAAAGCGCCTGCTCGCGACGCGCGCGCAAAATCGCCAGAGCGTCACGCAGATCGCATTCTCTGTCGGTTTCTCCGACCCGTCCCATTTCAGCCGCGTATTCCGCCAGGAAACCGGCGTCTCGCCCGTCCAGTATGCGAGCACCGGCGTCGACTGAGTGCGTTCCGAGTCCTTTGTCTGATAAAAACCCGCCCACGAGGGCGCTCTCGTCCATGCTTTTGTACGGCGTGAGACAAGCGCGCCCTATTTTCGTTTTGTAGAGTGCCTGTCAATCGAGTCCTTCGGGACGCATTCAGACCGGTTTGACAGGAGAGGCACCGTGCTATCGCTCGCAACCGATGCTACGAGACCCCTCGTGCAACGCATCGTCGACCATTTCCATATCCTGATCGACACCGGCAAGCTGCACTCCGGCATGAAGATTCCATCGATCCGTAATTTCGCCGAATCGCATGGCGTGAGCGTGTCGACCGTTGTCGACGCGTACGATCGCCTCGTGGCCGATGGTCTGCTCGTGCCACGCCAGAACGCCGGGTTCTTTGTGCGCAGTTTCGGCCATGCGGCCTACCTCTGCGACGACAGCGCGCAGAATAACGCGGGCAGCTTCGATTCGCGCTGGATGCTCAACCGCATCTGGCAGAGTCACGACGTCGCGATCAATCCGGGCTGTGGCTGGCTGCCGCCACGCTGGATGGACGAAGAAGGGTTGCGCCGCACGATGCGCACGATGTCGTTGCACGCCAACGGCTCGATGGTCGGCTACGGCACGCCGAAAGGGTATCTGCCGTTGCGCTGGAAGATCTCCGACTGGCTGAGCCAGCAGGAGATCTTCTGCCCGCCCGACCAGTTGCTGATGACGACGGGCGCCGCGCATGCGCTGGGGATTCTGATCCAGCATCTCGTGAAGCCCGGCGACACGGTGTTCGTCGATCGTCCCGGTTACAGCCTCGTGTTCGCCCATCTGAAACGAATGGGCGCCAACGTGATCGGCGTGCCGTGGACGCCTTCGGGGCCCGACATCGCGGTGCTCGCGCAACTGCTCTCGCAGCACACGCCGCGCGCGTGGTTCACGAACGCGCGCCTGCACAATCCCACGGGCGCCTCGTGCTCCACACCCATCGCGCACAAGCTGCTGCAGCTCTGCGCGCAGCACGACTTCCTCATCGTCGAAGACGACGTCTGCGCCGAACTCGACAGCACTGCGCGCCGTCCGCTCGCGAGCATGGATCAGCTCGAACGCGTCATCTACGTCGGCAGTTTTTCGAAAACCGTTTCGCCGGCCATGCGCGTCGGCTATATCGCGGCACACCCTGACCTGATCGAGGACCTGACCCAGTTCAAGATGATTACGGGCCTTACGAGTTCCGAGGTCGGTGAGCGCTTCGTCTATCAGATGCTCACGGACGGACGGCACCGTAAGCACCTGAAGGGGCTGCGAGAGAATCTCGCGCGCGCACAGCAGGACGCGCGGCGCAAGCTCGTCGAAGCGGGCATGGTCCTCTTCAACGACGCGAGCGAAGGCATGTTCGCCTGGGCTCGCCACCCGGCCCACGACGACTCGCGCGCGCTGTCCAGCCGGGCGCTGGACAAGGACATCTATCTCGCGCCCGGCCAGCTCTTCTTCCACGACGAACACGTGACGCCGTGGATGCGCTTCAACGTCGGCTACTGCGACCACGACGCCCTGTTCGATTTTCTCGCCGGCGTCTAGCGACGTTAGAGGCCGGTCGCTGCGGTGTTGCAAAGCGCTCACGGCGCCCGGCTCCCTTAGAACGAGTGCGTGATGCCAAGACGCGCCGCGACCTGACGGCTCGTGCTCGACGGATTGAAGCCGGCGATCTGGGCCACGGATGCATCGCCCGACGCGTTCTGGAACACGCCCATCGCATAGACCGACGTGCGCTTGGACAGAGCGTACTGCGCGATCACGTTGGCCTGCTGATACTTCGGCGTGGTATCGCTCGCGTGATCGTGGCCCACGGTGTACGTAAAGCCCGCGCCGAACAGCAATGCGCTCGTCATGTTGTAGATGCCGGAGAGCTCGTAGTTCTGGAACGTGACGTCGCCGCCACCGTTGGCAGAACGAAATGCCGTATCGGAAAAGTTCGCAGAGAGCTTGAACGACCCGATGACGTACGACGCGCCCACGGCCAGCACGTTCTGGCTGCGCGCCCGTGCGAGCGCGTCGCCGAAGATCGCGTTCGTGAAGCTGCCGCCCGACGCGTAGCCCGACACCGCCGTCAACGGATCGTTCACGCGCAGGTAGCCGACGCCCGCGCTGAAGGCGCCGCCCGCGTAAGCCACGGCGGCGCTCCAGGTGGAGTCGGTGGAAAACTGCCCCGCGTGGCCGCCCAGGGAATAATGCCCCTCGGCCGTGAAGCCTCCGATGGTCGGGCTCACGTACTTGATGGCGTTCGCGACGGAAAAGCCATTGTCGAGGTTGTCCATGTCGTTGGGGTGTGCGAAGTACCAGCCGCCGTACTGGCCGTTGAGTGTGAACGGTTCGAGCAGATCGACGTTGGCGTCCCATTGGCGCCCGAAGGTCAGCGTGCCGTAGCGCGTGGACTGCAGCCCCACATAGGCGTTGCGCGAGAATGCGAGGCCGCCGCCCGCGGCGCCATTCGTGGCATCGAAGCCGCTTTCCAGACGGAAGATCGCGCTCAACCCGCCGCCCAGGTCCTCCGTGCCCTTGAGCCCCCAGCGGCTGCCGAGCGGCACGCCGCTTTGCATCTGAAACAGCTTGCCGCCGCTGCCCGCCACGGCTTGCCCGTTCGACGCATTGACGACGTTGTTCGCATAGTCGATGCCCAGATCCACAACGCCATACAGCGTGACGGAACTCTGCGCGTGCGCGCCGCCTGCCAGCACCGCGAGCGGCAACGCCACGACCCGATAGATCTTCATGTGTTTTCCTTGTTGGAATTAAAACGTGACATCGCGAACGAACGCACGCTTGCCGGCAAACGAGAGCGCCAGGCGATAGATCAGCGCCGCACTCACAGCGGCGGCCGGGGCCGAGAACGTGGCGAGCGTTCCGCCCGCCTCGAGCAATGCGATGCCGACCGCCGCCGAAGCGAACCATGCTGCGAGCCCGCACGGGTTGAGCGACACGACGCGCTCGCGCCGGTACTCGATCTCTTCGCCAACGATCGCGCCGTAGTGCGGCGACAGGATATGCGTAAGCGCGATCGCGACCCACGCGACGACGAAGATGCCCTGCCACGCCAGCGCCTGCAGAATGAAACTGAACACGTTCGAGAGCATGAGCACGTAGACGATCGCCCCCACGACGATCGACCAGAAGAACTTCGGCAGATCGAGCTTCAAGGCGCTCTGAAAGAACGCATGCATGTTGGTCGAGGCGAGGTAGAAGTTGGCGGTATTGATGCGCGTCTGCGTGACCCACACGAACAGCAGGCCGGCGAAGCCCATCGTCTTGAGCAGTGCGAGCACGACGGACACCTCGGAAAGCGCGCCCTCGGCGGCGAGTGTGCCAGCGAGGAAGATTCCCACCGCGCCGTTGACGAGGAACGTGAACGCGTAGAACGGCCATCCGAAATTGCGCCGCGCGTGATACGCCGCGTCTTCCTTCTTGCCAAAGCGCGCGTAGTCCCACGTGTACATCATGAGGATCCAGACGCCCATGAAGGCCGTATAGCAGTTCCACCAACCGCTCGCGGGTGCCCCGCCGGCCGGGCCCAGCGTCAACCACGCCGTCGTGCTGCCACCGGAATGGCATGCCGCAACGACGGCCGCCACAAGACCGACGAGATAGAACGGCAGCAGCACGCCGTTGAACTTGTCGAGCCAGCTTTGCACGCTGCCGAAAACGAGCAACACGCTGTATGCCACGACGATGAGGTAGGACATATGCAGCGAGACGGCCGGAAAATACGCGTTGATCGCAATGGCGATCACCGATCCTTCGAAGAGTGCGTAGTAGATCGCCGTGGCAAAGAAGATCAGCGTAGCGAGCGGCGCACCGAAGCTGCCGAACAGCACGCGCGAAAACAGCGCGACCGAAAGGCCGCTGCGGATCGCGTAGCGCGTGATGATGCCGTTGATGAGGCTATACGTCGCGACCGACAACGCAAGCCCGATCAGCGTATTGGCCGTGCCGAAATTGATCGCGAGCGTCGCCGAGACGACAAGCCAGAACATCGCGCTGCAAATCGCCCACCACGCCATCGTGAGCGAGCGCCGCGACATGCGGGCGCTGTCCGGCACCGGACCCGCAGCGTAGCCCGGGTCCGGATCGCTGCCCTTCACTGAAATTTCCATACGGCCTCCGAAATAAATAAGACAAACGAAAATCCGCCTATTTCATGCCTTCCATCCGCGCGCGGTATGCCGCGCACGGACGGCACCTCTCTGCTTCAATCCGCTTCGCCCGTATCGGTCAGCACGTAGACGCCCGTTGCATCGAGGCGCGCACGCCAGCCCGGCGGCAACACGATCGACGTCGTCACCTCCTCGATCACGGCCGGACCCGCCACCTCGTCGTTCGCACCGAGGCGCGTGCCGTCGTAGACCGGCGAGTCGAGGCTCTCGACGTTTTCGCCTTTGCCGAAAATCATGTTGCGGCTCGCCTTGACAGCAAGTTCCGTGGCACCGTTGCCGGCTTCGATGATCTGCGCCGGCGGCTGATCGAGCACGCCGTACACGGTGCTTTCGATGTTCACGATCTCCACTTGGCTCTCAGGCTCGGCGTAGGTGAAGAGCTGCTTGTGACGGTTGTCGAACATCTCGCGAATCGCGCCGAACGTCTCGCCGTTCACCTGCATCGCGCCGATGGTCACCGAGCATTCGTGCACCTGCCCCGTGTAGCGCATGTCGAGCTGACGCTCGACGTGGATGCGCTCGCGCGAGAAGCCCTCGCGCTCGAGTGCGGCCACCGCGTCGGCTTCGAGACGCTCGAACTGCTGCTGCACGCGCTCGAACGACGTATGCGGCTCGACGCGCATGGGGCAAGCCGCCATGTAGTTGTATTTCACGTCAGAGAGCAACTGCCCGAACGCGCATAGCCCCGATGCGAGCTTGGGCACGAGCACCGTTTTCACGCCGATCTCGCGCGCGAGGCCGGCGATATGGAGCGACGTGGCCCCGCCTGCCGCGATCAGCACGAAGTCGCGTGGATCGTAACCGCGCTCGATCGACACTCGCCGGATGCCGTTGATCATGTTGACGTTGACGATGTTGTAGATGCCGTATGCCGCCTTTCCGACGCCGAGATCGAGCGGCTTCGCAATGCGTTCCTCAATGGCCTTGCGCGAGGCGTCGCCGTCGATCTTCACGCGGCCGCCCAGCAGCGACTCCGGATTGAGGTAGCCGAGCACGACGTTCGCGTCGGTCACGGTCGGCTCCGCGCCGCCGCGCATGTAGCAGGCCGGGCCCGGTACCGCACCCGCGCTTTGCGGCCCGACCTTGAGCAGGCCCATCGGGTCGATCCACGCAATCGAGCCGCCGCCCGCGCCGAGCGTCTCGACCTGGATCATCGGCGTGCCGATGCGGTAGCGCAGGAAGTCGATGTCCTTGTTGACGTTGGTGACACCGTCCTTCGTTAGCGTGATGTCGAACGACGTGCCACCCATGTCCACAGTAATGAGGTTCCGGTAGCCGAACGGCTTCGCGACGAACATTGCGGCGCGCGGCGCCGATGCCGGCCCCGAGTTGATCGCGTTGACTGCGCGTGTATTCATTACTTCCGGCGAAGCCATGCCGCCGTTCGATTGATAGAAGCGCACCGGTGACTCGACGCCGTTTTCGACGTAAAAGCGCTCGATGCGGTTCACGTAACGCGAAAGCACGGGGCCGAGGTAGGCGTTCACCACGGTCGTCGAGGTGCGCGTGTATTCGCGCATCTGCGGAAAGACTTCGAGACCGACCGAGACGTAGACGTCCGGCAGCATCTCGCGCACGATCTCCGCGGCGCGCCGTTCGTGCGCGCCGTTCGCGACGGACCACAGGAACGAGACCGCCACGGCCTCCACGCCTTCGGCGCGGAAGATCTCGCACGCAAGGCGCACGTCGTCTTCGTTCAGCGGCGTGTGCACGGTGCCGTCGGAAAGCACGCGTTCGCGCACGGGCTTGCGCAAATAGCGTTCGACGAGCATCTTCGCCGACGGGTAGCGCGCGTCGTAACGGTGCCCCTCTTCCTTGTGACCGAGGCGGATCTCGAGCGAGTCTTCGTGGCCGGCTGTACAAATGAGGCCGGTTTTCACGCCCTTGTGCTGAATCAGCGCATTCAGCGCTACGGTCGTACCGTTCACGCAGAGGTCGAGCCGCGAGAGGATCTTGCTGACGGGCTCGCCGAGCGCTTCCGAGATCTGGCCGAGGCCATCGGCGATGGCCCGCGTGCCATCGTCGGGCGTCGAAGTGGCCTTGAACAAATGCATGCGGCCCGTGCCGTCCGCGAGGACGAAATCGGTAAAGGTGCCGCCCGCGTCTACGCCAAGGCGATATTGCTTGCTGTTCATGTCGTGTCCTTCTTCAAATGGCGTTTATCCGCGGCTCGCGCGCAGGGTCTGGGTGGCGGCGTGGTCGAGGCGCAGGCTTTCCGGGTCGATCACGACCCCGTATTCGGCGCGCGCGGCGCCGATCGAAACGATGCCGTTGCGCACGTCCTCGCATACGCGCGCGGGGTCGCGCTCGAATGGCGAGCCCCAGCCTCCGCCGCCCGGGTTGTAGGTGGCGAGGCAATAGCCGTCACGCACGGTCATGACGGCGTTTTCTTCGTGCGTCTGGATCACCTTGCCGTGTCGCTTGAGCTCTACCCGACCGAGCTTGGCGGCAGGCAGCGCGCTCGTCGCACCGTTCGCGCCGATGGCGGGTAGCTTGCGTCCTTCGCCGAAGCTCACCACGGTCATTTCGTGGCCGATAGGTTCGACTTCCCACACCGTGCCGCTGCCGCCGCGATACTGCCCTGCGCCTGCGCTGTCGGTGATGAGCCCGTATTTGTGAATCAGGATTGGATAGGAGTATTCAAGCGTCTCGATGTCACCGGAGTACAGCGCGCCAAAGCAGCACTGCGGACCGCACGCGTGCCACCCGTCCATATAGCCCGTGGCGCCCGCGCCGGAGACGAGCGATGCGAGCACCATCGTCACGTACTCTTCGTCGTTACGCTGATCGTGGCCTGCGATGTTCACGCCGCTCGAATGCCCCCACGAACCAACGGCGCGCTCGGGTTGCGCCTTCTCCAGCGCGAGGCGCACGGCGTCGGCAAGCGTCTCCATTGGCGTAGTCGTGCAGTTGACGTGCGGCGCGGGTTCGCGCGCGTTGCAGAGCGTGCCCTTCGGGCCGAGATCGACGCTCACGCAACGATAGAGGCCTTCGTTATAGGGCGGATCGAGCTGCGCGAACATCATGAGCCCCAGATAGACGCCCGAGATCGAGTTGCCTTCGTACGAATTGATGAAGTATGGAATCTGCGGCGGGCTCTCGATCTGAATGCGGCACGTGTCGTCCTCGATCTGGACGGTGGCCTTGATGACAATCTCGCCGAAGCCGTGGCCCGAATCTTCGAGCACGGCGCTGCTTTCGTAGACACCGTCCGGCACCGCGCGAATGATTTGCCGCATGTGGCGGTCGGCCATGTCCATCAATTCGTCCACGCATGCCCGAACCGTTTCGACGCCGTATTTGTCGAGCAGCGCAACGAGATTGCGCGCGCCGACGTTGACCGCACCGAGCTGCGCCTTCAGGTCGCCCTCCTGATCGCGGCGCGAGCGCATGTTGCTCAACATGAAGTTGACCATGTCGTAGCGCTCGACGCCGCGATCCCACAGCTTGACGGGCGGAATGCGCAAGCCTTCGGCGTAGATCTCCTTCGCGTCCGGGTTATAGCCTGCGGGAACCGGGCCGCCGATGTCGGTCACGTGCCCTTTGCAAACAGTCCAGAAGACGAGTTCGCCCTTGTAGAAGACGGGCTTGTACATGCAGCAGTCGACGATATGACTGCCCTTGTAGACGGGATCGTTGTGGTAAATGATGTCGCCATCGTGCAGGTCGTCGCCGAAGAAGCGCGCGACCTCCTTCATGGCCGGAATCAGTCCGCCGAGATGGATTGGGATGTCCTGGCCCTGCAGGATCATCTCGGGACGCCCGTTGAAGATGGCGTTGCTGTAATCGTGCGCGACGTTGAAGACACTGGACCGTGCGGTTTTCTCCAGCGTCATTGTCATTTCGCGCTGGGTCGTCTCGAGGACGCCTCGCACCACCGCCAGTGTGATCGGATCGACATCTCGTGCCATTGCTCTCTCCACTTTGTAAGCCGTTGTTCCGAGGCTCTAAAATAGAAATGCAAAATTGCGCGAGCAATGCACAGTACATCACGCGGCGGCGCGTGTTGTACTGGTCGTCGAAGCCATACACGCAACGGCATGGGATCTGGTGTAACGAGAGACGGGGAAGCGGTTGGAGTGATGTCCCCGGCATCGCCATCCGACCATGAGCAAGCCGAAGGAACTGGACGAACTGTTCTCAGGCCGTCACTAACGATCCGGTGGTTACCTTTACGACGTCGACCAGTGCCGGCCCCGCAAAGCCCGCGCAATTGGCAACAGCGTTGATGAAGGCGATGTCGCCCGCCGCTGCCGCGTCAGAGAGGTCATGGCGGTCCGGGAGTTGCGCCCGCGACCGGCGTGACGACCCGCATGACGATAGCCGCGATCATTTGCACCATGAAGCTCTCCGACACAGGCATGGCCGCCTACCTGGTAGCGATCTAGCCCCTCACGGCGTGCCGTAAGCGTTGCGGCACGCCGACTGTCGGTCGAGTCATCGAGAATGCGAACCGAAGCACCAGTTTTTCAGCCGCTGGTCCGCGGCTCCATAAACGTATGCCGGAAATACTCGCGCACCGCGTGCATGGCAGGGCTCAGATCCTTGTTCTTGCGCCACGCCAGACCCACACTCATCGCCGGAACGGGGTCGAGTAGCATGATCGTTTCGATGCGCCGGCCTTCGAGAGACCAGGGCCGGTACACCATGTCGGACAATACTGCGACGCCAGAGCCGTTGGCGACCATGCTGCGCACGGCCTCCACCGACGACGTGCGCAGGATCACGTTCGGCCGCCACGGTGTCTCGTTCCAGTAACGCATCGCCGTTTGCGCGGCTTCATCGACGGTCAACATGACGAACGGCTCATGCGCGACTTCGGCAAACGTCACGCTCTCGCGTTTGAGCAACGGGTGATGCGCACCGACCCAGAGGCGCCGCACGGAATGAATGACGGGCTCCAGCGCGAGTTCGGGGTTCGAGACGTTCGAAGTCAGCAGGACGGCCATGTCGTACTGGCCGGTGATCAACCCCTCTTCGATCGCCTCGCGGTTCAACTCGTGCAGTTGTATGGTCAGGCTCGGATACAGCGCATTGAGTCGCTGGATGTGATGCGGCAGGAAATAACCCAGTACCGTATAGCTCGCCGCAATGGCAAGCGTGCCCGTGAGCGTGCTTTCGAGGTTGGGAATCCGCATGGCCTCGTCCACCGAGGCGAGGATGGTATAGGCGTGATTGAGGAACCGCCGCCCGGTATCGGTCAGCGTGACGCCTGAAGCGTTACGGACGAAGAGTTGCGTGCCGAGGCTGTCCTCCAGTTCCTTGATCGCGCTAGTCACCGCCGACTGCGATATGGTCAGATGAATAGCGGCTTGCGAAAGTTGCCCGAGTTCGGCCGTCGCCACGAAGTACTTGAGCTGCCTGAGGGTAAGCGCCATCTTCGAGGAAATTGAGTGCGTCAGCCGACAGCGTACCGAGCAATATCGAAAAAATCGATACCGAGGCATATAAAAATAAAACTTTTTTGTCCACCCCCCTCCGTATAACCTCCGTTTCAACACCGGTTTGCGTGTGTTTTCACACATGCAGCCGCGCGAACCAGGAGGGGAACCGTATGAAAAAGCAGTGCGTCGACCTGAACTCCGATATGGGAGAAGGCTTCGGCCCGTGGCGAATTGGCGATGGCGTCGACGAAGCCATCATGCCGCTCATCAGTTCGGCGAACATCGCCACCGGCTTTCATGCCGGCGATCCGAACATCATGGCGCGCACCGTTCAACTGGCGCGGGAGTCCGGCGTCGGGATCGGCGCGCATCCCGGCTTTCGCGATCTGGTCGGCTTCGGCCGCCGCAATATCGCTGAAACGCCCCAAGCGCTGGTCAACGACATCCTCTATCAGATCGGCGCGCTGCGTGAGTTCGCGCGGCTGCACGGCCTCAGACTCCAGCACGTGAAGCCGCATGGCGCGCTTTATATGCATGCCGCGCGCGACGAGGCATTCTCGCGGCTCCTCGTCGAAGCGCTGCAACAGATCGACCCGAATCTGCTGCTCTTTTGCATGGAGTCGTCGGCGACCTACCGTATCGCGCGCGAAATCGGGCAGCCGGTCGTGCGCGAGTTCTACGCCGACCGCGATTACGACCGCAGCGGCTCGATCGTCTTCACCCGCCGCGTTGGCAGGTTCGATGCCGGCCAGGTTGCCGAGAAGGTCCTGCGTGCGTGCATCGAAGGCAAGGTGCGCACGGTCGATGGCGACTATATCGACATCGACTTCGATTCCATCTGCATCCACAGCGACACGCCCGGCGCGCTGGAACTCGTGCAAACCACTCGCGAGCACCTCGTTCGCGAAGGGATTCGAATCACCGGACCGCTCGCGTCGACGCTCAGGTTCTAAATCAATTCAAGGGAGAGACATGATGGCACTGCACGATATCGTCAGCCCGTTGCCGGGCACGTTCTACCGGCGTCCTTCGCCCGAGGCGGACTTCTACGTCGCCATCGACTCTGCGGTCCAGGCCGGGGCAATCATCGGCCTCGTCGAAGTGATGAAGCAGTTCACCGAAATCGAAGCCGAAGTGTCGGGCCGCGTGACTGAGCTTCTCGTCGAGGATGGCGAGCCCGTGGACGCTGGGCAGGTGCTGATGCGCATCGAGGAGTGAAGCCATGAACGTGGACAATTCGACGGCGGCGTTCTATCGCCCCTCACGCATTCGCACCGTGCTGGTCGCGAATCGCGGCGAAATCGCCGTGCGCGTGATTCGCGCGGCGCAGGAGCTTGGCATGCGTGCCGCGGTCGTGGTGAGCGACGCGGACCGCGAGAGTCTCGCCGCCCGCATGGCCGACGAAGCCGTGCATATCGGTTCGTCGCATGCGGCGAAGAGCTATCTGAATCCCGCTGCGGTGCTCGCCGCCGCACAGCAATGCGGCGCGGACGCCATTCATCCGGGTTATGGTTTCCTGTCCGAGAACGCGGATTTCGCCGCACAGGTGGAGGCGGCTGGCTTGATTTTCGTCGGGCCCACTTCGCAGGTCATCGCAACGATGGGCGACAAGGCCCGCGCCCGCGAGACCGCGCAGCGCGCCGACGTGCCCACGGTGCCGGGTAGCGCCGGGATCGTGAGTTCGCTCGAAGAAGCCCGGGAGGTAGCCTCGCGCATCGGCTACCCGATCATGATCAAGGCGGCGGCGGGCGGTGGCGGCCGCGGCATTCGCGTTGCGCACGACGCCGCTCAGCTCGACGCCGAACTGCCACTTGCACAGCGCGAAGCCCAAGCTGCGTTCGGCGATGGCGGCGTCTATCTCGAGCGCTTTATTGCACGCGCCCGTCACATCGAAGTCCAGGTGCTGGGCGACGGCAATGACGTCATCCATCTGTTCGAGCGCGAGTGTTCCCTGCAACGGCGCCGCCAGAAAATTCTGGAAGAAGCGCCCTCGCCTTCGCTCACGCCGGAACTGCGTGCAGAGCTTTGCGCGTCGGCAGCGCGCCTCGCCAAACAGGTGGGATATCGCAGCGCCGGTACGCTGGAATATCTCTTCGACGAAACGCGCGGCGAGTTTTACTTCATCGAAATGAACACGCGCATCCAGGTCGAGCACCCGGTGACGGAGGCGATCACCGGCGTCGATCTCGTGCGCGAAATGCTGCGCATTGCCGATGGCGAGCCGTTGCGCCTGCGCCAAAGCGACATCGTGCTGCGCGGCGCGGCCCTTGAATGCCGCATCAACGCGGAAGATCCGCTTCAGGATTTCCGCCCGAATCCGGGCCGCGTCGAAGAGCTTGTCTGGCCGACCGGCCCCGGTGTGCGGGTCGATTCGCTGCTCTATCCTGGCTATGTCGTGCCGCCGTTCTATGATTCGCTGCTGGCCAAGCTTATCGTGCACGACGAAAGCCGCGCGGCGGCCATCGCACGCCTCGCGCGCGCGCTGCGCGAACTGCACATCGGCGGCCTGAGAACGACGGCGCCGCTGCACCGTGCGCTCGTTGCCGACGACGACGTACGCGCGGCCCGTTATCACACCAATTATCTCGAGACCTGGATGGTGGCGTGGCGCGAAAGCGAAGCCGCATCGACCGCAGCGCGGGAGTGCGCGGTCGCAGGTCTGACGGCCGCGCGGGAGGCGTCATGACCATACGCTATACCTTTGGCGGCGACGAGTTCGTATTCGCCGAGATCAGCGAGGAGATGTCGCTCGACGCGTTCTTCAAGGGCACGGCGATCACACGCGAACTCCAACGTCGTAACGTGGCCGGCGTGACCGAGATCTGCCCGGCGAACGCGTCGTACCAGGTACGCTATGACCCGGACGTCATCGCCCCTGACGCGCTCGTCGCACTGCTTCGCAGCATCGAGGCCGAAGTCGGCGAGGCCACGCTCGACATCGACACGCGCATTGTCGAAGTCCCGGTGCTCTACAACGATCCCTGGACGAACGAGACGCTCATGCGGTTTCGCGAGCGTCACCAGGACCCGTCTTCGACGGACCTCGAATACGCGGCGCGCATCAACGGCAAACGCGACGCCGACGAATTCATTGCGGCTCATGCGGGCTCGCCGTGGTTCGTTTCGATGGTGGGCTTTGTCGCTGGGTTGCCGTTCATGTACCAGATGGTCGAGCGCGAGCGCCAGCTTCAGGTGCCCAAGTACCTGCGACCACGCACCGACACGCCGAAACTGACGGTTGGCCACGGCGGTTGCTTCGGGTGCATCTATTCCGTGCGCGGCGCGGGTGGATACCAGATGTTCGGCGTGACGCCCGCACCGATTTTCGACCCCGCGCAACGGCTCGACTACCTGCGTGACTTCATGGTGTTTTTCCAGCCCGGCGACATCGTGAAGTTCAAGCCCATCGACCGTGCGGCCTACGACGAAGCCGTAGCCGCCGTCGAGGCAGGCACCTTCACGCTGCGCGTGCGGCCCGTGAAATTCTCGCTCGTCGACTTTCTTCGCGATCCTGACGAATACAACCGTTCTCTCGTCGAGGTGCTGTATGCCAACTGATACGCTCAATGTGATCGAGGTCCTGAAGCCCGGACTAGCCACTTCGGTGCAGGACACGGGACGCCAGGGCTACTACCACGTTGGTATTCCGCCTTCCGGATCGCTCGACCAGTACTCGTCC
This sequence comes from Paraburkholderia flagellata, assembly GCF_021390645.1. Taxonomy (GTDB): domain Bacteria; phylum Pseudomonadota; class Gammaproteobacteria; order Burkholderiales; family Burkholderiaceae; genus Paraburkholderia; species Paraburkholderia flagellata. The sequence goes on from NZ_JAJEJT010000005.1 coordinate 576,215, forward strand.
CGTGCGGCGAACCTGCTCGTGGGCAATGCCGAAGACGCGGCCGTGCTCGAACTGACCCTGCTGGGGCCGGAACTCCTTTTCCACTCGGATGCCCTCATTGCGCTTACGGGTGCGGAAATGACTCCGAAGATCGACGGCGTCGCCTACTCGAGCGATACGGCTTTGCGCATTCGGGCAGGGAGCAAGCTGACGTTCGACTACGTGAAGCGTGGCGCACGCGCGTATCTGGCGGTCTCCGGCGGCATCGATGTGCCGGCCGTACTGGGCAGTCGCTCGACCTACACGCTCGGCGCGATCGGCGGCCTGCAAGGCCGTCGCCTGCAAAAGGGCGACCGCCTCACGACGGGCGTGACAGACGCCAAGCTGGGTGAAGGGTTCGAACTGCCGGCCGCCTTGCGTGCGAAGCTCGACACGACGGTCGAATTGCGTGTGCTCACGGGGCTGTATCACTACCGCCTCACCAGCGAGTCGGCGCAAACGTTCTTCGAGGACGAATGGACAGTCGCGCCCGAAGCGGATCGCATTGGCTATCGCTACAAGAACGGGCGTCCGCTCCACTTCATGGATCGCGAGCAGCCCTTCGGTGCGGGCGCCGATCCGTCGAATATCGTCGATGCCTGCTATCCCATCGGCTCGATCCAGGTACCAGCCGGTCTGGAACCGATCATCCTGCATCGCGATGCGGTGTCGGGCGGCGGATACGCCACGATCGGCACGGTGATCAGCGCGGATATGGATCGGATCGGGCAAATGCAGCCGAACTACCGGGCGCGCTTCGTGAGCGTCACCATGAACGAGGCGCTCGCGGCACGCCGCGACTATCAGCATCGCCTCGCCCTGCTGCGTGAAGCATTAACGCACTAGACCTGTCACGGTCAAGGGGCTGCCGGCAGTAGCACCGCCCCCTGCTTTTCCTTTCGCGACTCGCGTTCCGTGTGGCCTCGGGCCACACGGCGGGCGCGCTCGCACCTGCTTTGCAGCATCGGCTGCCCGCCCGGCGTCAAGGCAGCCCCGCGGCAACATCGCACTGCGGTTAAGACGCTGTTCGCAAATTCCAGACTTGAGGAGCACGTTCATGGCCAATCTGGCGCAGGAAAGCACGGAGGGAGACGTCGATCTTTCGACTGTCGCCATCCCCGATAGCGCGAGAATGCCCCCTTTCTCGCTGACGATGGCGTGGTGGGCGGTATGTAGCGCAGTGTTCTACATCGTGGTCGGCGCGACGCTTGCGCTGAATTACGGCGCACGCAACGCCTTGATCGGCATGGCGCTATCGGTTGTCTCGTATGGCGCCGTCAACGCGATCATCAGCCGATACGCCATTCGCACGGGTTTATCGGTTGCGCTCTTCTCGCGTGTGCTGTTTGGCAGCGCGGGCGCCGCGCTCGCGACGCTGATCTTCTTCGCGACAGCCATTTACTACGCGGTATTCGAGGGCTCGGTCATTGCAGTCGCGGCCAATCACCTGTTTCCCGCGCTCGCATACAAGTGGGCCGCGCTGATCGTAGTCTGCTACAGCGTGCCGCTCGTGTTCGGCAGCGTTCAGCACTGGCTGGACAAGTTCAACGGCGTACTGCTGCCGTTTTACCTGCTCGGACTCCTCGCGGCCGTGGGACTCGCGACCTGGGAGTACGGCTACAACGCGTCCTGGCTGGATTTTGGCCCCAAGGGCGCGGTGCCGGCCGATGGCTGGTGGCACTGCTTCGTCTACTACATGGGCGTGTGGGTGCTCATGATGTTCACGTTCGACTACGCCCGCTTTGGGCGCAAGGAGGATACGCAGTATCACGGTCGCTGGAATTTCGGGATGCCGTTCTATCTCGTCACCTTTCTCGTGAACGGCGCGGCCGGCATTTACCTCGTCAGCACCATTCCCGGCCTGGGTACGCTCTCCGAAGTATCGGTCGTGTTGGCATTGCTCAAGCTGATGGGCATCTGGGGACTGCTGTTCGTGTGGGTCACGCAGTCGCGCATCAACACGGCGAACTACTATCTCGCGACCATCAACATGCAGGCGTTCTTTCAGAAGATCGCCGGCCTGCGGGCGCCAAAATTCGTGTGGGCACTGGTCGTCGGCGTTGTAGTCTATGTCCTGATGATGGCCGACATTTTCTCGAAGATCCTCATGGCGCTCGCCTGGCAAGGTATTTTCGTTGTCGCGTGGGTGGGCGTTGCGCTCGCCCATATCACCTCTGCACGCTATGTCCAACTCATAGGCACCGATATCGAATGCCGCGATACCCATGTACCGCAGTTCAATCCCGGCGGCTTGATTGCCTGGTTCGCGGGCGCCTTTGTCGGCTTCGCATTGAACAGCGGATCGGGTTTTGTCGCTTCGCTGTCCGCGCCCGCCACCTTCGCCATTTCGTGGGTCGTGTATAGCGGTCTGCTGGCCACGGCGAAGCGAACGTGGTTCGTGCGGAACACGTAAGCGAGTTCACTTCGTCTCCACTTTTCTGCGCTCTACTGACCGAGCCGCCGCACGCGATGCCCGTGCTCGATTCATGGGTCCTCGGTCAGCCCTGACGGCTTTCCCGTTTGGCCAGATCAATAATGGAAGCACGCGTAATACCTGGCAATATGGTGCCCGATAGCGGCGGTGTATGCAGAGAACCGTCGTCCATCACGAAGAACACGTTCATGCCACCCAGTCACTCGATCCATTTGTGTTCTGCTGCGTCGAGGAACGCGACCTGGGTCGTCGTCCGACTCTCGCAGCCCTCGGTGTGAAGCCACGCCGGCCCGTCAGGCCAGTGCCAGGACCTTCTTGAAAACGGTGTCGAGCATCTGCACCGGGTCGCGCGCCAGGTCCATCGCACGCCACGCGATGAAGTGGTCTGGACGCACGAGCACCGCGCCACCCGGCCCGAACTCGCGATTCCGCAGCCATTCGCAACGGAAATCGAAGCGGTCCCCCTCGTGCACGCCGACCGTGAATGCTTCGAGCGCAATACCGTAATTCGCGGCTAGCCGGCAGGCTGCCTCGCACCATGCCTGCCCCTGCTCGCCGGCAATCAGCAGGAAGCGGCCCCGGCCGACTACCCCGTTGATCGAGTAGCGGCCGCGCATATCTTCGAGCCACACGTGCGGTAGCGAATGGCCGGGCTTCGTGCTGGGGCGGAAATCGCCATCGCGATCGAGCGGTATCCGCCAGCTCAAGGTGTTCCCGGGCGCCGTACAGGCGCCGCGAAGCGGAGCCGGTGGTTCGGTTCGAGACGCCGCCGGGCAAACAGATGCATGCATTGCTCGCTACAAATTACGTATTTTTTGATACACCACCCCGCAGGACCGCTACACTCCGCCAATTTTGGACTCCGGCCGCGCTTTATTTCCGCCAGAGGCGCTGGCATCCGTGAAACATTACCTGCATATTCGGCTATAACGCCCACCACACAATGCTTCCGGGCTGGCTAGGTTCTTTTCGACCCTGTTTCACGCATATGCTAAGAGGCTGTCGGGTACTACACGAAGACAATCGCATCGCAGTTGATCGTGACGTGGTCTTCCGTGACTTCCTATATTGAAGCCCATGCGGCTTTGGCCACTCTGCGCGTCATTCGCGGACGACACCAACGCTAATGTCTAGACGCCGGCGGGTCTTCGCCGCGCCGGCCGAGAGGCGCAGCCGCGGACTGCCCCCAACCTCGGCGCAGGGTCCATTGCTATTGATGGCGGCTTTCTGCATTGGACGGGCGACCTTCAATGAATAGATTGTTAGTTGCGTAATATATTGGCGAGATCGAACTCGGGTGAACTGCCGTTTTTATGCGCAAGCAGTCGATCGGGCGCAAGTTGTTCCCTGGGAAAGCCGCATCGGCAACGCGTTGACTCGAGAGCGCCTAGCGCCCACTGCAAGGACCGCGGCGCAGTGCCCCAGGATTCGCCGCATGGATGCGACAAGTTCACATCAATGGCGGCCAGTGACATTGCCGACGCGACTGGCCCCCTCCGCACGTTCCCGCGAAGGTCACGATGAGACGCGATATTGCCGTCAGCGGGGGCAACGGCAGCAGTCAAAGCCCCCTAACCAGCGAATGCGCGCCAGCAAGGCGGATGATGAACCGAAGTCAGCGATTGACGATGTTGCGTTAGCGACAACGAATTTATCCCCGCGACTAATTTGCGCTGCGATGAATGCCTAGCCTAGATCCGTGCAGCACGCAGGGCAGGCGATTCACCTGTGCCACACGCGCGGGTAGCACCAGAATGCGGGTTCTTGTAGGACGAGACGCTTGATGCATGCCGCAGCCAGGAGGTGAGCGTTAGGCTTTGAACAGGCCACTCGCAGCAATGCAGCCCCCCTTAGACTACTTGTAGTCATTTGCATCAGGCCGCCTACGTAGGCCCCTATCGTGGCATTAGGGAAAAGCATCCGACACCAACGCCCAATCCCGACCTAGGATCGGGCAGTTCCCCACTCAGCCTCCGATGGCGATCCATCGCACCAGTCTTGCTATTGCCGCGATTCGCCTCACACGTAATGGGTCTGCATTGGAGACGGTATAGTGATTTCCAATTCGGGGCTTGGGGGGTGCTAGAACCTGATTACCCTGAACCTCCGATGGAGAATCTGATTCCCGAGACGAGGCCGGAACTCTGTCGCGGCGCAGTTACTGGTCACCTCAAGCTTACGTCTTGGGAAATGTCGTCATTGGAGTCGCTGATTCGCAGGGCCCGGCGGCGCTAGTATGCGACGCGAGCACCTGGCCCCTGGCGCGAATACGATTTCTCACGGGACCGTTGAAAGCCCTGTAATTTCGGGCAATCGGCGCCTACGCTTCGACGGTCGCGAGAGCTGGGAATGAAACTCACAACCCTCATCGCGGTTACCACTAACGGCCAAACGGAGGCCGTCGAAGTTTGGCAGCGTCAGCACGAAATCGAACCGTCGAACCTCTGCATCTTGCTGCTGGGCCGAGTGGTTCCGGCGCAAACCGAACAAGTCCGCACCCTCGCGACGGTTCCCACTTGTCGTGTTGCGCCCGTAAGCTAACGATCGAAGGATCAGCCAAGTGGATATTGTCCCGGGACACCGCATCCTTTGTCGGCGCCCCGGATTATTTGTTGTGAGCGGTGAACGCGGATGCCGACGGAAGTCTCATAAAGTCCGATGTCCGAGTTCGTTCGTGAGCGACCGTCAATCGCCCCCATTGGAGCGAGCGCTTCCGACCCAAATGCGTCTTCGACAAGATAGATCGGGTCACTTGATTGCGACGCGAGTTTGGCCTCAATCGGACACTGCCTATGTGGCCGCCGCACATGCGCCAGGCTGAACAACCAGAATCCATAGTATGGACCCCGCTCCCGTCCATGTGCGTTCGCGCCCCAGGATCTACAAGCCGAAGGTCGGACGCATCGTTCAACGGCCGACTCCAGACGCGAGTCAACGCTATGAACGGAGCTATGAGATGCTCCGGTTCGCGACGCACGCGTCAATGACGCTTCGAAACTCATGTGCGAGATTAAGTTTGTCGCAGCGATTGATGTCTCAATCCATACTATGGACTCGCGCGATCTTCCGATGCTGCTGCAACCAATCCCCCCTCGGCAGATCGCGGTTGGCTTGACAACGATGCCCGTAGCGCCAGTTACCGACTCGCTGAGTTCGCCAATCCATACTATGGACTCCCCACATGGCGCGCTTGACTTCGGGCCTGCGGAATCGTCACAGAAAATGACTCAGCCCGGCTGGAGCGCCACTGCCCATAGTGTGGATTGCGCGGCGCAAATAAAAAAGCCCGCACTAGGCGGGCTTCAACAAAACTGTCTCACTTCATTTCGGGTGCTGATTAAATGACTGGCTGATAAGCGCCCGAATCTGCGCCTCAAGAGTCTCGGTGATCACCCCTGGTTTGAACTTGACCGCAAAGCCATTCACGTCCTTCGTGATCGAACCCGCATGCTCCTTGCCGGCGAAGAATTTGTCGATACTTCTCTCGTTCGCAGTCGTGGACGTCGTTCCCCGCGTGGCAAGTAACTTAATCGCTGCCGCGACCTTTCCTTGCTCAAGCTCGCCTGAAACGACGTCGGGCCAAACCTCTCGCGCCGCTGCTAGCCCAGCTTCACCAAATTTTCGAATTGCCGACACGATCGCCTCTGCTGCGTTCGCACCCAACAAACGCGGTTGAATCTCCAGATCCTTGAGGATAAACGTCGGCAGCTTGTCGAAACTCAGAAACTGAAAGAGGCCGCTTCGCGAGAGCCCCAGAGCTTCCGCCAGTCGCTTCCTGTCCGGAAACTCTCTTTCTGTGCGGCGGATAGACAGGCTGATTTCATAGTCTGACAAATCGTCGCGACTGACGTTTTCGACCATTGCCAGAACCGCCATGTCAGAATCCGAGCAATCGGCGACGACTGCCTTGATCGTGTCGAGACCCAGAACCTTGTGCGCACGCCAACGTCGTTCACCTGCAACGATCTGATAGCCCGACTCGACACGGCGAACTACGATCGGCTGCACCTGGCCGACCTCGCGGATCGATTCTGCCAATTCGCTCAGCTTCGCTTCGTTGAATATTCGCCGAGGCTGCCATGGATTGGGCGCGATGTTAGCAACAGGCAATGCCGACGTCACGCCTGCCGCCTCGAGTTCCTGAACGCGAAGTTGCGCAACAGCAAGTGCGCCTGCGAGCCCAGGCGCGGTCTGCGTACGCTCCGAGCGCTTCACCTCGTCTTCCTGGATCGCCGACGTCTTTCGAATACCGGCCGTCTTCGCCAGCAGTTGTTCACGCATGTTGCTCATTGCGCAGTCCTCCATTTTTCTTCATAAATTTCGTCCAACCAACGGCAATAGTCGATGAGGGGCTGCCGTACCCGCTGCAGCGCCTTGGCTGCGCTATGTGAACTGCTGATATCGAATACCGTGGAAAAGGCTAGTGCTCCGGTGCTCATGACCGAACTGGCAGGCACTTCAATCGCATGGAGCCAGTTTTCATAAGCGCTCTCTGCCCACGCTCGCACGATAGGGGCAGACGAAGTCCGACCATAGTCCACCCTCGACAGCAGCAGCGAGATGAAGTCGTACTTCTTGCCTTGTTCGTACTTGATGAAACTCTTCGATACGTCCGAGAATAGCCGCCAGAATGACAGCGAGCTGATGAAATCGAGGTTCTCCGGCACCATCGGCATTACGAGCGCGTCAGCTGCAAGCAATGCGTTCAGGTTCATATATGAGAGCGACGGCGACGTATCCATGAGGATGTAGTCGTACTGCTTGCGCAGCGGCTCGAGGCCCTCCCGCAAAACGGTCCAGAACTTGAATCCCGGCTTGACCTTCTGCATCGCGGGCAAATGGAATTCCGCCCCAATGAGTTCCGTGTGCGCTGGTATGACGTCGAGGCCGTCCCAGTACGTCGACTGAATACGTGCGCCCAAACCACCTTCGATTTGCTGGTCGTAAATATAGGGAAGCACGGTGTCTTCCGGTGTTACGTCCTTCTCAGCATATAGACCGCAGAGCTCAGACAATGAGGCTTGCGGGTCGAGATCCACAACAAGAACTTTACGCCCGCGCAGCGTAAGCCCCTGCGCAAGGCACATCGTGGTCGTCGTTTTCGCCGAGCCACCCTTTAGTTGGGCAGTTATGATAACTTTCCCATCTGGTTCCCTTGTTCCGGTGACGAGCGGAGTCTGGTAGATATCTGAGACTTTCTGTACCCAGATGCGAGCCTCTTCGAGCGTGAAAGTCCGCGTGCGGCCTGAGCCCGCTGCTGTCCCCGGTGGCAATTCGCCATCCCCTTTTGTGGCCAGATACTGAACCTGGGAATGGGTGACGTTGCACATCGCAGCAATTTCACCTGTCTTGAATACCGGGGCCGCCTTGCGAGGCCTAGGCGCAAGTATGGTTTCGCGCAATTCATCTGTAAAAATCGATACCTTTTCAGCGAACGCGCTAATCTGTTCCAAGGGCACAGTCCGATCGACTGCTGGAAGTTGGCTTGTTTTCACCATTCTGAGGTTTTCGAGAAAATTTCGATAAAGCTCATAATACAGAAACAGCATGGATTTTTCAGCCTAAATCACTGTAAACACAGAAATTTATTCGAATCTTGGGCTCAAAATCCCAGAAATCGTGCCGTCGCAGGCCCAATCTCCCTTTGAACTGAGCACAACGGGGCTCACCTTCCCATCCGCAGGGCGGCCAAGTGGCTCCGACAAATGGAGAAAACCACCGGCTCCAGGGATTGCCGCACATTTGACCTCACCGTCAACAGCGACCGTTCACGCGGCCTTCCCCGTGATCCACGCATGCGAATCGCTGTGTTCGTCTGCGTGCACAATGAACCTCACCTTGAATCGCTGTACTTCGCGACTCGGGAAAGCACGCTTTCGTAGAAATAGCTCATCCCCTCACCGGCTCGAGGTCCTTTATGCATCAGAGCAGTCGTCACGCAGATCCGTGTGTGCGCAGTACGTGAGTTGTTTTGTAAACCTAAAAACTGGACAAACAAACTAACGGATCATCTGCATTTCAATAATAATCAAATACTTAAGTCGAGAAAGGTGAGGGTCATTGTGCTCAAGGTGAGGTCTGTTGTGCATCAGAGGGAGGTTTTGCACCCGAGAAGGTGAGATCGCAGCTACACGATGGTGAGGTCTGGTGTGTGTGACTTCCTCTTATCCACAAGGGTGAGATTCATTGTGCGCGATGGCACGAGCCTTCCGGAAACCCATGCCGCACGGGCGACCGCGAGAATCTGGGCTCGTTAGCGGTGAGGTTTGTTGTGCGTGTGGTGAGGTTGTTTGTGCACAGATCGACGTAAAAGCGGGGGCCCTCCTAAGTCGCCTCACGATGGTGAGGTTTGTTGTGTTGACAGCTCACCTACGGGTGATACAGTCCTGTGACTTCAATCCGCGCAGACCACGCAATGGCATCGGACAATCCGCAAGAGGGCAGAACGAGAACGACCCCAAGGCAGATGGCCCTGGCGTTGTTCGAGGACATGTTCGACCTCGGTTTGCCCGTGAACGAGTCAAGTCGCGAAATCGGCTATCAACGCAACAACTTCTTCACCGAAATCGTAAATATGGGGTTGCCGGCGCGACGCTTCCTGGACGCGGCGTACTTCATCGTCGCCCAGGAAATGCAGCCGCAAGATCAGTACGATGTCGAGCTGAACTATTTCAAATGGCTGATGCGCTATGACAGCCGCAATCTCAAGCATCTGCGGACGATCGCGGACGAAGCGCAAAACGCCAAGATCCGTGTAACGAATACGCCGTCAGACCGCGATCCCAACGAAGACGATCTGTGGGCCCAGGTGCAGCTCATCGGCCTGGTGGCTTTTCATCGCGGCCGTATCCGGTTCGACGTTCACCCGACCCTGGTGCCGCACATTCGCGACCCGCGCACGTCGCACTGGCTGAGCCTGCGCATCTCGACCGCTTTCACGCGCAGCCTTGCGCGAGCCATCTACGACAAGGTTCTGCCCAGTGTGGCGGTAGGGCGCACCGAGTGGATTCCGCTTGAAGTGATGCGGACGTGGCCAGGAAAGATGGGCGCGAACGCGGCCATTTTCAAATACTTCAAGCGCGACTGGCTAGAGCCCGCAGTTAAGGAAATCAACGAGGTGTCCGACATCGAGCTCTCGTACGAAACGAGGACCGAGTCCACTTCGTCGAAGAAGATCGATCGCATCCGCTTCGTGCTCAAACGCAAGGAAACAGCGGACGCCGTCATGGCAAGCCTCGCTGATGCGAGCCATGTCTACAAGGTGCTGAAGGACGAGTTTAACCTTTCGCCCAGACAGTTCAGCGAGATCTCCGAGAACCGCGATACGTGGACGGACGAGCGCATCCAGCAGGCGATCGAGTACACGCGCTTCCGGCTGCATCGCGGTCAAGTCAAGAAGAGCCCATCCGGTTATCTGATGAAAGCGCTACGCGACAACTGGAAAATGTCGGAAGCCGAGCGGACGATGGTTGACGTACAGGCGAAGCTGCTGAGCAACGAAGTTAAGCCGAGTGCGGAAGCGGCGGCCGTTCCCGCTCCTGTCGCGCGGAGTATCGCGTCGAGAGAGGAGGAGTCGCGTTCGCGCATGAACGAGGAAGCGACGCTCGGCCGCGAGCACTATCTGGCAGCCGATGAGCGAAGCAAGCGAGATTTCATCCGTGGCTGGGTGACATCCCGCGAGGGCAAGCTGATGCTCCGCCGCATGAAACTCGAGCCGACGGATGTCACCGAAGACGATATCCTCGCAAACACGGAACTCGGTTGGTACCTCGGTCAGTTTGTTTTTGGAAGGATCAGCGCAACGCGAGCCGGCAAATAGAGACATCAGAGCTCCGAAGCGTTTTTCTTACTGTTCCTAGGTGCCCAACTTAACGAGCGGCCGGCGCGGTGTCTATATGGCCAGCGTGATCCTAATAGCGGACGCTCGACTACAGCAGGAGGACGTGCGCGGCCGCGTGCAGTACTGGTACTACACGCGGCCGGTCATTGGGCAAATATTGAGTGTGCAGCGTACACAACATCTGCGACGCGAAAGTCCACCGTTTGTTCACGCATGCGCCGGAGCGCAGCGAGCGTCATCGCCTTGCGCACGAGCGCGTCGGCATCGGCGATAGTCCGGCCGCTGAGAAGCCTGATTGTTTGGGCCACGGCTCCTGTTTCAACTTTCCAGGCACCATCGAGCTTACTGGCCAGAATTGTTCGCACGTACGCTGCCATTGCCTTGTTTGTTGGAACATCGAACAGGATTTTTTCCTCGAACCGGCCACTGCGTACCGCGGCCGTGTCAATCCGGTCGTAATGGTTGGTTGCCGCGATGAAGAGCACATCGGGTGTCCTTCCCGCAGCCCCATCTAACGTTGAGAGCAGCTGTTCAGTCAGCATTCCGTGGCCTGTGTGGCGTCGGTCCTGCAGGATTCCATCCACCTCGTCGATAAACACAACGCACGGACGGACGTCACAGGCCTCACGGTACAGCCGGTCCCATGACCTCGGGTCTGCAATGATGTCGGCACCGGTTGTCTTCAGGAACGCCCATCCGCTTGCCTTCGCGAGCGACATCGCGGCCTGGGTCTTGCCTGTTCCTGGGGGGCCGACAAACATGACTCCGCGCGGAAGCGTCGAGCCGAGTTTTTCGAGATTTTCGATTTCCGTCATGCGGTAGGCCAGATTGCACAGCGCGCCGCGTGACGCATCGGGCATGATGATGTCGGAGATGTCCTTGACGCCCTCGGGCAGTCGTCCCTTGCGTCCATGGAGTAGACGCATTGCCTTCATACCGATCTCAAACGTCACCGGGCCCGTGAATTCCTCATCGCGATGCATCCCGCGCAGTTGTCCACCCAGTGCTGTCAGCCGTGCTGCGCTGAACCCTTCCCAGCGGCCGGCGAGCGCGGTGATCGGCTCGCGCTGCGCAAATCGGTCACCCAGTTCCTCGGTGATCGAGCGCCAGAGAAGCGCAACGCGGGCTGGGAGATCCGGCGCCGGAATCTCGACCTTGTAGTCAAACCGTCCCTCGCGTCTTCCGGCTCCGTCGAGGTCATCCAGGAAGTTTGTCGCTGCGACAAGGATCACCTTTGAACCGCGCAACCCAACGATTTCGGTGAGCATTACGTTAGTCAGGTCGCGGTCCATGCTGTGCACGTTGCCATCACGCGGTTTGATGAAGGAGTCAATCTCGTCGATGAAAAGTAGACAGGTCCCGATCCTGCGTGCCTCATCGAAGACTGCCTTTAGCTTCGCAGGGGTTTCGTTGACCCACTTCGACGCCGTATCGCAAAGGGGATGTTGAGCTGGCCCGCCAGCGCCTCAGCAAAGAACGTCTTGCCGTTGCCCGGATCCCCGAACAGCAGGATGCCGTTATTGCGCGCTTTTGACGTGTCGTCAAGAATCTCCCGCGCCATACGGAACAGACGCGATTTCGTATCCTGCATGCCAACGACAGCAGAAAAATTGTGTCGCGGTTTGCGTACGCTTTCACTGAAATCCCATGTGGGGGCAGTCACCTGCTGAGTCGGTACTGCACGAGGCTCCTGCATTGGCGCGGGTCGCGGCGCTGATATCGGCGTAACCGGCACTTCTTGCGGGACAGTTAGCTCTCTTTCAGTGGTCGAGTGCATGGCTCGCGCCACTGGTGAGCGCAGTTCACGTGCTACCACCGGCGTGCACTGCGGGGTGATCTTCACTTCCAGCGGGATGATGACGCGCGTGCCGTTGACGATCATCCTGGCAGGAGTCCGACGCTGATGCAGCCGCCAGAGTTTCAAGGACGCCGCTGCAATGACAGCGATGGCAGCAAGACTCCAGGGCGTGAATGTAAGGGCCACGAGCATCATGCCGATGACCAGGACGATGAACGCGATCCAGGTCCACGCGCGCACGCTCCGGTTCGGAAGCCAGACCCGCGATGCGGCAACCAGCGTTGCAACCGTAGCCGCAAGGATGTGGACGGAACCATGATGGAACAGTGTGCGCCATTCGTGATTCAGGAAAGCGAAACACAGGAAGACAGTGACGACACGAGCAATAATCAGTAATACAAGATGTGGGTTTTTCATTCTGGTTTCCAGGAGAAGAGTTCCGGGCGGCATGAGGATCGCCGTCCGGGTCATTCGATTTCAGTGTGTGCCCAGCCACTTGCGATGCAAGTCGATGGCGAGCAAAGGGAACGCCGGGGGCGCTCGCTTAGCGGGCCGCCTCGTGACGCCAGAAGCGAACCGGCACGTGGATGCGCCTGCGCTGGATGCGACGTCGCCTCAACCGACAAACCGCGACGCGCTTTCTCCGGGTTTCACGCCTGCGGACATAGCGCAACGTTGACAGACGCCCCTTCAGAGGAACTGTCAGGCGGGCGAGCCAAAGCTGGATAACTTCGACGGGGACTTCGTCGGGTATATAGATCGACATCCGTCGACTCGAGATGCGAGTCACGGAGCTCCCATTTGGCTTGAAAGCAAATCGGCGAGTTTTCATCAGTTGACTCCGGAAAGCGTTATCCATCGATTCGGGCGTGCGGCGCGTTCACTTCCCGTTGCGACGGCATATCCACCTGGCGAGCCTGATGAGCGGGTCAAGGACGTCTAGAAGAAAGCCACGCGCTTCATCGACGGCGATTTTCCAGATTCTGTTCTCTTTGAGCATTGATACGTACTCCAAATTTAAGTGAGGATGTGTTCGCCAACTTCGTGCCGCCAGCATCGCCCGGTACCAGCGAAACCGTGCCTGCTGACTGCGGTGGTTGGTCTGTCACACAATTCCAGGATTGGCGTTGGCGACTGATTCAGCATCTCACGGGATTCGCGGAGCGCAAGTCGCCCCGGGCGAACGACTCGCGTACAGCAGTGCGTAGAAGGAAGAGGGGGCTGGTCGCGTACGCGTAACACGCCATCAATAAGGCGCAACCGGAATCTTGATGCATTGCGGGCGGCAAGCCCGTCGGCTGCAGGAATGGACACGCCGGAACGTCAGCGACAGCACCAGGTCGGACGTGATAGCGGGGGACTGGCTGAACACCCGGATGAGTTCGTCACCGGCAAGCACATGGAGTCTGCTCATCCATATGGCCGACGGTCGAACGGCGGGGGTGTGATCGTTACATCACGCGACGTGGGCGCTCAAGCTCGTGTCACAGAGGCCGCCAGGCTACGTCCCGGTTGTACGATCGAAGCGGGGCGACGGCAAGGTCGCCGTCGATGGGATGTGGTTACCTTCAGAAGAAAGCGCACACGTTGAATGTGCGTTCGCCGCAAAGTGGCGTGCTCCTTCAGTTTCAATTTGCCGGGCGGATGGGCCACAATCCCGGTTCGCAAGTGAGCGATCGTGGACCGTTACTGAGGGCAGAGACCTGCTAGCGGACCAACAAAGAAGCTCCCTCCGGTTTCTACCATGAGGCCTTCTATTCCAACCAGCGATGATCGATCGCCACGTCTAACGTCAATCGCCACGGCAGTACCACAGGATTCCTTTCGGAATTCGATGCCATCGTGAACATGTCGTATATGCAATGGACTACGTCGCTGTTGCAGGACCCGATCAGGGCGCCGAAAGGAAGGCGGTTCGCTTGCCTACGGTCTTCGTGTGAGCGACCTGGTTTGCCGAAAGACCCGTGATCGTTCGATCGTTAAAGCGCGAAACGACGCGCAAAGTCAGTGGCGCCTGACGACGGTCAACACGTCGCGGTAAAAGCATGACCCGGAAGTGCGAACGCTGCGATTGGGTTACTCATTCGCGTACGTTCGATGTCTAGCAGTGCCTGTGCAATGCGGCATCAAGGGTGCAGTACGCGGCGTTACGATCGACATCATCCCGCCAGCTTAGCCGCGGACGACCGTCCCCATCGCGAAAGTACAGCACGCCCTTCAGATCGAAGCCGCGGGGCAGGTAGGCTCCGGCCCGCGTGGCGCGCAACTCTTTGAGGCTATGGGGGAGCCGTTCGTGGTCCTTCTGGAACGCAAGGGCGGCAGATGCCGCGGTGCCCAGTTCGGCCTGCGGCCAGTCGTCCTTTGTCAACTGGGCGGCGTATTCGGGGACATGCTCACAGGCGACCATCGACGCGAAACCAGCAAGGAGAGCGACGTTGGCAATGACACAAAGTTCGAGCACGGTTCGCACTGCTGTTCTCACCATGAGTTGTCTCCGGTTCCGTATGAGTTCCATCTCAAACATTTCTATCATGTGTTGCAGAGACGGCAAGTCAAGTGCAGCGAACGGTTCTGTCGTTGCGGAGGTGAACGTGTCTCACCCGTCGGTGGCAGACGCACTGCGCCTTGCGGCTCCGTCGCAGTCCGCACGGCTACTGGCCGGGATCTGGGCGTCAATATTGGGTAATGCTTACTATCACCTGCCTCTAACGCACGGGCGTTTCAACGGACGAGGTGAGTCCTCACGCCGTTACGTCGATGTCGAGGGTGGTGCGACACTGGACGCGCGAACGCCTGGCACCGGAGAACCCGTGCGATGTCGCGCTTGCAGCGCACGATGGTGATTTGCGGATGCCAACAGCGCCAGCGGGAGTGTAATGGCAATACGATGGGTCAATGTGTAGGGCCGCGCTGTGGGGGGACATATCCAGCCGCCAGCCTTTCGTCGGGTCTGAGGATGAAGCCGCGTGAAGTCTCAGGAGGGTGGGGCGCGGTTCCGCCATCTGTCCTGGATTTGGATTCAGCCCAAACGATTGCGGGCATTTTCCTTTCGGCATTGCAGCCGTCCTTTCTTCACTTAAGGCAACGGTCTCCCTCGCCGTTCCCGGTTTGCCCGTTTCCCATCGCGCGTTTCCAGGTATTCACCCTAGGTGAACACGACGGTCATCCCGCCAGCACGCGTTTCTGATTCGCGGCCCGGACAAAGCTTTCGTTCTGGTTGTGTTGTTTAAGCCTGATTTAAGCGACGCTACGTACCCTCCGAACGACACCTTGAGAGACAACAGCTCGAGGCATCACCGGACGGAAAGAGGTTGAGATGGATTATGTGATTACCGACCTGAAGATGGTCGAAAGCTACAGCCGCATCAAGGCTGATAGCGGCAAGCAAGCGCTGGAAGAGTTTGCGCTCAGCAACGGCTACTTCGACCTGATGGAGTTCGCCTCCGTCCGGCCTGCGTTCGTCAATGGCCTGATGGCTGTTCAACTGCAATAGGGACGCTGACGTGACCATGACCCTGGGAGAGGCTCTGGAGCATGCCGAGCTGCTGGAAGCCTACGGCGTGATTTCCAGGACGGCGCAGGCGCTCATCCTGATGAGGCGCGAGTACCTCGACGTCGTCGGCGCTGAGAGATATGAGTTGATTTTCGCGGAAGCAGGTTTGACCCATCCGGATCCGCGATGACCCGAACCGCTCATCACGCACCAACGGAAAAGCGTCAGGTGAATCCATTGTGTAGCGCCAGGGAGAAGCAATTCCCGACCCGGCTGTCTGCGGAATTTTCCCCGGTCCCGAAGGGGCAGCGCGAACATTCCACGGACTGAATCTCTTCGTCGCCGCGCCAAAAGCAAGTCTATACAGAACTGCCGATTACTCAGGAGGCCGCTGCCTGCTCAGCTTTGACTGTAGCCAGACGGGTGCCGGCGAACGGGTCATTGCGCCAGTCGGTACCGGTGCGCTTACCTGGGTCACGGCTTGACGCCCGGTCAATTGCGAAATGCTCAAGAGACTGCCCGGCGCTCGTCGCCTGTACTACCCATTGCGGCGGAGCGCCTTTGCCATCCCAGGTGTTTCCGGAAGCGTCGCGAAAACGCACTGCCCGCAACTGTTCCTGATCGGCCGCAATTGATGCGGCGATATCTTCCGGTTTGATTCCGAATTCGGCCATCCGTCTGCGCAGATAGGCCACGATGCTTTCGCGCTTTCTTTCATCCATTCAGTATGCTCCGCACAACAATCTGTCGTTGGGCAGGTGATTGTAAATTGCGTGCCGCCAGGATACCACGCGACCCAAAGCTGGCCATGCTGCAGCAGCGAAGATGGCGGTGGTGATTTGGTCGGCGTTTTGACGGGAGCGGCACGTGGCCCGACTGTGGGTCGGTATGAATGGAGTATAAATCAACCCATAAACGACGCCGGGTTTGTTTGCGCACCTTGAGGCATCTTTTGTTGTACCCACGATTCATTGCACGGAACGAACAGGAGCGTCGGTCACACGACGCGGCGATGCGTGGGTACATGTCTGGAAAATAGGGAATTGAATCTCTTGCGGCGGGATAGCATTCGAGAGGGAAGGGCAGCGGTTGCGTTACGGCAGACAGCATCGGCGGCGCGTCTACTTTCAAGCTCCAGTGATAATTCAAAGCGCCGCACACCATGCATTTGATTTGCACGTGCGTACTGATAAAGTCATAATCACGACCGCGACGATGGCGTCAATTCTGACGGGAAGACCGAACTTCGAAATGCCTGGGAAACAGGCCAGGAAAGTTCCAGGATCGCATGAACGCTAAACCCCACAGCGAGGAATAGAAATGGTTACCCTGGACGCAATCAACTCGAAAATTGCCAAACTCCAGAAGCAGGCAGTGGCGATTGCCGAAAAGCAGTCGTCGGTGGGCCTGACCAAAATCCGTGACCTGATGCACAAGCACGGACTGACTGTCGCGGACATCGAAGGCTTTGTCGCGAAAAGGCGCGGTCGCAAACCGGCGGCTGGCCAGGAGCAGGCGGCAGCAAAAGCCCCGCGTGCAGTCGTGCATCACGTTGCGCCGAAATATGCTGATCCGAAAACGGGCGCGACGTGGTCGGGCCGGGGCCTTGCGCCGCTCTGGATTCGCGATGTCAAGGATCGTTCGAAATTCCTGATTGAAGCCGGTGCAACGACGAAGGCCGCCAGCGCAAAGGCGGCTCCCGCGAAAAAGGCTGGCGCAAAGCGTGTCGTGGCTAAAAAGGCGTCGAAGACAGCAGTTGCCACTAAAAAGGCCGGCCGTGCAGCGGCTGCTCCGGCAAAGGGTGTGCGTGGACGCAAGGCTGCAGCACCTGCGAAAAAGGCTTCGGCACCGCGCAAGGTTGCAGCTAAAAGGGCTCCGGCCGCAGCTGGGGCAGCTGCTGCGCCTGAAGTCGCAGCAGCCTAACGTGTAACGGGCGATACAGTCGTAGATGGCGCAGCGACAGGCTGGTCACGCTGCATTGGCTGCCCGTTACGACTGGTCACCCAGGTCTGATCGAGCGTCGCCTTGCGGCTGGGTGACGCGACGCCCGTCAATGAGGAAGCACGGACGCCGATCCGAGCGCCTTATATTCCATGACACAGCGCTTCGAGCTTGTTTCCCTCGCGTTGCCAGCGGGCTGTCCACCGGAGTCGGTTCCACCGGGCGTCGGTCGGCTGATCTCGGCAGCCTGGCCCGGCATGAGTCGCGCGCAGCTCGTGGACCGCGCCCGACGGCTCGACATGCGCGCATCGCTGCGGGTACAGCCTGGTATCGGACCGGATGGGCTTACGCACTTCAGGCTCACGCTCAGCTTTGCGGATGAGAGTTTCGAACTCACTGCTCACGTTCGTCGTGCAATCCGTCGACGTGCAGGCGCACGACGCCACAAACCTTCTCTGCCGCCAGCGCGCGACGCCAGACAGCAAAGCCTTTTCTGAGTCTCCAGAGGCTGGGCAACAACGCCGTGCGTCAGGCAGGCGTCGCCGCTGAAAGGCCTTCCTCTAGAGAATCCTGAGATTGCGAATCTTTCCAATTGTCGGTGAGGGCTCGACGATCAGGCTGGCGATGAATTCCGGCAACAGCGCGCGCGGCACGTTCGCGGGAATATCGGTCACGAGCTGCGACGGCACCTGAACGATGAATTCTTCCGGCGCAGTGGCCAGGCTATGTTCGTAAGCGACGCGAATTTCCATGTTGTTTGCGTTCGGGGACGTGGAGCCCGGCAATGCATTTATCGCGCGCCAGGCTGTGAATGGTTGTGGGCGCAGTGTAGCGCGGTATACCTTTGACTTCGCTCCGCCGGGCGTTGCTGAATTGCCTGTTATGAGCGCTTGCGCGCGTTTGTCCTCGAATGCGGGGTTCACCGCACGCGATTTCATTCCCTTGCGGCGCACCTACGGCGGTTGGTCTCCGTCTATGGGGGCTGGTTACCAATCGGATTGGCCTGAACAAACTGTATGACGTTTGCTCGCGGTTTTCTCACACCCGCGTGTGTTCGCTTGCCATCGGGCTTCAAGGTACGTCGCGCTGACTGACGTCTGATTCCCGCGCGTGAGGCATGGTGAGGCTACCGTGCTACCCGGAGGTGACTGTCATTGGTGCGGGTGTCACGTGTCGCCAGATCAACGAGCTTCCCGAGGTGATCACTCGCGCGGACAACGATCTCCATCCGGGTCACGCAGAGCTGGCGGTCGTATTCGTTGACCACGGTAGTGAGGCCATCGATCAACGCTTCAGGTACCTTCCAGACGCCGGTCCGGTCTGCCTCGTTGAGCACCTCTTCGAGGCCATGCTCAACGCGTTCCATTTCCCCGATATCGAGCTTCCCATGTCCCGCGCGGGTGATGAAGCTGGCGATGATGACCACCTGCGAGACGAGATTGATCAGGGACCGGTCCGCTTCACCATTGCGCAGGCGCTCAAGCGCGATCCGTGCACGCAACGCGAGATCCGAGGCTTCGCTGCGGGGCATGGGGAGAAAGAGCAACTTTGCGTGCGCTCTGGCAACTGGTCGACGTGTTGATTGAGAGCTCTTCCTGTTGCGCATGTCCGGTAGATGGTTGATCTGGATTTGACCTCACCTATAGCGATGTTCATTCCGGGATCAAGTGCGACCACCAGATAAAGTTTGCACTAGCCGGTTTGCGGGTTTCGTGACGGGGCCGCCCCAATGAGGTCGCCTTGTGACCCGGTTCCGGCGGTCCTTCCTCTGTCCCATGCCTTCGTTGCAAGCCGCGGGGCGGCGCGAACGCATGCGATTGCTATGGGCAGTGCGCTCCTGGCGCAGGCGATCGAGTTCACGGTGTACTCGGCGCTCATCTTCCTGTTCGGGGGTCGGGATGCGCGCGACTGCCCACACCCGGCGCTTACCACCGTAGTAGCGCATCAGCATCGACAGCAGCTTGTCGCTGTCAAGCCGGTCAGTCTTGGCGCGACGTCTACGCCGGTTTACTTCGATACTGGCTGAATCCACCACCAGATTCGTGATCTGATGTGCTTCCAGGCAGCGATGCAGCCAGAAGCCATCACGCCCGGCTTCATAACAGCTACGCACCGGTGCATCGCCGACCAGATGACAACGCACCTTGGCCTTCGCAATCGCCGCGAAGACTGCGGCCGTATCGCCAGTGGCTACTGTGCAGCGGCTTGGCGCGCGTACTCCATCGCCCAGCGAAAGCTTCCAGCTCCTGTCACCCAGTTCGAAGGCGATATACAGGGATCCGGTGATGGTTGTATCCTGCCCGCGAGGGGCCGTGCGAGGCGCATTCATTTGCGTACTCCTCTTGGAAGACGGGTGTTGGAATCTCCGTTTTACTCCAGGAGGCTTACTTCCGCGTCCCCTCCATAGTATCTAGAATAGCCAACCTGGCGGCCGTAGCAACGTGTGACGCTTTCGCCTAATCGGCAGAAACAGGACGCGCGATGCCGCAGGTGCGCGGCGCAATGATTGTGGGAGCAAGACAGTGAACGATGAACTAAGGGCGCAGATTGGTGTTGTCGCGGGCAAGCTCGTGCAGGAAGCGATGACGACCGGTCTGACATGGGAGGAAATAGTCGCCGCGTTTGGCCTCGCTGCTAAAGCGACCGCGCAGGCCGCAGCGAGTGCGGGCGATGCGCCGGCATCTGAGTGCGTAGCACGTGCGCGCAGCTGTTTCGAAGATGCGTTCGCGCAGGACGTCCACGTCGTCATTGCGGATGGCGGTGCGCCAAAGCGCGACGCCGAAGCCGTTGAGAATCCGCTTCTGGCAACTGCCCGCCGTCGTCAGGCATCCAAACTTCATTGACCCGCGGGCGACCTCCTCGCCGCGGATAACGTGGCACACCCTGATCAGTCATCCCAGGAAAACCTGGGAGAGAACTGGCCTCCGCGAGCCTCCCACACCATCTTCCAGATGATCGCCCGGCGCTGCGGGTCGGTGGCAAGTCGCCCGACACGGCGCAACTTTTGAGCGTACCGGAACCAGACCACCTGATGCGCTTTATGCGTCATGGCGCGACGGGCCTGGCACGCTTCATAACAGGATCGCCTGCTGCAGCAGGCCGTAACGACTGGCGCGTACCGGGAGAGATCGGAGGCGGATTGTCGGCAGAGAGCAGGGCGGCCAGTGCCGGCTGCGGGCAGGCGCTGATTGCACGGGTCGCAGAGGATCTGGCGCGGTTCGGCAGGGCCAACCTCGCCAGCATGCGTGCCTTTTACCTCACCTGGCCCGAAGCTGAGATTATCCAGACAGCGTATGGATAATCGGCTGTCCGCGAGAACGTCCAGACGCCGTTTGTAGAATCGCGTGAGCAGTTCCGCTGCCCGCAGACGACTTGGGGGAGGACAATGTTAATTAGTAATGCAATGTAATTAAAAGTGATGGCGACACTCGGTCTTACGTGACTCACCGCCGTCACGGAGTCTGCTGCGACCACCAGTTGACGCGATGCACCAATACCGTACAACCGAAACCTCTGTTACAGCCAGTCGAAGTTCGACCGACTGAGCAACTCCGGGCCTTTTCGATCTGATTTCAACATCACCAAATGGCAGCCCTTAACGGGAATTGCCAGAAAGGCACGGCGGGGTGGCCTATCCAGGGTAACAGAATCGGTTCATCATATGAAGTGAGCGGCCTCCAGAGGCGCGGGTCTGCAGGCGGGGCGAAAGACGCCAACCGGCCCTGATGTTCCGCAACCCGGTGCGCAGCTTCGAATCTCGCGACAATCACATCGCGCTCTTGCGAGCGGCCATTCAATCCGCCCCCGAGTTCCTCTGCCGCATCAACGATATTCAATCACTAGTTGCAATGTCAATCACGTGGCGGTGCACAAGGGCCACCAATTCGCCTTGGCGCTGGGTGCCCGTCTTATTCAACAACGATTTCAGCTGACTGCGGACCGTATTCAGGCTCACGACTTTGCTGGTCGCAATTTCCTCGAGACTACGCCCATCCGCAAGTTCGCTGGCCAGCCGGGCCTCGGCTCTTGTCAACATGAATAGTTGCTGCAGGATCTCGGGGGTGGACGCGTTCGCATGCTGAGTGTCCCGCACCAGCACCATGGCCATCGGCCGGTCGGTGATCGCGCTCAGGTCGCCCGCATTTACCGGCGCGACTATCACCGACAACGGCGTATGTCGAGCTCGCTGTAATGTGAGTGCGCCAGACAGGGGCGACAGTCGTTCCAGGTTTTCGCGATTGCACGCCAGTTGGACGAAGCGAAGCAGGGTTTGGGTCGTCGCGGACGAGTCAGTCGACAGGTGTCTATTGGTCTCCACCAGCCCGTCGGCCTTCTCAAAGAGGGATTGCGCCGCGCGGTTCGCAAAAAGGACTTTTGAGGTTTGGTCAGTCAGGATTACCGCAATGGAAAGGCGGTCCATCGCGGCTAGTCCCATGTCACGCTCAATCGCGTGACGCATGAACGTGGAGCGCAACTGGAACGCGCGTTGCAGGTGCGGCAACAGTAGTGCCATCTTGCGTCGGTCGTTACCGTCGAACTCGGCCGCATTGTGGCTCGCCTGCACACCGATCATTCCAATCTCGTGCGGGCTGACGGAAACTCCTCCACCGACCACGAAATACATTTCCGCTTTTCTGAGGAAATCGAAATGCTCGCTGCGGGTGAGTAGAGCGTTGGGAACCAGTTCCGCGCCGATGTAAGCCCTGTCGAGCCCTTTCGCAATCGCGCCTTCGGCACGGATATCTGTAGCGTGGTAGTGATCCTGATATTCCTGCATTAGAGCGGGGGAAACGTTTGCGGTGCAACCTAGCACGACTGTTTCACCGTTCGAGCGTATTTGTATCGTACAACTATGGGTACCGAACATGTCTGCGATCTGCCGGCTCACGCTTGACCAACGACCGCTTTCGATCGCTGCATCGTACGCAGCATTGAGCAGGCGGCTGAATTCTTCCAGCTCTGTCATTGAGGCCCCCAGTTACTGCACTGACGCGCGCCAAAATCTTCAGTTTTTCACTAATTTGGGTGATGCCGTTTTCATTTCACAAACCTAACATAAACGGGCGAACTGGTCGATTGGCAACTATCAGAATGCTTGCTTCACATTGCGCCGCTCATTTGTCTGAAGTGTGAAAGATCTCGGCTTTTTAATTGACATGTCAAGCGTCGTGAGACGTTCGAAGCGCAGAATGAGTGCGATGTTGAGCCTATAGATATGCACGCGCAGGTGTGCGTGCAGTGAAATCCAAATAACGGTGCTCACGGTGCTAACGGGGGAAATATGACGATCAGAACCACGGCTACAGTTTCGATGCTGTCAATCCTGGCGGCTTGCTGCGGAGGAAGCGATGATCCGTGCCAACAATACAACGGCGGCAACAATTGGACGCTTGCACGTCGACGCAAGCGGCTGACACTTCTGCCGGAGCAAGTCAGCCGACGGTGTCAACTGCGATCCCAGAGGGCATTGGGGATGCGGGCAGTGGTACTGCCGTCGCCGTGGCAACAACGATTAGCAACTAAGAACTGAAGTGTTTGATAGTACGTTCAGTATTCCGGCGCTGACTTGCCGGGAGGTTCGGACCTGTCCACGTCGTGTATCGAGACGTGCCTCCGGGGGGAGCGACGTTTTTACAAGAATCGAAAGCTGCAGCGCGCAGATGACCCGATGGACCGGACCAGGTAGCAGACGCACAGTAAAGTTATTGACGGGGCCTTCATCAAATGACTAGCCAGCCAACGTTGTCCCTGATCAGCAGTGCTGGAGTGTGCGCTGGGTCACTACTTTACTTCAGCCCGACACTTGTGGCGCTGGTACGTTCACACCATAGGTTCAAGATGGTGGTGCTCATCAACCTCTTCGCTGGTTGGACCATTTGCGGTTGGTATGTTGCCTACTATCTGGCATCAGGACCCGTGAAAGGCGCTGACGGATTGCGTGCGCGGGGCCGGATTCGCCTGCATCTGCCCTGGTACAAGGGCTTGCATGGCAGGGATGCAAACGCTGCTACCCCTGATCTCCTGACCTCGTTTGGAACTTCGACAGATGCACTCCAGGGAGCGCTGCTGCGAAAGCGGGAGTGACGACGCGCAACCAGCGCAGGCGACATCAGGGAATCGGCGTTGGCATCGTTGAGGTGATGCCTCCCCGAGTGCGACCATGAAAGATCAGTTCGCTGTCTTGTCTCTTCGGCGCGTCGCGCGACCCGAAATCGGTTCAGTGCCAAAGGAGGTGGTGCGGTATGAGTATGCAACTCGATGATGTTTCAGGTGCTGTTTGGTTCTTTTGGGGGCTGTTCGTCATTTTTCTGACGCTCACTTTCATCCTGAGGCGGCTCTCGCTTCGGCGTCGCCGTCAGTTGTATGACTACCCTCCGAGCGTCTACCGCTTCCGTGCGCGTCGCATGTACAGGGTTTATGCCACGACCCTGGCCCTGAGTGTAGTGGCTGCGGTGGCGACGGATGTCTTCTGGCGATTCTCGTTATAGGAGCACTGCGTGGCCCTGCTCCTGACACCAAGCGCCGTCCTTCGGCGATGCCGTCAGAAGATTGAATGGCCCCGACTTTCAGTGCCAAAGGCAACGTTAGTCTTCGGCGTTCGAGAGCACGAACACTTCAATCGGATCGATAGTGAAAGATTTTGCAAAAGCAAATTTCCCAAGAATCGCCGAAAGTTGCTTCGATTTGCGAATTAATGTAACGACTGCCAGTTTGGGTCGCAATTGCACTTTTGGATAGGTGGGAGCCGAACTGGACCGTGGCGTGCAGGTCCGTTATTTGAGTAGAGCAACCGTTCGAATGACCATTTAAGCACGAAGACGAACGACCGGAAGCCGCACACCGGCTCAATGACTTCGGTTACACATCGCTGGCCGCCCGAGAACCGCGACCGGACATACTACTTTTGCAGCAGAAAATGTCTGGATGCCTTCCGCACGGCCCCTGAGCGGTACCCTGCAGGAAAGCGCGCGAGAGCGCCGCAGCTGGCGATTGACGCATCGATGAGGGGCCTTTTGCGCCACGACCCAAGTCATCGCACTGCCGGTGGTTCCGCGTCGGTTGGAACGCCGGCCAGGTGTCGAAACAGTGCCAGCGCCCGGTTCGCCGTAGAGGCCTCGTGCCCGCTCGCAATGAAACTGCTGGCTTGCCGGTCGATGCGCACGAGAATATACAGGCCCCATACGTCGTCCGCCTGGCGCTGTGCGAACACTACCGTCTGCAGCGCAGCCGGCTGAAACAGTGTCAGTCCGAACGCACGGACCGGCGACACATTTTCCTCGGCCAGCGCCACCCGGTGGAGACTGCGCTCCAGCACGCGCACCTTGTACACCAAGGGGCCGGAGCGGCTGTCGTCCACCCAATAGTAATAGGTTCGACCGGCCTGCAGTTCCGACGGGCGGAAATCATCCCGCCGCTTCCCGCCCTCCGCGGGTCCGGCCAGCGCTGCAGCGTCCAGGAACAAGGGACGCCACTTGTTGTCGGTCGTCGACCAGTAGCGCACGGTGCGCAGGGTGGAGACCGCCCCGGCACGTGTCAACAGCGTCTCGGGGCCGTTGGCGACGCGGACCAGCCCTGCGAGCGCGACGACAACTCGGGAGCGGGACGCGGCAGGCCATCCGGTGCACGAGGACGGCCGCCACACACCCGTATCGAGTTGCTCGGCGCGCAGGATCGCCATCGCGGGTTGCTCGCCCAGCGACGCGTAGGCTGGCACCGGCGATGTCCCGCACGGCGGCGTTGGCAAAGGCGTTGCCATGGCAAAGCCGGCGGCAGCCACCAGCGGCACGCAGCGGGCTGCTGCCTTCAGGCAATACATACCGCGAGGATGCGCAACCTTCATCAGCACTGGCCTCCCAGAAATAGGTTTTCTCACGCAACACCGGATAGAGGATGACGAACTTGACGCAGTCGATCCCGGATGACTGCTTTCGAAGGATTGTTGAAAAACTCTCTTCGTTGCGCAGCAGGACCGGCTCGCGAAAAGTCGACCTCTCAGATCGTCCCACAAACCGCTCGTGAGCATCGGCTAGGGGTAAGAGGAAACCTGAACACTTCGCCGAACGCCTGGTCGCAGAGTTCTGCAAATGTGAGGGACTTTCCGATCTCCGTACGACGCCGAAGTCGCGGACATCAACTGCCAGAACTGAGGTGTCAGCCATCGCCTCCGAGCGCCTGTCGGCCGCCTCGGGTCACGCAAGAAGATAAAAGAACGTGCCCGCTAAAACGATTGTGACTGGCAAGGTAATCAGCCAGGTCGCGCCGATCCGGATGAGGGTGCGCCTTTGCACACCTTGTCCGCTGGCAGCCATCGTGCCCGCAATGCCCGACGTAATGATATGGGTCGTGCTGACGGGTAACCCCGTCAAACCCGCCGTGCCGATCAACAGTGAGCCGACGAGTTCCGAGCTTGCGCCTTGTCCTGGCGTCATTTTCTGGCGCCCGAGTCGCTCGCCGAGCGTGCGGACGACGCGCCGGTATCCAACCATCGTGCCCGCACCGAGACAGACGGCGCTGAGTACGCGCACCCACCAGGGAGCGTATTCGACCGGCGTGCTCATCGATTTGAGCAGCATGGATGCCTGTTTGCGCTCGGTTTCGGGGACGTTCTTCTTCTGGCTGACGTATTTCATTTCAGAGATTACGTCGTACACATAGCCGCGCAACTGGGAACGTGTTGCGCGTTCGCCAGCTTGCACCGGCTGGTTGGTGCGGAGTGCATCTGCTTCGCGTAGCGTATCGGGCGCGGCGCGCTGAAGTGCTTGTGCAGCATTGAGACCCTGCGTCTTGACGTCGTCGCCATACTCGGCGATCAGCGGTACGGCCTGTGATCCGTATTGGCTCAATTGCTTGATCTGTCCTGCGGACTGGGGGTTTAGCGCATACGTCGCCGGCAGCAGGCCGATAACGGTCAACATGATGAGGCCAATGCTTTTTTGTCCGTCGTTCGTGCCATGCGAAATGCTGACTGTCGTGCACGTCGTAATCAACAGTGCGCGCATCCACCATACGGGTCTCTTTCCGTCGCGAGGCGCTTCGAGCAGCTCTCCGCGTCGCACGACCATCCGCAGGATCCAATAGAGGCCTCCGGCAATAGCGAACCCGAGCACAGGGGAAACCGCAAGCGCTTTGAGAACGGTAACGATCTGGTGCCAGTCCACGCCTTCAGCGAGGTCTCGCGATTTGAGTAACGCATCGGCAGCCGCGACGCCAATCAACGAACCAATCACACAATGGGAACTGCTGTTCGGGATCGCGAAGTACCACGTTAGTACATTCCAAAGCAGTGCAGAAGAAAAAATCGATACGAGCATCGGGACTGCGGGCGAGCCGTCGGGCGGCGTCAACACGTCGGGGGGCAGGATCGTGACGAGAGCGAACGCCACCGATATCCCACCGACAAGCACGCCAACGAGGTTCATAAGACCCGACCAGACCACTGCGGGCACCGGTCCGAGCGAATTCGTATAGATGACGGTTGCGACCGCATTTGAGGAATCGTGGAATCCGTTGCTCACCTCAAAGGCAAGTACCATGATCAGGCAAACGACCAGCATGGCAATAACGAACGGCGACGAGGGGCGAAATGAGCGAGCATTGTGCACTCTAGAGTGCGGGATTGCAGCGATTGCCCTTGATACTGCCAATGGCATGCCAAGGCGCGTGAAGATTTTGTGACCTGTGTTGTCTCGAAGACGTCAACAGATTGGTTGGAATCGCAACCTCGCAATGACGCGCACAGCAGCGTTTAGTGCACGGTGTGACGGCAGCCGGTAGAGATATATTCGTGTTGCGAGGTTGGGTACGATCTGACCGCAGCGATCGTGCGGCGTTTGGAGGCATCGCTGGGCGATGTCGTCGGCGATCTGCCACGTGGGCCGGCGTGCGGTATGCAGGGTGTCGTTCGCCTGCGCGGCCGGGAAGCGCAGGCCGTTCATGATATGGGCTGCGGCGACAATAACGACTGACGCGTTTGCCCTGCACACTCGAGCATTCTCACGGAGTCACAGCGTGCAACCAATGCGAAGGGCGTTGCCGCTGCGGCAATGTTTGTAGTTTCAGCGGTTTGCGGGCCGACCGTGAAGTCGGCCGCGACGCTGATCTGCCACGCCTATTTCGTCAATGAAAGATGAGATACAGAATGACAAGAACCACTAACGGTACGCCAAGAAGCCAGCCAAGCAAGTAAGGCATGATATGTTCTCCCGCGAAGGGCTTTGTAGACCCCGCAGTGGAGAAGTCGCATGGGGCATGCCCGGAGTGCTTGCCGGTCGCGGCGAGGCAGTGCAACCGTCCGGACGATGGAAGTTGATGAGACGGAGAAGCGCGCGCCTCACTCGAAGCCGGTCGACGCTCTAGAAAGATTGGCGCCGACTCAGGGCCACTCCCGTGAAGCAACAGGATCAGGCGCCGTCACGAGCGGTTATCGGCTGCGTCCCCGTGAGTCCGGGCAATTAAGCGCTGGTTCAACCGCCCGGAGATTCTTCGTTCGGCGGTAAATCAATAAAGCCTTTGTGCGACGCATGGTGTGCGTGCCGTAAGCGGTATCGTCGAGTCCGATGGAGACAATCCATCGGTGGACCATCCGTGCGTATTGTCGCGTCGAGATATGCGCCGACGCATGCAGCCGGCTCTGAAACAGATAGTCGGTGGGTTTCAAGCTCCGGGTCTTGATTCACGTTTCGATGCTCTGGCGTGTCTGCTCGGTTATCTCGAACTGAACCGATCGTTGCGTCTTCTGCCGCATGATCATTGCGCGCGATCCGACGTGGCTACCCTGGCAGACCTCGTGCACGAGCAGGCTGGTGAGGTCGCATGCCCTTAGTTTGCTATCAATTGCGAGATTGAACATGGCCAGCTCGCGGATGTTCGAAGACATCTGCAACCTGGTGCGAATCGCCCAGATTTCCGGAAGCTTTAGCGGTGGCTTCTGTCCAGTCAGCTTGCCCTTGTTCCAAGGCACTCGGGAGCCAACCGCGACATTCTGCGTTTCCATGACGATCTCCTTCCAGTTGAAGGGAGATCCAGTGTGCGCCTCTGTCAGTTGTCGCTGACTGACCGAGAAAAGACGGACCGCCGTTTGCTGCTGCGAAGGGTGCTCCGGCAGTTCGACTGCATCGGTATACTCGAACCGGCCTCGAGGTCGTCCGTTGAGCTTGCCCAATTCTCTATCTCTGTCCGGCCAGCGCCATACGGGCCGAGCCACGCAACCTGCTGCAAACGGCGAATGTGATTTCAAAGCGCCCAGACGAAACAGGTGAGTCGTGAACGCTTTTGATGACGAAGCGCGCAGCGAACTGCTGTGCTTTTCTTGGTAGGCCAGCTCTTCGCGTTTGCGCGAGAGGGTGGGTGTCTGGTTACGGACAGACCACCTGATCGAGGCGGCCCAGATTTGGTTAAACTCAAACGGTGCTGAATGCGACTGGTTGGAGCGCGCCAGGCTCGCCGAGGCGTCGCGAGTGATCGCAGTGCGTGAAGGTGCACGCCCGTTTCCGAAGGACGATGCGGACCTTCACAAGGTTCGGCGTATCTCAAATCTGGACCTGACGGCGAGCGCACAAAATGAAAAAAGGTCATTGCTTCTGGAGGAGTGCGGTCGCCTTGAGACGCTGTATTCCAGTGTCGGAATCGCTGGAGGTCACGGAGTGTCGTCCCAGCCGCTTTGCAAGATAGCAGGCAGCGTGCACTTCGTCCGCGTTCTGAAACGCCGCCTTATCTCCACCACTCAACCAGTGTCGCCTGTGATTGGCCCGAGGCGATGTGTCAACTCGTGCCGTCGCAAGCGCATTGCCACTACCTCGTATTGCCGCAGGTGTGACGAGAAGTGAGAGCCGACCCCTTGCTGTCACTCGAGCCTGCGCGACGGGTAACGGCAGTTTTCGGAAGTCCAGGGGCCACTCGCTCGTCTCTGGCTCGCAGAACCAAGAATCTGGTCGAAGGGCCGCGGCCGACCCCTATCGCGCCATTCGAAAGGGTGGCCAGTGGATTCCTTGAAGTCGAGCGGGAATATTTGAAGCACGGCGGTCGTTTAGCCTGCGGCGATTTCTCGCCAGTCAGACAAGGAGGGAAGTGATGTCTCAGATCTCGTGGGGTTTCAAAGCGGCGGCCGTGATTGCCCTCGCCGCCAATTTCACCATCGGACATGCCGCTGCCGACGATGCTTACGTTGTCAAACCACTCGTGTCCAACGTGGCAGGCGCGGCCCCGAAGGTCGACGGGGTACTGCAGAACGCCTGGGGTATTGCCTTTAGTCCGGCAGGAAGTCCATTCTGGATCAACGACAATGCCACGGGCTGCTCCACGCTGTATGACGGCGAGGGGACAAAGGTGGCCCTGCAGGTCTCCATCCCGCTACCCGGCAACGTCATACCGTCCGGCGCCTGTCGCCCCGTCTTTCCTAACAATCCACCGAATCCCACACCCGCGGCGCCAACCGGGATGGTATGGAATCCTTCGTCGGCCTTTCTCGTGCCAGGTACGCAGATCCCGGCCGTATTCATCTTCGCCACCGAAGACGGCACGATTTCCGCTTGGGCCGGCGGGTTGAATCCGGCGAACAACGCCGTGATCGCGGTCGATAACTCGTCCAATCCCTCTGCCGTCAACGGGGCCGTCTACAAGGGCTTAGTCTTCGGAGTGAATGCGAAAGGAGGATTCCTGTTTGCGACGAACTTCCGCTCGGGTCAGATCGATGTATTCGGGCCGAACGGTTCGAACGGCCAGTTCACGCCCGCGACGACGGATGGTGGCTTCGCCGACCCAAACATCCCAGCCGGCTACGCCCCGTTCGGTATCGCGAACATCGATGGGGACCTTTTCGTCACCTATGCGCAGCAGGACAGTAAGAAGCACGACGACGTTGCAGGCCGCGGTCATGGATTTGTTGATGTATTCGATACCGACGGCCACCTGCTGCGCCGCTTTGCGAGCCAGGGATCGCTCGACTCCCCGTGGGGCATCACGCGCGCATCATTTGCGTTCGGTCGCTTCAGCGGCGAAATCCTCGTTGGCAATTTCGGCAATGGCCGAATCAATGTCTTTAACAATGACGGCACGTTCGTCGATCAACTGGAGAATGAGTTCGGCAATCCACTGGCTATCGACGGCCTGTGGACTCTGACACTTGGTGGCGGCCGCAATTCGAGTCCGGACACGCTGTACTTCTCGGCAGGTCCTAACAAGGAGACAAATGGGCTCTTCGGCATCATCGCTCCAGTAAGCGGTTCCAAGGCGCGGGCGCCGGCTCAGGCCGGGCAATAGCCGCGAGCACGCGGCTCCCTGGGGCGTTTCAGAAACACGACATTGCTGACCATTGACGATGTCGATTCGAGTTCGATGCGGAGGACCCCACCCCAGCCGGTCGAGGAACTCGCTAGACGCGACCGGCTCTTCCGGGTGAGACCGGGAACAACCAGTTCTCGCGTAGGCAAGTCACAGCTATGGACCGATCTCGCACGAATCTGACGGCTCCCCTCGAGTCCGCCGACTTGACCCTATTGTGTTCGGCCTAAGCTTCGGCTGGGGGCACTGTGCCTTTGCGCTGCCTGCTGTAACGGTCTGTGAAAAGCGTGCAGAACGGACATCTGACTGTCCGTCTCAATGCGCCGATGAAAGGCCGGAGGTGGCCGACGACTGCCCGACGTGGTCGGCGGTACTCGACGCGGCGCTGACGGTCGGACGGCTATCTCAACATCCGCTTCCGAAAACACTGCCGCCGCCAGGCCGAGCGAGTTGATCGGCGAGTAGGCGTTGCAGTTCAATCTGTAGATGCGACAGAAGGGCCATCAGATTGAATTCGTCCACCCGAACGCCGCAGAACCCCAGATATTTTGGGGAGCCCTGTGCTCCCGTCCGGGGGGCGGCCGCGCGGACGAGAGCTGTCACTCTCTCGGAGTTGGTGGGGCGCTACTATCGACGGGTCCTGTTTGTAGGGTTGCGACTTCGGGAGAGGAATGCAATGGACGGAGAAGATTTATCCATACCGGAATAGATGTACTACGCTGTCTCCGGGTGTTCGAAGAAGCGGGCAACGAATCGAGCTCGGCGAAAGCAGGGGCGACAAGAAAGAGGGCTGCGAAAGCTGGATCAAGATTCGGTGAGCGCCAGCAGGGACGTTCGCCCCGCCGTCTCAACGACCATCCTTCTCTCGCCCTAAAGCAATTGCGGGAGGCATTTCAACTGATCTGTCGAAAGGAGGTTTCGCCATGAGTGGAATGATGAAAGCGGCAGTTTTCGTCGAAAAGGGCCGAATCGAAGTGACGGACAAACCGATTCCCGATGTCGGGCCTAATGACGCGCTGGTTCGTATCACCACCACGACCATCTGCGGCACCGACGTGCACATTCTCAAAGGCGAGTATCCCGTGGCTACGGGCTTGACCGTTGGGCACGAGCCAGTGGGCATAATCGAGAAGCTCGGATCTGCTGTGGTGGGCTACGAGGAGGGTCAGCGGGTAATTGCTGGTGCGATCTGTCCCAACTTCAACAGCTATGCTGCGCAGGATGGCTACCCTAGCCAGGATGGCAGCTACCTGGTTCCACAGGGATTGTGCGGATGCCACGGCTACAAGGCCACGGCTGGCTGGCGCTTTGGCAACCTGATTGATGGGACCCAGGCTGAATATGTGCTGGTGCCCGATGCGCAGGCGAACCTTGCGCCGATTCCGGACGGCCTTGCCGATGAACAGGTGTTGATGTGCCCTGACATCATGTCGACCGGCTTCAAAGGTGCAGAAAATGCCAACATCAAGATTGGCGACACCGTGGTGGTGTTTGCGCAAGGCCCGATCGGCCTGTGCGCCACGGCGGGTGCACGTCTGCTAGGCGCTACCACGATCATCGCCGTGGACGGCAACGAACATCGCCTCGGCATCAGCAAGAAGCTTGGCGCGGACGTAACGCTCGACTTTAACCAGTGCGACGTTGTGCAGGAAGTGATGAAGCTTACCGGCGGTAAAGGTGCGGACTCGGCCATCGAGGCGCTGGGTACGCAGCGCACCTTCGAGAACTGCATGAAGGTCATCAAGCCAGGAGGCACCCTCTCAAGTCTGGGGGTGTACTCGGAGGACCTGGAAATCCCGTTGGCAGCCTTCGCTGCGGGCCTCGGCGATCACACCATCCGCACTGCGTTGTGCCCCGGCGGCAAGGAGCGCATGCGGCGCCTGATGAATGTGATCGAGGCCAATCGGCTTGACCTTGGCGTGATGGTTACTCACCACTACAAGCTCGACGATATTGTGGCGGCGTATGAGCTATTCGCCAACCAGCGAGACGGTGTATTGAAGGTGGCCATTAAGCCCTGACGGTGCGAATGGTTTCGAAAACTGCAGGCATGCCCGTTGCGCAATGTGATGGGTCGGCCGGGCGTATTTCGGACGAACGTGGCCGACCGTTTCGGAGCCGTGACCGGCAATTTCTGCAACCTGACTGATTTCGGGAGCGTGACCGCGCGGGCCGGAGGGTAGGATTGCGTTGTATATGACGTCGAGTGACTTTAGGCACGGGTCTCACGTTGACGCGAGATCCGCGTCTCAGAATCGCCACCCCTATGCCAAGAAACGCCATCATTCGTCAAGCGCTACTGGCCATTTCATGTGCACTCTCCGCGTATTGTATGGGCGTCGGCGCGGAAGAATTGCATGCTCAGGGCGGTCACGTGGAAAGCGTGAACACGGCGACACCGATCAAGCACCTGGTGGTCGTCTTCAACGAGAATGTGTCTTTCGACCACTACTTCGGGACTTACCCCACGGCGGCAAATCGTCCTGGTGAGCCCCGGTTCATTGCAGCACCCGGCACGCCACGCGTGAATGGGCTTTCGTCTGAACTACGAAGGAATAACCCGAATCACAATGCCGCCAATGGCCAGGCTGTAAGCAATCCGTTCCGGCTCGATCGAAGTCAGGCGGCGACCTCGGACCAGGACCACACTTACTCCGCAGAGCAGCGGGCTTACCACAATGGGGCGATGGACCTGTTTCCTAAGTATACGGGTCAGGGCTCGCGCGGTGGCGCGGGTGCATTCGGCACGGAAGCGCAGGTAATGGGCTATTTCGACGGCAATACCGTAACGTCGCTATGGAACTATGCCCAGCATTTCGCAATGAGCGACAATGCGTACACATCGACGTACGGACCGTCGACGCCAGGCGCTCTGAACCTCGTATCGGGGCAAACAAACGGCATGAAAATCGTCACGCAAGGGCACAGGTGGTTTCGCTACCCGGTGGCTGACTATTTTGTCGACGACGGCGTAGGGGGCTTTACGTTGATCAACGACGTTGATCCCGCGTATGACGTGTGCTCCAGCGAAACCCAGGTGATGATGGCCGGCAGGAACATTGGGGACCTGCTGAACGAAAGCGGCGTCAGCTGGGGAGGGTTCATGGGTGGTTTCGACCTGACACGAGTCAATCCGAACGGCACCACCGGGTGCCAGCGAAGTACTGTTGCTACGGCCGTCGGGGTAGCCACAGCAGACTATGTGCCACATCACAACTGGTTCCAATACTACAGGTCAACGGCTAACCCGAAGCATCTGCGACCGGGTTCAGTGAGTGCCATTGGACACAGGCTGTCGATCGATGAAAAAACCGCAGATCCGGCGAATCATGAGTATGACATCAACGACTTTTTTGCAGCGGTGAAGGCACGCAATTTTCCGGCAGTCAGTTTCCTCAAGGCGCCCGGCTCGCAGGACGGGCATGCCGGCTACTCCGACCCGCTCGACGAACAGGTATTCACAACGCAGGTCATCAATTTCGTGCAGCAGCAGCCTGAATGGGACAGCACGGCGGTTATTGTGCTATGGGATGATTCAGATGGATGGTATGACCACGCCTACGCAAATCCGACACATCCATCGTTCGATTTGCGGGCCGATCGTTTGAATGGCCCCGGAAGGTGTGGAGGCGGCACTGCACCAATCGGCGTGAGTGGTGCACCGGTTAACGGGAGGTGTGGACCGGGAACGCGGATCCCATTCCTCGTCATCTCACCGTGGGCCAAACAGAACTTCGTTGACCATACGCCGATTATCGAAGCATCTGTCATCCGATTTATTGAGGACAACTGGCTCAATGGTCAGCGTATTGGCGGAGGCTCGTTCGACGCGACGGCGGGGAGCATTATGGGCATGTTCGATTTCCGCGGCGAGCCTCGCTCCGTGAAGCTGTTTCTCGACCCATTAACCGGCACGGTCGTCGATTCCGTCACACGGTATTGAAGTTCCGGGGAAGCGGTGGCCGTGCCGGCGACCTCGCGTGACTTGCGTCGCCCGTGTCCCCACCGTGCATAGTCCGCTACATTGGCGTAATTGAACCAAGCGGCACCCGCCCCAATGTCGGCTATGACCGATAAGCGCTGGTAGGCTATGGGGCAGGTTTCTGAGCGAAGCCGACAACTGAATATCAAACCGCCGATCGAATCGAATGACGGCTCCTGGCCGAGGGCGTGTGGAAACGCAATTTTCGCGGCTGAGGGCGAGGTTGACGGTGAGGTTTATCAAGTTAGATGCGTCGAGCTTGCGCTATCCGAGCATCGCGAGCGCAAGAAGCCGCTCAGGGCCTCAGCTTCCAGCCGTCCTTATTGCCTTCATTGTCCTCGCAACCTCAAGTATATTCATCACTCGCTTGAGGTTGTAGGCCAGTACCTGAAGGCTCATTTCGGTGCTCACCCGTCCGAGCGTCCGGGTTAGGAAGTGTGTGGCGCCCATCCAATGCTTCAGCGTGCCGAAGACGTGTTCAACGGTGCTTCGTCGGATGGTCATTGCGTCAGGCTTCCGGTCGAGACGACGCTGCATGACTTCGAGTACATGTTCGTGTTCCCATCGTCGGATGCGGCGATAGTCGCTGGGCGAACATCGCTCCTTGAGATGGCAACGCGGGCATGCGCTGGGCCAGTACACGTTCAGATTCATGCCATTCTCAACGGTCTTGAATCGAAGAATTGCGCGCTCGCCAGCGGGGCATCGATACTCATCGCTCCTGGCAACGTAGATGAAGTCGCGCTTGGTGAAGAGCCCTTTCCTCCTCGACGCTGAGGTGAGTGGTTTCGGGGCATACGTGGCGATCCCGGCAAGTTCACACACGCGGATGTCCGGACCCCTGAAGTAGCCGCGGTCAGCCAGCACCTTCAGCTTTAGCTTGCCCATCGCGTTCTTCGCCGATAGAGCCATCTTGCTGAGTTGGCCGTGGTCGCCTCCAATATTCGTCACCTCGTGTTCGACAATCAGATGATGCTTCGTATCCACGGCAGTCTGGACGTTGTAGCCGACGGTGCCGGTTCTCTTGCCACCGCTGGTCATGGAGCGGGAATCCGGGTCGGTA
The DNA here is from genome assembly GCF_021390645.1 of Paraburkholderia flagellata. GTDB lineage: Bacteria > Pseudomonadota > Gammaproteobacteria > Burkholderiales > Burkholderiaceae > Paraburkholderia > Paraburkholderia flagellata. Next base: position 612,062 of record NZ_JAJEJT010000005.1, read on the forward strand.
AGCGACAACTGTTTGTCCGGTTCTTTCTTCAGTTGCTCCCTGATCTGCTCGAGCTCACGCATCCGCTGACGCAGGAGCGCGATCTTCTCGTACAGGCGCATGGTCTTCACATCGAAACCTGCCGGACTGGTCCGGTCTGCAGTTTCAATCATGTCGAGGTATCGCTGGACGCTTTCCTCGATCTGCTGCTGGCGTTTGTCGATCTTGCCGGCAGTGAAGTTTCTGTCGCGGCTGTTCACAGCCTTGAACTTGCTGCCGTCGATGGCGACCATGTCGCTGGATAGCAGCTTCAGTCCCCGGCACAGTTCGACGAAGCGACGGCATACGTTTCGAATGGCCGGTCCATTGTCACGGCGAAAGTCGGCGATTGTCTTGAAGTCTGGCGCCAGACGTCCTGTCAGCCACATCAGTTCAACGTTGCGTTGGCATTCGCGCTCAAGCCGCCGGCTGGACGGTACGCGGTTCAGATACCCGTAGATATAGATCTTGAGCATCGCGCCTGGGTGGTAGGACGGGCGGCCCGTGAGCGCCGGTGTAGTACCGTTGAAGCCAAGTTCCGAAAGATCCAGCTCGTCGACGAAGGCATCTACTACCCTCACAGGATTGTCCTGTCCGATGTAGTCATCGACGCATTCGGGAAGTAGTGCGACCTGTTTGCGGTCATCGCCTTCGACGAATCGCTTCATGAGTCACCCAGTCTCGATGAGTTGATTCAGTTTAGGCGATGAGTGCGTTTTCACACAGGCTCGGCCGTACTCGGCCTGATTGCTCTTGGGGCGAGGCGTACCGCGATGTTCGTCCGCCCGGCCGACTGCGAGTTTCCCAGCCGACTTCGGTCAGGGTTTCGCATTGTCCGGCGTGATACTCCTGGCCGCAGCGAAGCGGCTTTGCACAGCGACGAGTTGGTCGTCAGTGGTCGCTACCAGCCACAAGCGTGCTTGCTCCACGATGTGGCGGTTGTGGTCCTTCAACGGACCCATCGCGGCGGCAGCTTTCCAGGCCACCGGGCCGATTCGGCTTTTCCTGCCCGAGGGCGCGCCCACCAGCAGGCAGTAAGGTCCAAGAGGAAGCGATACGAACGGAAGGACCGGACTAGCGCGCACGCGCCAGTCGATGAAGGGCGCCTCGCTGATGAGCAGCGGCATGGGCAAACCGTAAAGCACACTGAAATCGTACAGCGCCAGCTGCTCCCGCACACGCGCATAGATGCGCCGGATGTCATCGACAACCGCCGCGCGGATTTCATCCTCGAACATGGGCTCCTGCGCGTAGCGTGTGAAGGCCTCCTGGGCGTCCATCTGATATGCGCTGAACAGACCGAGTTCCACGCAGTCCGCCACTGCGCGCTGGACTTCCGCCACAGAGCCGGCTTCTTCCGGCTTGCCCAACTGCGCGGCCCTCAAAAACCGGCCAAGTCCCGCCTCCTGGATCGCAGGACCATCCACCGACGCACCCTCCTCACCATCCTTGTCGAGCGGCACGTAAATGTATTCTTCGTTTGCGAAGTGCGACTTCTTGCCTTCGTCAAACTTGATTCCGCCATCGATGCAGTCCAAATAGCGAGTACCGATTCGGCCATGCTCCCAAACCCAATTCTTCAGGAGCGGACGTAGTGGATGCAGCCTGTCGTGATTAGCCATTGAATCCTCCAAGTGCCCCAGTATAGTTTCAAGTGGTTGCTTGGCCGAACCCCGTCCGATCGAATTTCCGTAGTCGACCCAGTTGGAGTCATCGACAGCTTCCTGCGCAAACGGCACCAATGAGACGCGAACCGGACATCGGGGCAGCACGCGCCTCGACTCCTTCAGTCTTTCGCCGAAGGTACTTGCTCCCGGTCGCACACTTTGGCCTGCCGCGTCACGCTGCCTGTTGAGCAAACCATTGGAGGATGCGTTGGCGCGCCGGATGCAGCGCTCCAGCGGTTTGCAGCCAAAGCACATAGACTCCGGTGGTCTTTAGCGGCGTGCCGAAGGGAACGATCAGCTTGCCGCGACCAATCGCTTCCTGCGCCAGAGTCAAATCCGTCATGGCGACACCCAATCCGCGGCTGGCTGCATCCATTGCCAGTTCGTCCAGATTGAAGGTCATGTGCCGGTAGTCGACGTCGTCCGCCTTCCCCTGCGCCTGAAGCCAGCGCTTCCACTCGTGGTGCCCGGTCGAGCCGTGAATCAGGGTGTACTTGTCCAACTCGTCCAGCGTGGCCGGAGCCTCCTTGCCGCCGACGAGGGAAGGCGCGCAAACCGGCACGAGAGACTCTTCGAAGAGTGTGAGGAACGAAGGGTCCGTGCGCATTTCGGGGAGGTAAAGGATGTAGGCATCGCACTCGCCCGATGGATCGACCGTCTCGGTCGCAACCGTCTCAATCGACAGTGACAGATCGGGGCATTGCACATAGAAGTCGACCATGCGCGGCAATAGCCAGCGAACCGCTACCGATACGAATATGCGAATGCGGAATGGCCTGTCCCGCCGCGTGAGGTGCTCATTGAGCATCCGTAACTCGCCGAGCACCTTGCGCGCAACGTCGAGCACCGCCTTGCCGTGCTCGGTCAGCTGCATGCTGCGGCTGTTGCGAACGAGCAGCGGCGCGCCGTAATGGCTTTCCAGTTGCTGAATCTTCCTGCTTACCGCGCTCTGGGTCAGATGCAGCTTTTCCGCCACTTCGGTAAAGCTGGCCGACTCCGCCACCAAAGCGAGTGCCTGAAGGGCCTGGAGAGAGGGCGGACGATAAATCTTATCCATGCGTTTTTTGAATACTTGAATGAATTAATAACGCTGGATAACCCACCCAGCTCCCAATATATTGGCGCGAACCCAAAGGTATTCTCACGCAAGAATGCCAATTATTCATGATTCAGACAATTGCATCCCCACGCTTCGTGGTAGGAGACGTGCTTTGATCGAAAATATCTGCGGCTGGATCGCGCAGGCAGGTAGCTCGCCAGTCGATGCGGCCCTCAAAGGAACTCAGCAAGCCGATTGGCTCGTGATTGGGGGCGGTTTCACGGGACTGGCCACGGCGCATACGCTCGCCGAACTGCACCCGCAATCGCGCATCGTTATCGTTGACCGGCAGCGCGCGGCTCAAGGCGCATCGGCGCGCAATTCCGGTTTCGTGGTCGCGTACGAGCGGCCCGAACCCGAGGAACTGGGCGGCAAGCCATTCAATGAGCAATACCATCGCGTGACGGCAATCGGCAAAGCGGCAAGCGACGAGGTGAGCCGACGCGTGAGCACCCTCGGCATCGAGTGCGATCTGAGCCGCGACGGCTACTTCTTCGCCGTCCATGATCCGGCGAAACTTGCACAGGCGGAAGCCCAGGTGCGAACCCTGCGGGAAGCCGGGGCGAGTGCCGAACTACTGGAAGGCCCGGCGTTGTCGCAGCGATTGGGGACGTCTTTCTACAAGGCAGGAATATGGTGCGGCGGCGGTAACGGCCTGCTGCAACCGGCCAGGTACGCCAAGGGGTTGCGGGACACGTTGCCCGGGAATGTATGGCTCCGTGAGAACACGGAAATCGTTGGCTTCGAGCGGATGTATGGCGGGAAGATTCGCGCGCGCTCGCACGACGGCGACATCGAAGCTGGGCAGGTCATCATTTGTGTCGGTGCCTTTTTGCAGAGAGTCGGGGTGAGAGACCGCGCGGTATTCCCGCTCGAACTGAGTGCGTCGCTCACCCGGCCGCTGAACGAAGAGGAGCACGCCCGGCTGGGTAACGCGACCGCGTGGGGCGTGCTGTCGACCCGGGTTGCCGGCGCCACTGTACGGCTGACGCCCGACCGGCGCCTCATGATTCGCAATACGGTGGAGTATCGCCATCGAGATCTCGTGGGCCGCTCACTCGAGGCTCGAAGGGACCGTCATCTGCGAGGAATGCAGCGCCGGTTCCCTTGGGTCACCAGCGAACACCTGCAATTCACCTGGACCGGCCACCTGAGCGCGACACGATCCGGGGAGCCGCGGTTCGCGAAGCTCGAACGAGGTGTCTATGCCGCTGCTGGATGCAATGGTTCCGGCGTGGCGCGCGGCACCCTATGGGGGCGACTGCTGGCGGAAATGGCGTCGGGAGGCCAGTCGGCGTTGCTGACGGCCGTCCTCGACCACGCCAGACCAGGCTGGGTGCCTCCAAGCCCGTTCTTCGACGTCGGCGCCACAATCCGTTTGCAGTACGAATCGTATCGTGCTGAAACCGAATCGTGAGAACAACGGTTGCCCACGACGGACCCCTTTCTCTACCCCCGTAACTTGCCCGAAAAAAGGACAGCACGATGAGCGTTTCCCACTCCGGATCTCGATTCAGGCGAGCGGTCTTCGCGAGTCTGTTCATGACGGCTGCCGTGGCCGCATGGACGGCGCCTCCCGCCCGCGCGGCGGATACCGAGCTGAATGTGTACAACTGGTCGGACTACATTGCGAAAGACACGATCCCGAACTTTGAGAAGCAGACCGGCATTCACGTTCGATACGACAACTACGACAGCAACGATACATTGCAGGCCAAATTGCTCGCTGGCAACTCGGGCTACGATATCGTCGTGCCGACGTCGAACTACATGGGCGCGCAGATCCAGGCCGGCGTGTATCAGAAGCTCGACAAGTCGAAGCTGCCGAACCTGAAGAACCTGAGCCCGACGCTGATGCAGATGGTCGCGGGCGCCGACCCGGGCAATCAGTACGGCGTGCCTTGGGCGTTTGCGGTAATCGGCATCGGCTACAACGCGCAGGCTGTGCAGAAGGCGCTCGGCGCGAACGCGCCCGTTGACAGTTGGGCACTCGTCTTCGATCCTGCGAATCTCGCGAAGCTCAAAGGCTGCGGCGTTTCTTTCCTCGACGAGTCGATCGACGTCTTTGCGGCAGCGCTGCAATACATGCACAAGGATCCGAACAGCACGAATCCAGCCGACTATCAGGCCGCATATGAGATGCTGAGGAAAGTCCGGCCCTACGTGACCGAGTTCAACTCGTCCGGCTACATCAACGATCTCGCCAACAATGACATTTGCGTTTCGATCGGCTTTGCCGGCGATGTCGGCATCGCGCATCGGCGCAGTGTGGATGCGAAACGTTCGTATGACATCAGATTCTTGAACGTCAAGGAGGGTGGTCTGGTCGCCTTTGACATGATGACGATTCCGAAAGACGCGCCGCATCCGGAGGCGGCGCTCCAGTGGATCAACTACATCGAGGATCCGAAGGTGAACGCCGCTATCACCAACGAAGTGTATTACCCGACCGCGAACGTGCCGGCGCGCAAATTCGTGACGCCTGCGATCGCGCAGGACTTGTCAGTCTATCCGCCGGACGATGTATTCAAGAAGATGACGTTGATGAAACCGAAGCCTGTCGAGATTCTTCGACTCGAAAACAGGTTGTGGACGCAACTGAAAACCGTTCATTGATGGCGGGAAATTCGGGGGGGCGGCTGAACCCAATGAGCTGTCGGTTCATTGGCGCGGCGCGGCTTTCGAGCCGTGGCGGCTTCTGTGAATCGGACGGGTACGGGGCCGCGCCGCAGATTTATCGTGCGGGAATGACGCACGGACGGAAAGAGAAGAACTGGTAAGGGGCGATATCCACAGGGGACTGCCGGCCGGCGAGGAAGCGTCGCGCTAGATCAATAGTTCCAGCGTCTCGAACAAGGCGAGGTCTTCTTTTTTCGCAGACCTCGCATGCCGGCGGATGACATCAAGCAGACACTCGACGAAAGCGACTGCCGCATTGCTCAGGGTGCTGCTTCGACGCGTGACGATCCCCAGTTGTCGGGGCTCGAACACTTCGCGTAACGCGAGCGGCCGCAGGCGGCCTCCGAACGGCGGCACGTGGCTCAGGATCGTCGGGCTCCACGTGCACATGTCGGCGTGCTCGACCATGGTCTGCAGCATCGCCACCGATTGGGCGCGCACGATGCGGCGTTCGTCGATCTGCGCGCCATGGCGCGTGAACAGATAGTCCAGCAGATTGCTCTCTGAGTCCGGCGCGAAGTTCAACACCCAGTCCTCGTCGAGTAGCTCGTGGATAGAGCGTGCCCGCGCTTTCCGATGCCCCTCGCGAACCATCACCGACGATTCATAAGTCAGTATGGGCTCACATGCGAATTCCTGCATGCTCGCGCCGGGCTGCAACTGGCCAACGGCAAAGTCCATGGAGCCTTCACGCAGCAGCGGCTGAGCAACCGCCATCAACCCTTCGAACAGTTCGAGACGGATATCCGGCAAGCGCTTGCGAAAGCGCTGAACGGCCTCAGCCAGGAAGGTCAGCGTAATCCACGGCGTGACGCCTACCATGAGCCTGCCGTCCACGCGCCCCCGCAGGCGTTCCAGGTCACTGTGCGCGTGCTCGAGCTGGTTGAGAACAAGCCGGGCATGCGTGAGGAGCACCTTGCCGTGCGCGGTGAACGTGATACCTTCAGGCGCGCGGATCAGCAGCGGCAATCGCTCCGCCGCCTCCAGTTCGCGCAGCGCGCGCGTCACGGCGGCCTGCGAAAGCCCGAGCGCGCGGGCGGCGCCGCGAATGCTTCCGGAGTCAGCGCTCGCGACGAGCGCTTCCAGTTGATGCAGTTTCATGGGGGGGCGGACGCAGCGGACGGTGCCGGTGACAACGAAAGGTTGTCATCATAACAAAACACTGGCTGTTCGCTGGAATTTGCTCTGCATACGATTCGCTCCACGATGCAAGGACCGGTGGAGGAGAGGAATTGAGCAGACAGTGGGTTTTGCCAGAGGTGGCGGCAATCGAGACCGAAATGATTGCGTTGCGCCGCGAGTTGCACGCGCAGCCCGAACTCGGTTTTGAAGAACACGCGACCAGCGCGCTTGTTGCCGCGAAGCTCCAGGAGTGGGGCTATCGCGTCACGCGCGGTGTCGGCGGCACGGGAGTAGTCGGGACGATCGAGCGCGGGGGAGGGTTCAACCTCGGTCTGCGCGCCGACATGGATGCGTTGCCTGTACGCGAGGAGACGGGGTTGCCCTATGCGAGCCATCGCGACGGCGTCATGCATGCCTGCGGCCACGACGGCCACACTGCGATGCTGCTGGCCGCTGCACGGTGCCTCGCTGAAATGACGCAGTGGCGTGGCACCCTGCATTTGATATTTCAGCCGGCCGAGGAGGGCTTGGGCGGTGCGCTCAAAATGATCGAGGACGGCCTGTTCGAGCACTTTCCCTGCGACGCCGTCTTCGCGATGCACAACGTGCCGGGCTTTCCGGCTGGCCGGATCGGCTTTCACAGCGGCGCGTTCATGGCATCGGCGGACGAAGTGACGATTCGCGTGATCGGCCGTGGCGGACATGCGGCCGCGCCCCAGCAGACGATCGACCCAGTCGTGGTCGGCGCCTCGATCGTGATGGCGCTGCAGAGCGTGGTGTCGCGCAACGTGGCGCCGCACGATCAGGCCGTTGTGAGCGTCGGCGCGCTGCATGCGGGGAGCGCCTCGAACGTCATCGCACCGCACGCCGATCTGCAACTGAGCGTGCGGGCGCTTTCGGCGCGGGTGCGCGCGCTGCTCGAGCGGCGCATCCGCGAAGTCGCCGAAGGGCAGGCCAGGAGCTATGGCGCGTGTGTGGAGATCGACTATCGGCATTGTTACCCGGTGCTCGTCAATCACTGCGACGAGACCGAGTTGGCGCGCCGCGTCGCGCTCGAATGGGGTGGCGCGCAGATGCTGATTGACGACCTTCGCCCGCTCATGGCGAGCGAGGATTTCGCGTACATGCTGGAGCGCTGCCCGGGCAGCTATCTCTCGATCGGCAACGGGGAAGGCGCGCAGCATTGCTCGCTCCACAACCCCGGCTACGACTTCAACGACTCGAGCCTCGCCGTTGGCGCGAGCTACTGGGTGAAGCTCGCGGAACACATTCTGCAGTAACCATCGAAGCAACTGAAACTAGAGGAAGGAGACTGGCAAATGAAGAAATGGACGATGGCGCTCTCGCTGGCACTCGCGGCGGCTGCAACGGCGGCCCCGGCGCATGCGGTAGACCTGAAGGGACGGGAGATTCGGCTCGCCGTCGACCCAACCTATCCGCCGCTCGAATACAAGACGCCCGACGGCAAGCTCACGGGCTTCGGCGTCGATATTGCCAACGCATTGTGCGCGCAGTTGAACGCGCGTTGTGTCTGGGTGGAAACGAGTTTCGACGGCATGATTCCGGGTCTGCTTGCGCGCAAATTCGACGTGATCTCGTCATCCATGACGATCACGCCGAAGCGCATGGAGCAGATTGCGTTCTCGAACAAGATTTCGAATGCGCCCGCGCGCCTCGTGGTGCGACGCGGTTCCTCACTGCTGCCCGACGCCGGTTCGCTGAAGGGCAAACGAGTGGGTGTCGAGCAGGGCACGAGCCAGGAAGACTACGCACGCGCCAGGTGGCAGCCGGCCGGCGTGGAAGTCGTCGCCTACCAGAACCAGGACCAGGTCTACGCTGATCTGGTCTCGGGGCGGCTCGATGCGGCGTTCCAGGCATCCATTGAAGCCAGTGACGGTTTTCTGAAGAAGCCCGAAGGCAAGGACTTCGAGTTCGCGGGGCCGGCGATGGATGACCCGAAGTACTTCGGTCAGGGCGACGGCCTCGGTCTGCGCAAGCAGGACGTCGCGCTTCGAGAGGCATTCAATCAGGCGCTCGCCGAGATCCTCGCGAATGGCACTTACGCCCGCATCAACAAGAAATATTTCGACTTCGACATTTACGGCGCGAAGTAACGGGGCGAAAAGCACTCGCGCGGATGAACGGTCCGCCGGTGGTGAGTGCAGTCCGAAAATTGCCATTTATATATTTTGTATAACTAAATAATGGAAACAAGATGAGAAAAGTCATTTCAGCTGCGTTGCTGTGCGGCGTGACCATCCCGGCCCTCGCGCAGAGCTCGGTGACGCTGTATGGCGTGATCGATGAGGGGATCGATTTCACCAACAACGTTGGCGGCCACCAGGTCTATGAAATGACGAGTGGCTACGCGCAAGGGAGCCGTTGGGGCTTGAAGAGTACCGAAGACCTGGGGGGCGGGCTGAGCACCGTCTTTCAGCTCGAAAACGGTTTCAATACGGGTAACGGCACGCTTGCGCAGGGAGGCCGTATGTTCGGCCGCCAGGCATTCGTGGGTCTCGCCAGCGAGCGCTACGGCACGCTCACGTTTGGCCGGCAGTACGATTCCGTGGTTGACTATCTCGCACAGACCACGGCGAACGGGAACTGGGGTGGCTACCTGTTCTCGCACCCATATGACAATGACAATACTGATAACACGTTCCGCTTGAACAACACGGTCAAATACGCGAGCCCGACAATCGGCGGCTTCTCGTTTGGCGGTACGTATAGTTTTAGCAACGATACCGGATTTGCAAATAATCGCGCGATGAGCGCCGGCGCGCAATACTCGACTGGTGGGTGGCTTTTCGCGGCAGCGTACCTGCGCGCCGACAACCCGACCACGACCGCAGGCGGCGCCATCGCAAGCTCAGGTGGGTCGCTCGGCCCCGATGGCAATTTTGTTTCGTCTACGCTGCAGATCTTCGGTGCGGGCGTCAACTATACAGTTGGCTCCGCGACCCTCGGCTTCACGTATACGAATACGCAAATCGATCATCCCACGGCGAATGTGGCCTACCTGAGCAGCGCGGAAACGATCCAGCCTGTCACCGGCCCGCTGGCAGGCGGTACGCTCAACGCGCTGAAGTATCAGAATTTCGAGCTCAACGGCAAGTACCAGTTCACGCCGGCCTTCTTCGTTGGTGCAGAGTATGCCTATACGCTGGAACATTACGAGGCGACGACGGGCACGATGAAACCGGACGTCCACACGTTCGGTCTGATGGCCGACTACAATCTGTCGAAACGGACAGATGTTTACCTGCAGGGGGTATATCAGCTGGTGACCGGGGACGCGACAGGTTCGTCGCTCGATCGCGCGTACGTGCCAGGCGCACAAGACCTTTCTTCAACGTCGCGGCAATTGGTCGTGCGCGCGGCGCTTCGCCATACGTTCTGACGCCGGGGCGCATCAAGCTGCTTCGCGCGGTTGGTGTGCATTTGAAACAGATTGCCCGTTCGGTTGGTGGATGCGATTTCGCGTCGGAATCTGACGCGGTACTTGGGAAAATCGGTCGGGCCCAGGCAGCGACATGAATGGTGGGTTTGAGGACTCAATCGGCCGGACGAACGTCCACATCATGTCGCTAGCTATGACCGGTATTGGTCGGATGCGGAAGTCGACCCTTCACGGTCGTTGGCTCGTCGGGACTCAAATGTCTGTAAAGCCAACTAGACCCGCCCTTGAATAGTGGGGTGGAAGTCTGTGCTATCCGCTCCGTTGGGAAGCACGCGGACGTGCCGCGTCGCACCGTACGCCTGCTGCGTTTGGCATTCGCCGACCACCTTCTCCTGTGCCTGCGTGCAAAGTTCGAGAGAACATGTTGCGGACTCTTTCAGCGAAACGTGGCCAAACGTACAGATTTTTACTCAACACCTATGATTGTATTGAGCGTATTTAATTCAGCAACTTCGCCAGAGGAGCGAGCAAAGAGCGAAATTCCCTGAATACGCCGTTAAATCCATGCGCTTGGGATCATTTTGTCCGGGATAGAATCGTGACCACACCCAAAGAGCACCTTGATATGCTCCGCAGTTCGAATTATTGACTCGGCGCCTTCCAGCTATGCATAGCTGCCTCGCTCCGTAACTTCTTGCCCAAAAAGGCGGCCGACAAGGCGGCTGATTAAAATTCCTTGAATTGACCCAAGCCGAATTTTGAATGGAGCGGAAAAATTGAAAACGACTGCCTGTTTGGCTTTCGCAACTGTCGTCTGGAGTTCGATTTTTTGTCTACCTTGTGCGGCGCAAGAGTCGGGAACCGTCAAGCCTCAAATACTTCTTCAGCAAATTGTCGAGGGTATGCCGAGAGGCGAAAAACAGGAACTTCGCGTTTTAACAGCGAGTTTCAAACCTGGCGATAAAACCGTTTTTCATACTCACCGGTTTCCGGTCACAGTCTATGTGCTGGAGGGTGCCTTCACTTTGGAGATGGAAGACAGGGCACCCGTCACTGTTACTCAAGGTCAGGCGATGGTGGAGCCGCCGCACGTGAAGATGACCGGCTATAACCGCAGCACTAGCGATTTGCTCCGCGTCGTTGTTTTTTACACCAGCGATCTGGACACGCCTTTTCTCGATCCAATGCATTGATATCGTCGGGAAGCGAGACCAGATGGGCGCGTAACGTACGAAAATGCGGAATCTCGACGGCAACCCGAACAGCGTACCTCGCCTGCTTTAGTCGCGGTATGGATGCATCCCGCCCCGAGCACGCTAATCGCAAACGCATGCGTGAACTGAGCGAGCTGGGGGTGTTCCCGGGTTTGCGCGCCACACTGCCAGCGCTCAGGTCAGGATCGAGATGCACAGACGTGCGGTCAGTGATCGCGCCTTGCGTCAGGTGGCTGGCGAGCGCGTGCAAAGGTCCCAGCGGGCGCAGAATGTCGCCAAGCGGGCGGCCGTAACGCGAGGGGATGGGCGAGGTCTGAAGCGACCCGTCCGGAAGGATCGGGCTCGGCACACCGCCATACTGGGAATCAAATCCTTTGCGGCTAAAGATGATTTTCAAATGTAGCTCCTGCCCGCCCGGTGGCAGTCTGCTGGCAAGTTCGCTCGCCCGGCTATCAGTGTTCAGATCCTCGCAGGCGCGCGGACATTGCGCGCAACTCGGAACGAACGGCCCGGCGTTCGCGCTCGGCCTGCTGACCGTCTGCGATCATGTTTTCTATGCGCATCATGATGGCGCGCAGCGCGATACGCGAGCCGCTCGCCCGATCGGACGAATCCATTGCGCGCACCGCATCTGCCGCTACATCGTGAAGCTCGCGCAGGTCCCGGTACACCAGTTCGAGCTGGTTTTCGAAGGTTTCATGCATCAGTTTGCCTCGAGCAACGATGTGAGGCCGTCATACACCATCGTGCAATCCGGCGAGAGTTCTGGTCGTCAGGTCCAGCCACAAATGGCGATTTCCAGCAGCAAAACCAGTCGACGGACGACGGCGTACCGGACAAGTGGACATATCTACTATACGTGTATTGTAAGCTGTTTGTATGCGTCGGGATGTCGCCAACAGGCATTTAATTCGGACCGCGCAGGATCGCCGGGCAACGGCAGCTAGGGCCGAGCTAATGTGCGGATAACGCACAGCAGGAAATCGCGAAAAGAGAATATGGTCAATTGGACCCCTGACTCATTTCTTTAACCCAATTTACTCAGGATGCCAAAATAAACCGGAGATGAGTATCCGCGTGATCATGGGCCGGTACGCCTCGTGCACCGCAGCTCCAGCCACCGACCCGCTTGCGGCCTGGCGTAATGTGCTCGGGTCCCTGCCTTTCGCCGTAGGCGCGGCGCGTCCTGGGACTCTTGGCTATTGACCGCTGATAAAAAAGAGGGGAACTTTATAGCTTGCACCAGGTTCGCTTTTGTCTCGATCAGACTGCTACCTGAGGTAATGATGTGGATCTATCGCGTCGATGAGCCGCGTCTCGGAGTCGTTCGAATCCGCGAATGGAGACGCCACGCTCACATTACAGTCAGCCTTCTTGTTCTGCTGCTTTGCGGCTCCGCCGCCGGGCTGGTCCTGCTTGATCAGTCCGATTCCTCTTTCCCCAACAAAGTGTTCACGGCGCTTTGGGATGGGGTCAATCTCGTCACGACACTCGGTGACTTTGCCGAATTCAATCAGCCTCAGAAGATCTTCATGCTGCTGGCCATGTTCGCCACGCTGCTGATCGGTGGATTCGCGGTTTCGAGGCTGACGGGCTTGCTTTCGGGCGATGACGTGATGGCTTATCGGGAGAACAGGGTCATGGAACGCAAGCTCGATCAACTCGCCAATCATGTCGCGGTGGTTGGATTTCATTCACTCGGTGAACTCGTAGCAAACCGCCTGAGGCAGGCGGGGCAGACGGTGCTTGTCCTTGTCGGTGATCAGGCTCAGGCGGACCGTGCGGCTGAGCACGGCCATATGGTCGTGCTCGGTTCTCCGGGCGTGTTCGACGACGTGCTCAGGCTTGCGCGCCTGCACAGTGCCAAGGCGCTGGTCGTGACGACGCCCGACAGCAATAACAATCTGGCCATCACCTTGCTGGCGCATACGCTGAATGCCTCTCTCACGATAGTTGCGCCCGGCGAAAGCCCATTGAGAAAGGGGTTATTCGAGAGCGCGGGGGCATCGTATGTGGTAGTTGCAGATGAGATCGTTGCCGATGCGCTGGTTGGCAGGCTCACAAACCACGTGGAGGCAACACCATGAAACCCATGGTTTCGACGCAGACTCATCTGCATCGCATGCCCTTCCTGCGGGGACTCCTGCCCGTGAATCCCGCGCAACTGCCGCATGACGTCATCGCCGGGATCACGCTGGCAGCCCTTGGTATCCCCGAGGTGATGGGGTACACGAAGATTTCCGGCACGCCAACCGTTACCGGCCTTTACACGATCTTGTTGCCGTTGATCGCGTTTGCGCTCATTGGTGCATCGCGTCAACTGGTGGTCGCAGCGGACTCAGCGACGGCCGCCATTCTCGCTGGCACACTCACGGCGGTCGCGGCATTGGGCAGCAAGGAATATGTCGCTCTCACGAGCACCGTGGCGCTCACAGTCGCCGCAATGCTCGTGGTGGCGCGGATCTTCCGCCTTGGGTTCCTCGCGGACTTTCTCTCACGCAGCGCCTTGATCGGCTTTTTGACTGGCGTTGGGGTGCAGGTCGCCGCAGGAGAACTCGCCGGGCTGATCGGTCTCGCGAAAGAGGGGCATGGCCCAATCATGCAAGTGGCCACGGTGCTGCAACGCGTCACCGAGGCAAACATGGCGACGACTGCGCTTTCGCTTGCCGTGCTCGTGGTGATCCTCGGCTGCAAGCGTATCGCGCCGCGTGCACCGGGCGCGCTGATTGCCGTGATCGGCTCCATTGCCGCGAGCGCAGTGTTCAACTTCTCCGCGCATGGCATAGCGGTAACAGGCGAAGTACCCGGAGGGCTGCCGTCGCTATACCTGCCGCCGTTGCATGCGAACGAAATCAACCAGGTGCTGATAACGGCAGCCTCGTGCTTCATCGTCATCATCGCTCAGAGCGCGGCGACAGCGCGTGCGTACGCCAACCGCTACAACGAGAAGGGCGACGACAATGCCGACATTATCGGCCTCGCGGCTGCGAACGCAGCGGCCGCGTTTACCGGCACCTTTGTCGTGAACGGCAGTCCGACCAAGACTGAGATCGTCGACGATGCTGGCGGCCGCACCCAGGTTGCCCATCTGACCACGGCGGTGATCGTGCTGCTCGTGCTGCTGTTCCTCACGAAGCCGCTCAGTCTTCTGCCTGCACCGGTCCTGTCGGCCATCGTCTTCATGATCGGCGTGAAGCTGGTAGATGTGAAGGGCATGACGGAGCTCTTTCGCATGCAGAGGGACGAATTCGTCGTTGCATTGCTCGCGGCGGGCGTGGTCGTGCTTGTCGACGTGATGCACGGCATTCTCGCTGCCGTTGTGCTGTCGCTGATTGCGCATGCGCGTCACAGCTACCGCCTGCGCACGCGCGTGTTGACGCGCAACCCCGCAGGACGTTGGGTCTCGCAGCCTGTCGCGCCAGATGTGCTCGCGGCGCCCGGCATTGTCGTCTATCGTTTCGAAGCGGACCTGTTCTATGCAAATACGGGCCGCTTCTCGGACGAAATACTCAAACTCGTCAATGAGGCAAGCTCGCCATTGCGCTGGGTGATAGTCGACGCAACGGAGATCAACAATATCGACTATACGGCGGGCAAAACGCTGCTCCAGCTGGGCGCGGAACTTGACCGGCGCGGCGTGGGCATAGCAGCAATCGCAATTCCGACGGGTGTGCTGCGTGAGATCGAACGGTACAAGGCACTGCGAACGCGCGGCGTCCATCACGAAATCTTTGCCACTGTAGATATCGCCATTGACGCACTGCAGGATATTTCGCCGGCTGCATCCGCACCGCCACCTGACGCAAAAAAAGAATGAAGCGCACGCAACGAAACAAAGTCGCTTAGACGTTGAATCCAAAAGAGAGGTGAGACGTGCCAGAATCCGCTACACAACGCTCAGATCCGCAGGCACTGGCGGCGCAGGAAGATCCGTCCACGCTGTTCGCGGGGCGTGGCTCGTTGACTACGCGCGTTGAACTGGGCAAGGCGGCGCGCGCAAAGGTGCCGCGCGCCAGGCTGGCGGAGTGCAAGATCGAGGATCGGGATCCTGTCGCGCTCCTCGACGCGTCCAACGCCGGGCGCGTGACGGAGCTGATACCCATTCGCTACGGACGCATGGTCGCGAATCCGTTCGCCTTCTATCGCGGCGCCGCGCCGCTGATGGCATACGATCTGTCGAAACTGCCACATTCAACTGTGACCGTGCAACTAGGCGGAGATGCGCATCTGGCGAATTTCGGACTGTTCGCAAGCCCGGAGCGGCGCATTCTTTTCGGGCCAAACGACTTCGACGAAACGCTGCCCGGCCCCTTTGACTGGGATGTGCGCAGGCTGGCTGCGTCGTTCGTGATCGCCGCGCGCGAACGTGGATTTGCGACGCGTGACCAGCGCAGCGTGGTGCGCCGGCTATGCGAGACATTCCGCCAACGGGTCGCGGAATTCAGCCGGATGGACACGCTCGACGCCTGGTATTACCAGTTCGAGGCCGCGGGCATGCTGGCCATCGCCGATACGCCGGAGGAAAGAAAAAGGGAACAGGCCGTCATCGAGAAAGCGAGACAGCAGTCGTCGCGTTCCCTGATGAGTCACACAACCGAACTGGTCAACGGCAAGCTGCAAATCAAGGAGGTGCCCCCACTCGTTTATCACGTGCCGCTCGAGAGCCCGCACGATCGCAAACAATATGACGCGCAGGTACGGCGCTTTTTCGCCGACTACCGCTTGACGCTTCCCGATGACAGGCGTGCACTGTTCGATCGTTATGAGCTGGTGGATGTTGCGATTCGCGTCGTGGGCGTCGGGTCGGTGGGGACACGCTGCTACGAGGCGCTTTTCATGGCAGACGGAGAGTGTCCGCTGTTCCTGCAGCTCAAGGAGGCGCGGGCTTCCGTACTGGAGGGTTATTTGCCGCCCAGCCGTTTTCCCAATCACGGCCAGCGTGTGGTGAACGGGCAGCGTTTGCTGCAATCGGCCAGCGACATCTTTCTGGGTTGGTCCAAGATGCGCCATACAGGCAATGATTTCTATGTGCGACAGTTGCGCGACATGAAGGGTGCATTCGACTTCAGTACATTCGACGTTGAAGATCTAGGCGAATATGCGGTTTCCTGCGCCCACGCGCTGGCCCATTCGATGGCGAAAGCGGGCGACCCCGCATTGCTTAGCGGATATATTGGGAAATCGGGTGCGTTCGACCAGGCCATCGAGCAATTTGCGCTCGCATATGCGCAACAGAATGAGGCTGACTGGGCGGTTTTGAAAGCGGCAGTCAAGGCGGGACGCATCCGGGCCACTACTGGTTGAGTTTAGAGCACCCCATTCGAGTAGCGCCGTCGCGTCTAGCCTGTTCCCGTCGAATGCTCTGCTCGGCGGAGCAGAAGTTCCAATAGGCGGCTCCGCTTTATCAAGTTCCCCTGGCGAAGCTGGGCGCCCGGAAATCTTCTGCGCCATCGGCCACCCTCTCAAATCAGGTCGTCGCAGAAACCTGGTGCTATTGTCTCTTGCCTGCTCGGTTGATGTCCGTCGCGCAGCTCGCATGTCGATAAGTGCCCTGCGTTCTGGCCGTATGGCCCCGGCTCCTTGACGCGTCCCCTTCCTGACTGCTCCTGTCCCAGGCTCGTCTGAATCTGCCCTAACACCTCCGCAATCAAAGCACGTTTCCGTCGAAACGCGGCTCGCCGGTTAGAAGGCACCTCGTCGATCTCTCGGTGGTGCATGACACGAGGCAGGATGAAACGATCACCGGACTTCACGCCACCTACTTCACGCCAGAAAGCGTCATAGTCAGCGTAAAACCCTTTGTCCCGAGCGTGTGACACGTGCGAGCCTTTCGCGACAGCCGCGAGCACCGGGATGTTTAGCAAACGGCACAACTCGCAAAGCGCTTCGATCACGGCTGCTTTAGGACGAAGGCCATGACACGCCTTCGTCGCGTCACGTACACATTCGCGATCACTTCCGGCGGGACCCTGTAAGCCGCCAATCAGAAGCACCCACGAAGGCGTCTGCGCCGAGCGCTCGATGCTTACCGTGGCCCAGGCAAGATCGACCCCAGTCCGCCGGTCCATCCACGCCACTGTCAGCAGGCCTTCCCGCCAGCATCGCGTGGGTTCGCGCAGAACGATCTCGTATGGAGGCGTCGACGAAAGAGAGACCGATTCACCAAGCAGATATATGCGGTTCGTGAGCGCACGGCCCAGCATCTGCTCCACGGCCGTAAAATGTCCGGAAATCAGCCTCGCCCGAGTGCTGGCAGACACGTTTGCCTGCCCGAAACGATGGAATGGCTTTTCTGCGAAACGTCGGTTATGCGCGGCGAGAGCCCTCAATAGCGATTGCCTGCTCAACGCCTGAAACCAAAACCATGCTGCGCGTGGATAGATCACGGAATACATGAAAATCCGCCACCTGCGGAAAACTTCCTTCGCACTCGTCCCCGGAGCGAATCTGTGAATTAGCGTGCATGCGTTTGAATATGTCGTCATCAGTTCAACCCAACTGCGGGACGGCACCTACGATGCCAGCGGTAAATACCGTGTAGTCCCAAGACTTGGCCCTCCGCGACACGCAGCGGCCTTACAAAAGTGCGATTCCCGGGTCTCGATGGCGAGTTGCCCGCATGTGCCGTGAAGTCTCGCTCGCTGAGCCAGTCAACTGGACGCTTAGGCTTCAGTTCCACCGCAATCCGCCGCGCGTGTGCCGAAAACGCGCGCCGCATTGTCGAACAATACGAACTCACCAACGCTCTCAATCGAGTGGGCGCTTTCGCTTACTCGACTTGGCTCGCCGTACGAGATCGGTGAGGAGCCACTTCGCGACCACTTCCGGGCGGTCCATGCCAAACGAGGCGACCTTGATCTCCCCGTCGTAATTGACGATGACCGACCCTGCCATCACCCGATACGTGCCGCGGTGCCTCGCGCCGTCGAAGAGGACTTCGAGGGGATTCAGGGATTCGTAAGCGGGAGCACTCATGCCTCTTGCCGATTCGCTACGTGTCACCATGTCAAACTCGCCCTAACACGCGCTGGTTCGACCGCGAAGATCCCGCGCACCCACCCGGAATGATTTTGTGAAACATCGCCTTCTCTATCAAAGTTGATTTGCCTCATTGACAAGTTGATAAATCAACTATATAGGATGATGAAAGCGATTCGTATGCGTCAAGGCGTCGCCAATACCCGCTTAATTCACGCCCCTGGACGGTCGGCCAACTATGCCGGGTAGAGTGAGGTGCTTCTGAAAACCTTGATCGTAGGTATCGGAAGGGAGCTTCACGTTGGAGAAGGGCGCCACGGGCGCCATCGACAACCGGACTGTGGATCCCGTTTCCGGCACGGTTCCCGGCAATGTGGTTCAGACGCTGTATACGAAAGGGAAGAAGCGGAAAAGGCAATGAGTGGGTACGCTAACTGAAGCGGCGTGGCGGAGGTGATAGATTGCTAACTGACTTGCCGTCCCGAATGAGCGGATGTGAGTCGTTCGCGGCTCGAGTTCGCGACCACCGGGTCATGTCGGTACGAAGATCCTCACGAAAGGAGGTGCCATGTGCCGTCCATACATTGCCGCTGCTGCCTTTCTGATTCCAACTCTATCGCTCGCGTTCCAGCCGGTACCTGTTCCGGAATGTCGGGTCGCGGGTCCCGACGCGTCTGCGCAGGAAACAATCGCTGCCGCCAAATGCCGAGCGCGATGGCTCATCGCCGGCGCCTACAACCGGACGGAAGGGGACGCGATGAGCGCAGTTTCTGAGTGCGCCGGAACCTTCGACGAGGTACTCAACCATCGGTTGACCGAGGGGGTGTCCCACGACAAGCTGGTCGTCATGTGCGCCGACACGGCGATGCACATGGGCATCATGAGGCTTGACTAGCCGGGAAGTTCCAATGACTTACGGCCCAGGCAGAAACTGGATGTCTCCACAGCATGCCCTTGTCGTAGTACCGGTATTGTCGGTGTCGGTCAGCAGGCCGCAGCCGGCGATCCGTCCTGGCGGTTCGTGAAAGACTTTCTCATAGTCCTGCACGATGTTGCGCCGGAGGGTTTGCCACTGGCCTGCGTCGCCGGGCTGACCGGAGACGACAATCATCTGAACACGGCCCGTGTGAGGATTGGCAATGACACTGCCTGGCGCGGCCGAGGTCGACCAGATGTACATATCAGCGTCGCGTGTATACGAGGCGAGAAGCGACGCGTATCGATGTCCTGCCGCGCATTCGGGAAGTAGTGCGACGCCTTCGCCACTGGTGCAGAGTTGCGCGTCGACGTGAGCATGACTGCACGACGCAGATCTTGCGCAGGAAGCGTTCAGTGCCGTTCTGCTTTCGCGGAGCCATCTTCTCCGGGCAGGAGGAACAGGCGCTCATCCCATACGACGGGCTGCGGTTCGGATATGACGATCTTCGCAGCGTCTGGATGCGCGGGATTCACAAGGGCATTGGACTCAGCGCGTGCAACGACCGAAGGCACGATCAGGATCGCGGAGCGACATTCCTCCAGCCAGCGGTTGCCGAACTCACGCGCGATCTCGGGGGAGGGGCCGTCCCATCCCTCGGGGAGCGTGGCCGTTGTCTGCCTTTCGATCGGCACCCCATCGGGGACCTGTGCCTCGATCCAGACATGAGTCTTAGGCACCTTGCCGATTCTCGCGTGAACCAGGACCTCCAGCATGGCGCCCGCAAAGGTAAGGGCGCCATAAATAACAGGACGGCCCGGGCTGTTGAACCGGCCGCCGACCAGCATGGCGCCGGTGCCGCTCCAGACCGGATGGCGTCTGTCGGCGATGCGGAAGATCCTCATCAGGCCGGCAGCCCATAGAAGAGTTTCCAGAGCAGTTCTTCAACGCGGCGCGCGCCCAGCTCGGTCAGCGCGACCTCAAGCGGCGCGCGCCCCTCCAGCAGGGGGTGTGGTGTCGCAAGGAAGGTTCGCGCATCCGCCGGGTCGTCCCAGACGTACGCCGCGCTCGCGTAGACCCGCGCGAGTCGCTCCGTCTTTTCGGATTCGTCAGGCGTCAGCCTGTCGCGCCGACGTTTGTAGGTTGCCTCGGGGACTATTCGTGCCTGGAGCGCACGCCTTGCCTCGGCGGTCAGGGCGATCTGCTCGACGCCATTTCGCAAGGCAGATTTGGGCAGGCCTTCAGCAACCTGGGCCTCGAGTTCGGCGATCGAATGCGGAACCGGGCTGAGACCCATGACTGCAGCAATTTTCTCGGGGGATACGAGTTGCATGGTACGCACCCGTCTGTGGTCAGTTGAGCTGTCATTATAGCTCAATTGATCCTGCTCGACAGGAGATAGACCAGGCCGTCTGCGCAGGCGAGGCGAACTGGCACTTTTGGCGCGGATCGACCCCGGTAGCCGCGTGTCCTATCGCAGCGGACTCGATAATCTAGCCGTCGGCCCTGTAAAATCCAGTAAATAATTACAAACGTGCCCATGCTACGATCCCTCGAAACCAGGGAGGGAAGGCATGAATCCAAACCGATTTCGGGTAGGCAGCATCGAATGCGCATTTCGAGCCGTTCCTGCTGACAAACGTTGGACGACACAGATCGTGCTTACAAATCACGGCAAGTCTCCACCAGGAGTGAGCACGATCGACGGCGTAGTGCTTTTCGGGACCGAGGCAGAGGCACTTTCCTTTGCCGAAGGGTTGGCGCGTGATCTGGCCGAATCGCAGTTGAAGTAGCCTTTCCGTTACCTGGTCTGACTGCTTGATCGTCGCGACTGGCGTAGCGGCGTTACTTACGTGCAGCGCCGTCGAAGGTCCGGATATCATGGCGCTCACGATGCGCGGAGATCGCCCCATGAATAGCGCGATGAGTCTTCCCAGTTCTGCACTCAAGCGTTGGAGATGGCTGGTAGTTCCGATTGCGCTCGCTGTGCCGTATGCGGCTCTCGGTTATCTGCTGCTATCGGACCTGTTTGCAACCGAAGGGATAACGGTCTACTACCTGTTCGCCGTAGGCGGCAGTGTCATTCTTGCGTGGCTCGTCAATGTGATGGGCGTTGCCGCACTGCTGGAGCCGCCGAGTTACTGATTTCACAGGCAAAAAAATGCCCGCACAAGGCGGGCTCAATTCCTTTGGAGACCGAGGGATACGGGGATACCCTCTCGACTCACTCTAGCGCACGGCGTCGATGCGCACACCTATCTGAACGAACAGGGCATGCTTCGCCCGAGTTCGCGACGTTGGCGCTGGCGATGCGCGAAGCTTTCAAGAACGTGGTCGCCGGCGGCACGCTCGGGTCCTGATTGGTCCTCTCGGTGGACTGGGTTAGTGTAACCGTATGCGCCGGAATTCTCGCGCACTGCCATATTCCTCGTCATGACCAAACGGGCCAGTATGGGAAAGATCAATCGTCGTTCGCCTTCGATTCGTTCTTCGGCACCCATACAGCCAATCTCTTTTTCCTCATTCTTTCTCGACCGCCATCTAGCTGCTGACCTCCGGACGCGGGCCTTTTGATTCCTGAGCGACCACTACCTCGAAGGTCCGACTGAGTCGCACCAGCGTTCCAAAACTTGCCAACGGGTCACAAAGCAATTCTCCTTTCCCGCTTTGGCCCTTTGTGTTCGTCGCTACCCACCGCATAATGTGCTTCGAGGCCGGCTGCCAAGCCAAAGAGGTAGCGTGCGGCGGAGGTATTCGGCAGAAATTCAAGCCGGTCGAACGCGAACTCGATGCCGTATCATGCCGTGCCGACTACACCTGTGTTCGGCTTGATGACACGGCTTTCAGACCTGCCGTTGATTCTTGCGGGCAATTCATTTTCACTAGCCGTTCCATGACTCGACGTTGAGGACGATACGAGCGACTGGGTTGTCGTCTGCGGTCTTTGGAGAGAACTTGATCTGGGCGAATGTTACGAGACCGAAAGCGACTACCACGAACGCTGCAGACGCTGCGATGCGGCTAATGGATTTCATAGTTACCTCTTTTTGATGGTGTAGCCAGGAACTGGCGAAGCTGTTCGGAGTGCCGAATCACTGCCAGCGGCATATCTGTCAGCAACCCGGCAAAGCCGGATGCGGCCGTTCGAACGCGCTTGCCGGTCGGGAGAGAACTGCGAGGAGGGGCGCCGACCGAGACAGCTCGACTATAAATTGTTTCTAAGCATGCTGATTGCGACAACCCGTCGCAACGGATGCCGGGCCGCGGAAGCCCCATGTCGCAAATCGGCGCAGAACGAGTGACGGATACCCGCACAAGATATGTGTGAAGTCGTAGGCCCGTCGTTAGATACGCTGGACTATGTCTTTCGTATCGTGAGACATCAGAAGCAAAGATAGGATGGAAAACGCCGCGCACCCCAAGGGAACGGGTTCGTGACTCCAAATGTGAGGCAGTCGGCGCACGACGTTAACCAAGCCTAGTGGCTTGCAGAAGACGCTGTGAAGGCTGCGCCTACGCGCAGTCAGTGAGCATAGGAAGACAGTGCGGACGGGCGCCGGCCTCCTCGGCGGAATCGGGTGCTTCCAGGTGAGTGCGCCGGTGCTCAACGTCCAGGTGGCAAAGTCGATGTGCTTCCATGGAGAGCGAATGGGTCATATCAACCCACAAGCGTCACTGATCTAGCTCAGCTGAGCGACGGACCTTGCTGGGATGTGGACATTCGGTTGCGCGACGAGTCGGTTCGTATCCGGTGACGGTGCTGAGGCACCGAGCGCGATCCATTGGTTGACACTTATCGCGTTGAACTCAACCTGTAGAGTGGGCATCACACCATAACAGCCTGCTCGCAACCGTCAGCATGTGACTTCACGCAGTCAGCGATGTCTGCATTGCCCGTTGATCGGCCCTGATCCGGGAGAAAAGGTGGACGTCGTGAAATGCATCCTTCCAGTAGCCCCATTGCCGCATCACACCTTCCTCCACAAATACCAAGCTTCTTAGAAGTCCTATCGAGGCGTGATTGTCGAGGTTCGTTACCGCCTGGATACGGTTGATATCCCAGTGGTCATATGCATGCGTAATCGCCGCGTTTAGCGCTTCACGCATCAATCCCTGTCGCCATGAATGACGTTCCAATTCGAAGCTAATACTTGCTGAATAGAACTTGTAGTCGAATCTAAACCCGCATGAGCCAATGAAACGCATGCCGCATTCCGACACGCTGGCCCAGCGCACACTTATTCCTTCCGCCAGCGCTTTTACCATAGCGGAGACGAGCAGCCGGGCATCGTCGATGCTGTTTAGCGGCGCTATGTCGTAGAAGCGCATCACTTCGCGATCGGACCAGATTTCGAATATCCGTTGGGCGTCGGACATCTCGATTGGGCGAAGCTGAACCCGGGCTGCCTTAGAGACGTCGACTTTGGTAAAGAGTGGGGGCATTGGTTTGTCGCGCGTTGACTAGCTTCGACGAAAAGGGACCGGCAGATTGCGGCAAGCTTTCGGCACTCGGACAATAACGCCCACCACGGTCATAGTTCCTGACTTGCAACAGCATGATCACGAGGCTATCGAAGTGAGCGCCTGCGGGTCTGTGAAGCGGGATTCAGACGTCCGTTTTCGGGTTACGCGGGCAAGACACGGCAGAACTGGGCGACTGAATGAAGCATAGCAGCCAAGTCGGGCCGAGCTGTTCGGCGCCTCAGTGCGGATACTTACCATCTCTTACGAAGGCCACTCTATGTAACCTTTCGTAACCCGAGGGCGCGCAACGATACCGCCAGGTCCCCGCTAAGGGGCAGTGTGGTGATGGAGTTGGAATGCTAGAAGAACCTCTCGCTGCATAATCTCATCGTCGAGCCGTTCGCAGCTTTGTCGCCAGAGATCTAAGGCCCGTTGTTTGCCATAGTACGGAATGCCGCGGAACGTGGGAAGCGCTCCCTGCGGCGCTACACCGCCCATTCATCGACGCTACCGACAGCCAAGCGGCGACACCAACGCATGTTGCCGAGGCAAATCGGCTAACCACCCAATCTACGCATCGGTCCGCATTGCGCCGAACGTCAGCCATTCATCAATTCGCCTCGATCGTCTCTTGTTGGCCGATCGCGCGCGCTCGCCGACTTCGCCGTTAGCTGTCGTTCAAAACATTCCCGGGCACGAGCGGCAGCTTCGTGGCGCCACAGCCCAGCGGGTGAAACCGGCCAACATGAGTCAGTCGACGGTCTGCATCCCCTGCCGCTCCGGCGGCGCCTGACGAACACCAAACGGCCATTCGAACGAAACCACACGCGCAATACCGGCGCTGCGTTCAACGCCAGACACCGCATCTAGCTTCGATGCCAGTGCCAGTTCTTTCCGGACGGACAATGCTATGCATGCGCATTGTTTGAAATCATTGGTGGAACTGCCTTATCACGCGTCCGCGTATTTCTTTTTGTGAAGTGTCCCCGCCTGACCTAGACTCCGACTGACCAGGCTGTACCTGCGGCTTTCCTCTGGCGGTGGAACGCCATCCGACAAACCGTCATGTCCTGATCCCTGGCGAGCGTGGTTTGCCGTCCCGAGATCCCCGCGGCAAGCTCGAGGAGGCATGTCAAGTCCATGCCGGTAGGTGAACGTCCTTGGGTGACGGAGCTTCCAAAAGGTAACAGTGTTGAACACCGTCAAGACATCGGTGGCCAAACGCCTGGGCGCTCGCGAGAGCCTGCGCAAATTTGGTACGACGCTGTCGTACATGCGAGCGATTCTGGCCTGCAGGCTGGCACTCGTAGTTGTTACGCAGGCAGAACGCGACACGGAAGAACGGCGATTGTGACCGATGAAGCCGACCTCACTCACCGTCGCCGTTGGGTTCGTTGCGCTGTTGGGCGGCGGGTCTGCACGCGCCGACTGCTTTGACGAGGCGGCCAATTATCAAAAGGTCAATCCGCTGATACTGCGGGCCATCGCCTGGCAGGAATCGCATAACCGACCCTCCGCTGTGCACAAGAACGCCAACGGCTCGACAGACTACGGCGTCATGCAGATCAACTCCGTGCATCTGCCTGTGCTCGCGCAGTACGGTATCTCGCGGCGCACGTTGATGCAGCCTTGCAAAAACGTGTACATCGCAGCCTGGCATCTGCGGCGGCAGATGAACAAGTACGGCAATACGTGGACTGCCGTGGGCGCGTACCATTCCGAAACGCCGGCACTTCGTGACGAGTACGCGAGGCAGATCGTTGCAATCCTTCGCCAGTGGAACCTGATGCCCCCCGAAAAAAGTCGGGCACGCGCATCGTCCACCGACCGTCGGGCAAACATGTTATATGCGCACGAATGACCGTCGTACCTGGCAAGTGGCCTTGACCTGGTGTTTCCCTGAATGGCGCAAGCGGTTCGTCTACAGAAGTTCAAGGTCACGGGCGAAACTCGGATGGTCAACCTCCCACTTCCTCGTTCGGCCGAGGCTGTGTCAAAACCCGTGCGATCGCCTAGACTGAATCAACCTGTTAGCGCGAGAGGCAGAGATGGGGCGATTTGTCGAAGGTACAAACCGCAATCAGGCCACGTTGCTGCCGGAATGTCTCGAAGACTTTATCGCTGAAGACAATCCCGTCCGAATAGTCGACGCATTTGTGGATGAACTCGATCTGGCTTCCATGGGATTTGAAGGCGCCACGCCCGCGATCACGGGCCGACCGTCTTACCATCCAGCCGTTCTGCTCAAACTCTATATCTACGGTTATCTCAATCGCGTGCAGTCGAGCCGACGCCTGGAGCGGGAGTGCCAGCGCAACGTCGAGCTGATGTGGCTGACCGGCCGCCTCGCGCCGGACTTCAAGACGATTGCCGAGTTCAGACGCAGCAATGGCGCCGGCATTAGCAACGTATGCCGACGCTTCGTCGTGATATGTCGCGATCTGAAGCTCTTCACGCAAGCAGTCGTTGCCATCGACGGCAGCAAGTTCAAGGCGGTGAACAGTCGCGACAACAACTTCACGCCCAACAAGATCGCAAAGCGTCAGGAACAGATCGAGCAAAGCATCCAGCGCTATCTGGATGCCCTGGAGACGGCCGATCGCACGCAACCAGTTGAGGTGGAAGCGAAAACCGAACGGCTACGGGAAAAGATCGAGACGCTGCGCGAACAGATGCGCGATCTGGATCGGGCCGCAGAACTGTTGAATGATTTACCGGAAAAGCAGGTTTCGCTGACTGATCCCGACTCACGTTCGATGATGTCGCAAGCCAAGGGTGTCAGCGGGCGGCGTTATAGAGCCAATCCGGGGGCGGCGTAATCGGGCCACCTGAGGGGCGGCGCAATGAAGCCAGTTCAGGGGCGGCGTAATCGAGCCACCTCATGGGCGGCGTAAAGAAGCCACCCTTGGGCGCCAGCGGTAGCGGGCACAAGTGCAGTTCGAACTTTCCAAGTCGGTACGCTCCGTTCTTTTGAGCGGAGCGCCTATGGCCAACAGGAGGTTCGAATTGTTTGAGTATCGTCATATCCTTGTGCGCATGCGACGCGGTGATTCCGACCGCGACATCGCGCGGCGACGCCTGATGGGCCGAGCCAAGCTTGCGGCACTACGGCAGGAAGCCCAGTCGCGAGGCTGGCTCGATCCGGCGCAGCCCATGCCGGAAGATCCCGAGATCGCCAGCGTCCTCAACAGCGTTCCGAGACAGATGCCACGCAGCAGCGTCTCGACGGTTGAGCCGTACCGCGAGCAGGTTCGCGAGTGGCTCGCCGCCGGCGTCCAGGGCACCACAATCCATGCAGCCCTTCAGCGCAATCACGGCTATACCGGCAGTTACGATGCCGTGAAGCGCATGCTGCGCCGTCTGGCGGCCGAACGGGTCGTCAAGGCAACGACGATCCTCGAGTTCGCGCCCGCCGAAGCCGCCCAGGTTGATTTCGGCGCCGGCCCCGTGCTCACGCACGAGTTGGGTATCCCGCTCAAGACGTGGATCTTCGTGATGACCCTGTGCTGGTCCCGGCACCAGTATGCCGAGGTCGTCCTGGACCAGACCGTCGAGACGTGGCTGGCCTGTCATCGCCGTGCCTTCGAATGGTTCGGGGGCTGTCCTTCCCGGGTGACGATCGACAACGCCAAGTGCGCGATCATCCGGCACTGCCTGCACAGTCCTGAGGTTCAGCGCTCCTACGCGGGGCTCGCCGAAGCATACGGTTTCCGCATCGACCCATGTCCGCCGCACGACCCGGCCAAGAAGGGAATCGTTGAATCCGGAGTCAAGTACGTCAAGAAGTCCTTCGTACCACTACGCGAGTTCCGCGATCTGGCCGACGCGAACCGGCAGTTGCGCGAGTGGATCATGCAGCACGCCGGCGTGCGCGATCACGGCACCACACACGAGCAACCGCTCACGCGTTTCGCGATCGAGCGGCCGCTGCTCACGCGCCTGCCCGATGTGCCGCCGGTACTGGCTGTGTGGTCCGAGGTCAAGGTGCATACGGATGGGCACGTCGTCTACAGGAAGGCGCTGTACTCCGTGCCGTTCACGCTGGTTGGCAAGCAACTGTGGCTCAAGGCCACCGACACGGTCGTGCAGGCGTTCCACCGGCACGAGCTCGTCGCCACTCATCCGAGGCTACGCAAGCCCGGGGACCGCCATACCGTGCGCGACCACCAGCCGCCCGAGGCACAGGCCTGGCTCGAGCACGATCCCCAGTGGTGTCTGGCGCGCGCGAAGGATATCGGGGCGGCCTGCCATGCCGTCATCCTCGCGATGTTCAACAACACGGTGCTGGAGAACCTGCGCGGCGCACAGGGCATCGTGCGGCTGCGCGAGAAGGTCGGCGATGTGCGCCTGAACGCTGCGTGCGAGCGTGCGCTCGCGTTCTCCAGCCCCCAGTATCGCACCATCAAGACGATCCTCGACAAGGGACTCGACAGCGAGGCGGCGGCGCCATCCACGACGACGGCGCCCACTGATACCTACCTGAACGGTGGCCGCTTCGGCCGCGACCTTCAATCCCTTCTGATCCATTGAGCCGACCATGAATCCGAGTCCCGAACTGAACACCATCCTCAAGCAGCTGCGCCTCTCGGGCATCCTCGACTCGATCGAACAGCGAAACCGTGAAGCCATTGACGGGCAACTTGCCTACACCGAGTTCCTCGCCATGTTGCTGCACGACGAAATCGCGCGGCGCGACACAAAGAAGCTGGGCGTACGGCTTGCCCGCGCCGGCTTCGCGATGGGCAAGACGCTCGAGACGTTCAACTTCGATCTGGTGCCCAAGCTGAATCGAACCTACATCCACGATCTGGCCACCGGCCGCTACATCGACGAGAAGGTCTGCGTTCTACTGGTCGGCGGAACAGGCGTTGGCAAATCCCATCTGGCGCAGGCACTGGGTCACTGCGCGGCCAGGCAGGGGCGTGACGTGCTGTTCATCTCGCAGACGGATCTGCTCAAGAAACTGCACGCGGCCCGCGCCACGGGCTTGTACGAGCGCAAGTTCCAGCAGTTCGTGCGCGTGCCACTGCTCATCATCGACGACTTCGCTGTCAAACCGCTACATCCGCCCCACGACGAAGACTTCCACGATCTGATCGCCGCCAGGTACGAGCGGGCGGCTTCCATCGTCACGTCAAATCTGGATCTGAGCGAATGGGGAGACGCGTTCCCCGACAACCGCATCCTGGGCGCCGCGACGCTGGACCGGCTACGCCACGGTGCCTATCGCGTCGTGATCGAAGGTGAGAGCTTCCGCAAACCCAAACCGATGCCAGGAAGCAGTGAAAACGCGGTTGCCAAACCAGGCAAAAGACCGCATTCTTGAGCCCGTTCGAATCTGCGCTTTACCCCCGTTTCTGCTGGCTCCATTACGGCGCCCATCCCCGGCTCGATTACGCCGCCCCGTGACAAAGGGCACTGGCGTGGTGGGCTACAACGTTCAGGTGGCTGTTGATACGAAGCATCACCTCATCGTGGCCCACGCAGTGACGAACGTCGGTAGTGACCGCGCGCAGCTAAGCCCAATGGCCAAGGCCGCACGCGATGCAATGGGTAGGAAGACGATCCGGGCGCTGGCCGATCGCGGGTACTACAGTGCCACGGAGATCAAAGCATGCGATGACGCGGGTATTGCAGCGCTGGTGCCAAAAACACAGACCTCCAGCGCAAAGGCAGATGGACGATTCGATCGGGCCGACTTCATCTACATCGCCAAAGACGACCAATACCTATGTCCAGCGGGGCAGCGGGCGATTTACCGATTTACTTCCGTCGAGCGCGAAACTCCGATGGCCCTGCGTACCTACTGGAGCAGTGCTTGCCCGAAATGCCCGATAAAGAACCGGTGCACGCCCACCGACTACCGGCGTATTCGACGATGGGAACACGAAGCGGTGCTTGAGGCGATGCAGTCCAGGCTGGATCGCCAGCTCGACGCCATGACGATGCGACGGCGGACGGTCGAGCACGTGTTCGGCACACTCAAGCACTGGATGGGGACGACGCATTTCCAGACGCGCGGACTCGGCCATGTCGCCGCTGAAATGAGTTTGCACGTACTGGCCTACAACCTAAAACGGGTCATCAGAATTCTCGGGTTCGCAAAGACGATGCGTGCAATGAAGCTGGCAGGCGCGTGAACTCCCGCGCGCCGACGCTGTTTGCCCGAAAACACGATCACGTCACCTGCCTGCGTCTCGGCCTAACGCAACTGCGCTCCCAATCGGGCGTCACCGGTCGGCCGTTCTGCGCGTTTTTACACGGCCTCGGCCAACAAGGGGCATTGACAGCCCGCAACCCGACGGCCGCTTGCGGGCGGCGGAAGAGGTGCATCACATGCTTTCGCGGTGAGGCGCTCGGCGAGAGGAAATTGCTTTGACTGGACAAGGTGACAAAGGGTTGTCGCTCGCGGTGCGTGTTCCTCTCTCATCCGAGGACGATCGAGGCTTCCGATCGTTATGTCGAGTGGAGATACAGCCGCGGTGACGGCGTATTGTTGGATCGGAGCGAATACCGTGGCTTAATGCCCTGCGCACGGCTGATCCAGACACAGAAAGGAAGCGCATTCGAACTGAGCGTGAACTTCGCAGGCGAGGTAATGGAGTATCTTGCCGCTGACAGCTTGCAGAACTACATCATGAGCCTGTATCGAGCGGCAGGCCTTGGTAGCGGATACAGTAGCCACAGCGGCCGAAGAACGTTTGCCAGCCGCCTCGTAGCGCAAGGCCACTCGCTCGAAACCGTGCAGGTGCTCATAGGCCATTCGCATATCGATCACGTTGCGCCATGCCTGGATGTATCGCAGCGAGAGCTCCGTGAAGCCGTCGCAGCAGTCAACCTATCCGATTGAAAGCGTTTTGCACAAGTTTTAATCAGACCCGTCGTTTGGATATACAGATTTGGGTGCAGATGCCGATAAGGAAGGGTTAGGCAAGAGACGCCAGCGACGTTCGGAGCTTGGCCAGAGGCACTTCTTAGAGTCACCAACAGCGGAACATACCGATGAAGGTACACCAAAACGCCGAGAAGCTTTCCGCATGGATGCGTCAGCATGGTGCGGCGACAGTCAAGCAAATCGCGGCAAGCGGGACGTTGAATTCGCGCGCAGCGTCAGATGCAGTTCAGTACGCGGTTCGCCACGGCGTGCTCGAGCGCGTTAAGCGGCCTGGAGCCACCCCCAGTGAGCGTGTCCAGTACACATTGACAGGACGTGAGCTGCCGGTACTGAAATCCGGCCCGCCCGCGCCTTCGTTCGACGCGTTATTGTGTGCATGGGGCATTCCTCAAAAACCGCCGATCGTCCGCGCGGGGTCGTCGCACAGGTTTGAACTTGCCGACTGCAATTTGGATAACCAGGAAGCGTCGTAGATCCGCCCACGCGAGCTGGTATGAACGTAGGGACAAAAGAATGAAGAAAGCAATCTGTATGGCGGTAGCCCTGCTATCCGTTGCTGTCGGCAACGCTCAAGCGGCAGGCTTTTTAATAGGTGCGGCCGTTGGCGCCGTAGCAGGGCACGTGGCGGGGCATCATCCGGTTGCCGGCGCAATCGTCGGCTGCGCTGTCGGTCATCACATGGCGAAAGAGCAGAAGCGGAAGGACGCGGAGGAACGTGCCGCGGCGCAGATGCGTTAAACAACGGCGCGGAAAACGAGAAGCGACCATTTAGGAGAAAACACATCCTCGCTGCGACATTTGGTCTTGCGCTCTCGGCGGCTATGGTGGCAGCGTATGGCAATACCCAACAATGGTACGCAGATCATCCGGCCGATGCCAAAGCGCGGCTCCAGCGATGCAGGGACAAGCTCAAAGCACACGAGCTCGCGAGCGAGGCCGAACGCGCGGAATGCCAGCGGGCGTCGAATGCCCAACAATTCGAGGTATATGTTCCGACGGGACCGCATTTCAGCAGCGCAGGCGGCAGCCACTGACAGAAGAAAATGGAGATGGGCATGGATGGGCGGCGGGAAGACGACGCCTGATCATAGTCACTAGAAAATCAGCATCAAAAAAGGGCATAGGAAAAGAATGAAGCGTCTAATGCTTGCTTTATGCATTTTCACCGGATTGAGCGGCTGTGGCGCAGCAGCCGCGCCGTGCCGCGTCGTATCGGCGGGACTGAAGATTATTCCCGTGGTCGGCCATGTTGCGGCAGCACCTACAGACGCTTGCGCCGCTGCGATCGACTGAAACAGGAAAACGGGAAGGCAAGTGATGAAACAGTCTGCTCCCGCGACTTTGCTCGCCTTAGTCTTGACTGCAGGTCCTGCGCCGGCCGTGCAACCGATCGAGCTGGGGCCGAAACCAACGCCCGAAGCGGCTTGGTGGTCGCGTGACGTGGTCCTCGAACGAAGGGCAACTGACAGCACGTGGGCTGTTCGATGGTTTGACGACCTGACCGTGCTCGGGGCATCGAAGGTCTACGCGGGAGACGAGAAAGATGAGCCGGTCGTCGAAATTTCTGCGCTTCGCTCTGTGGATGACGCGATCGCTTCGCGCGGGATCACCGTCAGCTGCTTGGGCAACTACCAAAAGCGTGTCATTGTAGCGGCCGATGTGGTCGAACAGGACGACGTCAAGCAGGTCTGGATGCAGCAGTTCAGATGCGGAGATAGCGAATGGCGAGTGAGGACCGCCAATGCAACCAGATTGCCGTCGATCGATCACTGACGAAGGAAAACGGACAAGGGGACAGGAGTCCACACGCCACCTAAACAAAATAGCGGCCCCTCCATGCCGGATGTGCTCAAGGCGGAGAGGCCTGATCCGTTCAAAGAGCGCCGTTCACCAGTACCCACGCCGGCCCGGGCTGAACAAGTACGCAGGCCCGCTCCGCGTGCAACTGCAAGGTGAATCGGTACATGTCATGCTAAAGGTCGAGGTCGACGCGAACGCTGAGATTGTCGTGACGGGCATGTCGAAGGGCCGCTTGAAGAGGCGCAACGCGCGCGCCTTGCCGAAATCTGCGAAAAGACGCCGGTCACCCTCTTCATCAAGCGGGGCATGCGCATCGACGCGACGCTGCGCATTGCATGACGCAAGCATCATTGCCACACGCGTCGAAGATACCGCGCCTGTATTTGTTTGAGCGCTTACATCAGTTCACGCGGCTTCCACTGAGACGTCCGGCATCGCGGACTCACTGTTTCCCTACCGCGAATGCATAAAGCTTGTGGTTGTCACCGGCATACGGCCAGAGTCGACTGCGGTGTTCTATGGCGTCCGGTTCTCGAATATTGCGGTCGTTGCAACGGCACGATTTTCGTTACCTCCGAACGGCAGGTTGTGGCCGCACCCGGTCCGACGGCTAGCCGACGGACGGATGCTGTCGTCGGCTCGACTGCATCCGGCAGAAGTCGACGATTCAGCCAGTCGCCTTTCCTCAAAGCGGCCGCTCAGGATAGTTTGCAATGCTTAAGGCCATTCAATACGTCGGAAACGTGGGAATGGAGCCGGAAGCACCTACGTCAGTTGAGACGCTGACCGCTTGCCAACGATCTGCATCGGCTGCTCTTGCTTGCTCCGCCTGACGCGCCAAATGGAAAGCGTCGCTTCCGAGAAGAATGTGCGGCGGCACTCTCTCCGCGTCGGCGATCCGGAGAATAACCTGTGCAACTTTGATGGGGTCCCCAGACTCATTGCCCCAATAGCCCTCCAGCTGTTTCACGCTTGCGCCGACTGAGGGTTCGTAATCTGGCAATAAGGCCGGTCGGTCTGCGTTCGCACGCTTTCCCCAATTGGTACGCATTCCACCCGGCTCAAGCGCGGTAACCTTGACGCCAAACGGTGCAGTCTCCTGCGCGAGACCTTCGGTGAAGCCACCGACGGCCCACTTCGACGCGAAATAGGCCGCGTTGCCCGGGAACGCCGTACGACCACCCAACGAAGAAATCTGAATGATGTGTCCGCTGCGCTGCCGCCGCATGATTGGAAGCGCAGCGCGAGTGAGATTCACGACGCCGAAAAAGCACGTCTCGACCAGTCGGCGAAACTCGTTCGAGGGAACCTGCTCGAACGGACGTGTCTCACCGTACCCAGCATTGTTCACGAGCACGTCAAGTCGCCCGAAGCCATCGATCGCTGCATCGATGGCCGCCTGACCTTGAGACTCGTCCGTGACGTCGAGCTCGACCGCCCGCACATTCGCGCCGTATTGCGCTACCAGTTCGTTCAACTGGCGGACGTTACGGGCGGTCGCGACGACCTGGTTTCCGGCGGCCAAAGCTGCCTCGGCAATAATTCGACCCAGTCCGCTCCCGCTTCCAGTAATTAGCCAAACTTTAGACATGTTGAATTTCCTTTTCATTAAATGTATGACTAGACAGTCATTTAAAGAAGAAAAAAATTACCGCAATGCTTTCCACAGGAACTCGAATGTCGACATGCAGACCTCTTCGGCACGCTTTGGGTCCCGACTCATGAAATCCATCGTCGTGTTCGCCAGGGACTCCACGACTGCTCCGACGAACGCGGAATCCTGATCCCGCAGCGCGCCGTGACGCGCAACGTGACGGATCAGGTTAACGGACCGATGGGCGGCAGCAAACCCCGACATTTTTGTCGATTCCAGAACGTCCTCCGACACGCTTAGCTGGGCGAGAGCTCGCCGCTTCTCGCCATTGGCTGCGCCCCACCGAGTCCACCGCGCCCATACGTGCAGCAACTGTTCGCGCTCGTCCCCCGCGTTCGATAGGCCATCGTCAACGGTAGAAATCAGCTCTTCCTTGATCTCGATATAGAGCGCGTTGAACAGCTCGACCTTGGTCGGAAAATACGTGAACAGGGAGCCATTAGGCACGCCCGCTTCTTTCGCGATGGCGGCTGTAGCTGCCCCCAAGCCTTCCCGGGCGATCAGCTTGATCGCACTATCGATGATCGTCTGGCGCCGCGCTTCACTTTTCGGTCTGGCCATCGCCTGCTCGCTCCAACTTCTTTGATAAGTGTCTGGTCAGTCATTTTATTCATTGCCGGATAGTTGTCAAGTGCTTCGTGTTGGGTGTTTCGATCGTGCACCATCCCGCAGAGGGGCTTGAATGGCAGAAACTGGCTGAGCGGCGACATCCTCGGGTGATCTTCGGGAACATCGAGCACGGTTACCGGCCCGCGCTCAGTTCCTGGAGTCGCCGCACTCGCGCGTCTTCCTCAAGACGTGTCTCTTCGAGTTCCTGCAGCACGCCATCGAGGTCCACAGGTCGCGTGTCGACTTCAATCCGACCGGTCAGTTCGGCATCGACATGTAGCCGCCCGGCTTCGAAGAGTGCCCAGATCTCCGTGCCATAACTCGCGGTGAGTATTTGCGGTGCAAACCGTCCGAAGTACGCGGCGAGGTTGTCGACGTCCCGCTTGAGCATCGAGGCGGCTTCGTTGTTGCCGGCTGCATCGACGGCCTGTGGCAGATCAATGATCACCGGCCCATCCCCTGCCAGCAGGATGTTGTATTCCGACAGGTCGCCGTGAATTACGCCCGCGCAGAGCATGCGGACAACCTGGTTCAGCAGCAGCGCGTGCAGTTCGAGGGCGTGGGCTTCGGTCAGATCGACGTCGTTGAGCCGTGGTGCGACGTCACCCACCTCGTCGATTACCAGTTCCATCAGCAACACGCCGTCGGTGCAAATATAGGGTTGCGGCACGCGCACACCTGCGTTGGCGAGTCGGAACAGCGCGTCCACCTCAGCGTTCTGCCAAGACGCTTCCTGCATCTGACGGCCGTAGCGCGTACCTTTTTCCATCGCCCGCGCCTGCCTGCTGTTCTTGACCTTGCGACCGTCCCGATACGACGCGGCCTGCCGAAAACTGCGCTGCTTCGCGTCCTTGTAGACCTTGGCGCAACGCGTCGATTCGCCGCTGCGCACGACATAGACTGTTGCCTCCTTGCCGCTCATCAGCTGTCCGATGACTTCGTCAATAAGTCCTTCTTCGAGAAGCGGTGCGAGTCGTTTGGGTATTTTCATACGATCGTCGGCCGCAGCTCATGGAATGTGCATTCCACGCGCGTGGACGGTGAATGGCCCGCTGAGATATGCGCGGCCAAGAACCCGATGAATCGAGAAGCCGGTGCTGGCGGCAGTAAGTTTGCTGCGCGGAAGAGGGGAGAAGTCATGCCGGATTATAAGGGTGGCCGAGGAGGACGAGTCGAGTTAATCTCCCCCGCGACTGCGTAGATGCCTTTGCGCCACCAGTTTCAGACCGCTCGCTGGTTGGCACGACCGGCAGGATCCGACCCTTTGCTGTCGATCGCCATGTTGCGAACCGTGCGGCGAGTTTCAATGTGCAGCGGCCGTTCAAGCGTCGGTTGACGTGTCGGCCGCCACCGGCTGAGCCGCATACACTGCGTTGGAATGCGTCAAGGCCCTGGCATGATGCTTTAACTGACAGACGACATTCCGGTACCGGACCGGCGTTAAGCAGTTTTGTAGCCGCCTCGAAGCCATTGCAGAATCGCTGTCGCGTACTCTTGTGAGTTGTCCTCCCACACGAAATGGCCGCTTTCGAGCATCAGTGAGCGTGTTCTTGGCAACGCCCGGTCGAGGATCCTGGCGTTTTCGGGGGGCACGAGAGGATCATGCGTTCCCCAAATGCTCAAAGTGGGGGTGTGAATGCTGGGAAGCACGGCCTGCAGGGCCGGAAGATCGACAGCATAGGCACGCACGTAAGCCATCGCCTCGGCAAAACGCCGTCCGGCAGAAGATGCTCGATAGTCGTCGAGCACCTGTTGGCCCGGATTGATCCGCATCACCTGTTCGATGGCGCCGATGGCGATCTCCTCGCCATTTTCTTCGAAGGAGATTGTCGATGGAGCGTTGATCAAGTCCTTCAATGCCCCTGCCGTGAGCGCGGCGTCAGTGGCACCGCTTCCGACCACCAGGCTTTCGAACAAGTCGGAACGGGCGTAGGCCGCGAAGAGAAGCGCGGAGGTGCCAACGTCGGGCCCAATGGCATGGACACGGTCGAGGCCGAGCGCAGTGAGCATCGTCGGAATGAATTGCCCCATCGCCCGGGGCGACATCAATTGCGGCCGGCTTTCCGATTGTCCAAAACCTGGCATGTCGACTGCGACAAGAGACACTTCAGTACCCAGGATCGACCAGATTCGATGATAGGCATACAAACTTTCCGGCCAGGGACTCGTCAGCACCACGGGAATTCCTGTCCCGCCCCGGTTGCGTCGGAAGCGGATCTTCAGGCCCTCAATTTCGATGAACTTCACGCTCTCAATGCCTGGCGGTTCAGCCATGTCATGTCCTTCAGAGGATGTTGATGCGAAGCGGGCTGTCTTTCATTCGATCCCATCTTCCGGCAGGCGCTCAAAACATCGTATTCGTGTTGTTGGCCGTTTCCGGCACCGGCTGCAAAACATCCCAGTGCTCGACGATCTTTCCATCGGCATCGAAACGGAAGATGTCGACGCCTGCAGTTTCCTTGCCGCCCCAGTCCAGATAGCGCACATGGACGAAAGCGAGGTCACCGTCGATCGCAGTGCGCTTGACCTCGCACGGCACTTTGCCGACCTGCTTTATAAAGCCACAGATGAAATCGGTGCCATCCGGAAACAACGGGTTGTGCTGGATATAGGGACCCGCGACCAGGCCCGGTAGCAGTTCGGACTCGCCCTTGTTGAAGACGCGCGCGTAGATGGTATCGATTGCAGCTTGAATCAGTTCTCTGTTCATGGTCTCGCCTTTGAGGGTTCCGTCTCCTGTATTGAAGTCGGTTCGACGAAGACGATCCATACCAATACGTCCTCAATACATGTCATTTCGTCTCATCCTGATATGATGACGTCATGGAAGCATTGAACGGGTGGTTGAAAGCGGTCCGCGCGGATGGCCTTGTGCTGGTACGGACGCGTGTGACTGGGCCGTGGGGATTCGCGGTGAAATCTCGCGATGCCGTGGTGTTCCATTTCGCCGCGGAAGGACATGCGTTCGTTCGCCAGGCTGGTGCGGAAACGATGGAGTTACGCGCCGGGGAATTGGTTCTATTTCCGCGTGGCAGTGCGCATGAAGTCGTGCATTCGAAGCGGGGCAAGGCCATTGCGCTCGATAAGTTTCTGGCCAGGCACGATGGTGTCGTTGACAGTGGCCCCAAAGCCACCACGCTCATCTGTGGCCAGTTCAACCTGGATCAACATTTGGTACTCCCTGCGTTGCGGGCGCTTCCGCAGGCTGTATTGCTTTGTGCCGGGATGGAACCTGGACATTCCCCGCTGAGCGATACGCTGCGCATGCTACGTAACGAAGTTGAGACACCGAACTTTGGCAACCATATCGTGGTGCGGAATCTGCTTTCTTCCCTGTTCGTCTACTTGATGCGCGAATGGGCGATTGGTGCTTCCCCTGCAGATAGCGATTGGTTTTCGGCCTTGCGATCTCCGCAAATGGCGCGGGTCCTTGCGCGGATACACGAATCACCCGAACGTGCCTGGACACTGGCGGAACTCGCCAAAGAAGCCACGTTGTCGCGTGCCGCATTCGCCCGCAATTTCTGCGACCTGGTGGGCGAACCGCCCCATCAGTACTTGACGCGTTGGCGCATGGGTATTGCTGCGCAGCTGCTCGAGGAAACCCAGCTACGCCTTGGTGAAATCGCTTTGCGCGTTGGCTACGGGTCGGAATTTTCTTTCAGCCGCGCGTTCAAGTTGGCGCGTGGTATCTCGCCGATCCAATACCGCCGCGAACGGCAAGACCCAGGCTGATGGGTCGTAGCCGAGGCACGAACTCACCATGGCGCGGACACCGATTACGATGAGTGTTCAAACTGATGAACCACGCTGCTGGCCAAGCCCGAAGCCCACGCGAGTTGCTCTCACGCCGGTGGTCTGCTATTTGATGCGAAGCGGCCGCCTGAGTGACCGTGCATCTGTAATGGCGAATGACGCTTCGTGGCCGACGACCGCCCGACACGGTCGGCGCAAATCGACCCTGAGCGACCGGTCGCGCAGTCGGAATTGCGAGGGCGGGTATCTGAGTGGAACGGTCATTGCGTGCCGTCACTCGTGCTAAGTTGTCGGCCTTACCAGAAAGTCATCGTCCGATCGCCCGGCAAGTCATCGAATTCGTATGTGCGGTGTCGCACACTACGCTCACCCGGTTGGAGTAGTGACCTAGCCGGTTTACCTATCCTCGATGGTATCTCGTGGCTTCGCCCGAGGGCATGGACGATGCGAAGAATCCACGCCGGCAAGTGGGCGACGAACCGTCGCGATGTCGAGGCGTCCACCGCGAAGAGCGGGCGTGCCACGAGTCGGCATCGCCATCGTGGAGGGGACATTCGTCATGAAATTCATTGTTCAATGGAAAGGTGAGCCGGCAATGCAGCAGGCTGCGATTGAGCGCTTCATGAAAACAGGCGGTCAGCCGCCCGACAACGTCAAAATGTTGGGACGCTGGCATGCAGGCGGCGAGTTTAGAGGCGTTGCAATCGTTGAAGCGACGGACGCCAGCGCAGTCGCGGCGATGGTGATGGAATGGGGTGATATCTTCTCTTTCACAACAACGCCCGCACTAACTGACGAGGAGCTCGGCGCTGTTTTGTCAGCTCAACAACGGTCGGCAAACTGAGAATCCACAAGCATTGGACGTCCGGGCCTGGAGCGCGTCGGGGGCGCGCTCAGGGCATATTCAAGTCATGCTTTACTGTCGACTGGACGTCTGGCATCAGTGCGGTTGTGCAAGCGGTTATCAGGTCAGTGACAAAGCATCATGAGGCCCAAGGCTACGCGCAGACGTACCAGACGCGGGACTGCTCCGGTAGGACGCGCAACGAAGCCGCCACCACGCTGAATTGCTGACGTAAAACCCAAGATGCCCCAATGCTGCAAAAGCCGCATTGTTCGCTTAACTCGTCCGTCGGATTCAGGATAATGCAGCCGTTCCAACGGCAAGTTCATCCGCTCACTGAACGACAGTTTGTGGCCGCTCCTGGCCGACTACTGCGCGACACGGTGCGGACGGCGACCCGAACTGGCCACGTAGTTTAGCGATAGGGCACGCCGCGCTCAGAGGAAGTTCCTGATCAGCATCGTCACCCAACGCCAGGCACCGCCGCAGCCGGCGGCCCGGCAGCGCGCATCGGGATCCGCCAGAAGGCGGCTATTGGCGTCGCTCACCGAGTTTGAGTTGCGCAGGTAGTACGCCACGGTGTCCTGCAAGGGATCGAGCCCGTCCTCAGGGATATCTATCCACAGGCCGTTTTCGGTATTCAAGCGGGCCGACAGCGAATCGAAATTGAAGCTGCCGAGATAATATCGATGGCCGTCGATGAGGACCAGCTTGGCGTGCATCATGCGGTTGTCTCGGTCGGAATACTCGCGCACCTCGATCCCGGCATTCACCAAGCCGGGCAGATCGTCGGCGTAGGCGCGACCGACTGCGGGGAATTCCTGCGTGATGCTCGCCAGCGAGGCGCTCACCAGGATCACGTGGACACCTTCGCGCTGCTTGCGCTCAAGCGCCTCGCGCAGTTCCGGCACCAGGATCAGGTAGGGGTTGATGATCAGGATCTCGTGCTGCGCCGTATCGAACGCTTGCAGCATGTCCTGCAGCGTGCCTGGCGAGCGCTTGTCGGGCCAGTCGTGGACATAGCGCAGGCGCTCGCAGGGGACCGGCATCCAGGCAGGATCAAAATCCGCTCCGGAAGCGGGCGGAGCGGCGGGATCATCAGGCGTATCGGAGGCAGTTGGTGTATCGGTAGAGACCAGGTCCGTCGCCCGGGCTGCACCGTTGAGCGGAGCCAGCAGCCATTCGCGCCAATAGTGGATGCGCGCCGGATCCAGCGTCGCATAAGCCTGCGAGACGCGATAAGGACTTGCGATTTCGAGGAATTTTTCCGGCTCGGGGCGAACCACTTCCGGGCTATTCCAGAACAAGTCGAAATGCTGGTACATGGCGTGCAGGGAGGAGGCGTCCTGGCCGGCGTTGCCCGACACCATCAGATCGCGCTCGCTGAGCCAGTTGCGGAAGCTCGCATCCCAGATCGAGGTACTGCCGATCACGGCAGTGTCGCCAACCAGGAACAGCTTGTCGTGCATGCGATGCGAAATCTCGACGAGATCTGATCGTGGATGGAAGATTCGCAGTTCGATGCCGGGAGCCACCTCGTGTAGGGCGACGATGAGCTCGTCCTCGAACGGGAAGTGCGGCTCGGGGCCGATGCCGTCGATCAGCAGCTTGACCGGCACGCCGCGGCGCGCAGCCTCGACCAGATGATGCAACAGCAGGCCGCCGGTCTGATCGATTTCGAAGATGTAGGCGAGGACGCGGATCTGCTCGGTAGGCGTGGCACGGTCGACCAGCGCGATTCGCGACTGCATCAACTGACCGTCGTCAAGACTGGCGACCAGGTCGACACATTGCGCGTGGCCGTGCAGAGAAGTGGCAAGCACGCATGCCGGAATGAGCGCCAGGCTTCTTCTTGCGGTCATGATGTGGCGAACTGGTTCGATGTGTCTCGGGCCCTACGTTCTTAAAGGTCTGGAAGGCTTAATCGCGTTTGCGCGGTCAAGTAGCTCGCTGCTACTTCGAGAAGGTGAACAGAACGGCGAGCCCGAGATAGTTACCGTGGACAAGAGCGGCGCGAATCTGGCTGCACTTGAAGCACTCAGTGGCCAGGACATCAACGCAGTTGAAAAAATGGCTTTCCAGAAGGTCCGATTGTCGCCGATCTGTGAGCAATGCTCCAACGACCGCTCATGGCCGGTTTCGCCGGCCGAGCTGTGGCGCCGCAAATATGCCGTTGATTTGCTCCGGTCTGGAGCGGGCCGCCCGGAGGGGGCAGGGCAACACACTACGTGATGCCGCAACGACCGACCGATCCGCCGCGCGACCTTGGCGATGTAGCCATCCGGTCGCGACTGAGTTCACCTGCCGTCCAATTCATGCGAATCGGTCGCCCCAGTTTTGCAACCAACGATTGGTCGCTCATCAATGAAGGCCGACAACAGCTGCGATTTCAGGTAAATGCCGGCTGGCTTTTGACGCTCGGGCGTTCGCGCATTCTCGCGTACCAGGCGAGAAGGGATTCGCACTCTGCGGGCACCGGCAGCTTCACGATCGACGCAAAGACCAGGCCGCCGATGACGGTGATGTCGGCCATCGAGAATGCATCCCCGGCGACAAATGGTTGCTTTCTCAGGACGTCATTGAAGTACCGCATGCCCCTCAGGGCTTTGTCGCGCTGACGAAATCCCCATTCGGAGTTTTGATAGAGCTCGACTTCGGGCCCGAGTCCAGGCGTGGCGTGGTGGAAATAGACACTGATGGCGTCGAGTAACTCCAGTTCGGCGCGCTTGCTCATCATGTGGATCACGCCCTTGTCGAGCGGTGTTTTGCCGGTCAGCGTGGGTGCACCATCGAGCGTATCGAGGTATTCGGTAATCGCGGTGCATTCGGCGATGCAGGTTCCGTCATCGAGTTCGAGGACCGGCAGCGTGCCTGAGTAGTTCTTCCCTGAGATGAAATCGGGCCTTTTGTGCTCCCCTCTGTAGAGATCCACCATGACGAACTCGACACGTGATTGCAGATTCTTTTCGGCCAAAGCGATACGCACGCGGGTTGGGTAGGGTCCCGTGGGGAAATCGTAAATCGTCATGATCGGGAGTTTGGTTGAATCGGAATTAACGATGCCTGATGTCATGCTTACCTCTACGGGTGGCGGGTACACAAGATCGAAGGAAATGGGGGGAGTATGTCCGTTACCTACCTAACGTTTGTTAGGTTTAACATAAAAGGTATAATTCGCTGTGTCAACAGTCATCCCAGTTTGCGGAGGCGGTCGTAGTGAAGAACGATTCAGGTTTGAGCTCGAGGGAACGAATCCTGGTGGCCGCCACCAGGATTGCGCAGGCGCACGGCTATAGCGGCCTGAACTTTCGTGATCTTGCTGAAGCTGTCGGCATCAAGGCTGCGAGCATCTACCATCACTTCGCAAGCAAGTCCGATCTCGGAGCAGCGGTGGCGAGGCGTTATTGGGAAGACTCGGAAGCCACTCTGAATGCACTTTTGGCCGAATCCGCAGACCCGGTCGACTGTCTGCGCCGCTACCCAGAAACGTTTCGCAAGGCGCTGAAGAGCGGTAATCGCATCTGCCT
This sequence comes from Paraburkholderia flagellata, assembly GCF_021390645.1. GTDB lineage: Bacteria > Pseudomonadota > Gammaproteobacteria > Burkholderiales > Burkholderiaceae > Paraburkholderia > Paraburkholderia flagellata. The sequence goes on from NZ_JAJEJT010000005.1 coordinate 654,704, forward strand.
GTGCAGTTTCATGGCTGCCGAATCTGATGACTTGCCGGAAGCGGTGACGAAAGAGGTCCGAGCCTTTGCAGATGTGAATGTTGCGTGGTTGAGCAAGGTGTTGTCCGCCACGGCCATTGCCAGCGCAGAGGAGCGCGAGGGACGTGCTCGAGCAATCTTCGCAGCCGTCGCTGGCGCTCAACTCATCGCCAGAAGTCGCGCGGATATCGCCGTCTATGATGGGTTAATTGAAAGCTACCGTATTGCTGGTCTTTTGCCGGCATAGCTGTAGAAAAAAGTCGGTACGGCGCCTGGTGGCCTCCAAGGCGCAGCGCCCGGATGGGCGAAGCGAGCGATATCGTCGCAGCGGGGCCATTTCCGCCGACTGTCGATTCGCGGTATATGTTGGGCGCAGAGTAGGTGGTCGACGGCAGCGTCACGCTGCTCGAATGTCTCGGCTCACGAGTCCCTATTGGTGATCGCACATGTACAGCTATCCGAGAATCGAACAGTCTGATTTGCCGCCGGCCTCGCAGCTGAGTTCGTCGTACGGCCGAGCCG